>JABILA010000128.1 GCA_018654745.1 Alphaproteobacteria bacterium
ACTGATGATCTTTTCGCTATTCTGTAACATGAGGGTTACCTTTCGATTGTGTTTCGATAATTTTATTTGCACCGTTATCAAAACCGGTAACCCTCTCCTTTTGCAAGGAGCGGTGTCAGATCAGGTCGAAACTACTTCAACTCACCCATGCGCGCGGAGAGCAATTGGCATCCTTCACACACTTTCTGGATATCCCGATGCTTGTCGTCATTATATCGCTTGCGGTCCTTCGACCTGATAACTGGACTCAGTTCCTTGTCGGATCGGTGCTGGCCCTGGCGATCGCAACGGCATTAAACATCTGGATACCAAAACTCTATCCCTGGGGCTCCGATGATATCTCCAAAAATGACTAGCTTCAGAGAGGCTATAGTAAAGACAGAAGTTTGATTTCCTCCGCCAATAAACAGGTATTCCCAACATTTTCACTTTCGATGCACCAAAATCAGATGAAAGTCGCAAATCCGGTATACGCGCGCATCGGTGTGATTGTCTGCAAGGTTCATGAAAAACGTTGGGTCAGCTTTCTGCTCCTCGTACTCCGGAACTATTTCAAGTGGCGATATTCCTGTCGTTACTTTGTGCGTCTTGACGCCAGCTCTCTGTAGAGCGCTTCGGGGCTAACGCCAATTTGTCCGGCGACCGCTTTCCATTGACCCTTTGCGGGCAATCCGTTGCCTTTCCACGCCAGCCAGCCGTCCAGTCGATCAGCAACGGTTTTTCTTGAGAGAATTTCACTTCTGTATCTTGCAGACTGAACTTCGCGGGCCAGGTGTGACGTCCAGAAGGTGGAAAACCCTTCGTCGGTTCGTATCCGCTCAAGGAATATTTTCATTGGTAATTGGAATACGATCGAGGGGAGCTGCACGATCGCATCGCAATGATAAATTTCGGCGTAGGCGGAAGCTTCTGCGAGGACAGTCAGGTTGCCTGCGCGTTGAAGTACGATGGCTGAACCGTCTGACTGATGCCGTGTCAGCTCGATCAATCCTTCTTCCACGACATACAACGTTTTCACCGGGTCGCCCTGGTGAAACAGATACCTGTTCCGGTCCAGCTTTCGTCGCTTGCCGCGCGACTTGACAATTTGTTCAATCAATTTTGCAGACATGATTTCTATCATGTTTGATTGTCGCCTCTTGTGGCAAGCTACTTCTGACAAAACCTGGCTGCTGAAAGAGAATGCGATGAAAAATGTGCTTTGTGTCCTACCGATATTGGTGATGGGGTTTGCCGTTCAGGCGAACGAAACCGGACATTCAAACAAATCAAAATATGCAGGACAAGAGCAACGTGCGATCAAAAGTCTTTCACCAGATGATCTTGTGGAACTGCGGCGCGGTGGCGGATGGGGGCTGGCCAGGGCAGCAGAACTCAATGGTGTTCCAGGGCCTTCACACCTATTGGAGCTCAAGGACAAAATTCCGCTTAACGCTATTCAGGTGAAACAAATCAGGGCTTTATTTGAAAGTATGAAAATAAAGGCGGTCGCCCATGGCAAAACCCTCATCGGTCTTGAACGACAACTGGAGAAACATTTCAAGGACCGCACCATCAACGATGCTATTCTGCGTGCGTCCCTGGAGGCCATTGCGCAGACGAGAAAAAACCTGCGATACGTCCACCTGGCTACTCACCTGAAGACGCCTGAAATATTATCCGAAGCACAAATCGGGAAATATAACGACCTTCGTGGATACGCCAGTTCTGATCCCTGTGCCAATGTCCCGGAAGGCCACGACAAGAAAATGTGGCGAAAGCACAATGGCTGCAGTTAAACCGTTAATGAGCGCGATCTCCTAAGCCCGAGACAGATATTCGAACAGTGCCAGGATAGAAAACCCGGCCATGGGGATTAAAGTGCAAAGCATGAGGGCAAACCTCACGGCACCAGCTTCGATTTTCATCATCGCCCAGTAATGAGCCAGTCTGCCGAATACCAATAAGCCGCCGCCTGCCCACAAGACGGCATCGGCTGCCCCGAACATTTCTGCGGCGACCATGGCGATGATGGTGATGGGAACTGTTTCAGTGAAATTTGCGTGCCCCCGGATTTTTCTCAGCAGGGCATCATCGCCGCCATCAAGAAATGATACCCCAACAGCGCGCCGACGCAGTCCAACCGCCAGTGTCATGGGCACCTGGACCAAAGCAAGCAACGCACCAAAGAAAAAGCTGATTTCCGGCATCGAAATTCCCCCTGTTCAAATGACTATTCGGGAAATCATATGGAGAATAAAAGGATCTGACAACGAGGCTGATTGAGGCAGCCATGATATCAATTTTGATAGATGATTGCTGTGGCAATCGTTGAATATTCCGGGCATGTTGTAATCCTGAAAACCATTGTAGCTGAAGGGCTTCTTGCAACTGTAATGGGCCAGGATCAACTAAACCGGAGAGATCAAAATGACGGCCTGGCTTGAAGCTTTTTCAGTGGATGGGGACAGCGTGTCCGTGGTGCCCCTGACCTTTGATCATCAGCCTGCGCTTGAGGAAGCAGCCGCAGACGGCGAACTTCATCGGCTGTGGTATACGATGGTCCCGAAACCCGATGAAGTCGGGGCGGAGATTGAACGACGGTTGGCTCTCTGGGAAAAACGCTCAATGCTGCCATTCGCGGTCATCGAAAAAGCAAGCGGCAAGGCTGTGGGCATGACGACCTACATGAATATCGACACAGGCAATCGCCGAATCGAAATTGGATCAACCTGGTATCGTAAATCAGTACAACGCTCTGCTGTGAATACGGAATGCAAGCTTCTGTTATTACGTCATGCCTTTGAGGAACTGGACTGCATTGCCGTCGAATTCAGAACCCATTTCATCAACCAACAAAGCCGCCGGGCTATCGAACGACTGGGCGCAAAGCCGGATGGTATTTTACGCTCACACATGATCATGGCGAACGGCACCATACGGGATACGGCTGTCTATTCCATCATCGCCAGCGAATGGCCAACAGTTAAGGCCAATCTCAACTGGTTGCTGGAAAAAGCAGGGTTGTAAAAACCCTGTTGCTGGCGCATTTTCAACAAATTCTATACACGTTCGTAACAGTACAGGTCACATTGGTATGTCTACTCAGGTTCAGGACGACGAAAAAGTCGGGCAAGCAAAGCAGCGCGAAGAAGAATTGATCACCGTGTTCAACCAGGTGCCGTTGAACCGGTTTATGGGGCTGGAATTGATTGCAGTTGCCGACGGTACTTCACAAGCGTATTTCCACACGACTGAAGAAGTTCAAACTTCGTCCGGAACGGTAAACGGGTGCAGCTATCATATTGCCCTGGAAATTGCCGCCGGGGCTGCGGCCATTTCGACCCTGCCTGCAGGTCGCAAGGCTATGACAACCGATTTTTTTGCGTCCGTCCTGCGTGCTGCACCCATTAACGCCCGGATAGATGTTACTGCAAAGGTCATCAAATCCGGTCGTTCACTTGTGTTCGTTGAATGCGAAGCCACCTGCAATAACAAGATCATGGCAACGGCCCGGGTAACCAAATCCGTGGTTTAAGCCGTCGAGTTAGAGCGAAATGACTTTAGCTTGAAGTCAGAGCAAGTCTGCCATCGGATTGCGACGACCAGCGTGTGCCGGTGGCGGCTCAGGCATCCAGTCGGCATCCAGCCAGAGCCTGAGCAAACTTCTTCTTTTATGCTTTTCCGGCCAGTCCACATAATCATCTCTGGCATGCAAAACCCGATAGTTGTTGAGGATCAGCAATTCACCAGGCTCAAGCGTGTATTGAACCTGCAATTCAGCGTCGTTGGCGAAACGATCAAACATATCCAGTGCTGCAACTGACCTGGCGGGCAGGGGGATGCCACTGAACTCCGCAGCGCGTTCAATAAACGGGCGGTAATAGACGCAGCTTATGCCGCCCGGGCCGTCGAGCAATGTGGGTATGACGTCACCGATGTGCCCGTCTCCCTGTTTCTTTTCATCGGGCATGAAATAGGGAAATCCTGCCTCGAGGACAGGAACCAATGTCGGGTCTTCGTCCCGGATGGCATCTCGAATTGATCCGGCACTGACCAGGCGGTTTGCACCGCCGCTATGGGCTGGTCGCAAACAAAGCAGCGCAATGATTGGCGGTGGATCAGTGTGTGGTGTCAGCTCACCGGGGGAGCGATATCCGCGATCATCAAATTCATCTTCGTCCGAGAAATCAGAAATTTCTACAAGCTGCTCCTGCTCCGAATTTTGCGGCAACAACCGTCCCAGGTCCTGGCCGAACTTCTGTAAGCGGATGCCACATTCTTCGACGTCACTAATAACCTCGGGAGTAGGAGCAAGACCCTGGACAAGTGTAAATCCGGCGCCGTTGCTCAGTTCTGATACAATGCCGTCAAGATCGTCAGCCGCATAGCGTGGCAGGCCTGAATTCTGAATATCCTTTTGTGTCCAGTTCGCCGGAATCTGACCGTTGTTTCCAATTTGCTGAGGCGTCGTCATCGATGTCAGGTCCCGAAGATACGAAAATGGAATTATTCCTAGAGATTTTCCAGTAACGCTAACACAGGCTGAAATTACAAGCCAACACATCCTTGTCGCAACGGTCACTGTTTGATTCGAAGGTAACTGGCGTAAATTCCCATCTCCTGCCTTGACCCGCATCACCTGTTCCTGTCTCATCATTCATTATGGCGTTCTGCCGCCAGTTCCCTGACTGATTTTCCCTGAAAAACGGACATTCCTACAGTGCTCAAACTTCCGGTTGTCGGCCAAATTGATCAACGCATTTTGACTGTGCTGGGGGCATTTTTTGTTCAGTTCATGACCATCGGTTTGTTGTTTGCCTACGGCCTGTTTTTCAAAAACTTTGAGGTGGAATACGGTTGGTCGCGGACGTTGCTCTCCAGCAGCATGTCGATCGCCTTTTTTCTGTCCGGTGTGCTGGCCTTCTTTGGTGGCTACCTGAGCGATCGTTTTGGCCCGCGGCTAGTTCTGATCGTGAGCGGACTATTGGGCTGTACCGGATATGTCCTGTTGTCGCAAATCACCGAGCCGTGGCATTTGGTTGTGGTTTTCGGGCTGTTCATCGGCGTGGGTCTCGCGACCCATGACGTGGTGACCCTTTCAACCATCGCGAAGCTGTTCGAAAAACGCCGGGGCATCATGACGGCCGTTGTTAAGGTCGGTACAGCGACCGGCCAGATGGTCGTGCCACTGGTTGCTGCATTTTTGATCGCGCTTTACGACTGGCGGCTGGCCTTGATCATTCTGGGTATTGGTGGTGCCGTTGTTCTGGTCGTAGCGGCTTTTTTGATGAAAAACCCGGCGGCAAAAAACACAAATGGTGTGCAGGCCGATGTTCCAGGTACCAGCTTTGCAGATGCGCGCAAAAGCCCGGTCTTCTGGATGATTTGCGCTATCCAGTTTTGCTTCTTTATCACCCTGGCAACAATCCCTTTGCATATTGTCATCCATGGCATGGACCTTGGCATGACGCCGGCAGTGGCAGCCTCGCTACTGTCTGTGATGGGCGGGGCCAGCATCATCGGGCGCCTATCGGTTGGTGGTCTGATCGATCGCATTGGCGGCAAGCGCGCCCTGATCTTCTGTTTTCTGCCCTTGATCGCCAGTCTGTTGGCGTTCTATGCGATATCAGTACCATGGATGCTGTTTGTCGGCGTTGCGGTCTACGGCGTTGGGCATGGCGGCTTCTTTACGGTTACCTCACCAACAATTGCACAATATTTTGGCCTGAAGGCCCATGGCAAACTCTTTGGCCTGGTCCTGTTTTTTGGCATGTTTGGTGGAGGCCTCGGCCCCATCCTTGGCGGACGTGTTTTTGATATGACGGGCAGCTATGGCCCAGCCTTCCTTACGCTGGCATCGCTGGCGGCGGTGGGTCTGATTCTCTCGCTCAGATTACCCTCAAAACATTCAGCTTAGGATATATCTTCAACCTTGTTGGGGATCGGGAAGACGATGTCGTAAATCCAGTTGTACGCAAAAGCATAGCCGACAAAAAAGACTGCCAGTCCGATATCCAGGATCAGGGCATCCAGCAACGTCAGGTCCAGCCACCAGGCGACCAGGAACACACCAACGAACAGCAAGACGGTTTCAAATATGATCGCATGGATGACGCGAAGGAAAACGCTGCGTTTTATACCGTTTCGATTGCGTTGCTCCCAGAGATCGAACAGCCAGTTGTAAAGCATGTTCCAGGCCATCACGAGAACGCTGAACATCAGGCTCATGATCCCCAACATTTCCATGGAATGACCAGTGACAAGACTACCACCAAGTGCGACGGCGATGAGAGCAAGTAACTCGAAGATTATTGTGTGCCTGACCCGGTCCCGGAATGTGCGCATGTCTGGATTGATCTGCCTGGAATGAGAATTACTGAAAATGATGGTATCAGCACTATGAGGCTTCAAGACCTGAAACAGCAAGACAGTCGGCACGGGTGTTTCAGATTTCTTTGCAAATACATGGGATTTTACTTTGATCACTATTACAATATTATCTTCGACATCCCATATCTTCCCAAGCGTCGATGTCATCGACAGTTTTGGCGCAGAATCTTCTGATTTTTTCCCGCACGGAGTTTCCTCATGAACGATCAATCCGAATATGTGCCACCCAAAATATGGACCTGGGACAAAGAAAACGGGGGTGAATTTGCAAGCATCAATCGCCCGACCGCCGGGGCACAATCTGAAAAAGAACTCCAGGTCGGAAAACACCCTTTGCAGCTTTACTCTCTGGGAACGCCAAATGGGGTGAAGGTCACCATCATGCTGGAGGAATTGCTGGAGCTGGGACATGACGGTGCCGAGTATGACGCCTGGCTGGTGAATATTGGTGAAGGCGATCAGTTTGGCAGTGGCTTCGTCAGTGCCAACCCCAACTCCAAGATTCCAGCCATGATGGACCACACGACCACGCCGCCAACGCGAATATTTGAATCCGGTGCGATCCTTTTGTATCTTGCCGAGAAATTTGGTGCCATGACACCCTCCGACCCAGCCAGGCGAGCCGAATGCCTGTCCTGGCTCATGTGGCAAATGGGTAGTGCCCCGTTCCTGGGCGGCGGCTTTGGTCACTTCTACAATTATGCGCCTTACAAAATGGAATATCCCATCAACCGCTATGCCATGGAAGTAAAACGCCAGCTTGATGTGCTTGACCAGCACCTGGCCGAGAATAATAATATGTGCGGCGACGAATACACTATTGCCGACATTGCCATCTGGCCCTGGTATGGGGGTGTTATTCTCAATGACTCTTACGGCGCTGCGGAATTTCTGGATGCTGCATCTTACGAGAACGTGGTCCGGTGGGCACACGAGATTGCCGAACGTCCGGCAGTCAGGCGCGGGCGTATCGTCAACAAAGCCCGCGGCCCGCTGGAGGAACAGTTGCGCGAACGTCACGATGCCAGTGATTTTGAAAACCGCACACAGGACAAACTGGAACCCGCCGCTGAATAGATAAAGGCTTTAGCTCGCGTTTGACGTTGCCCGCAGCAACGCGGCGCGAGCCAACAACCTGGTTGAATCCAGTGTTGGCAGTGATGAATTGCTGTCGTCCATGATCAGGGGAATTTCTGTGCAGCCAAGGATGACGGCATCACAGCCCGCCTGACCCATCCGGGTAATCGTTTTCTGAAAATACGCAATGGCCTCCGGTTTGAAGATGCCATGCGTTAACTCCTCCATGATGATGCGATCAATTTCCTGGCGTTCACCCGGGTCCGGGCGCGCGAAATCCAGATCATGGACGGCCAGTTTGGTCGGGTAAACATCGCTGTTGACCAGCCAGCTGGTGCCGGTCAGGGCGAGGCGGCTGAAATCCTGG
>JABILA010000079.1 GCA_018654745.1 Alphaproteobacteria bacterium
GGCCTCAATGCCTTCAGAAAAGCCATGGTCAAAATGTCTGAATTGGAAATCCGCGACTATATGATGGCTTTATTCAAACCAAACATTCCTCGGAAACCGTTGATAGAGTTGGTGTTATGAAAAGAGTCGGGTACTGTGTACTCGTTCAAAGTATCTGGATTGTTTCCGAATATGTCAATTGATCGGGACAAATTGACGCACAGACTGAAGAGAACAAGGGTCATAGGAGCCCTAACACGGTCATAAAAGCCCAAATAAGGTGCGCTGCAAGGTGACTTCATCACTACAATGAAAAGGAACCTTCGACTGAAACGCTACTTCTTAGCCAATGATTTGTGAATTTCCCGTGGCGCGACTTCGATCGCGAGTAGTCTGTGGGAAGTTTAGTACATGACTGGAACGCCGAAATGAGTTTGGAAACTAAGTCTGGTGTTGCTAATTTTGGTCTATCTTACCAGCGCCAATCTACTTCCGGTTTGAACGGCTGAAGTATGTATAATTTTCCATCTCATCGTTTGAGGGAGCGAAATGAAAATTCATCCGCTTTTCGTTCTAAAGTTTGTGCTACTTCGTGTTCTCAATTCAACGTGCAACGAAACAAAGTCAGTCGAAATATGCATATCCAGTCGCAAGCCTTAACCGAACAGTGCATCTATAGATGGGGCTATCAGACGAAACTTGATTTCGTCTGAGTTAAGATAAAGGTGTTCAACTTTGTGTTGTTAGCATCAACTTAGCACCGGACAGTGACTTCTTCTTTCAATATTTATACGACATTGTCAGCCACAGTTTTTGTGTATCAGTAGCGAAAGTATCCGCGTCATAGTCGGCATATTTCAGCGCCAGACCCAGACCACCAAAATCTGTCTTGTAGCCCTTTGAAACTGATACATTCCATTCACTCCCATAATCCGCGCCACCGGCTTCAGCCTCCAGATCGTGATATTGCGCACCAAGCTTGACCCCCTTCAGAGCATTGTCAGCAGAGAATATGTAACCGGCCTTCAGGTATTTGTCTTCAATGCCATTTGCAGGTGTTGAAAGAAACTTGTCAGTAAAACCCTGAAAGGCATGAAGGGTAGCCAAAGGTGTCGAAAACCCAGTGGTACCATCGCCGTCCAGAACCTCGTAACCGGCTTTCACCACCAGTCCCTTCCAGGCAATGCCTGGTTCCAACAATTTGTAATCCAGGCTGATACTTGCTGTGTTGTCCGCATAGTCATTCTGCCGGGCATATTCTACGGCATAGATCAATTTGAAATCTTCGTTTGACATCTTGTGTTTGCCCGACAGTCGCAAACCGAGGGTTCTGGTTGAAAGGCTGGCAACCCGATGAACATCCAGAAAATAGCCATAGCCCGTAATCTTCACCGGATTGAAGCTTGTATTTGAAACGTTAAAGAGATGGGTCCTGGTTGACAGATCGCCCAGAGTTGCATCATCACCAAAAATCCGGTTGACGTTGTAGACATATCCATAGATCAGGGTTGTTTTGGGCAGTGACGAATTGCTGGCGACCAGGCCATCGAAGGTCTGCTGGTTTTGCCGGAAACCGACATTGCCGACAAAACGGGCATTATCCAGAACCACCTTTTGGCGACCGTATGTCAGGCTGGTATCCGGCAACCCGGCATACCTGATCCAGGCGGTATCCACTTCAGTAGTCTCAGGATCGGCAATCGTCGGAAAAGTCGATTTGCCATTGATCGTGTCGTTGTAATCTTCCGAGCCCAACGCAGAGATATTCTCAACTGCAAATGCGGCGCTGAAACCCTGCCAGTCTCCTGTGCCGTAGCCTAGTCGCGTACGCAGCGTAAGGGCATTGGCGTCTTCGGTTATCGAAGCTGTCCTCAAAGGGGCTGCCGCTCACTTTACGGTCGAAGGAAAATGGGATGACGATCTGATGAAGCAAGTCAAGAAACCGACCCCCATTAAGTAGTTCGCATATGAGTGCGAAAATTAAGGAGATTACAGTGAAGCGTATACAACGAATTTTCCTGTCCGCGGCCGGTTTCATTTTTTTGATGTCATCGGTGGCAATGGCAGACGGAGATATCGCGAGCGGCAAGAAACTCGCGAAAAAATGCAAAGCCTGCCATACCTTGAAAGAAGGTGGAAAAAACAGACTAGGCCCCAATCTGTTCGGTATTCTCAACCAACCCGCAGGCAAAGTGAAAGGGTATAAGTACTCCAAGGCCATGTCATCTTCTGGCGTCACTTGGGACGATGCAACCTTTACAGACTTTGTCAAGAAGCCCAAAAAAGTTATCAAGGGGACGAAGATGAGTTTTCGCGGCTTCAAAAAAGCAGCGCAACGAGCTGATTTGCTCGCCTACTTCAAAACACTTGGAGGTGACGATGCGGCCAGTTCTCCGACCAAGGGTGACCAAGTGGCAGCTCCTGCTTCCTGTTGTTCTTTGAGTCCCCCCATTGGATGCGAAGCAACCACTACCTGTGTCGAAGACACATCCCCATGCGAAGCAGATATCCCCATTTGAGAATCCGGTTGGGTATAGTTTTGTGAAGTAGGGTTTAGTGGGGTGTAGTTAGGAGTATCTGAAACCCCATTTTCTTCAGTAATATCAATGCTCCAATCGGTGCTGATCACTTGCTGACTGTCTGCTGATGCAGTGCCAGTTACCTGCTGAACACCAACTGACTTCCTGCCTGAGCCGCGCTGTTGCTTCGCCCGTGTTCTATTGCCTATCTTCCGTATTAGTTTTGTTTTATCCGATTTGCTCATCTCCACCAGCAAATTTATATCGTCAGGCATCGGAATAATCCGTTCTCCTTCATATGTTGCCGGTGGCTGGATCATCGCCGCACTCAAATCCTCCAATATTGATGAAGCACGTTTCTTCGAGACGACCAGACCATTAACAATATCATTGGCAACATCTCTGAAGAATTCCCTACCACGTTCCTTCTTGCGGCGAATGTGTTCGTGCTCAATCAGGTGATCCAGTGTTTCAATCCACGTGTCGTATTGGGCAAAATGCTTGTAAAACTGCGAGCCGTTTAGTTGATATTTTTCCATATCCTTTCCTTCCATAAAAATGCCCCACCAGTTGGCAGCTGGCGGGGCGGTTCTGTCATTGGAAGGTGAACAGAAAAAATCAGTTTATCACGTCAAGAACACCTTCCATAAACAGTGCTGCCAACACTGCGTCGATCTGTTGCGAATATGCATTTATTTATGCCCGGAATGTTACTTCTGTTCGCTGGCCGTAAAGTTTGTTTTCGGTGAACAACACTGGTCTTCAATTCCAACCATTATACTCGATCTGGCGCTGAAAACCTAAATTCAAATTGCAGTTTGAGCGATTTTTCTACACGCAAATTATCCTGTATGAACTGATTAAACATTCATGGGGTTTCTGGGTGTGAATTCTGAGCCTCAGTGCTTTTGGTGGTGAAAAAGTAAAACACATAGTGATAGGGCAGGGCTGGGGCCGTCTGGTCGCAATGCCAATTGCTAGAGAATAAATGGTTCCGAAGAACTAACAGGCTTTTCTGAATATCGCCGCAGAAGAGCTACGCCAGCCCTAGCGTAAGACGTTGGTTGGCTCACCCTTTCTCGATAGCCCGCAGCGCCATTTTACTGATTTGATCTCTTTCCTTACTTACAGATTTTGCACCCGATATTGCGCTCGCTTCCAGTTTATCAGGTATTTTGGTTGTTTGGGGGATATCGTCTGGAGTGACACTGTACATAAGTTGTCTCAGATCAGATTTCTCAAGCTCCAGTTTTGCCTCCTTTTTGCGCATTAATTTTAGTCCATTTAATCGCGCCAGTGTGATCTGCCCTGTTTCATTCCCATCGTTCAAGAATCTGATGGCTTTGGCGTCAAATTCATATTTTAGACGTGGTTGGTCATCACCAATTTTCGGAATTTTCTCAATTTCATATAACCTCATATGTATACTCCTTGGGTGGGCCGACTGGCCTATAACTTCAGTCATGACTATTTAGCTTATCCGGGCACAGGTTATGGAGTGAGATATTTTCAAAACCGGATACACGAGACCTCACTCCACTCTCTAATCTGGGATTTCTGTATCCAATCAGGGTGCGACTAACCGGTGATATGCTGCGGAATAAATGCCAGTGAGGAGATGAAGTGAATGTCACTCATGACATAATGTGTTTAATATAATGAGATCCATTAACATATTGATTTTATTGAGTAAAATCCAAACTAGCCTTGACCTTTCAGTGTAATTCATTATATTAAGCGGCATATGTTTATTTTATCATGATATTGAGGTGTATCTCATGGGACTTCAGCGCCAAGCCAAAATTCTTTCGACGACACAGCAAAAGGCTGTCCTTAACCACATCACTGAAACCAGATCGCCCGAAAGAAATAAGGCGATCTTTTTGCTCAGTTTCAAGGCTGGTCTCAGGGCCAAGGAAATAAGTGGAGTGAAATGGCTGATGGTATGTGATCCAGAAGGAAATGTTGCTGATACCATCCATTTGGAAGACATCGTATCCAAAGGTTGTTCTGGTGGTGCGATCCCTATGAATAAGGAATTGAAGGCTGCTTTGGAAATGCTAAAGAGCCATGAGCCGGAACGCCTTCCAACCGATACGGTAATTCGATCTGAACGGAGTGAGCAAACATCTGCACAAGCAATTGTAAACAAATTTAGAGACTGGTATTCCGCTCTTGGCTATGAGGGCTGCAGCAGCCACAGTGGTCGCAGGACATTTATTACTAGGGTTGCACGGCGAATCTCTACGGTGAACGGCTCCGCCAGGGATGTTCAAAAGCTTGCTCGTCACTCAAATCTGAACACAACGATGCGGTATATTGATGCCGACCCGGGAGCAATGCGAAAAGTCGTGGCTCTGATTTAGCTGTAGCTCTATTAGATTGCTGGTAGCCGACTACCTACTGACTTTCTGAGTGAAGTGCCGCCTTGCTAGGGGCGGCATCTCAACGAACGCTCTTTCTATCCATCTTGATGGGGTTCGGCGGGGGATTGCTGATCCTGCGCCCGACTGTTACGGGTATCAGCGGGGCAGAACTGGCCGTCGTAGGTGCTGCGGCTGGTTATGCTGTAGCCTATGTGATGACCAAAAAGCTGGGTGCCGACAATTCTCCCCTGGCGATAATTTTCTATATGATTGTCATACAGTTGCCCTTGTCATTCTTACCTGCTTTATGGCACTGGACATTACCGTCAGCCAGTTTGATGCCGTGGGTTGTCATGGTCGGTGTGACAGCTCTTAGCGCTCATTATTGTATCGCGCGAGCCCTCGCTCTGGCGGATGCAGGTGTTGTCGTGCCGCTCGATTTTATGCGGCTACCGCTGATTGCAGTTATTGGCTATTTGCTTTATGGCGAACCGTTCGATATGTGGGTGCTGGCAGGTGGTGCAATAATCTTTGCTGGCAACCTGATAAATATTAAGGGAGCAGCCAGAAGCAACGAAAGCTGAGAACTGCAAACGCTGCTTCGGATCAATCCTGACTGCGTTTCCGTGAAATCCGGAAACGCTCTGATACACTCTGTTGAAAGGAAATACTGTGGTTGAAATAGACATGACAGTCTGGCAATTCGTCCGCATCATGGTGGAGCTGGAGCGTCGTAAAAGCCGCAGCCTGGCCTACAAATTATGGCAAGGTGCCTGGGAAGAACTGGATGGCCGTCTCGATGCCCTGAGGGCAGCGAACAATACGGATGAATTCTCCAATCTGATGATGAACCAGGAGGTGTCCCTGCAGGCAGAAAAAATCCACATCCAGGAAGCTGCGGAAGCTGCCGATCGCGTGGTTTCTGTCCTCGGGAAAACACTGAAAAAGACCAAAGAGCCCAAGTCAAAAGACGATTTGATGTTCGAGCAGGCTGAACTCGCGGAGCTCAAAAATCGTCTGAATATGATTGCCAGAAACCTGCCGTCTTAAGGCGATTTCGCCTTCTGTCGTATCATTGAGATGATTTCTGGCAGATGAGTCATGGAATCCGTGGGTTGGTGAAAGAGTCTCGATTCGAATCAGAAGAGTCACGGGTAGAGTCTTGGAATCCGGTAGAAAATTGAAATTTATTGTCAAAATGTGGTATTCAATAGCCTTGTGATGTGCCATATTCAGTGTCATCAGGGTTGCTTAACCTTAGTTTAGGTGGACTCAATTCTGATCAGGGGGAGCAGGGTATTGGCGAATTATCGGGGAAATAACTCCGAAGATCGTTATCGGGTTCGGGTTTTTTACGACGCTGAGGTGAGATCATGAGTGACCAGGCAGCCGTTCTTGCGGGCATGATGGGACATAACAGCGCCCCCTTCAATCAGGTATTTGACGGCGACGAAGAACTGGAAACCGGAGAACTGGGCGAAGAAACACGCCTGTTCGAATACGAATTCATACGCGAAGATCCTTTGGGCGTAGAGCGTGGAGAAATTTCCGCTGTTGATGACAGTGAAGCCGCCCGCCTGTTGCGCATCCGCTATATGTTGTCGGAGTTACCGCCTGGAGCCAGGATTACCGAAAAGAAGGTCCCGGAAGACGATCGCGAATCCATGTCGATCAAGCTTCGTCATTTACTGCGGACGCTGGTTTCACACCACAGCTGGCTGAAGGGGCAGGGGGGACAACGGGCCGATCTTTCGGGTCTTGATCTCAGTAACGTCAATTTGGCGCGGCGCAATTTGGCCCATGCTGACCTCAATGATTGTGATCTGCGAAATGCGGATCTCAGCAATACAGTTATGGTGGGTGTAAACCTTCGCGGTGCCAATCTGGCCGGTGCCAACATGTGTGGCGCGGATTTGACGGGTGTCGATCTGACAGATGCCAATCTCTGTGACGCCATGTTGATTGGCGCGAACCTTGAGGGCGCAGACCTCTGGCGGACAAATGTAAATGGTTGTTTCATTGCGCCGAAGAAACTGCACAAGGCCCTGCGCTGTCGCCTGGCAAAGCGCTCAACTGCCGCCTGATCAACAGCTTCCCGTTGCCTGGGCGTCCTCCGCCATCTATCATTTTCTGCAGTCTGGTTTTACGGCTCTGAGAGGGGCCGCCGTTCGTCGCCTGGAGTACGCAAAATGTCAGTTGCTTTCCGGATTGACCCGGACCTGATCAGCCAGTTACAAAAACATCCTGATCGGAAGTTTTCCGGGACTATGGATGGTAGCCGATTTGTCGTCCAGGTGGTGATCGCCAATTATCCGCAGAAAATCATCGCCAGATATAAAGGCGAACTGGGGGGCCGTACCCCGGCTGAACTGGGCTTGCAACTGGGCAGAGAATTCAGTTTTCAGCATTTTGGGCTGATCCTGACATTTGACCACCAGACGGACATCATTCTGAATGACGACAAGAAAAGGCTGAACACTGATCTGCGTTCCCTTGTTGATGCTTTTGGGCCGGTCGTATTGCGCAACGCCTGTCTGGATACGACCGCAGAAAACCTGGAACAGCGTAATATCTTCCCTCACCTGCGCTTTCATTTTGATCGCAGTTCGCTGCAGGAAAGCCAGATTTCGTTGTTTAGTCGTGATCCAAATGACCCTGAGCAACGTTTTCCCCGAAAGTCGTCGACCTTGTTTGTCGCCAACATTGTGGCCTGGCTGCAGAATGCACGGGAAGCCGCAACGCCGGAGGGCAAGGAGCCCGGCATGCGCGCCAGTTACGATCTGTTTGCGGAACAGAATGTGCGCCCCTTGTTTGGTGACGTGGTGTTCGACCAGGCTTGGAACGAGCCCGAAGGCACCGGAGAGCTGTGTATCATCGATAATCGAACCGTTTTGCACGCAAGTTTTCACGGAGATTTGCGTGGCAAGGGTTGGCGGATTGGCGCGCGGTACCTGGTTTGAAAGAGGATATTGGCGCAATTCAGGGCCATATGAACGTAGCGGGAATTTTTCGACTTATATTCAACTGAATGATATTGGTATAATCAAAACTCAATTGCTGAAATAACGACCAACAGAAGCAGGACATGACGTGAAACTGGGTAGCCCGGAATTTGGTGAACAGGTCCAACGCCAGCGTCAACACAGTTTGCAACTTGTTGCGAACGATGTGTTGAACGCCAGCGGACGCCCTTGCCCGCGCTGCGTTATGGTGTGCCCGACATGTCATTCAACGGCATGCGATTGCAATTGCGATCCGACTTGCGAACACGCCCCCCTGAAAATGACTTCTGACGACGACTTTCCCATCGAAGACAAAATTGCGCCTCTGGTATATGCGTTTCATAGCTTGCAGCAATGTCCCCCCTGCTGGTCATGCGAGGGACACCTTGGTCTGAAAGGGGAATTGAAACGGCTGCCAGCTGTCTGGTTTTACGCCGGATCGCAGGTTTTTGCTGGCATGATCGGCGAATATGTCTCGACACTGTGGGTGCGCAAGAAACTGTCAGTGAAATGGCGCGTCGTATTGGCCGTTACGGAACCAGACGGCATGGAGCCTGCCTATTCACTGGAGCCACATTTGACCGAAGGCTCCGATGTTACCTTGTCCCAACTGCAAACTGACATTGACGTCATTGCCGAAGAACTTGTGGACAACATACAGTCCCGAACCCGTGTTCTTTTGCGACAAGTCGATAATTTTCTGGCATCAGATCACACCTGACTTCTGAAACTTAATCCGAGGCAGGGAGCCGTGTACGATCATGCGGCTGCGCGTAATCCAGCGCAGGGCCCTTTGGAACGATGCGCAGCGGATTGATAGTTTCGTGACTACCAAAATAGTGATGCTTGATATGATGCATATCCACGGTGTCAGCGATGCCAGGCATCTGATAAAGCTCCCGCAGATAATTTGATAGATTGGCGTAGTCATCGATGCGGCGAAGATTGCATTTGAAATGGCTGACATAAACAGCATCAAACCGGATCAAGGTAACAAACAAACGCCAATCTGCTTCGGTAATGCGATCTCCGGTCAGATAGCGTTGGTTCGATAACAGCTCATCCAGAAAATCCAGCGTATCGAACAGTTCGTCGAAAGCTTTTTCATAGGCTTCCTGGCTGGAGGCAAATCCGGATTTGTAAACACCATTATTGACCGTCGTATAGATGCGGTCATTGATGGCATCGATATCGGCCCTCAGGTTTTCAGGATAGAAATCGAAATCATTGTTGCTGTGGGCGGCGAACTCGCTGTTAAACATGCGAATGATTTCCGAGGATTCGTTGTTCACAATGACGTTCGTCTGCTTGTCCCAGAGCACAGGCACCGTCACCCGGCCCGTATAGTCCGGTTCGGACGCAGTATAAATCTGGTGCATGTAGTCGGCATTGTGTATCGGGTCGGCTATACAGCCAGGGCCGGTTCGGAAAGTCCAGCCATTTTCGACCATTATATGATCGACAATTGAAAGGTCAATAATGCCTTCCAGGCCTTTAAGCTTGCGGAAGATCAGGGTGCGGTGCGCCCATGGACAGGCCAGGGAAATGTACAGATGGTACCGTCCGGCGTCAGGCGTGTAGGGGGTGGAGCCATCCGCCTTGATCTGATTGTGAAACGACGTTGGCTTGCGCACGAACTTGCCATCCTGGCTGCGCACGCCTCTGTCGTCATCAAGCCATTTTCCGTCTACCAACATGCCCATAGGGTCTCTCCCGAAAATATTGATATAGCGTTTCAGATTACAGGCGGTGATCAGCCCGGACGATCAAGGGTAAATACTTTTTCAACAACTGTGTATTGCATGTAACCCAGACGCGCCAATGGTCGGAATTTGGTGACGTCGACAAGACCATCAACCAAAACTTCGTCACGTATATGAATGCCGATGACCTGGCCAATGATCATCTCATTGCGTTGCGCCGGGTTACTGGACGGCAAGTCGACACGCTTCAGAAATGTACACTCCATGTGTGCGGGAGATTCAGCAACACGTGGTGCCTTTACCAATTGAGACGGTTCCGCCGTCAGACCCGCCAGCTCAAATTCATCGACATCATTGGGCACGGTTGCGGACGACGCGTTCATTTGATTTGTCAGGGCTTCTGTTGCCATGTTGACGACAAATTCACCCGTCGCCTCGATGTTTGAGGGGCTGTCCTTGCGGTCAGCGTCACCTGAGGGCTCATTGCAGGCAAACATCACCATCGGCGGGCTGTCGGACAA
>JABILA010000050.1 GCA_018654745.1 Alphaproteobacteria bacterium
AAATGGAGACGATTACGCGGCTTCAACAGCCTCGGGAAAGTTATTACTGGAATTGAATTTAAAGACGGTATCGAAGTCATGCAAAATGATCAGGTCGCCGCTTGATGAAAATGCCCAAACACCAGATTTGACAATAACTCGAATTCATCTGTAAATCACCCTACTTTGATTAAGGGTGTTTAACCAACGCGGCGAATGAATTCAATAGCATACGTTATAACACCTTCAATGCTACAGGTTTATTTGTCAGTACCGTTTTTGTTGGCTGCAATCTCAAGTGGATTATCCACAATCTTCGCATCTACCGGACACTTTTGTTCCTTTCCCACCAAACCGCGGCGCGCGCATCCTTGTGAGATTTGGCTTCTCCCGTGGTCTGGATGCCCGTCAACATTCTTCAATCATTTTCTGGCCCCGTTGTTGCATTGTAACTGTCACAAAACAAATGGCGCCTGGTGCGTCTGAACCGGAAAAACAATTTGTTGTCATGAAAAAGATAGATAAATCAGATAGTTGCTTCATTCGAGAGGGCTTCCAATGGAGCCCTGCGAATTGCGGCAATAACTGCCATGACAGTCGGATCGAGCATGTGTTTGCGGCAGATGTTGCCGCGGGCCTGCCGGTCACAACGACAAAATATTAGGAGCAGGCGATGTCAATTGGCGCAATAATGAACAATTCCATCTCGGGTCTGAATGCGACCCAGGCGGCTTTGCGCACGACTTCCAATAACATCACAAACGTTAACACCGAGGGCTATCAGCGACAGATTGTTGAAATTAGCAGTCGTGTAAATGGTGGCCAGGGTGCTGGCGTTGAAATCTCTGAAATCAAACGCCTGACCGATATCTTTCTTGCCAAACAAGTTCGCAATGCTCTCGGTGATACTGAGCGTTATGATGCCATGAGTGATCTGCACGATCGTTTTCAGGCCATCCTCGGTTCACCTCAGGATAACAATTCTCTTGCAGGTCGCATGGATCAGGTTTTCGAAGCATTCGGTACTTTACCGATTGAGCCGGATTCACTGGTACGACGGACAGCCGCAGTCAACGACCTCAAGGCATTTGCTGACAGCATGACTGTGATGGCGAGCCAGATCCAGTTGCTGCGTGGAGAGGCCGACCGTCAAGTCGGTGATGCTATTCAAATCGTTAATACGCAGCTGACAAGAATCTCGGACCTCAACCAACAAATTCAAAAAGTTCAGCTTGAAACAGGTACAGGTGCAGCCGACCTCTTGAACCAGAGGGACCAGGCACTTAGCACCTTGTCCGAATATATGGACATAGAAACTTTCACTTTCGGTAATGGTGAAATTGGCGTAACAACTGCGGGCGGGACAGTACTTGTTGACCAACTGGCGCGTCAGCTTGAATACGTCACGCCTGGCACCGTGACGTCTACAAGCCGGTTTTCGCAAATTTCGGTAAACAAGGTGGACGCGGTATCGGGTGTATTAACATCTACCGGTGAGACACTGGACGCTGGTTTGACATCCGGTCGGATCAAGGGCCTGATCGAAATGCGGGACGAAATCCTGCCAAATTTTGCCAGCGAACTTGGGGAATTTTCAGCCAAGGTTGCAGACCAGATTAACCTGGTTCACAACGACAACGTTGCTGTGCCACCACCATCAGTCCTGACTGGTATCAACACCGGCCTTATCGGAACAGATACAACCGGTTTCACGGGCAAGGTTACGTTTGTAACAACAGATGCCAGCAACAATCTGGTTAATCGGCTGGAAGTCGATTTTACGAACAATACAATCAGCAAAAATGGCGCTGCTGCATCTGCCGCGACCCTGACAACAATTAATGATGTTGTTACGGTCGTCAACGCGCAAATGGGTACAGCGACACTTGCTTTTAACAACGGCGTTATGGAGATGACAGCGCCGACCGGTTCCACCGGTGTTTCCATGTTGCAGGACACGACTTCACCCAGTGACAGGGGTGGGCGCGGGTTTTCGCACTTCTTTGGTATGAACAATTTGATGGAAGCGAATGTACCGTTCCATCAAGACACTGGTTTGACGACAGCCTCTGCGCACGGATTTGGTACCAGTGGTATCGCTAACCTGGAACTTCGTGGGCCACAGAACCAGATCGCCAAATCATTCAGCCTTGATTTCGCGAGTGTGGGTGGCACCGCTATGAGCGATGTTCTGACCTCCCTGAATGCGTCAACGGCATTTGGCAACTTCACGACCTTTTCGCTGGATAGTGCGGGCAAACTGATTTCGACACCCAAAACGGGTTTTGAAAACTACAATTTTAATGTCATTGGCGACACGACACTGCGTGGTGGCACCAAGCAAAGTATATCGGATTTTTTTGGGATCGGCCCGAAGTTCGAAGCGAATACAGCCATGGATTTGAAGGTCAAAGATTCGATTTTGACCGATCCGCTCAAACTTGCATTGGCCAAGGTTGACCTGTCCGCAGACGCGATTGCCGGCACAGTTCCGGCAATCACTGCTGGTGATGGTCGCGGGGCAGTTGAATTCCAGAAGCTTGCAGAAAAAACGATTACATTCAAAGGCGCTGGCCATCTGGCGGGCGTTTCAACCACCCTTGGCTCCTATGCCGGTGCTGTCCTCTCGGATATGGCCACTCAGGCAGCAATCGCCGAGAGCATCAAGGATGACCGCGCGGCCTTGAGTGGAGAGCTTGAAGCCCGTTTGATTGGTGAGAGCGGTGTGAACCTGGATGAAGAACTAGCCAATATGATACTCTACCAAAATGCCTATAACGGTGCGGCTCGTCTGATTACGACGGCTCGTGAAATGTTTGACACCCTGCTGAGGATTGCCGGCTAAGCCGGGTTCTGAAGGAGAATATAAATGACTCGCGTATCCAGCCTCGGCCAGACAAACTTCCTGCTTCAGGATGTTCTGAGAGTCCAGAAAGACCTGTTTAACCACCAGAAACAGACGACTACGGGTATGAAGTCGGACACCTATACCGGCATTGCACGGGATGTTGGAACTCTGTCTGGTGCCAAGGCTATTCTTTCCCGGTCAGAACAATTTATGTCATCGAACATTGAGGTCGAACGCCGTTTGACTATTTACGACGCAACGATGGAAAGCTTGCGCGATGTTGCTCAGGAAATGCGGGACAACGTTCTGGCTGCAGTGAATACCGATTCCGGTATTGCCATACGCAGCCAGTTGGACAATTTATTCGATACCTCAGTGAACCTTTTGAATACCAGAGACAACGGACGTTATATTTATTCGGGGACCCGCACAGATACACCACCTGTCAAGACATCAACCTCAACTGCGCTTTCCGCAATAACGGCGGATGTATCTACAACACCGGCCAACGTGTTTGCTAATAACAGTCTCAAGCAACAGACGCAGGTTGATGATAACCTGAACATGACCTACGGCACCTTGGGAGAGGACATCGGCAAGGACATGATGGAATCAATGCGGCGCATGTTCCGGTTTGATAACGGTACCGAGAATTTTGGTTTTGGTACTGGTGGGCCGTTTTCGAACCCACTGACCACAGATCAAGCCAACTTTCTGAAAGGCGAGCTGCAACGTCTGAACAATACGATCGATACCATCGACAAGTTTCATGCAAAGAACGGTGTGAACCAGATGGCAATCGAAGACATTCAGGAACGTCACCAGCAGGACATCGGCTTCATGAAAGTCTTTATTTCGGATATTGAGGAAGTTGATATCGGGGAAGCCATTACGAAGATGCAGCAGGACCAGGTTGCCCTCGAGGCGTCCTACCGTGTGCTGTCCCAGGTTTCCAAGGCAACACTGCTCGACTTCATCTGATTTTCTTATAAGGCTATGATATATTATTGAGACGGCACCCACAGGGGTGCCGTCGTTTTCTGATTTGTTGAACGACAGGTATTTTTCATGACCGACACAGGTTTGGATCTCGTCACAGGTGGCGGTGGGTTTATTGGCAGCCATCTTGTTGATCGCTTGCTTGCGGATGGTCGTAAAGTGCGGGTCATCGATAATTTCGAAGTTGGCAGCCCTCGAAATCTGGAACAACACAAGGACAATCCGGCTTTGGAAGTCATGGCGGCTGATATTCGTGACCGTGACGCCATCAAAAAGGCCTTTGTCGGTGTCGACCGTGTCTTTCACCTGGCCGCACGGGCCGATATCGTCCCTTCAATTGTTGAGCCCCGTGAATATTTTGAGTCCAATGTGGATGGGACGTTCAATGTTCTGGAAGTAGCACGAGATACCGGCGTCTCCCGTATGGTCTATATCGCTTCTTCTTCGTGTTACGGCATTCCAGACAGTTATCCCACGCGTGAAGATGCTGACATTCGACCGCAATATCCCTATGCATTAACCAAGTATCTCGGCGAGCAACTGGCCATGCACTGGGCGCAAACCTACGACTTGCCCATTGTTTCCCTGAGATTTTTTAACGTCTACGGCCCTCGGGCCAGAACGTCCGGCACCTATGGTGCGGTCTTCGGAGTCTTTTTGGCACAATTGCTGGCAGGGGAGCCTTTGCCCATCGTGGGTGATGGAGAACAAACCCGCGACTTCACATTTGTGACTGACGTTGTCGATGCAATAGTGACGACGGCCAACAGTGAAGCGAAGGGCGAGATTTTCAATGTCGGTTCAGGTGCCTCCGTCAGCGTCAACCGTCTGGTCGAATTGTTGGGTGCGGAAAAGACCGTCAAAATACCCAAACGACCGGGTGAGCCTGACTGTACTCTGGCCGATATGACCCGCATCAAGGAAGCGCTGGGCTGGACGCCAGGCGTTCCTATCGAAGATGGTGTTCGCGTCATGCTGGAAAACATAGACTACTGGCGCGACGCCCCGGTCTGGACCCCCGATCAAATTGACGGGGCCACCGCAGACTGGTTCAAGTATCTGGGTGACGACTAGGGCGATTCCGGTCTAAACGGAATCGCTACTACTTCGCTTGTTGGCTCATACCAAGGGGTTTGAGGCAACGCTGCGTTTCCGTAAAACCCGGAAACGCTCTAGCGCTTCAGATCAGTGGATTCCCGCTTGCCCTGAGGCGGTTCTCCCCTATATAACCCCGGCATGACACCTGATTTTAGCGACATAGAACCTGGCGCACGCATTGTTGTGGCCATGTCAGGCGGCGTTGATTCGTCTGTAACCGCAGCTGTACTGGCTGAGGCGGGTTATGACGTCGTGGGCATTACCCTGCAACTGTATGATCATGGCGCTGCAGTAACGCGCCCAGGGTCGTGTTGCGCGGGACAAGACATCATGGATGCGCGCCGGGTGGCCAGCATGCTGGATATTCCGCATTACGTTCTGGATTATGAATCCAGATTCCGTGAAGACGTGATTGAAGATTTTGTCGACAGTTACCTGGCAGGTGAAACACCGATTCCCTGTGTGCGTTGCAATCAAACCGTCAAGTTCCGGGATCTGCTGGTCCGGGCAAAAGAGCTTGGTGCCGCCGCGATGGCAACCGGGCACTATGTGCAGCGCGTCAGAAATGCTAATGGCCGGGTCGAGATGCACCGTGGCGCGGATCACAAACGCGACCAGAGCTATTTCTTGTTTGCAACGACGCAAGAGCAACTGGAATTTCTGCGCTTCCCCATTGGAAATCTGCCCAAAGATGTTGTCCGGGCACATGCCGAGCGTCTGGGTTTGACGGTTGCCGATAAACCTGACAGCCAGGATATCTGCTTTGTGCCAGAAGGGGGATACGCCTCTGTCGTCGAACGCTTCCGCCCCGGTGCGCTTGAAGCTGGCGAAATAGTGGACCTTGAAGGCAATGTACTGGGCCAACATAAGGGTATTATCAATTATACCGTTGGACAGCGTCGTGGTCTTGGCATCGGTGGTGGGGACCCGCTCTATGTGATCGCTGTTGAGGCTGATCAACACCGCGTCGTTGTCGGACCAAAAGAGGCCTTGCTGGGCGAACGTGTGGTCTTGAAGGAATTGAACTGGTTGGCTGCGGTTGATGATGATACCGGAATAACAGTAAAACTGCGTTCGCAGACAAATCCTGTTCCCGCAACTTTGCTCCGTCATGGCGATGGCAACGCAGAAGTCATCCTGCAAACGCCACAAGGTGGCATTGCGCCGGGGCAGGCCTGTGTTGCCTATGCCGGTGAACGCCTTATGGGCGGTGGCTGGATTACCAATTCCCGCAAGGAAACAGCCAACGCGGCCTGACCGGTTCTTTCCCGATCCGAGAAAGCCTCTTCCATCGTCTGGTGGACGTGGTAAACATGCGCTCAATCATTGAATTTTTCCGGAGTACAAGGCCATGTCCGAGGCCGACAAAGGGTCTACAGAGAGTGCTGTCGAAGCACCACGCGATTTCATCAGGGAAATCATCCAGTCTGATCTGGATGCCGGGCGTGTTGACGGACTGGTAACGCGCTTTCCGCCCGAGCCAAATGGGTATTTGCATATCGGTCATGCCAAGTCCCTGTGTCTGAATTTCGGCGTTGCTGAGGAGTTTGGTGGTCGCTGTCATCTCCGCTTTGATGACACCAATCCGGTCAAGGAAGAAACTCTCTATATTGACGCCATCAAAAAGGATGTCAGTTGGCTGGGCTTCGACTGGGGTGATCATCTCTATTTTGCCTCAGACAACTTCGAACAGCTATATGCCTGGGCAGTCGATCTGCTTGAAAATGGCAAAGCCTATGTTGACGACCTGAATGCCGAGGAAATGCGCGAATATCGCGGTACATTGACCAAACCGGGTCGCAACAGCCCACACCGCGACCGCAGCGTCGAAGAAAATCTCGATTTATTTGCCCGCATGCGAGCAGGTGAATTTGCCAATGGTGAAAAAGTGGTGCGCGCCAAAATTGATATGGCGGCGGGCAACATTAATCTGCGCGACCCCGCCATTTATCGTATTTTGCATGAAACACATCCGCGTACGGGCGACGCCTGGTGTATTTACCCGACCTATGATTTTGCGCATGGCCAAACAGACGCCATTGAAGGCATAACGCATTCACTGTGCACACTGGAATTCGAAGACCATCGTCCGCTATACGATTGGTTTGTCGCCAATCTACCTGTCAAAACGGCACCGCATCAATATGAATTCTCCAGACTGAGCCTCAGCCACACTGTACTATCTAAACGCAACCTCAAGCAGCTGGTTGACGATGGCAAAGTGTCGGGTTGGGATGATCCGCGGATGCCGACACTGTCGGGCTTCCGACGGCGTGGCTATCCCGCATCGGCAATTCGAACTTTCGCGCGCCAGCTTGGTTTCACAAAATCTGGCGATTCAGTCGTCGAAATGGCCAATCTTGATTTCTTTGTACGCGAAGCACTGAACAAAACAGCGCTTCGTCGCATGGCCGTTTTAAATCCGCTGAAAGTTACTATTGAAAACTGGCCGGAAGGGCAGGTCGATTGGATGGACGCTGTCAATAATCCCGAAGACGAAGGCGCGGGAAAACGAAAGGTGCCGTTCACCCGTGAGCTCTACATTGAACGCGATGACTTCATGGAAGACGCACCGAAAAAGTTTTTCCGTTTGTCTGTCGGCCGGGAAGTCCGGTTCAAGTACGGGTTTTTCGTGACCTGTACCGAGGCGATCAAGGACGACAAGGGCGAAGTTATCGAACTGAAGTGCACGTACGACCCTGAGACCCGTAGCGGCACCAACCCGCCGGATGGTCGCAAGGTGAAAGGCACAATTCATTGGGTCTCAGCTGTTCATGCCATCAAGGGTGACGTTCGGCTGTATGATCCGCTTTTCAACAGACCGGATCCCGGTGCTGATGGTGATTTCCAGGATGACATCAACCCGGACTCTCTGACGATAAATACAGCAGCGTTGCTGGAACCTTCGCTCGCCGATGCATCTGTTGGTGAAGCCATTCAGTTTGAACGGTTAGGCTACTTCTGTGCTGACCCCGATCATTCGCCCAACGCACCTGTCTTTAACCGTACAATCGGTCTTCGCGACAGCTGGGCCAAGGCGCAAAAAAAGGGTTAGGAATAAGCATGACAGGGCCGAAAACAACTATCGATCCTGTTATTCATCGTTCCACCACGCGTGCAGCGCACCCTCTGGGATTGCCACTGATCGACTTGTCATTGAACGAGTCACCCTGGCCGCCGTCTCCATTGGTCACCGAAGCCGCCCGGGCCCGATCATCATCGGGAAACCGCTATCCGGATCAATTCAGCAGCGACCTGCGTGAAGCGATTGCAAGGACATATCATTTACATCCTGAACATCTGGTCGTTGGAAACGGGTCCGAAGAACTATTGGATGTCATCGGTCGAGCTTTTGTACGTCCCGGCGATCAAATTCTGATTTCCGAACATGGCTATATTCAGTTTCCGCTGGTTGCGGCGCGTTTGGGTGCTGAAATGGTTCGCGCCAAAGAGACGGACTGTGTGGCCAACGTCGATAACTTGTTGGCAGCGGTAACACCTGCGACAAAACTTGTTTTTCTGGCTGTGCCGAATAATCCGACCGGAACGAACGTTCCTGTCGCCGAAGTTGAGCGGCTTGTGGGGTCGCTGCCATCTGACGTGGCCCTGGTTCTGGATCTGGCCTACGGCGAATATGTGGGCTGGGATTATTGCGCCAGATATCATGAACTGGCGGCGCAACATGAAAATGTTTTTGTGTTGCGAACCTTTTCGAAAGCTTTCGGATTGGCGGCGTTCCACGTTGGCTGGGTCCACGCTGCACCTGAATATATTCCGGTTCTGGAAACATTATGCGGAATTGCCAACGTCAATGCGATTGCCCAGGCGGCAGCCGCTGTCGCTTTGACTGATCTGGACTATGTCAGTGCGCGCGTCGCCGAAACCATTGCAGAACGGACGCGGGTTTCAATTGCCCTGGAAGCGTTGGGGTTTGAGATTTTACCCGCAGCGGCAAACTTTCTGATGGTCAGTCATGTGGATGATGCCAACGCCTGGGCTGACTTTTTGTACGAAAAAGCCGGTATCATTGTGCGTCGTGTTCGAGAGCCCGGCTTGCAGCATTTTGTTCGTTTTAGTATAGGAACGTCGTTGGAGAACGATCTTCTGATACAAACAACCCGCCAGTTTCCAAGGGTTTGAGAGGATTTGTATCAGGGACTGGTGATATTCCCGTGATCCGCGATAAGATAGGGTGTTTCCGGGTTGGGTGGAAACGCGGCGAAGCTTAAAAGCCGGGGGTGGGCCAGATACCTGAGTAGTAACGATCTGGCTGATACAAAGGGACACAAATGGCACAATCAATGTTTGAACGGTACGGTGGATTTTCCGTTGTCAGCCGGATCGTTTCTTCATTTTATGATCGTGTTCTGGATTCGGATAATCTGGCACCTTATTTTGAAGGCACCGATATGCGTCGCCAGATCGATCACCAGTCGAAGTTCATATCATCTTTGATGGGTGGGCCTGCCAGCTATTCCAATGACCAGCTGGAACGATCTCATGAACGCCTGAATATTACGGATAAAGATTTTAATGAGGTTGTTGCGGTCCTGTCCGAGACTTTTGAAGATGCAGGGATCAGCGCGTCTGATGTATCGACCATTGTTCGCGACATAAATAGTCGCCGTTCCATAATTGTCACCAAATAGTTTTTGCGTTTCAGGATCACTGAATTAGATGACCCAGGTCGATCACAAAGTTTTGTTGCAAGGGATTAATCACGCCGTTGCTGTCGCAGTTCCTGAATCAGGCATTATCCTGTTTGAAAATGCCCGGTTTTTTGACTGGTTCGCACCAGGCGATGTATCAACAGGTGTATTGTTTGATCGCATTCCGGGCCTTGATTGGGAGCGTGTTGCCAGTCGTATCGAAGCCGGTCGGGCGTTTGAGACCGATGTGGAAGGTAAGAAGGGCGCGCGGACGATACCGGTTCGCCTGACGATCCGGTCCCAGAGCGACGAAAATGGTGATTTATTGATCCTCGAAGGGGTTAATGTCAGCAAGGAAATCGAATCGCAATATATGCTGGATTCCTATTCCAAGATGGCGGAAAAAAATGCCCGCGAGATTGAAAAGGAAAAATCCCGGGTCGAGAAACTGTTGCTCAATATCATGCCAAAAGTGGTGTACGAGGAACTGAAAGATTTTGGTGTTACGACACCTCACCGGTTTGATTCAGCCACCATTCTGATGCTCGATTTCGTCGGATTTACCGACATGGCGATCTCGCATGATCCCAGCGCCCTGATTTCGGAACTCAATGACATTTTTTCAGCCTTTGACCGAATTGCCGACATGTTTTCCTGTGATCGTATTCGCACCATTGGTGACGCCTACATGGCCGCCTGTGGCTTGCCCGAGGAAAATCCCGATCATGCGGTGAATATTGCCAAGGTTGCCTTGCGCATGCGTCGTTACATCGACAAGCGTAACAATGCCCACACCAACAAATGGCAATGCCGTATTGGCGTGAACACAGGTGCTGTTATCGGCTCGCTGGTTGGCATCCAGAAGTATGTTTATGACCTCTTTGGCCCCGGCGCCAATCTGGCCGCGCGCATGGAGACCATGTCAGAGCCGATGAAGATTACAGTCAATCAGGATACCTATGACATTCTGAAAGACGATTTTGTCTTTACCCCACGAGGTGAATTCGACATCAAGGGTTTTGGGCCCATGAACCTGTATTTTCTGGAAGATGAGCACCGTAATAAGTATTGAGAGAAGGGGCGGCCAACATCAGTCTCCCGGTGTAAATAACTCCATTTCGGCACCGACACCTCTCAGGGCATGTTTGCCCTGACTGATCCATTTACCGCTCAAATGCCTGGCGACATCCTCTGAAATCACAAAATTCACACCCAGGTCCTTTGTTTTACCTTCGATCCTGGCGGCCTCATTTGCGGCCGCACCAATGACGCTGAATTCAATACGTTCCGGCGTACCAATATTGCCATACATCACATCACCCAGATGTAAGCCAATGCCATAGCCCAGGGAATCCTTGCCTTCTACAGCACGTTTCTTGTTCAAATCTTCCATTCTCTGGACAGCGTCATTCGCTGCCGCAACAGCTTGCTCACAGATTTCAGTCATATTCTGTGTTTCTTTGTTCACCGGGAAAATCGCCAGGGCCGCATCACCGATATAGCGTAGAACTTCGCCGCCGCCGTCGAGGACAGCGCCCGCCAGACATTCGAAATAATCGTTCAACAATGCCAGAAAATCAGCGCGAGACATGGAATCTGCCAGGGGTGTTGAACCTCTCAGATCGCAGAACCAGATCACGGCGTGAATATCTTCACCATCCCCGCGTTTGATGTTCCCCGCCAGCACCTTGGCCCCGGATTGATGCCCCAGATAAGCGTTCAGGATGTTCACTGATACCCGCCTCACCGCCATAACTTCCGCCAACAAGGTCAAGGGGGCTTCAATCCGCTTGATCGCTGCCATTTCGTCATCGGTAAACCCGCCGGGCTGGCGTGTCGCAAAGCTCGCCGCATTGATCAGGCCATCAGTGAATTTCAGGGGAAACATGTAATAGTCCGTGATCCCCTCATCCCGCAGATCCTGCAGATTGTTGTAATCCATCGGGCAATCGGGATCACAAATCAGGCGACGCACAGATTTACCGCTTTTGAACACCCCGAAAACCGGACTGGCAGAATACAAATTTGTATTCAGCAAGTCATAGTCAGCCTCATTGACTTCAACTTCTTCCCAGCCTCGCCGCCAGAAAAACCCGCGCCCCATCACGTTGGGGTGCAGCGTCGTCACAAAAACGGCCACCCGCTCAATGGGAACCCCGGCAGCCAACATCTTTTCCGCCAGTCGAAGCAATATATCCTGCGAAAGCGGCGCACCAGGTGCCCCCGCCGTCAGCCAGTCCACAACTGGTTCAATGTCCGTTTCCATAGCCGTTCCCCTTCATGACCACCAGGATAATGTGCCCCAAAACGCCAAAAAAGGGGAGGGATCAATTTAAGGCGACAAAACACCTTTCTCTTGCTTGACAGCCGCCCCAACCCCATTTATCAAGCGCCTCATGTCTTTATGGCGGAGTAGCTCAGCTGGTTAGAGCAGCGGAATCATAATCCGCGTGTCGGGAGTTCAAGTCTCTCCTCCGCTACCAATAAAATCAATGGCTTAGAGAGAGATCTCTAAGCCATTGATGTTTGGAATGCCTCAATAGGCAGTGCTATAGGCAGATTTATTTCAGAAACATCGTGCGTTTATTGCAACGTCACGCCTTGATCAGCTACATGTTTGCTTCCAGTTTTGACGCTAGTGACCTTTGGTTCAAGTTTATCCACCGCTAACCGTCTCTACTATTTTATCAGGCATCAACAGCTATGCAGTTGCGCCTCGCCCCCAAACAAACATTGCCGCAACACTACCTCCCGTTTGATGGTTGATATCATCATGTCTTGCTGCTCCAAACTTAGCATTGTTGTTAAGCGCCGGACGTGCCCCCCATGGCCTGAGATATATGACCGTCGCCCTCAATAGGGCACCCCCGAATAAAAATATGTGATTTTTAGGTCGTGTATAGTTTCACTGATTAATAAATTTTTCAGACGCGCGATAGCAATAAATCCACACTTGGCTTCTGCTTTGCTCTTGATAACGGACATTATTGAGGGGTGGTTGGAACTTCCGTTGATAGCCAGAAACAGACATTAAAGTAAAAATTTGCCCCGTTGAGAAAATGGGGCATAGTGGTAGCTCAATAAACATCCAATATTACACGGGGGAGACGTTA
>JABILA010000100.1 GCA_018654745.1 Alphaproteobacteria bacterium
AACGCTTCCCAAAAATGGACGATGCCACTGCAAAACTGGAATTTGACATTGTCCCAACTCTCAATCTATTTTGAAGGCAGATTAGACGACGTGTTGGATATTTAAACTATGCCAGTGACACGGAATTCTGAACACCCTCCATTTATTCCAAATAACCGCTTTCTTTTGGTCGTTCATAGGGGCTGGTTTCTGCATATTCCATAATCCTCATTCTCTACAAGGTTTTCAGAGTATGTTGCTTCGACCGATTGAATCCATCGTCTTCAAAAGTAGAATTTTCTCGTATCCTGAATTGAGGAGATTCGAATGAAAAAGTCACGTTACACAGCCCATTGCTATGCGTCAGAATAATCCGGAAATGCTCTAGAGCAATACCGGTTAAGCCGGAATCGCCCTGGATCGCCAGCATTATAGTTCCATCAAACCAATCCGGAATTATTCTGCGGGGGAAATACTCGTCCGCGACCGATCAATCCTGCCCGTTTTTTGACTTCTCCATGTCAGGTACATTTCGCGAGAAGACAGGACTGTGATGGCGAGAAAGATCAGGAGAATCCACCCGCTTCGGTATCGGATAGCGCTTCCAGCGTTCATGACACCAAAAGGATAATTCGGGAGCAGCACCCAGAAAATAATGCCAAGACTAGTAATAAAGTTGTAGACCGGCATGTCTTTCAGCCGCACGAGCAACGATATGATCAAGATGAACAATAAAACCAGGCTTTCAATGAAGGTCATCAAGTGTAGCGGCGATGTTGCGACTTCTTCGAGCGTGGGGCCCATAAACGAAAGGTAAAACCCTTCCGGCATTTTAAAAAATACATCGAACTCGTCGACAAAAAATGATTGAACTCGCGTGCTTCGAACGTCTGCAACAACTTCAAAAGTCCACTGAACATGAAACGCCAGTTCATTAATCTTTTCACTGAATACAACAAGACCGATCAGTGACAGAAAAAGACCAAGATACGCCAGGAGTTCTTTCTGTCTTACAAATCTTCCGAAATACTGTGTGGCCCAAGCATAGGTAATCGGAATGAGATAATGTGGCTTGAAAATATACAAAAGTATTACAGAAAAGACATGGACGACATTCATACGGGCATTGGATGTGTACTGCCTCACCAGATAACCGGAAATGACAGCAACACAGAAAGTGACGATGCACTCTTTGGAAGCAATTGAAGTCCATAGAGTAAAGGACGGCAACATAATAAGGCCGACCAGAATTTTTCTGCTGTGTAGTGGCACCGACAGAATAAAATAAACCAGCCCAATAAATGTGATGGTTTGAAAAGCGATGTTGATTAATATCGGGCTTCCGCCCAGTAAAGCAAAAAACTGTGATCCCAGCCAATCGGTAATCAGTGTAGAAAGCTGAAAATCACCGAGTTTTACCAGATCTCCAATATCTCTGGTCTGCAGTTTCAACAGAGACTCGGACAAACCCTCACTTTGATAGCTTTCAGTATCTCCGATGGAAGTAAGTCGCATAACAACAAGATGGCCAAGGACAGAAAAAACCACCCTGTACAGATACAGGAATAGAAAAAGCGCATTCCAGGTTAACGCCAACCGGGTAGGAAGTACTGTTTGATTTTGCACGGTATCGGACATTCATAGACCTCTACAGATCGTATTGACGTTAATCCAACCGCACCAACGCCATGAGGAGGATTAAGGCGATACCTAGCCCGCCCCCCCCCATCAGAGGAACGCCGAGTGTTCTGGCCAAATTCGGTTCAGTTTTGTATTTCGAAACATAGGGCGGCTCTATGATTCGGGCCACAGATGGCAAATCACGATGAGATGTCATTTCATCGCGTGCCTGATTGGCCATCATGTCGACCAAAGCCTGTTTAAAGTCAAGTATACTGGTTTCCAGATACCTTTGTTCAATAAACTGTCGTTTCTTTTCCTGTTCATCTTCATCATTTTGTTTGATGAGAGCTTCTGATTCACCATATATAAGCTCCAGTAATTCCAAGGCTTCATCCGGATTTCCATGACGGAGAGAAATTTTCTTGAACGGTGTACCCGTGATGTCTTCTACCTTAAAAGCCCCGCCAATATACCCGGCAAGGTCCTCCAGTGACGGGGCCGTCCAGAGTTTAAAATTGAAGTATTCGTTAATTTTTTCCTGGATTTCAAATCTTTGCCCGCCAGGCCGCATCCATGTCTGGGTCTCTTTGTCATATTGGGAACCATAAAACCTCTCCATTAACTGGTGTTTGTCATCCAGTATTTTGGCAAAAACCTGAGACGAGGTCATAAACACCAATCGGTCAAACTTGGAAACCTCCGTGCTGGAGCCCAGATTGAGGCCAACCAGTGCACCGACAATAGAATTACCGCCATTTCCCGAGGTGTCTATTTCGCTGACAATGGGAGACACGACCATCTTTGCCACATAGGAGCCCTGGAAATTGTGCAAGTCCCGGACACCGAGCCCTCCACCAAACAATATGAAGATTAGAATCAGCCACCACTTTTTTTTGATCTCAACGAAGAGAAAACGCATGTCAAGGAGGTTGTCGTTTTGGTTTACTGCGCCAATCTGAGCAAACTCAGAGGAACTTCGGGCATTGTCATCCACAAGGCTTTCTCCGGATTCGGCGTTTTTGTTATTTTCCATATTCCTGTTTTACCACTTAAGTTCTAGTTCACAATTATCTTGTTTGATCGTTATCGCCTGCCGACTGAAGCACATTTAGAGCGTTTTCAACGACAGTCGAGTCATTGAAAACGTCCAGCTTATTGAGATTGCACAATTTTTGCACAAGACGGTGACCCTGTTTTCTTTAAAATTGCTCTAATCCAATAATTCATCCCAGCGGTGAATAAGTTTTTTAGCATTATTTGACGTCACAATACCATATAGGGCACTTTGCATACCAAGTTTTGCGCCGCCATCTCTTGTGATCGGCCTGAAGCCAAATGTACCACGTTGCGTTGTCGATTTGGTTAAAAACAGATCGAAAGGAATTCTGATGTAAAAACCCTTGTCGAAACTTCCTTCGCCAAAATCTTCCGCCGACACATCCGTAAAAGTCGACCATAATCCAACAATGACCCCGCCATCAAATTCACGAGATCCATTGAACGTAACGCCTCGGTCCCCCGCAAGATACTGACCAATATGAGCCGATGCAGATATATTTTTCCACGGCAAGTCATAATAAAGATTCAGGTGCCCGGTATTGACCACATATTCCTTGAACCTGAACCGCTGATCATACTCCCGTTGCCAAACCCTGTTAATATCAACGCCAACAGCAAACCTCGATTTAAAGGGGCGATGCAGAACTTCCATACTATATCCGCCGAACATTTCTTCAAATATTCCCACGGATGCCCGACCGAACCAGTCATCAACCGGCTTGAAGAAATAGTCCGCCTGAACCCGGTCGATGCTAAAATCTTTCGATTCCTGAAGATATTCCTTCACGTCGGTTCGGACATGGGGCAATACACTGCTGGAACCAAAGCGAATTCGCCCAAAGTTATTGTAGATATTTCTCCTCAGCCGCCCCGTCACGCCCAAGCCCGGAAGAAACTGGGCATCAAACCCCGCGGTCAAATATAATTGGTACAACAGGAAACGGGACGGCCCGCCTATATGTGTGCGGAATTTGGGATTGAACAGCCAGTTCATCGAAGGATACCGGTCTACGTTTTTTACAACATTGTCTGGCAGGAAATAATCGCTTTTACCATTTTCAAAGCTGGCATTCGCCCATACTTCCTCAGCTCCGCCCGTCCCATTCACGGCCTTTTCAAAGTCCCGCCGGTTTATCGTCAAGCGGTTGAGCTCCATTCCCGACGCCACGGTAATGATGGAGATTTCCTCTATTTCCGGCGGCACGTTGTTGGCCACGGCCCGGATAGCACGGCCAATGTTTCGCGCAGACGAGCGATATTTCCGTGAACTTCCATATATTGTAACGCGATAGCCTTCCATTGACATGGCTTCCGCCGAAAAACCTTCTTTGGATAACTCTGAAAACAAGTGACCCGAAATCGCCAAGCGGTCTTCCTCGCTCCATTCTGGTGCCTTGGCGACATTTACCGGCTCCCCGTCTGCGTCGATCAATCCCCATTCACTGCCAGAGCTTGTGCCCGGCTCCGATCTTCGAACATGGACACGAGCAATTTCTGTTCCTGCCCGGACTGCAACAACGGTAACGTCATCCAGTTCCAGGGGCACCGTACTCGCCACCAATCGGGCCGTTCGAACGAGGCCGGGTTTTCCTTTTCCTTCAACCGCTAGCACCCGGATTTCAGCGGCACGCCGGGTCACGTCGATAAAAGTGATCTCCAAGCCTTCTGTTTCAACAATTTCAAACAACTCGTCCACCAGTGCTTCATTTCTGGTATTTTCCCTGAAGAACTCGAAACTTCTTACCTTTTGCCCACTGCTCATCATGTGGACAACCAATAATTCAACGGGCGTTGGCAAACTGTTAAATACAATCTCGGCGGTCCGATGATCCGGCAAGGCGCCTTGCATAGTATGTGTCAGACTCATCTCTACTTTCTTGTGGGAAAACTGTATATCGAGAAATTGTAGCCCCCTCGCTTCAAATTCATCAAACAGATGGTCGACTATCTGTTTATTCCCCTCAACTTCTCGGCGATTCAAGGAAATCTCTTTTCCACCAACACCTGCACCAGCGATCGTGATGACTTCACTGTTGTCGGGAACTACACTGGCGACAACTTCGACGATATCCGTAACCTCATGTTGTTCCTCGTCGGGTATCGCACCATCTACGACAAACCGAGAGGTGCCAGTACCCAATTCGATTTCATTGATAGACAGGCCAGCACTTTCAAATATCTGAAATAGCCTCTCGATCGCCCCTTTCCGTGACTTTTCGCGCCCGGAACCTTTGGAATCATCATCATTCACATTGTCTCCTGGCCAGCGCCACACTGGCCACTCCTGTTCCGGGGCAGACGGATTCACTAAATCTTTCTCAACCTGCGCCCGACTCTTTAATGCTTGGGGGGGTGGATCAAACTTTGGCATGCCGGAATCATGAAGGTCCGCCGTCATCGTCATGCGGAACGATAGCTGGTAGCCCCTTTCCACGCCGAGAGACATTTCCATCCAGTCGAAGGGCCTATAGTTGAGGGCGTAATTGAAATGACTGGTTGTTAGCAGCGTACTGGTGCTAGGTTCGTTCTGGAAATCATTGGGGTCATATTCAAATTTCAGAACCAGTCCATCGATTGGCGTGCGATAGGCAAACCCACCAAAAAAAGCAATTTTTTGACCGGAAAAATATGCGTCTAATTTGACATCACCACCCGTTCGGGCGCCATTCGTCCTATTTTCGAATTTTTCTGACAGAATTGCCATTGGATTATCAAACGACCCGCCGGATGCCCCATAACCCCACGCGATCCCGCCACTGAAGTCCAGATCATAGTAGCCCTTGCTGAATGTCAGATATTCTCCGGCGAATTGCCCGGTTCCAAGTCCGTCTTGCAAGGTAAGCGCCATGGCTGGAGAGTATTTCGTTTCTTCCAGCAGTTTAATGGTAATATCTGCTCCCCGGTCCTTGAACGTTTGGCTACCACTGAAACTAGAAAAAGGGGAATATAACTGGTTTCTGATTTCCGTGTATCGAAAGGTTCCTTCAAGCCACGGCAAACCCTGCAAAGTAATGTAATATCGTTTGTAGGGATCAACAATGGAATAGCCGACTTCAAAATGACCATCTCGCCTGGTCCGGGCTGTCCGGGTTTGCAACAGTCCCGCCCCGCCAAAGGAATTCGAGCCAATCCAGGCGTTCTTTCCTTCCGCGCCCTGCGCATTTCCGGACACGACCATTCCGATCAAAGCCAGATACAAACCCGGCAGAACAGCCTTAGGCAATGAGAAACAGTCTGGCGGTTGTATCGACAGAGCCCGATACAGTACAAAACTGCCTTTGAGCAGCGTGTCAATCATCGCGACAGCCGAGACTAATTGTTACCAATAACTGCCAGCGAGGCAGCGGTGATGGCCATCTGGCTCAGCAGCACCGTCATGTCCTTGGCGAATTCAAAAATATTCAAAGGCACCGGGTCCTTTGGCACGACAACAGTACTTCCCGGCGGGACCTGCACTGGATTATAGTTCCAGACGCTAACCGAAACTGGTTGTGCCACACCGTTGGGGTAGACCAGGAACATCCTGTCCTCATCCGCTGAGATCTGCAATCCGCCAGCCTGCTGTACATATTCGTCCACCTTGGTTCCGGAAATAAACTGCAGAGCTCCCGGATTCAGGATATCGCCAATAACCAAGACCGAGTTTGGTCGCTTAGGCATGAATATTCTGTCCCCGGGTTCAAGAACAGTATCCAGCTCCGGACGAACCTGCAGCACAGTCGGGTCTGCTTCAATGACGACACGGCCAACGGTTTCGGTTCTGGCAATCTCGTCCGTCAAGTTCTGCAATGCAATAAGAGCCGTGGTATTCGCACCTGCTTTACCGGCAGAATACATGGCAGCTGACTTCAGCTCACGTGCTGCTCTTTGAAATCCCGCTTTTTCTGCAACCCGAACACGCTCGCGCGTAAAAACCGAACCATAAGGATAGGCCTGGTCTGTGATACCTCCTGCCCTGGCCATTATTTCGGAGAGACGCTCTCCGCGTCGAATGTCATATAGTCCAGGTCGGACAAACTCTCCTGACAGCAATACCGGTCCTGAATCGCGGGCCTTGAACAAAGGATTAAATCTCGCGACATCGCCTGGATTTATGTTGACCTCGTGCATTTTTAATTTGGTAAAATCAAAGTTTTGCCGTTGTACCTGACCGTTGCCAAACCTCGATATTTCCACTCGAGAAGTATCTGCATCCAGTGAAATGCCGCCAACAACAGCTAGCAACGACGATATGGGTGTTCCAGGTGTAACCGGATAGGCTCCCGGTATTCTGACTTCACCGTTTACGGCAACTGAATGTTCCAGAGCAAAAGGAAGAAGATCCGGGTTATTATTGAACACATCCGGGCAAGGTCGTGGATTTACAAACTTAACATTTCCTGTTCCTCCAAGTGCCTGTACAACACTTGAAAAACGACCAGAACGCGTAAACCGCAAAATTGTCGCCAAACTTCTCAAACCAAGACATGAATACTGAATAACACCCTGTACGCTGTTTTTGTCGTCGTCTTTACTGTTCACAGCTGCTGTCGGTAAACTTTGGCCTGTCGTTCCGGCGACCAAGGCTCCACTGGCTATTACATTTTGTAACACTTGTGCAGTAAGTGATTTTTTTTCTTCTTCATTACGATCACTTTCACTGGTAATTACACCCTGCTTCGCTGAAGCGGCGATCTCAGAAAGAACTCTTCGAACTTCATCAGAAGACAGGTACCTGATTTCATCCTGACTGAACACTATCAATCGGTCCTTATCCCTCAAGGCATAATCACGACGCCCTTCAACAATTTCTTGAAGATTTATAGGGAAAAACCGACGGGCAAAAGTCGACGGATCCGTTGTTTCCAGTGCAGCAAATAGCAAGTAGGGATTATTTCGAAAACTGTTGTCATTCGACAGCAGCGCTCTTATCGAAGGTGCTGATGCAAGTGGCTTCGTTCCGGGACTGGTTACCTGCCCAACAATTGAAACTGTTCCAAAAGTTGTATTGTTACGCCTTCCAGCAATTACTATTTCGCCATCTTCGATAATCTCATTTTTACTTGCCAAATTTTGAATAATTTCGCGTCCGGAGGCATCAAAAGTCTTTTTGACAAGAGAATTTCCTTTGGAGCGGATAAGGCCACCTGCCAACCCAAGCGCCTCGGCCACAGAAATAGTTTTCTGTCCTTCTGCCAATTCAAATATACCCGGCCGTTTGACACTCCCGGCAACAGCAACTGTATTTCCTATAGCCGGCACCAAAATTTGGTCGCCATCACGAAGTCCAAGATCTTGTCCACCAAACTTCGGATAAATCAGTTCATAGGCGTCAATCCAGAAAATTAGATCATCACGTTGCACTTGAATTCGCCGCAAACTACCTGTTTTCTTTACGCCACCAGCCAGCGACATGGCGTCAAACACTGACGACAAACCTGTAATTTGGTGCAGACCTGGTTTTCTTACTTCCCCCGTCACACGTACGGTTATGAGACGTACGGAGCCCAATGAAACATGCACCTTTGTGCCAAATTTGGTCTTTTTCGTCAGGCGACGCAGATCTTCCCTGAATTGACCGAAAGTCTTCCCGGCAGCAGGCAGGCGCCCAATTTCATTATGTATAATACGTCCTTCACGATCAACGTGGATAGTAATGCTGTCGGAACTCTTCCCCTCGAAACTCAGAACAAGCTCATCACCGATCCCGAGAACATAGTCATCTCCTATTGTCCCATTGATCAAGAGTTCAGGGGTCAATATGCCATCAAATACATCGTATCCAATTTGTAAAACTCGTTCAGAAAGACGGAGACAATAATCGCGCTCGACAGCCGAAAACTCATGCATGACGGACAGAACCTGCTGATCAGATGCACTCGCGACGGATTTGCAATAACGTTCAATAAGCATTAATTGACCAACAGAAAACTGTGTTTTTAGCTCAGGATGCTCTCCTTCGTCCTGACGGCTAAATGGTGAACGGGCAAACCCTTCAACAGCACTACTTCTAGCTTGGTCAACCGCTGAACCAACGCCTAATTGACCGCCTAGCTGGCCCCCTTTACCCCCCAATTCTTCAAGTTGTTTCATCAATCCATCAAGCGATTGATTTGCAGAGGATGACTTTGATTGTGCTTGTGCCTGTGCAATCAGAAAGATAGATACTATCGACAATATGCCAATCATAGCGCAATAGTAGGTGAGAGCAGCAGAGAACCTCTGCAATCTTCCCAGTTTCATCAGAACTTCCCCAATATTTGAACAAATAATGTCACATACAATTCATAACACAGTTTCTGGCATATTGAAGCCAATAGCCTCTAAATTCAGCTCAATATTTGCAGCTGTATCTATCCTGATTTCCCTCGGCGGATGTGCAGAACTGCCTATGGTCGCCAATGCTGCTGAAGCTATCACTTATGCGGTTATTGGGGCACCCGATTCGGAGATCAACCGCGATTTAATCAATAATATCCCATATGCGTCAATCAGCGCAAAAATTGGAAGCGGTCCGCGATCCTTCCTGGTTTTAGGTAAACGGGAAAATGGCTTGGAGCACTGGTTTTCCGCGGACAATGCAGTAATTGTGACAAGGAATGGTCGTATTGTTCAAACAGCAGGATTTCCCGAAAATCTGAGACAAACCTCATTCAAGGGGCATGACCCAGTCAATCGCTTGCTTCACAAAAAGAGGTATGACAGCGATGAAATGCGACTGATATTTATCCGACTTGTGGACACGGATTTGGAAAACACGTTTGGCGTTCCCATACGATCTGAATTCGAAACTTTGGGCCCAAAAGAAATTATGATTGAGGGCGTAAAAGTTAAAACAGTTCTTGTCAAAGAATCAAATAGTGCTTTCAGCATCAATTGGTCATTCACAAATTATTATTGGGTTGACGCATTTGACGGATATGTCTGGAAAAGTAGACAGCATGTTGCCAGGAGTTTTCCGCCAATTGAAATCGAAATTTTGAAGCCTGCCGGACAATTTTAAGACTGCCAACAAAGCCCTGGTGCCAAATCAGAATATTCGCTCGGTAATGCCAAAAAAAGGGGTTGCCAAAAGGCAACCCCAATTTTAGAACCGAAACAAAGTTCTCTATGCCCGGCAAATCCGGACATAAAACTCAGAAATCTTCTAAGCCTCCTGCTTCACCACAAGTCGAAGATGGACATGGGTCAACAGTGCTAGTCGCTGTCTGTGTGGCGGTAGTTGTATCGTCATCGCTGGTGATCGCGGACACTGCTACAGCAACCGCCGCAGCAATTGCAACGCCGGCAGCTATTGCGCCAGCTGTAACGCCACCGGCGGCACCGCCAGCAGCTTGTGATTGACCAGCAGCGGCGCCAGAGCCGGTTTGCTGAATTACTTGTGATTGAGCGAAGACAACGCTCGGGGCCGAAGCCAGTGCAACCGTCAAGGCGACTGCAGTTAAAGTTTTGCGCAAAGCCATAGTAGTGGGACCTCCCAGTAAAAAATAATCTCAAAAAACGTAGCGCGTATTCCCTGCCCTATCAAGGCGTTAAACACCTTAAAAAGACGTTAGTCTACTTGATCGAAGCAAAGAAAGCGCTATCCCCATATGAGGCCGCAGCTTCAATGCGCTCCGGCTCCCCGCTCCCGATATCCACACCTGCTTTATGGGCAGAAATATCTTCGGTCGCGAGCAACGATGAAAAATTAGTCGAAATGACGAACAAATGCAACAGCTTAAGACTCAATTGATTCATTCTGCACACACTGTGGCAAAAACATCACAAGTTGCAAAAATAGAGTCATCAACACACGGTGGTGCGATCTTTTCTGAAAAAGTTGTGATTAGGACTGGACCTACTTCCGTCAAAAGGCACGGTATGTCGCTATTTTGCTTGTTTTTTCGAACCAAAAAGCGCACATAGACTTCATGAAAACACCAACAATTACAGCCATTTGCCTGACTGGATTTCTGGCTTTAGGCGGTCAGACTGTCCAGGCGAAATCCATCGATCTTAAATACCGGGTATTCGTTGGTGGACTGGAGACCGGCGAAGTTAAAATGCAGATCAATCACGGCAAAGATACTTATCACGTTAAAAGTGAAATTCGGTCCCTGGGCCTGGTAGACGTCCTCATTAAATTTCGCTCCAGCTCTTTTTCCAAAGGTCGCGTCTCCAACAACATCGTGTCCCCACTGCAACATGAGGCCCACAACATGTGGCGTGGCGACCCTAGATCAGTTGTTATGAAATATAATGAAAAGGGTCCCGACATGGTTGAAGTCGCCCCCTTGCCGGAAGACGATGACCGCTTGCCGGTTAAAGAAGAAATGAAGTTGGCAACTGTCGATGCACTCAGTGCTGCTCTGGTTACCAGTCTCAGCGCCATGTCAGAATCAAATCGCTGCAATAAAACGGTGCCAATATTTGATGGTCGCAGACGTTATAACATTCACATCAAGGATGAAGAAGATCAGGCGGTCGTGGGTCCGGTCTATTCAGGTGATGCGTGGCGTTGTGAATTAAGGATTGAACGGATTGCGGGGCATTCCAGCAGCCCCTGGATGCCTCAAAGGGATGACGAAAGTGGAGATATCTGGTTTGCCCGGCTGGCTCCTGCCTGGACACCTATTCCTGTAAGATTCGAAGCTGATATCGGTATGGGTTCGGTTGTCATCCATCTGGTGCATGCCAGCGGAAAAGACATCGATATCAAATATCGGGGAACAAAAGTAGCTCAGGACTAAGACAGTTTAGCTGCCAGCCTCTTCCAGAAACTTCAGGATCGTGCGCACATTTTCTCTTTCACCAAGAATATTGTGATCGCCACCCTTCAGCACAATGGACCGTGAGTTTGTTCGTCCCCTCATGAAAGCTCCACAGTCACCGCGCTGATTTCTGGTACGGCTTTTATCGTACCAGGGGTCAGCATCTCTGACGATGGAGAGAACCGGCTCGTCAAGCGGGGCGAAGATGCCCTCTACAAGGGGTGCGCCGGTGCAAGTCCACTGGGCGATTACGCGAGCACGAAATTCATCGCCGCGGTATAAGGCAGCCGCAACGCCGCCTTCCGATACGCCGATCAAAAACACCTTGTGCTGATCAACCCAGGAAAGTCTTTTCAAGCGATCCAGGGCAAATGATATTTCAGTCAGGCGAAAGTCATAAACAAAGCGGTTGTAGCCGCCTGTCTGCGTTTTGGGATCACACTGCAAGGGACGATAGCGCCGTGCCATTGAATCAGGCGCGATGACAACATAGCCCGCCCGGGCAAGTATCTTGAAAAAGGGGCCGCTGCCGATACCTGTACAGCCGTGCGCATATAATATGACAGGCAGGGCGGCCTGACGTGGCAGGCTGGCCAGACGGTCTTTGACAGCCTTGTCTTCCAGATTGGCCAGCAAAACATCTTCCCCGCTACGAAAAGGCGGCAAGGCTACTTCGGCCTCAGCCCAGGTCAGTTCAATATCAGGCCGGGGATCAATGATCGGGATTGGTGCCTTGCAGGAAGAGAGCAAAGCCAACACGAGGAAAGGCGTCAGAAAGTTCAAAAGCGATTTGCCCGAATTCTTTTTGTTATTCAAACCGGATTTTCCTTATCCTGTATAGGCTTGACGGAGATCGTGTCCTTCGTCACCCAAGCCTGCTGTTTGTACCCACCAATCAGGATGTTGTCGCCTGATTTCTGTGGCGGCAGCCTCGGCCTCTTCTATTCTCTGGAACAATCCAAAACAGGTTGCCCCACTGCCAGACATGCGAGCGAGCCGACAATTGGCCTGGGCACTTATCACCATAAGCACGTCTTCTATTACGGGCGCCAGCCTGATCGCAGGCTGTTCAAGGTCATTGGCACGCGATTTAAGTTCGGACACAAAGGAATAGAAATCCATATCAGATGGCAGTGCTGATGAAAAACCACTTGGCTTCCATTTCCCACGATGCAGTTCGGCGAAAACGTCTGGCGTTGGCTGGCTGACCCGTGGATTGACCAGAACAAAACAGCCATTTGGCATTGCAGGCGTTTCGTGCAGTTTCTCACCTATGCCAGTCATACGTAACGGGCGGCTCATCAGGCACACTGGCACATCGGCACCCAGGGCAAGAGCCAGCTCAGCTAATTCACCTGCAGCTGGATTCAGTTTCCATAAATCCACCAAAGCATTCAGCGTCGCAGCCGCATCAGCGGAACCGCCACCAATGCCAGATGCCACAGGCAAGACCTTGTTCAATGTAATCGCGGCCCCTGTTGTGACCTTATATTTTGCAGCCAGCATATGTGCTGCCCGGAACACCAGGTTTTTAGATACCTCAAAATCTATCAGGTCCGATGCTTCCGGCCCGACAATTTCCAGTGTCAGAATATCGTCAGGTAACACACAAATGACGTCACCAATTGGTGCAAAGGTCACCACGCTGTCCAATTCGTGATAACCGTCTGACCGCTGGCCCGTGACGTGCAGATATAGATTTATTTTGGCCGGCGCAAAGTAACGCAGCAGCCTTTTTGTAGACCTATTTTGCATCGCCAGGCGACACGGCATCCAGGCCTTTTTTGATTTTCAATTTCAGGACTGCAGCATTCTTGGCGTCCGGTTTCAGGGCCAGCGAATGATGCCACTGAAAGCCTGCCTCCAGGCGTCTGCCGGCCCGCCAAAGAGCATCACCAAGATGCTCATTAATGATGGGATCTTCCGGGCGCAGGGCCACGGCACGTTCCAGCTTCACGACCGCCGCCTTGTAGTCGCCAAGGCGATAAAGAACCCAACCCAAACTGTCGACGATATAGCCGTCCCGTGGCCTTAACTCCACTGCCCGCTCAATCATCTTTTGGGCTTTCGCCAAATGCATGTTTTTTTCGACCCAGGAATATCCCAGATAATTCAACACTGTCGGCTGTTCTGGCTGCAATTCCAAAGCTTTCAGAAAATCAGCTTCAGCCTTGTCCCAGACATTCCGGCGTTCAAAGGCAACCCCGCGCGAATAATACAAATGCCAGTCCAACGCCCTTGGTTCCTTGATCCGTGAAATGGCTTCGTTATAGACACCAACAGCTTCGTCGAAGCGTTTACGGGCCCGCAAAATACTGCCCAGGGAACTCAGCGCATCCAGCCGTGTGGGATAATCCTTCGCCAGTTTTCGCAACACCCGGACGGCATCGTCGGTCTTGTCCACTCGATCAAGGTTCGACGCCATACGGATGCGCGCATTCCAGCCATAGGCCGAAGCAGGGCTGATGCTGGCATACATCTTGTTGGCAGCGTCCCAGCGACGCTGGTTTTCATAAATACCGCCGAGCAGAGATTGCGCCGCCGGAAATTCAGGTTTCAAAAACAAGGAAAGGTTCAGATAGAGCAGAGCCTGATCGATACCGTTTTGCGGCACCAGAACAGAAGCCACACCATGCAAGGCTTCCGCAGTGCCCTGAACGGCATTTTCAATTTGCCGCGACGCTTTACCACCTTTTGTCGCCCGTGCGACCGATTCCAGCATCAGCGGATTATCGATATCTCGTTCCAGAACGCCACGATACAGCGGCAAGGCTTCTTTTGCCCGCCCGGTTCTTTCAAGAAAAGAGCCATAGATTTCGATATTTCTGAGCGACGGACCGGAACGCTGGGCGATGGACTTCTGATAGGCCTTTTCGGCCGCGTCATTCTTTCCCGCCAGATCGTTAATAAGGGCCATATGATAATTTTTGAACAGGCGATAGGCTTTTCGCCTGTCTAAAGCGTTCAGGGCTTTAAGTGCTTTGTCCGTTTCCCCGGCACCGACCTGGGCCCAGGCTTCGACCAGGGGTATGACCAGGGCATTTAACCTGGACCGCGATGCCCTGCTGAGTTTCTTCAGGGCTGCCGGAAAATCTCCTTTGCGCATCTGATCCAGGGCCAGAGCAATACCTGCCATGCTGTCACGCGGGTTTATGGCAATCAGGCGATCCGCAATATCGATAGCCTTGCCGGTTTTCCCGCTGGCAACGAGCGCAAAAAATGTGCGTTGCAAAAGCGTGGCATTTTTGGGATCTGTCGCCAGCACATTATAATACAGCTTGGCGGCGGCGGCGGCGTCTTTTTGCTTTTCGGCATGGCGGGCCGAAAGATATTGACCGGAGATTGATGCCTGTGCGGCTTTTGCGGCACTGGCAGGCACCGCTGAAACGAAGAACAAGGGCACAGCAACGGCAACAGCAACCGCCGTTTTCATCGCCAGATCAGAAGAAAATCCCGGTTTCATTTTACCCATTAATCCGTTTTGCCACTTGTTATAATATTCTTATTGTCGCCAGCCACAGTACCCGACTCTTTTCATAACACCAACTCTATCAACTGTTTCCGAGGAATGTTTAGTTTGAATAAAGCCATCATATAGTCGCGGATTTCCAATTCAGACATTTTGACCATGGCTTTTCTGAAGGCATTGAGGCCGAGAGCGAAGAGTGAGCGTTGCAATCGACCATGGGATTTATGCCGAGGCGGTTTTACCCGG
>JABILA010000102.1 GCA_018654745.1 Alphaproteobacteria bacterium
GGCGGGACCTGCCGCAAAGCGGCCACCCCAAAGGGCATTGGAGTCCGAAGCGGCGTCTGAAGACTTGTTTTTCTTGTCGGTCATGATGGTTGTCCGGTCGCAGGGAACGATTGGTTTGAACGCTGTGTAACGTAAAGGTTTTAAGGATGCGAGTGAATTTCCGCAGAAATGCCGCAGGATATGTGATTTTTTGCCTTCTGGCCATTTTTGCGCTGCCTGCGACGGCAAATAACGCCATGCAGAACTTCGTCTGGCATAAAACGCCGGTTGATGTCGTCGATATCGGATTCAAGGACGGCACCGGTAAAACCCTTCATCTCAGTGATTTCAGGGACAGGGTTGTGTTGCTGAATTTCTGGGCCACCTGGTGCGCGCCTTGTCGCCGTGAAATGCCGGATCTGGATTCTCTGCAGAAAAAATACGGCAGCAAGGACTTTCTGGTGCTGGCCCTCTCCCAGGATCGCAAGGGACTGGACGCCGTCAAGGAATTCTATGCCGAAATAGGCGTCAGCAATCTGGCTTTGTACATTGATCAAAAAGCCCGCACCGGACGCAAACTTCGTGTGCCTGGCCTGCCGACAACAATTTTGCTAAGCAGAACCGGCCAGGAAATCGGCCGCCTCGTCGGCCCCGCCGAATGGTTCTCACCCGAGGCCCAAAAGATTATCGAAAAGGCGTTGGCGGCGAAGTAAAAAAACAATCGTCACCCCGGACTTGATCCGGGGTCTACGCCTGCGGATTACTGGCAACGCCAGGCGAACAGGCATGGATGCCGGATCAAGTCCGGCATGACAGCGTGTAGGGGAGTGATTTGTCGTAACTCACCAAAAAAAACCCCGGACTTTTGATCCGGGGTTTTGATTGTTCTGCGAGAAGTGTTTACCGCGTCGGAACAGGGACTTCGCTGGTATAGTCGTAGAAACCGCGATTGACCTTGCGGCCGACCCAGCCGGCTTCGACATATTTGACCAGCAACGGGCAGGGACGGTATTTGGTATCGGCGAGGCCGTCATACAAGACCTGCATGATGGCAAGGCAGGTATCCAGGCCGATGAAGTCCGCCAGTTGCAGCGGCCCCATGGGATGGTTTGCGCCCAGCCGCATGGCTGTATCGATGGCGTCCACACCGCCCACACCTTCATACAGGGTGTAGATTGCTTCGTTGATCATGGGCAGCAGAATGCGATTTACCATGAAGGCCGGGAAATCTTCTGAACTGACCGGAGTCTTGTTCAGTTCCACCGTCAATTCACGGATAGTGTCGAAGGTTTCCGCAGATGTCGTAATGCCGCGGATCAGTTCAACCAGCTTCATGACCGGTACAGGGTTCATGAAATGCATGCCGGCAAACCGGTCCGGCCTGTCAGTTATGGCCGCCAGGCGTGTGATCGAAATTGAGGATGTGTTGGTAGCAAGGATAGCCGTTTCGTTGAGAATGGGACACAGGTCCGTAAAAATCTTCTTTTTGACTTCTTCATTCTCAACGGCGGATTCAATAGCCAAACCAACATCAGCGAAGCCGTCAAAGCCGGTCGAGATCGTAATACGACCCAGAGACGCAACCATATCTTCGTCAGTCATCTTGCCGCGCCCGACCAGGCGTTGCATGTTTTTTTCGATCGTTACCAGGCCTTTGTCCAGGCTTTCCTGGCTCAGGTCCGATAAAATAACGTCGAAACCTGCCTGGGCAAAAACATGGGCAATACCGTTGCCCATTTGCCCGGCCCCGATGATGCCGACTTTACTGATGTTCGTCATACTCAATTTATCCTTTGGCGCCGATCACAGGTGACCGACAATATCCTACCAGCTTACAGGCCTACTTTGCCAAGTTCTTCTTCGAGTTCCGGCACAGCCTTGAACAGGTCTGCAACCAGACCGAAATCAGCAACCTGGAAAATGGGCGCTTCTTCGTCTTTGTTGATGGCGACAATCACCTTGCTGTCTTTCATACCGGCCAGATGCTGGATCGCACCCGAAATACCGACAGCGACATAAAGGTCAGGCGCCACGATCTTGCCTGTTTGTCCAACCTGATAATCGTTGGGCACAAAGCCTGCGTCCACGGCTGCACGACTGGCACCCACGGCAGCACCCAGTTTATCCGCAATGCGTTCCAGCATCGGGAAGTTGTCACCGGACTGCATGCCGCGACCACCGGAAATGATGACACGGGCAGAGGTAAGCTCAGGGCGTTCGGATTTCGACAGTTCACGACCGACGAAACTTGAGATGCCGGGGTCACCCGCGGCCGCAACACTTTCGACGACAGCAGAACCACCTTCAGCAGCAGCCTTTTCAAAGGCCGTACCACGGACAGTCATGATCTTGATGGCATCACTGCTTTGAACGGTTGCCATAGCGTTACCGGCATAAATCGGACGTACGAAAGTGTCTTCCGAGACAACTTCTGTGATCTCCGAAATCTGGGCGACGTCGAGCAAGGCGGCGACACGGGGCATGATGTTTTTGGCAGAAGTTGTGGCCGGGGCCAGAACAGCGCTGTAATCCGCAGCCAGACCCTTGATCAGATCAGCCATCGGCTCAGCCAGGCCATATTCGTAGGCGGCATCGTCTGCAACCAGAACCTTGGCGACACCTGCGACTTTGGCAGCAGCTTCACCAACGGCGGCGCAACCTGCACCGGCGACAAGAACATGTACGTCACTGCCAAGTGCGATGGCGGCGGTGACAACGTTCAGGGTGGCTTCTTTAAGTTCAGTGTTATCGTGTTCGGAAATTACCAGTACAGACATCAGATTACCCCTGCTTCGTTACGCAATTTGTCAACCAGCTGGGCAACGTCTTCAACGATAACACCGGCTTCACGTTTTGGTGGCTCTTCAACCTTCAGGGTGGTCAGACGCGGGGTCGTATCCACACCAAGGTCTTCCGGAGACTTCTCATCAATCGGCTTTTTCTTGGCTTTCATGATGTTGGGCAAACTGGCGTAACGTGGTTCGTTCAGGCGCAAGTCAGTGGTGACGATGCAGGGCATGTTGATCTCGATTGTCTCAAGACCGCCATCAACCTCGCGGGTTACCTTTGCCTTGTCACCGGCCAGCTCGATTTTTGACGCAAATGTCGCTTGCGGCCAACCCAGCAAGGCGGCCAGCATCTGACCGGTCTGGTTGCTGTCGTCATCAATGGCTTGTTTGCCCAGAATGATCAGGCCGGGCTGCTCTTCGTCGACCACGGCTTTCATCAACTTGGCAACAGCCAGCGGCTGCAATTCATCATCGGTTTTAACCAGCACACCACGATCAGCACCCATGGCAAGGGCGGTCCGAATTGTTTCCTGGCATTGCTGTGGGCCCATGGACACAGCGACGATTTCCTCGGCGGTCCCGGCTTCTTTCAGCCGAATGGCTTCTTCAACAGCAATTTCATCAAAGGGGTTCATGGACATCTTGACGTTTGCCGTCTCGACACCAGTGTTGTCGGCTTTCACGCGTACCTTGACGTTATAGTCAATCACTCGTTTGACCGCGACGAGTACTTTCATTCGCTCGCATCTCCAAAAATATTAAGGGACGGCCACAGGCCTTGATCTGCCTGCGCTGTCTTGATCCGGTAACCAGGCCTGATACTTGAGATAAAGTACCGGTGGGGGGGCCAGTTTTTTCGCAGTGCAGCATATTGCCGGGTTTTGAGGCTGTCAATGAGTTCTCAAACGGTAAAACTCAAGGAAAACAGCCGTTTTTCAGGTGCCGCGACAATTTCCCTGCTTCCGGCAGGATGATTTCGTATGATTGGCCTGCAATCGCGCATTTCACGGCCAGCTGCGAAACCCTTCCACAGGGATTTGCTTCTGTGCTTGTATCGGATGCTCTTTGTGACTAATTGAGTGCAGTGTTTCCCTTAATGACCCTGAATGAGATATGAACCAGGCACGCAATCCATCCGGTACCAGCGGTACCCGGCGACTGGCAGCTGTTTTGTCCGCAGATATTGTTGATTATGCGGACCTTATGCGTGTCGACGACGTCAGCACGACACAAAATGGTCGACGCAGCCGTTCCGAAATTGTTGAACCTGCCGCGACCGAGTTTCTCGGGCGTCTGGTCAAACACACCGGGGATGGTTTTCTGGTGGAATTTTCCAGCGCGGCGGATGCGGTGCGCTGTGCCATCGCCATTCAGACCCGCCAGGCTGAATTTAACCAGGGTTTGACACAAAACCAGCAACTTTCGTATCGGTTAGGGGTTAATCTGGGCGATATTCTGGCCGATGCCGAAGATATCTATGGCGATGGCGTGAACATCGCTGCTCGCATTCGCGCCCTGGCGTCCGCCAATGATGTCCTGCTGTCGGCAGCTGTTTATGACCAGGTGCGCAGCAACTCCAGCTTTCAGCTGGAAAATTACGGCGATCATCAGCTAAAAAATATCGCAAGGCCGGTTACTGTCTGGCGAATTGTGACAGATGCGGCACGACCGGCACCTGACGCGACATCGCCATCATCCCCGCCAGAGGTTGCCGATGACCGACCGTCAATTGCCGTACTTCCCTTTGAAAATATGTCCGGCGACACCGATCAGGAATATTTCGCCGATGGCATCAGTGAAGACCTGATTACTGACCTGTCAAAAATATCTGGCCTGCATGTGATCGCGCGAAATTCAGTTTTCACGTTCAAGGGCCGGGCCGTGAATGTGCCGGATGTGGCCCGTGACCTGGGTGTTGCCTGGGTCATGGAAGGCAGTGTGCGCAAATCAGGTAACCGGGTGCGGGTCACAGCCCAGCTTATTGACGGCAGTACCGGCGGTCATTTGTGGGCCGAACGCTATGACCGCAATCTGGATGATATCTTTGCCGTCCAGGATGAAATCACCGCCGAAATCGTCAAGGCGCTGAAGATCAAGCTCTCCCAGGCTGACCAGGAACGCGTGGCCAAGCGCATGCGGTCAGATGTTGAAACCTATGACCTTTACCTTAAGGCGCGCGAGAAGTTATTCAGCGGCGCGCGAGAAGAAGTGCATGAAGCGATCGCGCTATTAGATCAGATTCTTGAAGCCGATCCGAACTTTACATCCGCGCTGGCTGGTCGCGGCATGGCCATGATGGCCCTGTATACCAACCAGTGGACCGATGATCCGAATGCTGCCTTGAAGGAAGCTGTGCGCTGCGCTGAGGCAGCCATGGTCCAGGATGATCAGGAGCCAGCAGCTTTGTTGTCCATGGGCATTATTTGCATGATGCAATGCCGCTATGACGAAGCAAAAAAGCACGGTCACAAATTGCTTGAACTCTTGCCCAACAAGACAGAAGGCTTCGTTCTTTTGGGCAACGTAGCCCTGTCCTGTGGCCATCCAGACGAGGCCATTCGTCATCTGGAAGCGGGGCGCAGTGTCGATCCCATGGGGGCGGATATTACGCTGCATATATTGGGGCAGGCACAATATATGGCCGGTGATCTGCCGAAGGCCGAAAAGAGCATGCTGCAGCGCATTGAATTAAATCCGCATACTGACAGCAGTCGTTTGTATCTGGCCTCTATTTACGGCCATCAGGAACGGTTTGAGGAAGCCCGCGAGATGTGGGCGAGCATTTTTGAGGTGAACCCTGGTTATTCCCTGAAAGACCGCGTGGCGGGCTGGCCTTTTCAGGAAGACACCTTCCCCAGACAAATTATCGCCGGTCTGGAAAAAGCTGGTATCGATCATCAGATAACCTTCGAGTAGCCGAAGACATTATTTCTGCTATCATTGTGGCGTAATATTTATCTGTTGAATTGAAGCTTCCCAGTATGACTGAAACCACCATTGCCCGAAGACTGGCCGCTATCTTGGCCGCAGATGTCGTGGCCTATTCACGCCTGATGGGCGCGGACGAAGATGCCACTATGACACAATGGTGGGAATACCGGCGGGAAGTCATCGATCCGGGGATCGAAAAACTGGGTGGTCGCATCGTTAAACATACCGGTGACGGTTTTCTTGCCGAATTTGCCTCTGCCTATGATGCCGTAAATTGCGCCCTTGAACTACAGCGAGAAATCAACGAGCGCAGCGAAAAAGTTGCGGAAGACAAACGCGTGCAGTTTCGCATGGGCGTAAACCTCGGCGACATCATGTCCGATGACGAGGATATCTATGGCGACGGTGTAAACATCGCGGCCCGCATCGAAGCCCTGGCAGACCCCGGCCGGGTCTTTGTTTCAGGCTCGGTTTACGAACAGATCAGGTCCAAGCCCGACTTCGATTGTGTCTCGAAGGGCGAACATGCCCTCAAGAATATATCGGAACCCATGCGGGTGTTCGATGTCTGTGTTGCGGGTCAGACACCTGCCGATGAAATTAAAGTGTAGTAATTCAGACCTGATCTGACAGTTACCGATTTTGACGCGGCGTCTGTCAGGTCAAGTTTGGTCTATAAACTTTTCCTTCCAGATACGTTTACCATCCTCCAGGGTTTGCATGGGCGTGCGGCCCTCGCAGA
>JABILA010000103.1 GCA_018654745.1 Alphaproteobacteria bacterium
CCTTAGAACCTCACTTCCTGCCAGAGATATTAATGGTCCAATCAAGATACTGCCAGACCTTTCTGACGAGTGTGTTATTACAACAAACCTGGATGACATTATTGAGAAAGTATATCGAAGTGCAAAGCGTTCGTTTGATGACGGATTCATGTATGGCACACAAGATAGTCATTTCATGCGGCAATTTATTGCGGGTGGAAGATGTCTCCTAAAGATCCATGGGGACTACCAAAATGAAGCCACACAGGTTTTCACTAAATCCCAATATTCCGATGCTTATGGCGAAGAGGAAATACATTTTGAAAAACCGCTCCCCAAAATCTTAAGGCAGATTTATATAAGTAAAACGTTACTGTTTCTGGGTTGCAGCCTAAATTCCGATAAGACATTGGAGATTTTCAAACAAGTCGCCGAAAGCAATGAGTATCAAATACCATGGCATTACGCCTTTTTAGAGACTCCAGAGAATGGTGAAACCGAGGAAAGAGAAGAATTTCTAAGTCCACTACAAATCGTTCCGATCTGGTATCCTTCAGGTAAACACGAATATGTTGAGAACTTCATGGGATATCTTGCCGCCCACAGAAAAGGAAAAGCATATCGCTAGGATATTACATTTTACATTTAGGAACCTTTTGAACCATGAAATTCACTGAAGCCCAACTTGAATCAGCAATAATCGAACTCCTTATAGCAGAGGGTTATCCGCATGTGTTGGGAGAACGCATTAATCGACAATCTCAAGATGTTTTGATCAAGGCGGATCTGAGAGAGTTTTTAGCGAAGCAGTATGCGGCGGACGGCATCACGCCAGGTGAGATCAATTCGGTGATTCGTCAGCTGGAAGCTTACTCGGCTGCGGATCTCTACGTGAGCAATAAGGCGATCATGAAGCTTGTCTCGGATGGGTTTCTGCTCAAGCGTGAAGACCGCGACCGGAAAGACCTCTATGTGCAGTTGATCGATTATTCTGATCTGGTCGCATTTCGGGAACCGAAGGCCGGCGAGGTACCAACGATCGTGGCGGAGAAGGCGGAGGTTTACCAAACGGGCGGCAATATCCTTAAGATGGTGAATCAGCTGGAGATTTACGGATACGAGAAGCGGATACCGGATGGCATTCTCTATATCAATGGGCTGCCGCTGGTAGTGTTTGAATTTAAGAGCGCGATCCGTGAGGAAGCGACGATTCATGATGCCTTTGTTCAACTGACGGTACGCTACAAGCGCGATATCCCGGAGCTGTTTAAATACAATGCGTTTTGCGTAATCAGTGACGGGGTGAACAATAAGGCGGGTTCGTTTTTCGCACCCTATGAATTCTTCTACGCCTGGCGCAAGACCGACGGCGGAGACCTGATCGAAAAGGACGGGATCGACTCGCTCTATTCCATGATCAAAGGGCTGTTTCATCCGACCCGCCTCTGCGATGTGATCCGCAATTTCGTCTATCTGCCTGATACCTCGCGGCGGGAGGAGAAAGTCCTTTGCCGGTATCCGCAATACTATGCGGCGACCAAACTCTATCGAAACATTTTACTCCACATGCGGCCCGAAGGCGATGGTAAGGGCGGCACCTACTTTGGGGCGACAGGCTGCGGGAAGAGCTTTACCATGTTGTTCCTAGCACGATTGTTGATGAAGAGCGTGGATCTATCAAGCCCGACCATCGTGTTGATCACGGACCGCACGGATCTCGATGACCAGCTCTCAGCCCTCTTTACCAATGGCAAGGGCTACATTGGCGATGAGTCGGTGATCAGTGTGGAAAGCCGCTCACAACTGCGCGACTTGTTGAAGGGGCGTAACAGCGGCGGGGTCTTTCTCACCACGATTCATAAGTTTACTGAAGACACGGAATTGCTGACGAAACGCAATAACGTGATCTGCATCTCAGATGAGGCGCACCGAAGTCAGGTGAATCTGGATCAGAAGATCAAAGTAACGGAAGAAGGTGTGAAGCGGACTTATGGTTTTGCCAAGTATCTGCACGACTCGTTGCCGAACGCGACTTATGTAGGCTTCACCGGCACACCCATCGATGCGACTCTGGATGTCTTCGGTGAAGTGGTAGACGCCTACACGATGACGGAATCCGTGACCGATGAGATCACCGTGCGTATCGTTTACGAAGGCCGGGCAGCGAAGGTGTTGCTCGACAACAGCAAGCTGAAGGAGATTGAAGACTACTACGCCCGTTGCGCAGATGACGGGGCCAGCAATTACGCGATTGAGGAGAGCAAACGGGCCAACCTGCAGATGACCGCCATTCTCGGGGATCCTGACCGCTTGAAGGCTTTGGCCGCAGACTTCGTCCACCATTATGAAGCACGCATCAAAGAGAGTGCCACGATTGCCGGGAAAGCGATGTTCGTCAGCAGCAACCGTCAAATTGCCTACGATTTCTACAAGGAAGTGATTGTTCTACGTCCCGACTGGGCCGAAGTGAAGGTCTGTGCCGACGGGGAGAAGCTAACGGAACAAGAGAAAAAACAGATCATGCCCATGGAGCGTATCAAACTGGTGATGACCCGTGGCCAGGATGATGAACCCGCTTTGTACGATATGCTGGGAAGCAAAGATTACCGAAAAGAGTTAGATCGTCAGTTTAAAACCTCCAAATCCAATTTTAAAATCGCTATCGTGGTAGACATGTGGCTCACGGGCTTCGATGTCCCTTTTCTCGACAGCATGTATATCGACAAGCCGGTCAAACGCCACAACCTGATCCAGACCATCTCCCGGGTGAACCGGAAGTATCAGCAGAAAGAAAAAGGGTTGATCATCGATTATATCGGTATCAAGAAGCAGATGAACCTGGCTCTGGCACATTACTCCAAAGCCGACACCGCTAACTTTGAGGAGATCAAGCAATCCATTGTAGTAGTCAGAGACCATCTGGATCTGATGCGTGCGATCTTCCACAAGTTTGACTCTGCTCCGTATTTCTCCGGTCAGCCCATCCAGCAACTGCACTGCCTCAACATGGCTGCGGAATATGTCCAGATTACCGAAGAGATCGAGAAGCGCTTCATGTTTCTGGGCAAACGGATGAAAGCCGCCTATGACATCTGCGTTGGCTGTGATGAATTTACTCAGGACGAGCGGGACCATGTCCATTTCTATATGGCGATCCGCTCCATTGTCTTCAAACTCACCAAAGGCGATGCGCCCGACCTCGTTCAAATGAACGCCAAAGTACAACAGATGATTGCCGAGGCCTTGAAGAGCGATGGGGTCGAAGAAATCTTCAAGATGGGGCAAGGGGATACCCGCGAGGTGGATATTTTTGACCCGGACTACATGGCGAAAATCGAAAAGATCAAACTGCCGAACACCAGAATCAAGCTGCTCCAGCAGTTACTGGCCAAGG
>JABILA010000081.1 GCA_018654745.1 Alphaproteobacteria bacterium
CGGATGCTCGCCAATGCAGGAAATCCTTCGTCCTCTGACAGAATGCGCATGCCTTTGATAAATGTTCTCTGTGTCAATGCACTGACACCAAGCCCCGACAAAACTGCATTTTGAACAGCAGCGATTCCAGGGCTGCGGTATCAATTCCTCCAGACGACGTATTTGCAGGCTTATAGCCGGCTGAGTACGCCCCAGCACATCGCCAGCCTTGGTATAGCTAGCCAAATCGGACACGGTTACGAATGCACGCAAGAGATCAGCTGAAAGATTTACGGCCATACCAGTATTTCCATTAGGATATTTTATAAATACATTTTAATTATAAATTTTTCGAATTCATGATCAAGGCTTAAGTTCTCCACGCACCTAATAAAACGGGAATTGGTAGATCATGTCCGAAAATACAACATACAACCACGATACAGTTTTTGCTGCAGAGCTGTGCTGGCCTGATTACGCCGAGAGGGTTTCAAACGGCGAAGCGATGCTGCTCATTCCAATTGGGTCAATGGAGCAACATGGCCACCACATGCCGATGCATGTCGACGTACTTTTGCCGACTGAATTCTCGCGACGGATTGCCAACGAAGTTGATGCCCTGGTCACCCAGCCATTTGTCTACGGATATAAATCACATCCAAAATCAGGCGGCGGAAACCATCTTCCAGGAACTACAAGTCTTGATGGAGCCACGATGATTTCTGCACTGAAAGACATTATCAAAGAATATGCACGCCACGGCGCACGCAAGATTACCTTGATGAACGGCCATTTCGAGAACTCGTGGTTCATCATCGAAGGCGTCGACGTTGCCCTTCGCGAACTTCGGTGGGACGGCATAAACGATGTCAAGATTGTCGTTTTGTCTTATTGGGATTTTGTCACAGACGAAACCATTGAAAAACTTTATCCAGATGGATTTTCCGGTTGGGATATTGAACATGGAGGCGTCCTCGAAACATCCTTGATGATGTCACTGTACCCAAACCTGGTTCAATTGGACCGCGCCGTGGATCACCCACCCGCGACCTTCCCACCCTATGATGTGTACCCTGTAAATCCAGACTGGATTCCCCCCAGTGGCACACTCTCCTCGCCGGCCCAGGCCAGTAAGGAAAAAGGTGATATCCTGCTTGAAGTCTGCACCAAAGGCATTGTCGAAGCCTTGACGTCAGAATTTGGATTGTCTGACTCAAAAATTGTAAAAATGAGAACTGCTTAACCACTAAACCGCCCGGGCCAAGACGGCCCAGGCACCACCCGGGCGGTCAGACCTGATGATCTGACGACAACGAAACCGAAAGTTTCGCCATACAACTCTAGAGGAGACGACAATGGGTCACACAGACGACATGTTACATGTAATGGAATGGCATAATGGCGATAAATCCTACTTGCCTTTTTCAGAAGCCGAAATGGACCGACGTCAAAACGATGTCCGTGGCTGGATGAGCAAATCGGATGTCGATGCAGTATTATTCACTTCCTATCACTGCATCAATTATTATTCGGGCTTTCTTTACTGCTATTTCGGACGAAAGTACGGCATGGTGGTCACGGCAGACAAGGCAACAACGATCTCCGCCGGTATTGACGGTGGCCAACCTTATCGCCGTTCCCATGGTGACAACATTACGTATTCAGACTGGAATCGCGACAATTTCTACAAAGCGATCCGGCAATTGACCAAAGGTGCCAAACGTATTGGTATCGAATTTGATCACGTCCATCTTGATTACCGCAAAGCACTTGAAGAAGCCCTTCCCGGTGTCGAATTCGTTGATGTTGGACAAGCCTCCATGTGGATGCGGACCATCAAATCAGATGAAGAAATCAAACTGATCAAGGAAGGTGCAAACACCTGCGACATTGGTGGTGCAGCCTGTGCCGAAGCCATCGCAGCAGGTGTGCCGGAACATGAAGTTGCCATCGCCTCTACAAGCGCCATGCTGCGAGAAATTGCGGGCAACCATCCCTATGTCGAATTGATGGATACCTGGACCTGGTTCCAGTCGGGCATCAACACAGACGGCGCGCACAACCCGGTCACCAACAAGAAAATCGAATCAGGTGACATTCTCAGCATCAACTGTTTCCCGATGATCTTCGGTTATTATACAGCATTGGAGCGGACGTTGTTCTGCGATCATGTTTCAGATGCGCATCTGGATCTTTGGGAGAAGAACGTAGCCGTTCACGAGCGCGGGCTTGAGTTGATTGTACCCGGCGCAAAATGCAGTGACATCGCAATCGAACTGAATGAAATGTATCGCGAATGGGACTTACTCAAATACCGCTCATTTGGATATGGCCATTCGTTTGGTGTGTTGAGCCACTACTACGGACGCGAAGCTGGCGTCGAGCTTCGTGAAGACGTTGACACAATTCTGGAGCCAAACATGGTCGTTTCCATGGAGCCGATGATCATGTTGCCTGAGGGCTTGCCTGGTGCTGGTGGTTACCGCGAACACGACATCCTGGTCATCCATGAAGATAGTGCAGAAAACATCACCGGCTTCCCTTACGGCCCGGAGCACAACATCATCAAGAGCTAGTTGTTACTCCCCTGAGCAACTCGTGCCCGGAGCAGAAATTCTGTTTCGGGCATTTTTTTGGGCTTTGGGATGCAAAGATGTATGGACACAAATGGCCGCACATCGTTTGCAATATACTCAGGACGATGACTGGATATCTATTCGAATACGCCCCCGTTTGAGCGCTCTGATGTTAACTACGAAAATTCGATCAACAAATCTTTTGCGTCAACCTGCGTACCAGGCTGAATCCAGATTCTCTGGATTGTACAGTCACGATCAACATGCAACGGTGTTTCCATTTTCATGGCTTCAATCGTTAAGAGCAAATCGCCAGAAATAACTTTCTGTCCCTCTTGTACCGCAATTGAAGCAACAACGCCTGGCATCGGTGCGGGAAGTTGATCAGGGTTGCCTGCTTCTGCTTTGGGATGGCTCTCTACCGTGGCCGCAACAGACTTGTTCGCTATCCGGACTGCACGCGGTTGACCATTGAGTTCGAAAAAGACTTTAACGTTTCCTTCCTCATCTACATCTCCGATTGCAACACACCGAATATTAAGTGTCTTGCCAGCTTCCAGCTCAATACCGATTTCCTGGCCGGGTTCCATGCCATAGAAAAATACCGGTGTCGGTAGAATCTCAACTGGACCATACAGTCGCCGATGCTCGGCATAGTCCACAAATACCTGGGGATACATCAGATAGGATTGCAGTTCTTCATCACTAATGCCGCGATCCACTTTGCGCTCAACCTCAATCTTGACTTCATCAAGCATTGCTGGGGGTACGGACGCCCCTGGCCGCACTGATATTGGTTTGCCACCCTTCAGTATCTTCGTTTGCAAAGCCTTGGGGAAACCTCCAGGTGGTTGGCCCAAATCACCATGAAACAGCGATACCACAGATTCAGGAAACGCGACTTCGCGATCTGGATCCTCGACCTCAGCGCGAGATATACCGGCGGATACCATCGACAAAGCCATGTCACCCACGACTTTGGACGACGGTGTCACTTTGACGATGTCGCCAAACATTTGGTTCACTTCAGCATATGTTTCCGCCACCTCGTGCCAACGCTCCTCCAAACCCAATGAACGCGCTTGTTCCTTCAGATTGGTAAATTGCCCACCTGGCATTTCATGGAGGTAAACCTCCGAGGCCCCAAACCGCAGGTCACTCTCGAAGCCGGAATAATCCTTGCGCACAAACTCCCAGTAGTTTGAAAACCGACGCACGACAGATGGATCAATTCCACTATCGCGATCCGTGTCGCGCAGAGCTTCAATAATAGATCCAAGATTCGGCTGCGACGTTAATCCGGAAAAGCTGTCCATGGCCGCATCAACAGCATCCACCCCGGCATCGACCGCAGCCAGAACACTGGCAGCTGCAATGCCTGACGTGTCGTGTGTATGAAAATGAACAGGCAGGTTAGTCTCAGCTTTTACGGCTTCGACCAATAATTTAACAGCGGTCGGTTTGCATAATCCCGCCATGTCCTTGATACCGATAATATGGCAACCGGCATCTTCAAGTTCTCGTGCCATTCTGACGTAGTAATCCAGATCGTACTTGGGACGGCCTGGATCCAGCAAATTGCCGGTATAACAAATTGCACCCTCCAGCAACTTGCCGCTTTCCAGCACTGCATCCATGGCAACCCGCATATTCTCGACCCAGTTCAGGCTATCAAATACCCTGAACAGATCAACGCCACTGTCAGCAGCCTGTTTTACGAACGCCTGCACCACGTTGTCCGGATAGTTGGCGTAGCCAACACCATTAGCACCCCTGAGCAACATCTGGAACAAAACGTTGGGTATGCGCTCGCGCAAATGGCGCAGGCGATCCCAGGGGCATTCCTTCAGAAAACGCATGGACACATCAAAAGTCGCACCGCCCCAACATTCCAGACTGAATAAATCCGGCAACAGATGGGCATAGCTTTCAGCCACCTGCATCATATCGTAGGTTCGCATGCGCGTAGCCAGCAAGGATTGGTGCCCATCGCGCATGGTCGTATCAGTAATCAACACGCGTTGTTGGTCTTTCATCCACTGGCTGAACCCTTCTGCGCCCAGTCCCAGCAACAGATCGCGTGTCCCCTTCCGAGGCACTCCGATTTCATGTGACGGCACCTGGGGCAATGGATGAGGCTCGGGCGCTTTGCGGCCTTCGACTTCGGGATTTCCATTTACGATCACTTCGCCGATGAAGTTCAGCAATCGCGTTGCCCGATCACGACGTTTGGGAAAGTGAAAAAGTTCAGCTGTTTCGTCAATAAAACGCGTGGTGTAGCTGGCATCCTTGAAGGTCGGATGATTGATCAGATTTTCGACAAAAACCAGGTTGGTCATCACACCCCGAATGCGAAACTCCCTGAGGGCACGATCCATACGCGCGCGCGCTTCTTCCGGAGTTGCACCGCGACAGGTCACCTTCTCCAGAAGACTGTCGTAATACCGCGTAATAACTGCACCCGCATATGCCGTACCACCGTCGAGCCGAACACCAAATCCGGTCGCACTACGATAAACATTGATGCGACCGTAATCGGGGATAAAATTTGCTTCCGGATCTTCCGTGGTCACACGGCACTGCAGGGCATGCCCTGTCAGGTGGATATCGCCCTGATGTGGTACCCCGGTTTCTTCCGTATGCCCAATGCGTCCGCCACCGGCGATCAGTATCTGGGCTTTTACGATGTCAATACCGGTGACTTCTTCCGTCACTGTGTGTTCAACCTGGATACGCGGATTCACCTCGATGAAATAGAAAACGCTGGTATCTGCATCCATCAGAAACTCTGCGGTCCCGGCACATTCATAACTAGCCGTTCGCGCAAGACGCAGAGCGGCATCACATAGTTCTGTGCGTTGATCGTCAGTCAAATACTGCGCAGGTGCTCTTTCAACAACTTTCTGGTTCCGGCGCTGAACGGTGCAGTCACGTTCAAATAAATGCACGACCGTGCCGTGTTTGTCACCCAACAACTGGACTTCAACATGTCGGGCACGGCGCACCAGTTTCTCAAGATAAACTTCGCCATTCCCGAAAGCACTTTCAGCTTCACGTCGACCGGCTGTAACTTCTTGTTCCAGCTCGTCTTCTGTCTCGATGACACGCATGCCGCGCCCACCGCCACCCCAGGAAGCTTTCAGCATTACCGGATAGCCGACTTCAAGCGCCATCTTGTGTACTTCGGCCATGTCATCTGGCAATGCACCAGATGCCGGCATGACAGGCGTTCCGGCTTTGACCGCCATATCACGAGCAGAAATCTTGTTGCCCAACGAGCGCATCACGGCCGCGGTTGGCCCAACGAAAGTAATATCATTTGCAGTGCAGGCTTCGGCAAATTCAGGGTTCTCGGATAGAAATCCGTAGCCTGGATGAATGGCGTCACAGCCAGCCAATTTTGCAACCCGGATCATCTCTTCAATTGTCAGATAGGCCTTGACCGGACCGAGCCCTTCTCCAATCCGATAGCTTTCATCCGCCTTGAAGCGATGCAGGGAGAGCTTGTCCTCTTCTGCGTAGACAGCGACTGTCCTGAGCCCCATTTCATTGGCCGCTCGAAAAACCCGGATCGCAATCTCACCCCGGTTCGCAACCAGAAGCTTCTTGAATTTCATATGCATGCAAATTCCAATGGTTAACACAAATTGAGCATCTGGCCAGAGCATCCAGAAAGGCAACCGTTTCGATCCGGCTCAACGTTAACCGGTCATTTACGAACCATGTGGGAAAGCAAACCTAGTCTTTGATCACCAGCCCATATTCAATACATGCATCCTGAAGCCAGAGCCAGACATAGTCTGAAAAACTGCGTCGCACGATCAGTTCCCAGGACTCCGGACCAGATCGAAAAATCAGTGCCTGGGTTTTTGCAAATACCGACGTTACGACTTTGCCAACAGGGAAATTCTTGTTGTGAACATCATAGGGCGTTGATTTTTTAAGCACATCCACTGCATTGGCACCCGACAAACAAATAACGGTTTGGCCACCGGATACATTCACAATAGCAAAATTGCCGCTCATGGCAGAACGCATATCGCGTTCCAACTGGAAAGCCTGCTGACCCGGTACCAGCACCAGCCATTCATTGGGTGAAACCCAGTACGCAATGAATTCGCCTTGCAGTGAACTTTGCAAGGGGCCCGGCAAATCAAGTCCCAGAACTTCTTTGACGCCTGACAAAAATTCAGCGTCTTCAATGCTGCCACGCAATACCAGATGGCCAAGAAGTTTAACCTCCTTGATCTCAACGCCTCCCGCATCCGCACTATGTGCCGAGAGTGTGGCGAGATCCGCGTGATACAACGGACTTTCTGCACGAGGCTGCAAACTGCCTGTTTTGTGCGGCAGCTGGTCCATCTGGGCAATGCTTTCGACATTTGACGCTGTGGAATCAGACATTTTGGCGTTCTCCTTCCGGATCCAGAAATACAGGACTACAAATTTCTGCCTCAATAACGCTACCATCTGGTTGCGGGTAAAAAACAGCTTCACCCATGCGATCCAGACCACCTCGAACCAGACCCATGGCAATGCTATGGCCCAGATTTGCGCTGTAATAACTTGAAGTGACATGACCCAGCATAGTCATGGGTATCGGTTGCGTGGGGTCCAGCACCGCTTGCGATCCTTCTGGTATGACGGTTAACGGATCTTTTGTTTTAAGGCCCACCAATTGCTTGCGGTTTGGCTTGACGCAGTCTTCCCGCGCCATGCCACGCTTTCCGATGAAACTGAAAGGTTTTTTCACCGAAACGCACCAACCCATTCCAAGGTCATAGGGATGGAGTGAACCATCCGTATCCTGACCCGCAATGATAAATCCTTTTTCTGCGCGAAGAACATGCATAGTTTCGGTACCGTAAGGCGTCAAATTGTATTTTGCCCCGTGTTCAAACAGCTTCTCCCATACATACAAGCCATAATTCGCCTGAACGTTGATCTCGTAGGAAAGTTCTCCGGTAAATGAAATGCGATAAACCCGGGCAGGCACATCAGCAACTGTCCCCTCGCGCAAGTCCATAAACCTGAAAGTATCCTTATCCAGATCAATGTCGTCACAAATTTCGGACAATAATTTACGGCTGTTGGGGCCTGAGATCGTCATGGTTGACCAGTGATCGGTTACCGTATTGAAGAAAACTTCGAGCTCGGGCCATTCGGTCTGGTGATATATTTCCAGCCATTCCAGCACATGCGCCGCGCCACCGGTAGTTGTTGTCATAAGGAAATGATTTTCAGCGAGGCACGATGTTACACCATCGTCAAACACCATTCCGTCTTCGCCGCACATCAAACCGTAACGACATTTTCCGACGGCAAGTTTAGCCCATGGATTGGTGTAAACCCGGCCCAGAAATTCCCGGGCATCTTTTCCCTGGATGTCAATTTTTCCTAACGTTGAAGCATCAAGAATGCCAACGCTTTCACGAGTAGACTTGCATTCGCGGTCCAGCGTGTCTTGCATGCTTTCACCCGGCTTCGGGTAATACCACGGACGCTTCCACTGACCGACATCTTCAAAAAGTGCCCCATTTTCGCTATGCCACTTGTGCATGGCAGAAAATCGTTTCGGGTCGAACAGTTCCTTGCAGTGACGACCGGCAATCGCCCCGAAGCTGACCGGCGTATAATTGGGACGGTAAACAGTTGTGCCAGTTTCCGGAATAGTCTTGTTCATGGATTTGGCCGCGATAGCCATACCGTTGATATTTCCGAGTTTGCCCTGATCTGTGCCAAAGCCCATAGCGGTGTAGCGTTTGACATGCTCAATGGATTCAAAACCTTCGCGGGTCGCAAGTTCGATACCAGCCGCCGTTACATCATTTTGGAAATCAACAAACTGCTTTGGGGCACGGCTTGTTGGACGACTGTGCGGAACATGGAACAGCGCCATGGGTGCCCCCTCCGAAATCGCCTCAACTTTCAACTCCGGTGCGGTCGCAGAAACATCATAACCAGCGTTCATTGCGGCTTCATTCCCTGCTGCTGTACCCTCCTTCAGACAATCCCCAAGACCGTATGAGGCGTTGATGCCACCAGCTGTCAACTGGTTCTGGATGGTTGCACCGGGAACAAATCCGACAGCTTCATCATTCCATGCCGGGCGGCTTGCGGTGTGACACGACAAGTGAACAACCGGGCTCCAGCCACCTGAACTGGCCAGAGTATCGCACTGCAAACGTGATATCTTTCCTGTTACGCTTTCGCCATTTTCATTAATTGATGCAACTGACACAGCGTTTACTCGTTTACCGCCATGGGCCTCGATAACCGCTGATCCAGTGATAATATGCAGACCACGCCTTTTGGCGTCCTCCACAAGATCACCTTCCGGATTTGGCCTCGTATCGACAATTGCGACAACCTTGCGGCCAGCATCGGCCCAGTCCAGAGCAGTTTGATAGGCGTGATCATTGGTCGTCATCAATACAAGGTTTTTACCAGGCACGACGCCGTAGCGGTTAATGTAGGTGGATACGGCGGACGCCAGCATACATCCGGGAACATCATTGTTGGCGAACACCAAAGGTCGTTCATGTGCCCCCGTGGCCAACACAACCCATTTGGCGCGGACGCGATGTAGCCGTTGCCGGATCTGACCTTGAGGTGCCTTATCGGATAGATGATCAGCACATCTTTGATGGATCGTCAGAAAATTATGATCGTGATAACCGTTTACAGTCGAGCGTGGCAACATCATGACATCGGGGAATGTAGCAAGTTCTGCAATAGCTTTTTGCACCCAGTCGGCAGCCGGTTCGCCATTGATGTTCTCCCGACTGTGTAACAGTGATCCACCAAATTCCGACTGCTCATCTGCAATAATGACACGCGCGCCTGAGCGTGCAGCACTTAGGGCAGCGGACAAGCCAGCCGGACCGGCACCGACGACAACAACATCTGCATGCTGATGTATGTGATCATAGCTATCGGGATCGTTCTCGCGCGGTGAGCGTCCCAGACCAGCAGCCTTGCGAATGAACTTTTCATAGGTGCTCCACATGGATTGCGGATACATGAAAGTTTTGTAGTAGAATCCCGGTGTCAGCATCGAACCGCCGACTTTGGCAGCGATACCCATCACGTCAAAGTCGACATTTGGCCAGCCATTGGTTGAGTTGCAGACCAGACCGTCAAACAGTTCTTGCTGGGTTGCGCGCACGTTTGGCACCTGGGTTGCTTCCGTTGCACCCATTTGCAGAACAGCATTCGGTTCTTCAGCACCGGCCGAAATAATGCCACGTGGTCGGCTATATTTGAAACTGCGAGCAACAACGTTTACGCCGTTCGCCAGGAGAGCGGAAGCCACAGTATCGCCTTGAAGCCCTTGATAGGATTTGCCGTTGAATTTAAAGCTTAAGGCCCGGGCACGATCAACACGCCCGCCTGATTGAATGCGATTTTTCTGCGTCATAGTGATCACCTCACTGATTTTTTTCTGAGGAAGTCACTGAAGGCTTTTCGCCAACCTTGTAGACTTCTTTTATTTCGTAGGTCACGGTGTCGCGGGTGATATTGAAAAATTTTCGACACCCCACTGCATGTACCCAAAGTTCGTGATGCAGACCACGCGGGTTTTTGCGGAAATAGAGATACTCTCCCCACTCCTCGTCACTACAGCTTTGTGGATCCAGCGGTCGCGGAATATGCGCTTCTCCCGACGCGTGAAATTCTTCTTCTTCTCGATGATCTTCGCAGTGAGGGCAATAGATATGAAACATTTGGCTACTCCTAATGCGCTACGCCAGCGGCGCCGTGCTCGTCGATCAAGCTTCCGTCGTAAAACCGGAACATGGAAAATGGCTTAGCAAGTTTCGAGGCTTCACCTTGCGCAAGTGTTGCTGCAAAGACATGGCCGGACCCCGGTGTTGCCTTGAACCCGCCGGTGCCCCATCCACAATTGAAAAACAGATTTTCAACAGGAGTGGCAGAAATGATCGGGCAGGCATCCGGGCAAGTGTCGACGATGCCTCCCCACTGACGGTTCATTCGAACACGGCTGAAAATCGGGAATAATTCCATGATCGCCTGGACAGTATGCTCGATGGTCGGGTACGACCCGCGCTGGCCGTAGCCATTGTATCCGTCAATGCCAGCGCCGATGACCAGATCGCCTTTGTCAGATTGTGAAATATAGCCGTGCACATGATTTGACATCACAACGGTATCAAGAACCGGCTTGATGGGTTCCGAAACCAACGCTTGTAAAGGGTGAGATTCCAACGGTAGTCGGAAACCAGCCATTTTGGCCAGAACACCAGAATTTCCCGCCACGACGCAGCCAACCCTGTCCGCTTTGATCGTACCATACTGTTTGGTTTCAACACCGACAGCTGCACCGTCTTCGGTGACAATATCAACTACTTCACATTGCTGAATCAGGTCCACTCCAAGAGCATCAGCAGCCCGAGCGTAACCCCAGGCAACTGCGTCGTGCCGGGCTACACCGGCCCGCGGTTGCCAGGAGGCACCCATCACCGGATAGCGGGTATTGGCTGAACAATCCATTGCCGGAACCAGTTCCTGAATTTGTTTTGCATCCAGAACTTCACCGTCAATGCCATTCAGGCGATTGGCATTCACTCGGCGTTCAATATCACGCATATCCTGCAATGTATGACCAAGGTTAAGCACGCCTCGTTGTGAGAACATGACATTGTAATTCAAATCCTGGGACAAACCTTCCCAAAGCTTCATCGCATGTTCATACAAATGCGCTGATTCATCCCACAAGTAGTTGGATCTTACAATTGTCGTGTTTCGCGCGGTATTGCCACCGCCTAAATATCCCTTTTCGACAACAGCAACATTTGTAATGTTGTGGACTTTGGCCAGGTAGTAGGCCGTGGCCAAACCATGTCCGCCGCCACCAACAATTATGACATCATACTTCTTTTTCGGTTGGGGATTTCGCCAGACCCGCTGCCAGTTTTCATGGCAACTGAGGGAATGCGTAAAGAGTCCAAAACCCGAGTATTTTTCCATCTTCATGTCCTCATTTTACCAAGCCTAATCCAGGCCAGACATACTATTCAGCTCTTCAGCTCTCAGCACTCGATGACGTTAACGGCCAATCCGCCCCGAGAGGTTTCTTTATAGATATCCAGCATGTCCCGGCCGGTATCCCGCATTGTCTTGATCACTTCATCCAACGACACCAGGTGTTCGCCATCGCCTCGAAGCGCCAATGACGCCGCATTGATTGCTTTTACGGCTGCCATGGCATTGCGTTCGATACATGGTATCTGCACCAACCCGCCTATGGGGTCACATGTCAGTCCCAGGTTATGTTCCATACCAATTTCAGCGGCATTTTCGACCTGGGCAGGTGTTCCGCCGAGAACTTCTGCCAGACCCGCAGCAGCCATGGCGCAGGCAGACCCGACTTCCCCCTGACAACCGACTTCAGCGCCCGAAATGGAAGCATTGATTTTGAACAAGATGCCAATCGCTGTTGCGCTCAGTAAAAATCGGATTACACCTTCTTCGTTCGAACCAGGGCAGAACTCCATATAATAATGCAATACTGATGGAATGATCCCTGCCGCTCCATTAGTTGGGGCCGTAACGATGCGGCCACCTGCAGCATTTTCCTCATTCACAGCCAGGGCATAAAGATTAATCCAGTCCATGGCACCCAGAGATGGCGTTTTCAAATCTTTGCTTTTCTGGTTACTCAGTTCCTTATAAAGATCGGCAGACCTGCGTTTGACTTTCATCGGACCTGGCAAACACCCCTCGCGCTGTATGCCTGTTTGCACACATTCGCGCATCACTTGCCAAATATGTAAAATGCCAGCGCGGATATCTTCTTCGCTACGCCAGACTTTTTCATTTTCCATCATTATTTCAGCGATGGTTAATCCACTATCGCGGCACATTTCAAGAAGTTGGTCACCGGAAGTGAACAGGTAGGGAAGCTTGGTTTCATCTTCGACAATGTGATTTCGGCCCGCGATTTCTTCGTCAACAACAAAACCACCTCCGACTGAGTAATAGACTTTATGGCTGACGGTTTTTCCGCTGTTATCAAATGCCGTAAAACTCATGCCGTTTGCATGATATGGCAGTGATTCAGTCTGGTGAAAAATAAGGTCCTGGTCTTCGTCAAAGGCCGCAGTGCGTTTTCCATTCAGCTCCATTTTTGACGTACTGATGATTTCGAGGCTTCGTGAGGGAATCTGTGCGGGATCAACTTCTTCAGGTCTGTGCCCTTCCAGGCCCAACAATACAGCGGAACCGGTGCCGTGCCCCCTGCCCGTCGCCCCAAGAGAGCCATAAAGCTGTATCTGCACGCGCGCAACACTGTCGAGAAGCCGTTCATCTTCAAGCGATACGACAAACCTCTGCGCAGCCTTCATCGGTCCAACAGTATGTGAACTGGAAGGACCAATCCCGACTTTCAGCATGTCAAACAAACTGATGGCCATCTATTTTATCCCTTCGGCCAGACGGAGTTAGAATTTGCGCAATACATCATGAATAATCAGGCGGCCTGGCGATACACCGGAAATTCGGCGCACAATGTCAGTACCTTATCCTTGACTGCAGATATGGCTTCTTTCCCGTCACCGACCTGCAAAGCGTCAAGAACGTCAGCTATCCAGCCAGCCAGCTCTCGGCACTGCTCTTCCTTGAAGCCACGTGTCGTAATCACAGGTGACCCAATACGCAGGCCTGAGGTCACAAAGGGTGATTGTGGGTCGTTGGGTACAGCATTTTTGTTGACAGTAATATTGGCTTGTCCAAGAGCCGCGTCTGCAACCTTACCCGTCAGCCCCTGTTTGATCAGGCTAAGCAAAAACAAATGATTTGCAGTGCCACCGGACACGACGTCGTAGCCACGCTCGATCAGCACTTTCGCCAACACATCAGCGTTTTTGATAACCTGAGCCTGATACTTTTTGAACCCTGGCTCCAACGCTTCCTTGAAAGCGACGGCCTTCGCGGCAATGACATGCATCAAAGGGCCACCCTGGCCGCCAGGGAAAACGGCTGAGTTCAGTTTCTTCTCAAGATCCGGATTTGACCGAGCGAGGATAAGTCCACCCCTCGGCCCGCGGAGGGTTTTGTGGGTGGTCGTTGTAACCACATCGGCAAAAGGCAATGGGTCGGGATACAAGCCAGCTGCAACCAGGCCTGCGACATGGGCCATATCTACAAACAGATAGGCGTCAACCAGGTCAGCAATCTGGCGAAACCTGTCCCAGTCTACGACCTGAGAATACGCAGAAAATCCGGCTACGATCATTTTTGGCTTGTGCTCAACTGCCAGTTTTTCAACTTCTTCGTAATCAATAATGCCCGCATCTGTCAGGCCATATTGTACGGCGTTATAAATTTTGCCGGAGAAATTCACATGCGAGCCATGCGTCAGATGGCCACCGTGTGCCAGACTCATTCCCAATATTGTATCTCCGGGCTGAACGAGAGCCATATAAACGGCGGCATTGGCCTGCGAGCCGGAATGCGGCTGAACGTTCGCGTAGTCTGCCCCAAACAATTCCTTTGCGCGATTAATCGCCAATTGTTCAACAACATCAACATGTTCGCAACCACCATAATAACGCTTTGACGGATAGCCCTCAGCATATTTGTTCGTCAGTTGAGAACCCTGAGCCTCAATTACACGGGGGCTGGTATAATTTTCAGAAGCAATCAGCTCAATATGTTCTTCCTGTCGCACAGATTCATCCTGCATCGCAGCCCATAAAACATCGTCATAACCTGCAATAGAATCGCTCTTGTAAAACATTTTGTCTTCTTCCTGATCGCGAGCATGTAAGCCCCGGCTGTCATTATTTGCAGGCCATTTCTCATAAACAGGCTGCCACCATACTTGTTGCAAGGATCAATAAGGGACAAAATATCATTTGTTAAATTAATAGATGAAATACCATCATTATTAATGGAAATGCAACGCGCTGGATTTGAATTTAGTTAATGAGATGTTCCTATGGGATCTCACATCAATTAGATATTGCCCCCAATGGAGATTTTGCATTTTGATTTCGAATGCAGGATTTGTCGTTTTGTCCTAAGTAGACAATGTTTTCGTTGAAACTTCCCCAATAACAAAAAACCCGCTAACCTGTTAAGGTTGCGGGTTTATTTTGGTTGCAGGGGGCATGCAACCAACTTTATTTGCTAATACACATCGGTTTAGATACGACCCAGAGACCGTTGACTGGTTGTTCCGGGCCAAACACCTGATGCATCCAGGTAATGAAAGATATTTTCTGTTCGATTTCCAACATTTAGTGATCAACTGGTACCCATCCAGGAATACCGGGAGTTGAATCCAGTATTGGACACCATTCACTCATGAATTACACCTTCTTCGCAAAGCCCCTCAAGTTCCTCTTTCGAGAACCCCCAATCGGACAGGGTTTGGTGCGTATCTGTTCCCGGTGCAGAGGCATTCCTCCCCAGCTCCGCCTGAGTACGACTGAATCTGGGCGCTGGCGCTGGTTGCTGAACGCCGTCGTGTGTTACGTAGGTGCCCCGTGCGGTATTGTGTGGATGGTCTGGAGCCTCTCCCATGTCGAGGATCGGCGTGAAACATACATCATAAGGTTCCATCAGTGAGCACCAGTCTTGCCGGGACTTCTGAAGGAAGAGAGCTGTGAAAATCTGCTGCTGTCTGGGCCAGAGCGACTTGTCCCATCGGTCTCCCAGTTCATCTTCCGTCAGTCCAAGTGCCTTTATCAGGGGATCGTAAAACTGAGGTTCCAGCGCGCCTATGCTGATCCACTTACCGTCGGCACATTCGTAAGTATTATAAAAGGGTGCTGCTCCATCGAGCAGATTATCTTCCCGCTCAAGCGACCAGGCACCGGCATTGAAGCGACCGAAAAATGCGGCCATCAGCATGGCACTGCCATCTGTCATCGCTGCATCAACAACTTGTCCCTTGCCTGAGCGCTGAGCTTCCCAGAGTGCTGCAAGCAAACCAAAGGACAACAACATACCGCCACCGCCAAAATCACCGACCAGGTTGAGAGGTGGTATTGGGCCCGTTTCCGTCTTCCCAACTGCCGCCAGGACACCCGTAAGTGATATGTAATTGATGTCATGACCTGCTGCCTTGGCCAGCGGGCCATCCTGCCCCCATCCGGTCATGCGACCGTAAACAAGCGTTGGATTTCGTGCCAGGCAATCATCGGGACCAAGAGACAACCGCTCCATCACACCCGGACGGAAACCTTCAATAAGCGCATCTGCCTGATCAATCAGCCTGAGTGCCGCCTCGATTCCCTGGGGGTTTTTCAGGTCAAGACCCACAGAGCGTCGACCGCGAGCCAGCAGATTTGTCTCGGGCGGTATGGGTATGCCAGGCGTTACCCCTCCTTTGCGGTCTATGCGCACAACTTCGGCGCCCATATCGGCCAACATTGTTGCGGCAAATGGGCCAGGACCAATGCCGGCAAACTCGACAACTTTCAATCCTTTTAACGGTCCCATTTCCGTCCAGTTCCTTCGGTTATTGTGACCCAGGCTTCAACATATTTTCGAAAACAAATTCATTGTCACCACCGAGCAAAGGTGCCGCCTTTGTAATATCCCCTGGAGTTCGGGATAGGTCGAAACCGGGAAAGCCATAGGCTTGGTCGCCAATTACCGCATGATTGCGGCGGCGCCAGTTCTGGCGCGCATGCAACTGAGGGTCAGAGAAGAGATCGGCAATATCATTCACAGGATAAGCAGCCAAACCGACCCTCTGGAGTTTTCCCGCCAGTTCAAAGGCGTCGAGCTCGACTATGACTTCCGATATTATTTCATCCAGTTTCGCTGCATTATGATGACGTAGGATCGTGTTTGAAAACAACTGTTCGTCTATCCGTTTTTCCAGATCAAGACATTCCACAAGCTTATTGAAATCATCGTCATCCCGGCAGGAAAGCGCGAGCCAGCGATCGTCACGACAGCGATATGCGTTATGAGGTGCTGCATAGTCGTCCCTGTTTGCACGCCTGGTTGCAACGGTACCATCACAATGGTAGTTCAACAGAGCGCCGGACATGAAATGCAGTCCGGTTTCGTACTGTGAAACATCTATGTAGCTTCCTTTTGATGTCCGCCTGGCTCGATACAATGCTGCGAGGGAAACCGATGTCGCCATCACCGATGCAATAAAATCGATATAGGGACCGTAGAGCAACATCGGTGAACCGTCGGTTTCGCCAATATTGCCATAAATCCCGGCGAGGGAAGAAAGCTGCGAACCAAAGCCTGGTGTATGTGCCCTGGGACCTGTCTGGCCCATGTTGCATGTAGACAACATGATTAATTGAGGATTGGTTTTGGAAATCTCGTCATAGCCGAGACCCAGTCGATTCATGACATTGGGACGCATGTTTTCGATAACGATATCTGCCCAGTCAATTAGCTTCCGAGCTTTTGCAAGCCCTTCCGCCGATTTCAGGTCCAGTGTTACGCCATATTTCGAATCATTGAAAAATGCGAAACAGCCTCCTCTGTTGACACCGACTTTGCCATCTTTGAAGGGCGGATATTCAAGCCGAAACCCGTCAGGTCGATCCTCAGATTCAACGTGAACAATCTCCGCCCCGAAATTGGCCAATAATTTACCAACATGCGGCCCTGCAGCGTACCCGCCAAATTCTACTACTTTCAGTTCGGCCAGTGCAGATTTCTGCTTCGGTGTGGAGCCAGGTTGTGCCTGCACGGACAGCTTTTGTTCGCCAGTGTTGCTAAGTAGATTCTCAACGGTCGTCGTTTCTCCTGCACTGATTTTTGGTCGATTTCCATCAGCGATGAAGAATGCCCCGCAATGTCTTTCTGCCGTTCCATCTGGCAAGGCAATATCAGTCCAGAAATCACGTACTTGGAGTTGAGGGTCAACTGAAATATCAGCGACCGTGGATACGGGATACCCCAACATTTCCCGATCACAAGCTTCTTCGAGAAATTCCGATTTTGTGATTGATTGGAAAAATTCCGCTATGGGCTTTTCCAGGTCTCTGACAACATTTACCGGGATGCTTTTAGGATCAAACGTCGTCCAGTCCATATTGGCCATAGCGCCGCCGTCAAATTCTCGCTCTTTCATCCAGTCGGCGAGTGCCTTGTTGGTTCGCTTGCCAGCCGGACCGCCATAAAGGACAAAATTTATATAGCCATCTTTGCACGGCCAGAATGCTGTATAGTCAACGCCGTGCTCCGATCGGCCGGTAATCTTTGATCCAGCACGTGTCGGTGTTTGTCCCAGCAAATCGACAAAAGTCGGCGCATGGGCGAGACCAGCGATAATGGATGCCTGAGCAGACACTTCCACAAGCTGTCCCAGACCACTATTGTTTCGATCGATCAGGGCAACCAGGGCACCAGCGGCAGCATGCGCACCCGCCCAACTCCCCGATTGAGGCACAGAGACCCGCAAAGGTGTTCCTTCACGTTCACCAGCAAGTGACATAGCACCACTGGCTGCCATAATTTCGATATCCGACGCCCGCCATTCTGCGCGCGGACCTGATCGTCCAAACGGCGTTATCGAGACATGAATCAAACCGGCATTGAGGTTCGCCAGTCTTTCCGGGTTCAGAAACCCGGCGAGGTCGGAACCCGGTGCCGCGGTTTCTATTAATATGTCAAATTTCGGAACGAGACGGTCGAACTCTTTACGACCATCAGGTGCGTTCAGGTCAAGTAACAGGAATTGTTTACTGATGTTGTTGGCACGCCAGTCGTTATCGTTTTTCGACGAAACTGTTGGCTCAACTTTGATAACTTCCGCCCCAAGGTCTGAAAAAATGCGACCGGCCAGCCAACCAAGCTGATTGCTGATATCAAGTACTCGAATGTTTTCAAGCATTTGGATTTACCGGTCGCGTTCAGTTCAGGGAGGAGACTATCTTCCAGTGCGGGCCAGGGACAGGAACCAGCCATGCATCCGGGATTTCGCGTTTTCAATGTCCGAGGCAGAGAAAAAGTCCTCGGGTTTGACTTTGTCGACAGGGTAGACCGGCCGATGGAAGTCACTTTCATATCCGAACGGCACTGTGGCATCGATGCCCATGCCGCCTTCAAAATCAGTATTGGATGCGGTCCATGCTTTGTCACCAGCAGTCAAACGCTCTGAGGGCATGAACGTCTGGCCACGGCCTCCCGGTAACGGATTAAGAATGTCCAACTGTGGATTAACGCGTGTCGTCAGGCACCACATGATGTCATCCATGGAATACATGTCGACATCCTCGCTGACGGCAATTGCCAAACGCATGCCTTGCGAACAGGACAAAATTGCAGAGAGGAAATTCCGCTGCCAGCCCTCTTCAATCTGATTACGCTTCTTGACCTGGATAATGCACCCACCCCAGTCCGTCATTGAATAAGGGATATGGGCATCGATACAGATACCTGGCTGCAGTCGCTCACACAGTTCCAGAATAGCCGCTTCACGGACGGTCGTATCAATATTGCTGTCGTCAGAAGTATGAACACCCAACGGGAAGATAATCGGCTTTTCTTCCGGTTTACGCATGGTGATGGCGGTGACGTGGAATGTTGGTGCCTTATAGGCTTTGCCCATATATCCAGCCCATTCAGGATGGAAGTGATAGCGACCTTGAACGTCGTTGTCTTCAGATTCCTTTGTCTCATACCGTTTGTCCTTTGGCACGATATAGCCTTCAAGGACATATTCGGATTCTGCAATGGCATAGGCATCGACTGTTTGCGCCTTGACCAGGTTGACTGCTTCGCCCTGGATGGTGCCGGCAACACCAATCTCATCACACCCCTTGGGCAGGATGACATAATCGAAACCTGCACCGGCTAGCAACGTACAGGCCGCGGGCACGCCAAAGCACATGGTTAGCGGGATCGGTTTTTCATCGTGGTAATGTTCTGTATAGACCTGCCACATGTGGGAACCTGGAGAAATCTGGAAGGTTCCGACGTTACCCCAGCGAAAATTCATACGGTTGTAACCAAGATCAGAACCGCCATCGAAGTATTCTCCGGCGACGCAACGAATACCCGAACCAATGGTCAATTCGGATTCAAGTTCGGTATGGCGAATCGCCGTAATCCATTTATTAACGTCCAGGTCATCAGTAATCACATGTTCCTGACATGGTGCTTCATCGACACCGACAATGTTCGGTTTTGTTGGGTTATTGAGGGCTTTGGCAATCTTGCGTGTACGATCCACCGGTCCGTCAAATCCGAACATGCGGTCAACGACATCTATATCTGAGAATAAATTGGTGACGGCCCGCGCATGAGGCATGCCCTTGACGTTGTTGAAGAGCATTGGATGGGCACCGTCAAAAATTTTCTGCAGACCGGTAATTTCCAGATCCGGATTTACTTCATTGTCGGTCTCCATCAGATCGCCGTTTCGGCGCAACCAGTCAATGGTATTGCGGAGGCTTTTGATTTCTTCTTTCGTTGCGACTGTTTTTGTCGGATTGGTGCTCATTATTTTCTCTCTTGTTTCAGGTTATCTGGAAGTTTTGGATTTCAAATAATCGATTGGATATCTGCTGAACGGTTTTTCATTTCACCCGTCCAGCGCTCGACAAGATCGGTAGAGATGTCAAATTGGTCGAGAATGCGCATGACAATGTGATCAACCCCATCCATTAGTGATTTTGGATGATTGTAGTACGCTGTCATCGGCGGCAAGATCACAGAGCCCATGCGCGAAAGCTTCAAAAGATTCTCAAGATGGATATCGCTGAGTGGTGTTTCCCTGGCCACCAGCACAAGTTTGCGGCGTTCCTTCAGAATGACATCAGCGGCACGGTGGACGAGGTGATCACCTACACCAGTCGCGATTGACGCCACTGTCCGCATGGAACAAGGCACAACGACCATACCATCTGTATGGAATGAGCCGGACGAAACCGCTGCACCCATATCACCAGAACTGTAGGTAGCATCAGCCAGAGAACGCAGATAGTCGATCTTGTGACCGGTTTCGTGCTCGACAGTTTGTTGCGCCCATTTACTGACAACGAGATGGGTTTCAACGTCGCTGTCCTGAAGTACCTCTAGCAATCGGACGCCGTAAATTGCACCGGTGGCACCTGTCATGCCAATTACAAGTCGTTTTGGCGTGGCTTTGTTCAATTCAGCAACCTCTCCATCATGTCCAGTGAATCAAAGTACTTCGAATACGAAGCTTATACTTCGAATACGAAGCTTTGTCCATTGAAAATTCTGTGTGCTGCGAAATCTGGTCAATATCTGGAAGGATATTCAGACGAACTTTGTGCCGTATTTGGCTACAATCAGTTCAAGCATGGCCGATTGCGGTTAAAACGGACTCGCTTTGGAATCAACTATCAGCTCGGACCAGTAATTTATGGATTCGCTACGTTTCCGCGAAATTCGGAAACGCTCCAACTCATTCAGAACTACGTAAATTCTTCTTTAGGGTTTTCAGAACACTACGGAATTTCTTAATTTCTGACGCGCTTAACCCAACAGTTGCTTTTTCATTTACTTCACGGGCGTAGGGCAAAAGTTTGTCTCTGAGGCGGCGGCCTTTTGCTGTCAATCGAACAAAATAACGCCGCTTGTCAAATGGATCATGCGCCCGTTGGACCAGGTCTGCCTTGATCATTCCGCGAATCGCAACCACAGTTGTCGATTCCATCATGCCTGTTCGCCTTGCCAGTTCACGTTGGCTCAGACCATCATCTTCCCAAAGTTCCCGAAGGAAAAACCATTGACCAATCTTGATGTCATATTCACCAATCTTTTTTTCCAACTGCTTGGAAAAACTTCGATAGCAATCACGTAAAAGATAGCCAACGCTTTCGCCAGGCTCGTAATAAAATGATTCGCTTGATGTTGCCGAAGAAGGAGAGGTTTCCACCTTTTTGCCTGCGTTGTCTTTTTTCCGGGTCAAAGAACTACTCCTTGTGCAAATCTGTGGGTTCAGATTTTTGCGTCACTATCCACCCAATATTGTGATCGAAGTTCTTTCTTAAAAACCTTACCAGAGTCCTCACGTGGCAGACTATCCTGAAAAACATACTCTCGAGGGACTTTGTATCCTGATATCTTGCTGGACAACCATTTGATAATCCCCTGGCTATCAATATCAGAATCGCCCGAACGAACGACAAAAGCAAGAAGGCGCTCGCCGAATTCACGGTCAGGAATTCCTATCACAGCACAATCAGCAATTTCTGGCATGGTAACAAGAACTGCTTCGGTTTCGGCTGGATAGATGTTTACACCTCCCGAAATCACCATGTCCTTGGCGCGGTCCATCAAAAAAAGATATCCATCTTCGTCTACGTATCCGACATCCCCTACTGTGACGAGCCCATCCTTTTCCAATGCTGCGCGTTCTTCCGGTTTATTATGATAGTCAAAATCCGGCCAAAGTGTCTGGCGGAGATAAAATTCTCCAATCTGCGAAGTACCGACTTCATTTCCGTCATCGTCCAATACCATGATCTTTGCGCCCTCAAGCAAACGTCCAACCGTGCCAGGCTTGCGAACGGCATCATCCGGGTTGGCAAGTGAGATCGGTCCTATTTCGGACGCGCCGTAGTACTCATGAATGATTGGCCCCCACCAATCCAACATGCTTTGCTTTACCCCGGGTGGACACGGTGCTGCGGCATGGACAACATACTCGAGCGAGCACAAATCGTATTTGCCTCGAATTTCCTCAGGCAATTTCAGCAAGCGCCAAAACATGGTTGGCACCATTTGCAGGTGTGTGATGCTGTGTGTCTCTATGAGAGATAGCAGATCTTCGGCATCAAATCGTTGTTGAATTGCGATGAAGGCGTTCGCGGCAGCGGAGTCAAGTGCCCACCGATAAGGCGCGGAGTGGTACAATGGCCCGGTAACAACGGTTCGTATTTCCTGGCCTGTGCTGAACCCAAACATCTGATCCTTGATTTTTTTGATCACTGGAAGGTTTTTTGGGTGCGGCGGCTGTCGGCGTATCCCTTTTGGCAATCCCGTTGTACCCGAAGTGTAAATCATTGATCCCACCGGCGGAGGTGCCTCTCCCTGCCACTCATTGAAACTATTCAACCAATCCTGCCAGAGAGTCAAAACGTTATCGTCCCCCACGGATGCACCCACGTTGGTACCGGACGGCACGACAAATACGTTTACATTATCTGGTATGTCAGACTGCACTGCAGCGAGAAGGTCATCGTGGGCGACCAGTATCCGCGCGCCTGAGTCTTGAATGACATGTACGACTTCGCTGCTTTTGTTGTGCCAGTTGATCGGTGCAACATAAACGCCCAGTAGATCAGCCGCAAATGCGACTTCGAAACAGGAAAAGTCATTTCTGAGCAATGTGGCAACACAGTCACCGGCGGAAACCCCGAGCTGCGAAAACCCCGTCGCCGCCCTGGCACCATGTTCCCTGAGTTCAACAAGTGACACTTGTTGACGACCAATAGATACACTTCCAGACATCGCAAACTCCAATAATAGCAAACAAGCAAATCACTTATGTGTAGACCATTTCGCCCCGACCTGTTTGGAGGACCCAAATTGCTCTCCACTGGCTGGGGCCAGTAGTTGATGAAGCCAATGCAGGGATTGAATCACCAGTGGTTTCCGTCAAGTTATTGCGCCACAGAGAAATTAGTCACAAACCATACCTACAATGTTTTACTTCGAATGCGAAGCTATTACTCATGATTACAATATGTCATCAGAACTGTTTGCAATTTTGACAATCTGCTTTTGCTCGACGCACCGACACCGACAGTGAGGCCAAAATTGCTTGAAGATCATCTAATAACTGGTGCAAAATAACGATTTGTGGCAACTATTGTTGGCTTCAGATAGACTCTCTTGCATCGGTCAATAATTGGATTGCGGCATCAAACAGAAAACTTGACAATCGCATTTGAAACTGACAACCTCGTTTTTCCTTCGAATACGAAGCAATATTTTTTGTGTGATTTAAATCCAAGAGAGCATTCAAAGACTTTCAATATTTTCAACACAAAAGCCAAAGTTTAGCATCCAGAGATATCTGTGCTGCAAAGACACCAATAGGGTTACATGTGGGCGTTATGAAACAAAATTATTCCATTCCGGCCACGAATTGAAAAAGGAAAAACACAAACATGATAAAACGATATCTGAAAATCCTGCCAATGGCCGTCGCTGGAACAATGCTGGCGACAAGTTTTACATCAGCGGCGTCTGCACAAACACTTCGCTGGTCCGATGGCGGACCGAACCGCGGAGCTCGCGCAGCGGGAATGCAGTGGGTCGCTGAGGAAATTACCAAACGGACAAATGGCAAGGTTAAATTCGAATTTCACTGGGCTGGCGCGCTCATGAAATCAAAAGCCGCCGTAAAGGGTGTTGGTAAAGGATCAGCAGACGTAGGTACCATCATTGCTGCGTATACACCGAAAGAACTTTCAGCCTATAGCGTCGCTGATTTGCCTTTCGAGGTGAGTGACATCTGGTCAACATTGCGTGGTACATACGAATTTGCGTCAACCAATGCTGAATTGAAAAAAATGTTTTCGGATCTCGGCCTGGTCTACATCACAAATATAACGACTTCTCCTGGACAACTTATCTGCACCAAAACTCACGTGAAAACAGTAGCAGATCTGAAGGGCGTAAAGTTGCGCGCAACAGGATTCTACGGCAAGGTATTCAAGGGACTTGGTGCCAACGTTGTTAGCATGGGGCAATCCAAAGTCTATACAGCACTTGATTCAGGTGTCGTGGATTGCAATCAAAACTATATGTACGCTATCCCCGTCTTCAAGCAGCAGGAAATTGCAAAGAAGATGACAGTAATGAACTGGGGGCAATTCCTCGCATTTGCCATTGTCATGAACAAATCTGTATATGACAAATTGGGAGCTGACGAGCAGAAAGCTATTCACGGTGTTGGCTCAGACTTCGTCGACCATTATGCTGAGATAATGATCAATATGACGTCCAAATCAAGGGCGGCCATCGAAGCTGCTGGCGTCGACATCCATGAGATGAGCAAAGGTGAAAAGGGAAAACTGAATAATGCCGCCGCTCCTTTTATCCAAGACTGGGTGAAGCGCACAAACGACAATGGCCTGCCTGGACAGAAATTGTTTGATGACTACGGTAAGCTGTTGGCGAAATATGAAGGTATTCGCACAGCCAAGGGCTACCCATGGAAGAAGAATTGAGCAGCGAAATGAATGAGGGCCAGGCATCTAAGCCTGGCCCTCGATTCCTTGCCAAACTGGAACAGGCTGGCCGGGATATCTCCAGTCTTTTGATCCTGGTTTTGGGGATTGTGGTTGTCTCTTCTGCAGCTGCCCGTCTAGTCCCAATACTGGAAATTCCTGATCATTACGTAATTACCGGTGAATTGATGGTTACGCTGGTTGCTTTGCCCTGGGCCTTTGTAACGGCCGACAGGGGACATATTTCAGTCGAGGTTTTTACAGGCTGGGTCTCCCCGCGCACAAGTTCATATCTATATGCATTTGCAGCACTGGTCGCGTTGATAATGGTCCTGCCTTTGACTTGGGCGGCCGGCCTGGTGTTTTACGAAGCCTACGATTATGGAAACTATTTTGATGGCGCTCTCTATTTACCCGAATGGCCGGGGCGCCTGACATTTTTTGTTGGCTTTGCCTTAATGTCCCTGAGGATGGTTCTTCTATTGGTCTCGGACGGAATTTCAGCCATCAGAGGCGATGGTGTCACCCCTGGAAAAATTGATGAGTTTTTCTGATGGATCCATTTATTCTTGGTTCTGCCGGCTTTGCCAGCATACTGGTATTACTGGCCTTGCGAGTGCCAATCGCTTTCTGTCTTGGGTCAGTTGCGGTAATATGTACATTTCTGTTTTATGCCTGGCCCCACGGCGGCGAGTTTGACTTTGAGCAAGGTTTACGGGCAGCACAGCCTGTTCTGACCTCCAACAGCTATGATTTTGTTCATTCCTTTGAATTGACAATGGTGCCGCTGTTTATTGCCCTGAGCCAGCTTGCTTTCCATGCTCGCATAACAACTGATATTTACTATGCTGCCCGTGTCTGGCTGGCGAGAGTCCCTGGTGGGCTCGCAATCGCATCTATTCTGGGGTGCGGTGGATTTTCAGCTATTACGGGGTCCAGTGTTGCTTGCGCCGCCGCCATGGGACGGATTTGCGTCCCTGAAATGTTGCGTTTCGGCTATGGTAAGAAACTTGCCTCTTCTTCTGTTGCAGTAGGTGGCACCCTGGGTTCCTTGATACCACCAAGTGTGCCCTTCATCCTGTACGGAATATTCACGGAAACATCGATCAAAAAACTTTTTATGGCTGGCTTGCTCCCGGGTCTGGTTTCCATTGTCGGCTATATAATTGTCGTTCTGATTTGGGTAAAGATTTCGCCTGACGAAGCACCTCAAACAACCGAGGAACGAAAGCCAGGCGACCGTAGAAAAGCCGCCTTCAAGGCATGGCCAGCGATTCTTCTGTTCGCCGTTATCGCAGGCGGCATTTATGGTGGCTTTATAACAACAACAGAAGCCGCAGCAGTCAGCGCCGTGCTCGCCCTTATCCTCGGCGTTCTCATGAAACGTCTGAATTTGGCGTCGATCATCCTCTCCTTGCGCGAAACTGCTTATCAAACGTCAATGATTTTTCTGATTGCTTTCGGCGCCAAGATTTTCGTGTCCTTCATTTCGCTCACAGGGGTTGCACCGTGGCTCGTCGGTCTTGTCGAAGCGGCCCAGTTATCAGATGTAATGGTTATGGCAGTGTTATGCCTGATTTTCATCGTCCTGGGTATGTTCCTCGATCCCATTGGCATCTTGTTACTTACACTACCTTTCGCAGTTCCACTGGTTGAGAATATGGGTTTCAACCTGATCTGGTTCGGAGTCATTGTCGTCAAATTGTTGGAAATTGGTTTGATAACACCGCCCGTGGGCCTCAACGCATTTGTCATTCAGTCCGTCGTTGGGCGTGATCTCAAGGTGCACACAATATTCGCAGGTATCACCCGTTTTCTCGGAGCTGAATTCGTTATCTTGCTCTTGCTGTTGGCCTTTCCTGCAATATCCTTGTTCCTGCCTAATTCAATGTTTTGAGGACTAAATGGCTCTACAACTTTTATCGAAGACTTATTGGCACGGCACTCAAATACGGTTCCGCGAACCGACCGAAAACATTGTTGGTGAACCTGTTGCCCTCAACTCAAAAGATGGCGCACGAATAAGGGGTGTTTATTGGACGCCGAAGAACAATCCCAACCCGAAAGTTGCGGTCATTGCAGCCCACACCCGTGTCGACTTCAGCGAACATCATACTTTCGGTGCCATTTTGAAGGCTGGCTATGCCTGTCTGGGTGCAAATGTGCGTTCACTCAATAATGATACTGATTGTTTACATGAAAAGCTTGTCATGGACATCGGTACCTACATGGACTGGCTGAAAGAGCGTGGTGTTGAGAAAATCATTATGTTGGGAAATTCGGGCGGCGGCGCGCTTTTTTCCTTTTATCAGTCTCAAGCAAAGCTGGCACCCGCAGACCGCATACGCTACACCCCCGGTGGAAAGCGAACCAGATTGGAAAAAGTTGACTTGATCCCTGGTGACGCCATCATTTACATGGCCGCGCATTGTGGTCAGGGACTGATCATCAACGAGGTCATTGACCCGTCTGTCGTCAACGAAGCGGATCCGTTCCTGTCGGACCCGGAACTGGATATGTATGATCCGCGGAACGGCTTCAAGCCCCCTCCTGAATGGATTGAATATACGCCGGAATTTGTTGCCCGATACCGAAACGCCCAGCTTGATCGTGTCCGGCGCATTGACGCATGCGCTCATGAAATGATCAACATCTCCGCGGCGGCTGCAGCCCAACACGGTGCCGAAGACTTCGAGAGTCTCCCCCTGGATGTGCAACGACGAGTCTTGCAGCGAGAAGCTTTCCAGCCTCTGATCACTATTTACCGAACCATGGCCAATCTTCACTACGTCGATAGAACCATGGATCCAACTGACCGGGACTATGGCTCTCTTCTCAGTCCACGCCCGGATCTTATGAATTATCAGCGTTTGGGCTTCGCTCGTATTGTGACACCTGATGGTTGGCTATCGACCTGGTCCGGACTTTCATCCAATGCAAGTATTCCGAAAAATGCGGGCTCAATTACAGAGCCGGCAGTCGTCATCAATGCCGGGCGCGACCTGGATGTATACCCAAAAACCCATTCACAATTGATTTTCGACACAGTTCAGTCTGCCGACAAGGAATATTGGGATTTTCCGAATGCCTTACATTACTTCGAGCCAGAAGACGGCGAGCAAGACAACGCTACTCTGAATGATTTGATGGCAAGACTTGTACCATGGATCAAGGAAAGATTTCCTCTCTAACAAGGCGAAATAGAAATGCGTATGTCAGGAAACACCGCGCTGGTTACAGGAGCTGCAGGAGGAATTGGTGCAGCAAGCGCGAAGCTGTTTGCATCAGAAGGTGCCCAGGTCGTTGTCTGTGATATCGATTTTCTGGGTGCCAAAAATGTTGCAAAGAAAATTTGCGACGAGGGTGGTAAAGCCATAGCGGTCAAACTTGACGTCACTGATGAAGCCGCCTGGATTGAATGTTTCGATGAAGCGCTGGACCGGTTTGATCGTATCGATACAGTGATGAATAATGCCGGGCTTATCGAAAACCTGACGATTGAGGAAACAACGGTCGATATTTTTGACCGTCTATGTTCGGTCAATCTGAAAGGTGTCTTTCTCGGCTGCAAAATTGCCATCGGTCATATGAAACAAAGAAGTCCAGATCTCCCTTTTGCCTCCATTATCAACGTTTCGTCGACGGCTGGATTTGTTGGTACTGCCCGGACTGGCATTTATACAATGACCAAAGGCGGTGTTCGCCTCTTCACCAAGTCAGTTGCAGTTGAGGTCGCTGAACTTGGCTACAATATTCGCTGTAATTCACTGCATCCTGGGGCTACGGAAACACCAATGTATGACGACATTCTGGTGTCTCGGAACATTACCAAAAGTGAGTTCCGCGAACTTGCCAAAACGCGCAACCCACTTGGTCGAATGGCTCAACCATATGAAATTGCCAACGGTGCACTTTTTTTGGCAAGCAACGATTCATCCTTCATGACGGGTACAGAACTGGCTCTGGATGGTGGTTATGCCGCCCGGTAACGGGTTTTATTTTACGAGGAACTACAATTAATGCCTTCAGCCTATGTTATCGCCTCCTACACGACCGCTTTCAAGAAAATGCCTGAAGCGTCCTTTCGGGACCTAACCAGAGAGGCTTATCTGGGTGTACTTGAAGATGCTGGCATTTCAGATGCCAGCGACATAGAACAAGCCTGGTTCGGCAATTGCGGCATGGGCACCTTTGGCCAAAACTGCATTCGCGGTCAGGTCTGTTTTACACCACTGGTGAATGATGGGTTATTTCCCGAACGCGTTCCGATCATCAATGTCGAAGGCGGCTGTGCGACAGCATCGATGGCATTTCACGGAGCCTGGAAAGACGTTTTGTCGGGTCAATCTGAACTGTCGCTGGCAATCGGAGTCGAAAAAACTTTTGTCCCGGAAGATCCGGCAAAGATACAGGAAATCTTTGATGCTGGCATTGACCAGCTTAATCCTGAAGAGTGGAAAGAATACTATAAGAAGGCTGGCGAAAAATCAGGCAAGCCATTTGACGTCGAAAACAAGAATGGTACCGTGTTCATGGACACTTACGCCATGCAAGCGGCCTACCACATGAAAAAGTACGGCACGACACAGAGTCAAATCGCTGCCGGGGCTTCCAAGAACCATTACCACGGCAGTTTGAACCCCAAAGCCCAGTATCGTTTCGAAGTCAGTGTCGACGACGTCATGAATGATCGGGAAATCAGTTATCCACTGACCCGTTCCATGTGCGCCCCGATCGGCGACGGCGCTGCTGCTGCACTCATTTGTTCAGAATCCTACCTCGCCAGACTTCCTGCTGAAGTCCAACAAAGGGCTATCAAGATCAGGGCATGCGAATTGTCAGGTGGAAAATACCGAGATATCGATGAACCTGGTCTCAGTTCAGTTGCTGCCAGTAAAGCATATTCGAGGTCGGGACTGACACCTGCTGACATCGACATTGTAGAACTTCACGACGCCACTTCTTTTTGTGAAATTTATCAAATGGAGATGCTCGGATTTTGTGAGGAAGGCAAAGGTGGCGAATATGTTGCTTCAGGTGCAACAACGCTGGGCGGTGAGCGTCCGGTTAACCTGTCCGGTGGATTGGTTTCAAAAGGCCATCCGGTTGGTGCTACCGGCCTCTCAATGATCGATGAACTGGTCACCCAGCTCCGCGGCGAAGCAGGTGCACGTCAGTCAATAGGCGCAAAAATCGCCATGGCCGAAAATGGTGGCGGTGTTATCGGGTTTGATGAGGCTGCTTGTTCTGTCATTATTCTTGAAGGGCCGGATAATTGATTTCTGGCGTCTGGAAACCCGGTCGAATTTGAGAAGTTGAATTATATGATTTTGAGCGACAACACACATGTTTTTCTCCCGGACCTGTGGGCAACTCACGCGAAGTTTTTTCCTGAAAAGGAAGCCGTAATTTGCGGAGACGTGCGACGGAACTGGCGTGACTTTAACCGGAATATGAACCTGGTTGCCAATCAGTTGATTTCGGAAGGAATAGGGAAAGGTCACAAAGTTGCTGTATTGATGGAAAATTCCGTAGATATTCTTGAAATTATCTACGGCATCGTTCGATCTGGCGCTTGCGTTGTTCCTCTGAGTGGACTGCTGACCACCGGCCAGGTTGAGGGGCTGATGAATGATAGTGGATCTGTGGCTGTGTTCTGTTCCAATGTCTATCGGGATAAAATTGACCAGTGCCGTGCCAACCTTCGTGTTGTCCGTGAAAATGGATATATCTCTCATGATTTCAAAGACAGCGACTGGCGAACATATCAGTCGTTTGTAGCCACAGCCTCGCCCGAATATCCTTATGTTTCTTATGACATCCGAGACGACTTTAATTTGATATACAGCTCAGGCACGACTGGATTACCCAAGGGCATCCTCCAGTCCCACGGTGCCCGTCTCCACTGGTCGTTCAGCAATGCCATTGAATTGCGCTACTACGTAGACAGCCGGGCTCTGACAACGACGGCGTTGTATTCAAATGGAACCTGGTTAGCGATTTTGCCCGTCTTGTTTGCCGGTGGAACACTTGTAATTCTGCCAGAGTTCAGTGCGAAGGAATTTCTGAATACCGTGCAAAAAGAGAAGATCACTCATACATTTATGGTTCCAACACAATTCATCGTCACCCTGGATAGCCCGGATTTCGACAACTATGACCTTTCCAGCCTTGAGGCGGTTCTTTGTGGCGGCTCCCCCCTCAGACCCGACACGAAGCTGGAAGTTCTGAAGCGAATGACACCTAATCTTTACGAGCTTTACGGATATTCCGAAGGCTTTGCAACGATGAACAAACCAGGGACAAATCAACTGAAACCGGATTCAGTTGGCACGCCCGTACTGGGATTTGACGTTAAAATAGTTGGCGACGACGACTCCGAAGTTAATACCGGTGAAGTTGGCGAAATAGCGGGCTATGGCGCTGGAATGATGAGTGGATACCACAACAACCCGCAAGCGACTGAAGCCATTCTCTGGACGTCTCCTGACGGGCGCGCATTCATTCGTTCCGGCGATATTGGCCGACTGGATGAAGACGGTTTTCTCTACATACTCGATCGTAAGAAGGACATGATCATTTCCGGTGGCTTCAACATTTTCCCGGCAGATATTGAAAGCATTGTCGGTGAACACCCGGCCGTTCTGGATGTAACGGTGATTGGCGTTCCTCATGACAAATGGGGTGAGACGCCCCTCGCCCTCATCATTCCCCACGATGGCGCCAATGAAGATGAAATCCTGACCTGGTCCAACCAGAACCTCGCAAAACACCAGCGCCTTTCCGGCGTAGAGTTTCGTACGGAATTTCCTCGAAATGCATTGGGCAAAGTCTTGAAGCGGGTATTACGGGACGAACATGAAAAGCGTGTGAGTTAGACCACCTGCACGGATTTCGCTATCGGGACCGCAAGATTGAACTAAAGCGGCTGTGCCTCAATGCCCTCGATCGACCTGGTGACCTGCCCCCCTTATCTGGTCATTCAGATGGAGAGCTCTCCCGTTTGATTTTGCCCTGATCGGGCGGTGATTGTCACGGCATCAGGGGCATGCCCCCAACAGCGGCGGAATGATTGCTGCGATCATCGCGCCAGTCAAAAGGCGGCGGCGAGTTTCTGACGATCTCTGAGCGCCACGTGCGGAAGTTCTGTTTCGGGTTATAAGCGGACTTGAATATCCGCCCTCAATTATGTCTGTTTCTCCGTAAAAAGGAGACCAACTTGCAAGTATTCTGCTGGGAACTTGGGGGGGGGGTGATCCAACTGGCTAACCCTTTGATATTGTTAGCAGCAATAGATTTCCAGGAATCAAGAAACCCCGCAACTCATTAAGTTAATGGGGTTTTTCTTTGATCGATTGGTTGCGGGGGCCCGAAACCCCCGAGAATTGACACCGCATGTTTCGATCTGATCCAAGAGTTAACGCTGCCCTGTTTTTTGGTTGCGGGGGCTCGATACCCACTATTTCGTACGCCTATTTCCTCTTTTATTCCTACAGTTCGGCTAACTTGATGTGATGTTCACATCACTTGTCAGATTTACATTTCTTTATATCTATTTAATAATAGAATTTTAGAAGCTAAAATGGTGGATGGGCGGCTTACATTCTTTATCAATGATTAGTCCGTTGTTAAGAAGTCTGTTTGAGCATTGAGACCGGGCATATCACAGCCCATATTACAGCGATCATTTTGCATAAAAGCTTGCTCAACCATTTGAGGATGAGGCGGAAGTTGTAGCCGACGGCAGTCATGACGGCGTTGATCTGGTCACCGAGGCGTCCTTTGAGGAAGTTTCTGGCCATATGGCCATCGGTTTTGCAATGCCCGATCACAGCTTCGATGGCGGAGCGTCGCCTCAGTTCCTTTTTGATCTGTCCATGAACGCCGCGCTTTTGGCCTGATTTGAAGACCCGGTCGGGATTTTCGGTATCGTGGCCACGATAACCCTTGTCGACATAGGCGCGCTCGATCTGACGTCCTGTGAGAGCTTCGGTTTCCTCGATCACCTCCTTCAGTGTATGACCATCATAAGGGCTTCCGGGCAGCGCCTTGGCGTGCAGGATAAACTGGCCGCCCTTACAGCGTTTGTTGGTCGTGGTCAGCGAAACCTTGACGCCGAACTCCCAGGGCGTTCGGGCCTTGCCTTTACCGATGCACTCGGTCTCGGGGGCATGCCAGGAATAGATTTTGGGATCACGCTGGCGCTGTTTCTGGCGGCGAATTTTGGAGGCCCGGCTCAAAGGAACGGCAAAGGCCTGGCGCAGGGCCTCGTCATCATCGGTCTTGCGTCTGATGTCGCGGACGATGCGGCCCAGGCGGGTGCGCAGGAACTTGAGCTTTTTCTGCATGCGCCTGAACTGTTTGGCGTGGGCATAACGCCCGGCCATCAGGGCCGCCCGTTTGGCAACGCGGGCATAGGACTGGCGCAATGGCACATCGTGGGTCCTGGCCAGCTTGCCGAGCTGTTGAATGGCCGTCAGCAATAGCCCGGCGTCGGTCGGGAAGGCAATGTCCTTCGGTTGCACCGTGGTGTCCACCGTCACCCGTGCCATGTCGCGCTTGTTCAGGGCACCGCTCTCTTCGGCCAGGCGCAGGCTCTCCTGCAGAAGGATATCCAGATCGTCGCCAATGCGCTTGCGCCAATGGCTTAAACCCGAGCGCTCGTGCGGCAAAGTGTGCTGGAAAAATTCCTCGCCAGTCAAATACTGGAAATACGGGTCATGAACCCAGCGATCCCAAGTCGCCTCGTCCGACAGGGCATAGGTCGCCTTCAGCAGCATCATGCCGATCATGAAACGCACCGGCTCCGCCGGACGACCTTCAGCGGAGAACCGCTCCGCCAGCTGATCGTCAATCCAGTCCCAGTCGATCTTGTCGGCCAAAACCACAAGCGCGTGTTTCAGATTGATAATTTGATCGAGACGGGCACGGAATAAATCGTCGTGCCGGGCCTGTCGTTGTTTCTTCGGTCGCATCCGGAGCCTCCGTTTCGAAGGCCTCCAGCGAATCACATTCGGGTCAAAAGATGAATCCCGTTTTGCAAGAAAACAACATCGATTACACCGGTTTCCTGCAATTTGAAATGCCGTAAATCCATCTGAAAGACAAGCATATCAACGATGCCGAAGTTTTTCACAGAGAAC
>JABILA010000111.1 GCA_018654745.1 Alphaproteobacteria bacterium
ATTTCGGCCAACTTTTCGAAATCAACTGCACTCAGATCAAGAAAATGTTCAGCGCCGTAAGGAGTTCCTTTTTCACTGATGACGTAACCCTCTGTCGCAATTGATTGATCCAGCAAAGTCTCAACTTGGTGCATGACTTGTGAAATATCAGCTGGCGGAGTCAGAGCACGTATTTTTTCTGCAATGACTTTTACAGGCATAACTTCAAGAGCAAATTCGCGAGCTGTCTTGTCAGGCAGCACCGCTTTGTAGAGTCGCATCACTGTGTTGGAAAGGTCGAGGAAGCGTCGTTTATTTTGTTCCAAAGTTACCAGTGCCTCTACTGCATCATCAAGTAAACCGATACGCTTAAAACCTTCGGCAGCTTGAATTGCGCTTAAATCTACTCCACAGTCGTGGCACAATTTTCGGGTCTCTTCCAGAGCATGGCGTAAAGCCGCCAGCAGCGAGCTTTTGTCCTCCACGGGTTTTTCTCCGCCGCTGCCTCCAACGCCATAGATTGCCAGCGCCTTTTCCAAATTACGGAAGACTCCGGCATAATCCACAATCAAACCGCTTACTTTTCCGGGAAAAACTCGGTTTGCGCGGGCGATAGTCTGCATTAAAGTGTGGTTACGCATTGGTTTGTCGAGGTAGAGAGTGGAACAGCTAGGCACATCAAAACCTGTCATCCACATGGCGCACAGAAATACCAAGCGGAAAGGATCAGCCGGAGTTTTGAATTTCGTCTCCAGGTCTTCTTCGACGATGCGCCTGCGGTGAGGGCGTATATTCAGACCTTTTTCCGACATTTCCGCAATTTCGTTTTGCCCCTGTGAAACCACCACCGCCATCTCCGTTTCTTCCATCCAGGCTATACGCTGTTTCAGTTCTACTTTTGCTTCATCCAATGCAAAATCGGATTCACTGCGTAGTTTTTCAATCATCGCAGTCCAATGCTGATTCACCTTGTCATACATACGCAGGGCAGTAGCTTTGTCGATGCAGATCATCATCGCTTTGCCCTGAAATCCCCGCCCCGTAAAATGATTTACCAGATCATTTGCTACTGCTTCCAGACGTTCGTCCCTGGTAATCAAGTGATATTCCCGCGCGAACTCCCGCTCAAGTTTTTTCTCCTGCGCCTCGTCCAGTTCTGCTTCTTCGAGCAGACGTTCCATGTCCTCATTGAGGTTTTCATTAACCAGTTGCAGTTCAGGAATTCGGTTTTCGTAATAGAGTGGTACTGTTGCACCGTCCTGCACAGATTGCTGAAAATCATAAACGCTGATGTAATCTCCAAAGACCTGCCGTGTTTTCTCTTCTCCCACAATCAAAGGTGTGCCGGTAAAAGCCAGAAACGCCGCCTTTGGCAAAGCCGTGCGCATGTTCAGTGCCAGTGTATCATATTGGCTGCGGTGCGCTTCATCGGTAATCACTATGATGTCATTTCGTTTGGATACTTCTTCAGCCACTCGGAACTTGTGGATCAGTGTGAAAACGTAGCGGTGATCTTCCGAAAGCAATTGCCGCAAATGAGCTCCGCTTTCAGCTTGTGCACGGCCTTCAGTAACCACTCCCGCAGAGGCGAAATTTTTGTAAATCTGACCGTCCAGTTCCTGTCTGTCGGTAACAATGACAAAGGTCCAGTTGCCTGCCATTTTACGCAGCACTTTTTGGGCAAAGAAAATCATAGAAATCCTCTTACCGCTTCCCTGAGTATGCCAGAACACACCCAACTTACCTTCCCGTTTGCGGACATCTTTCAGCGCTTCAAGTGAATTATTGACACCGAGGTATTGATGGTTTTTGGCCGTCAGTTTGATCAAGCCTCCGGGAACTTCCTGAAACAAAGTAAAGTTCTCCACAATGTCTAAAAATCGCTCCGGTTTGCAGACTCCCCGCAGCATGGTTTCCAGTGACACACGACTTTCTTCTTTTTCGTGTTCAACCTTTTTCCATTCAGCCAGATGTTCCCAACCGGCAGTTATGCTTCCCACGCGACTCTGGCTGCCGTTGGACAAAATGACCAGCGCATTGGCCCAGAACAGTTGAGGGACCGTATCTTTGTAATCACGCAGATTGCCGTTGAAAGCGGTTTCCAGACGGACATGTGTGGCCTTGAGTTCTATGAACAGCAGCGGCAAACCGTTGACAAACCCGATCAGATCTGCCCGCCGTGTGTGCATCTCACCGGTTACCCAGAACTGTGAGCAGAGCAGAAAATCGTTGTTGTCCGGCTGCTCCCAATCGATTAACCGGACAACCTCCACGCTTTCACCATCGCTTTCCGGATCAGTGAAATTGACACGAATACCATTTTTCAGCAGTTGGTAGATTTCACGATTTGCGGCGGCCAGACTCATACGCGAACGGTCGCGTGTCAGTTCCTCGATTGCCTGTTCAAATGCTTCTTGTGGAATTTCCGGATTGAAGCGTTCAAGCACCGGTCGCAGACGGGAAGTGAGAATGACCTCTGCCTTTGTCTCGCGTCCCAGTGTGCTATCTCCGCTTTCAAACTCGTCAAAAGCATTGACAGTCTCCCAACCCAAATCACCCAGCAAGGCAATAGCAGGTTGTTCAACAAGGGAATCTTCGGTGTATCCACTGGTTGTCATTGCTCACTCCCATCGCCCATTTGACGTTCGAAGGATTGTCGGACAAGGCTCATGATATAAGGGAGCTCTTCCAAAGACGATAGACTGATTTCCACATCCCCATTCCCCCAACGACCAAGACCTGATACGTCTTTGCATTTTTCGTGAGGATCATCAATTTCTGCAAAAGGCATATTTAGAGAGAGTCTGAGTCGTTTGGCCTGTGGTACTACATCGACAAAATTGGTCTCGGCTTTGTAGGCAACATAGAGTTTAAGAAATTCCTCGGTAATGACTAGATCAAGCGCCATTACCTGTTGTCGAAACTCTTCAAATATCTGCGGTACCTTGTCACCGTATTTTTCATTGCCGGAACAAAGATAAGGATGATCGGAAATTGTATAACCGGTTTTAGCTTCCGCTTTCGGTCGATACGCTTGCAAAGTATCAGGATCAAGAAAAGGAATCTGCCATACCGAAATCGCTGTCTTGCTCAACCGTTCGGCTCGGGTTTTAATAGTTTCTTCGTTCCAATCTTCAAGTTGACCAAGACCTTGATTCAGCCTCAATGGACTTTCCTTGAAACCTCCGGGCATATCACGCTTCTGCCTAAAATGCTTGTCACTGTATTCCGAATTGTATCCTGTCAGGGTCAAGTTCCCAAGAGTATGCAAGCTAGTGTCTCGAATGCGCTCCCATTCAGATCCAAGTGATTCCTTCCATGTATCCGAGAGATTTTCATTCTGTGGTAGAATATGTTCGATAGTGTATTCTGCCACCTTAACACTTTCCTTGCGGTCATAGTTTTCGAGACGTCTGAAACAATAACTTCGACTGCGTAAATGATAAAGATCTCGCACTTTTAACTCCCGCTTAAATTCTTCATTGTCCGGGAATCGACGGTAAGAGGGAAGCAGCAACAGATGTGCTTGAATGCTTTCCAGATAACGATCTTTCTTCAGTACCTTAGTGAATGTTGCAAAGGTCTTGTTCAGAGAGTTAGTGGGAATGTTACAGATTGCCCGCCGGAAAACATACGCCTCGATAATGCGGATAATTTCCAATAAATCCTGCTTTGATAAAATATTCTCCGCATAGTCACAATATAGTTCCAACAGGAAGGGATAAGATACATCAACTTTCAGCTCGCGTAAATCTTGAAAGGCCGCCTTCAACTCGTAATCGGTTTCACTTCTAAGTGCTATCGAGCAGAAATAGCGAGAGAAGGTGCGAATATCGGACACCAAATCTTCCACCCCTCCTCCGGCCATTTTTTGCGAACGGGCATGAGCCTTAAAGGCTTCGTAAACAGCATTCAATTTTGGAATTGCACCGGTCTTGACTGTCAGATAGTGTCTCATGAAACTGTCGAAGTGCGAACCGTATGCATCTTGACCAAAATCAAGTTCCATTGGCCGCCAGTAATTTTCATAAAGTTGAGTTTGCAGTTCCGGCTCCAACCCCATCAGTATATAATTACGGATCAAATCAGCCTGTGTAAGCTCACGTCCTGTGGAGTTCATGCTCTCAAAGATTAACTGAGGGTTGTCGTGATCCCTGCTCAGCGAAATATCAACCACCATTAGCTTGGCTATACCTTTGCACAATTCTGTCAGATCACCTTTGCACCCCTCGATCCAAGACACGAATAGTTTAAAATTCTCTGTGACGCGCAGGGAATAATCCTTGGGCGGTTCGTTATTTGTGATAATTGCAATTAGCGAGTCCCGATCAGTCTGGGAGAGGATCAACTTGTAATACCTTTCACCTTCCTCTTCCGGATTAACTAGGTAGTAGTTGCTCAACTTTCTAGGCGAAAAACCATCCACCGGTTCTCGGTTTTCCTCAGAAAGTTTTTCCAGTTTTTTGACCAGAGCAGCGATAAGCAGCGAAAGTGTTGTCAATCGTTGCTGTCCATCAATAACCAGCATCGGTAACTGGCTAGTAACATGATATGGCCCCTTCTCAATATAAACGATGGATCCGACAAAATGGGCGGAAATGTCATCGTTACTACCGGTGCGTATTATGTCATCCCATAATTGCCGACATTCGCATTCTGACCATGAATAGGAACGCTGGTAGATTGGTATTACAAACTGCGGTGATTTCCTGATGAAATCCAGAAATTTAGCTGCATTAGCTTCCATGAGATGATCTCCTTATGTCCTTCATTTCGTGTTGGCAAACAAAAGTATGATACTGTGTTGTTGTTCCAATCCCGGAATTAGGAAAACTACTCGTAAGCAACTAGGAAGTCCAGGGATTCCGAGTTGATGTCCGGCATTGGTTCTTCGAGTTTCATGCGATGGCCTCTTCCGTTATAGCGACCTCCAGTTCAGAAACGTCCACTTCTCCGGAAATGAGTTTGGGCAGAAGCAGGTCACGGGTTTGGCGGAGGTTGGTGTTTCTTTTTTCATGTCGAAAAATAAGCCTTAGTATTGGCTCAACAATACTGCCAAAGTTTTTGCAAACATACGATATCGGGAGAATAAGTTCCTTGGAAATAAACTCTGGCCAGTGCCCCTTGTAGTCATTAAATGTGACCAAATCTTTTGTGGTGTAATGGAGCCAATAGATATCACGTAGATATTTAGAGTTAGCTATAAACGGTAAAACATTCTGGATCGCTGAGAAAGGATACATAATGAGATTCTGATAGCATGTGTGGTTTGCGAAAACTATGATTGGTCGATCTTCACTTGCAAGAACTCCAGGTTCGTCATCGTGATATCCAATTATTCCTGACCGCCCTTGGTCAAGAATTGGTATGGCGCCAGTGGCACTTGCGGTTTTTTGGTTATATTTTTTTCCAGAATGTATTCGTATCACTATTTTTTCAACAAGATGTACTTCCCACCCCTCCGGAATTTTACCGAGGGGGGAATCGACAAAGCGGGTGTTTTGGTGACCGGGAAAGCGGAACTTGACGAACCACTCGCGGTAGAGGTTCTGCGCCATCTCCTCCAGAATCTTGATCCGCCGCAGGTTGTTCTCAATCAAATCATC
>JABILA010000071.1 GCA_018654745.1 Alphaproteobacteria bacterium
AGCATCGAAACCGCGTTTGGTGTCTTTTTGCTCAAGCAGCTTGCCAGCAACAACCGCACCATCGTGACCGGCATTTTCAGCGATCTGACGGATTGGAGCTTGCAGGGCACGTGCAACGATGCTGATGCCGACCTGTTGGTCGTTGTTGGCACCTTCAAGGTTTTTGAGGGCTTTGACCGAATACAGCAGAGCAACGCCGCCGCCTGGTACAATACCTTCTTCAACCGCAGCACGGGTTGCGTGCAGGGCATCATCAACGCGGTCTTTGCGCTCTTTCACTTCAACTTCGGTGATACCACCGACTTTGATGACAGCAACACCACCGGCGATTTTAGCCAGACGCTCTTGCAGCTTTTCCTTGTCGTAGTCAGAAGAAGTTTCTTCGACCTGGGCACGGATCTGGTTGCAACGGGCTTCGATGTCTTTCTTTTTGCCAGCGCCGCCAACGATTGTTGTATCGTCTTTGGAGATGGTGACGCGCTTGGCAGTGCCCAGCATGTCGAGAGAAACATTTTCCAGCTTGATGCCGAGGTCTTCGGAGATGACCTGACCACCAGCCAGAATGCCAATGTCTTGCAACATCGCTTTGCGACGATCGCCAAAGCCAGGGGCTTTAACAGCAGCGACCTTGAGGCCGCCACGCAGACGGTTGACAACCAGGGTTGCCAGGGCTTCGCCTTCAACGTCTTCAGCAATGATCAGCAGCGGACGGCTTGATTGTACGACAGCTTCCAGAACCGGCAACATGGACTGCAGGTTAGACAATTTGCCTTCGTGCAGCAGAATGTACGGATCTTCCATTTCGGCAACCATTTTGTCCGAATTGGTGATGAAGTACGGGCTGAGATAGCCACGGTCGAACTGCATGCCTTCAACAACGTCCAGTTCAGTGTCGAGGCCTTTGGCTTCTTCCACTGTGATGACGCCTTCTTTACCCACGCGCTGCATGGCTTCAGAAATGATGCCACCAATTTCAGCTTCACCGTTGGCAGAAATTGTGCCCACTTGAGCAACTTCGTCGTTGCTGACAACTTTTTTGGAGCGCTTCTGGATGTCTTTGACGACAGCAGTAACAGCGAGGTCGATGCCGCGCTTAAGATCCATCGGGTTCATGCCGGCAGCAACGGCCTTTGAGCCTTCGCGTACAATGGACTGAGCCAGAATGGTTGCTGTTGTGGTACCGTCACCGGCTTCGTCAGCGGTCCGGGAAGCAACTTCCTTGACCATCTGTGCGCCCATGTTTTCAAACTTGTCTGAAAGTTCGATTTCCTTGGCAACCGTTACACCATCTTTGGTGATGCGCGGTGCGCCGAATGATTTGTCGATGATGACGTTGCGGCCTTTGGGGCCGAGTGTAACCTTGACCGCATCGGCCAGGGTATCGACGCCTTGCAACATACGTGCACGGGCGTCTGTGTCGAATTTTACTTCCTTGGCAGCCATTACCTTGGAACTCCTGTTTTATCGAAAAGAAATAAGCGAAAAGGCAAAAAAATACCCGAGAATTACCTCAGGATTATTTCTTCTTCTTTGCCTTGCCGGTTTCGATGACACCCATGATGTCGGACTCTTTCATGATCACCAGCTCTTCGCCGTCGACCTGAACTTCAGTACCGGACCATTTGCCAAACAGAACACGTTCGCCTGCTTTAACATCCAGCGGAGTCACTTTGCCATCTTCGGCTTTGGAGCCGGTTCCGACAGCGACAATTTCGCCTTCCATGGGTTTTTCCTGGGCGCTATCGGGAATAATGATTCCACCAGCTGTCTTTTCCTCTGAGCCGAGGCGACGTACCAGCACGCGATCGTGCAGGGGCCGAAACTTCATACCTGTATCCTCCGGTTGGATTTCGTTAAGTTTAAACTATTCAATCTCTTGAACCTGAGAGGCCTGGCACTCAAGAATCAAGAGTGCCAAGCCGCGACTGTGCATTTAAGGCATCAAGTACCGGATTGCAAGGTTTAGGTTAGGAGAATCGGTAATATTTCAACAACATCAACACCTCGAATTGAATCCAATCGGATTTTCAATGGATCAAAATCACTATTTAAGCCGCACATATTCTTTTCAAACACAATCTTAAAGAGTAAAAGACATGTGCCAATAATAGTTGGCAAGTTTTTCATTATTGCGATTGGTCTTGGAATGTTTGGTTTTAGCAGTATGTCATCGATATTTTCCCCGAAAACTCCCGGAATTTTTATTACTCTGGCTGCGCTGATTACTTTGAGTAGCCTGCTTGGCGGGTGTCAGACTGCGAAAATGACTTTGGATGCACCCCATCCAGAGTTTAACGCTGGCCCGATCAAAGCCCGTGGGGCAATCATTTTCAATCATGGGCGTGGCATTTCTGCTGACAGGGGTCACTACGCCCTGTCAGATGTATCTAAAATTGCAACGCCACCGATGATATTGAAAAACCTGGCCGAAAAGAATAACTGGGACCTATTCATGCTGCGTCGACCGATTATGCTGGATCGGCCCTACGAAAACAGGATCAATATAGTTGCCTTTGCTGAAAAGCTGAAAAAACAAGGCTATCAGAAGATTATCCTGGCAGGGCAATCGGCAGGTGGTTGGGGGGCGGTCGAAGCATCGCTGTATTCCGATATCCACGCCCTCATTGCGCTCGCTCCAGCGACATACGGGTCAAACAACAGCGACATGAACGCAAAGGTATTATACGAATATCTTGAAGACATGCCGAAACATACACGTGTTGTACTCGGCCTTTTTGAAGGAGACGAATGGAATCAAGACGACCGCGGTCAGAAGTCCCTCAAAATCCTCAATGACCGCAATGTGCCGTCTATCGTTCTGGACAGACCAAAATATATCTATGGTCATGGCGGTGGTTTTTCCGCCGCTTTTGATTACTTGTATCGGGATTGCCTGGCAGACTTCGTCAACGCCCCTTCTGCAAAGCCCGCGACCACCTGTCCGGCAAAAGAGATCCCGGACGATTTGAAATCGGCCGATGCCGGATCAGATTTGCACGACCGCCTGGAAAAGGATCTGACTGCCAGGTACGGGTCCTTGACCAAGTCGATCAAAAGAGGTCTTTCACGTTATGTTCGGGCGTCAGCCTACAAGGCCTTCGCCATTGCAAACGGCAAGGGCTACGGATTTTATGGCGGCAAATCCAGCGTGAAAGAAGCGATTGCGCAGTTGAACGAAGGTTGTGATGACCGAGGCTATCGATGTGAAATGGCTATTCTCAACAACAAGGTTGTCTATGGCGATATCATCTCGGGAGACAAAGGGTCTTCAAAAGCAAGATTCCTGGATCAGGCACTTGGTCGCCTGAGTGCTATCGGTGTTGTTTCGACACCGACGATATCAGAACAAATCCGCAATTACATAGCACTTGACGAAGTCGTCAAAGCCGCCGCTATTTCTCGAGACGGAAAAATGTTTGTGGTTGGTGGCGGCGGTGTACGAGAAACGGCTATAGAGGAAGCATTTGGAAATTGCAGGAAAGAAAAGGATCAGTGCATATTATTCCTGGTTTATGAAAGACTGCCCAATGCACCGGAAAAGTCGATGGTCGAGAAGGCCTGGAACGAGAATGAATTGGCGGATATGATCTTTGAGCGGCTTTCAATTCTTGGCATTGAAGGAAATGCCAAAGTTGAGTCCCTGGCTGCAGATTACTGGACAACACCTGGGCACAAGGCTTTGACAGGCAACGACAGAGGTCAGTTTTTCACGGATTCCGACAACAATTCCATGGATAAGGCCGCAGAAGTATCGCTAAACCGTTGCAAGGAATCCGGTGGAAAATGCTACGCTGTTCTGAAAGGATTAAAGATGGCACGGGAAAAGTATTAGCAACATCTTTTCCAAAAACTCGATGATTTTTTCTCGGTGGGCCGGATGTAGCGGCACTCCAGGGCTCATCTCGCCCGATGCCAAAACTCCTCTCAATCGATCTATGTGCTCAGATTTTCTTTGCTGCCCAGCGGTTGACGGTGGATAATGGTCAATGCTGTTCCGGACCAGTGAACGATAGGGGGAAAATCGATGTCTGACACAAAAACAGTTCTCGTGACCGGTGCTTCAGGGTTCATCGGGCTGCATTGTATTCATCAGCTGTTGCAAGGCGGCTATGACGTTCGGGGCACTGTGCGCAGTGCGGCGCGTGGGGAGCAGGTGCGGAAAATATTGGCCGATCATTTATCGGATACCAACGCCTTGTCATTTGCGGTCGTGGATTTGACGCGGGATGAGGGGTGGCAAGCGGCCGTCGCCGGTTGCGACTATGTCCTGCATGTGGCGTCGCCAATTCCGGAAAAACTGCCACGTGACGAAAACGAGCTGATCATTCCGGCGCGGGAAGGTACGCTGCGAGTGCTGAAGGCGGCGGCACTTGCGGGTGTGACAAAAACGGTGATGACTTCGTCCATTGCAGCCATGGGTGCCAACAACGTATCTGTGAACAACCAGGTCTTGAACGAAGGCGACTGGACGGACGTCGAGGCAAAAAATACGGACGTCTACGCGAAGTCCAAAACGCTGGCGGAGAGAGCCGCCTGGAACTTCATGGAATCGTCAGAGTCGGGCGAGATGGCCCTGACTGCCATCAATCCAGGTGTGGTCTTTGGCCCGGTGTTGGGCGATCATGCGGGCACGACAGCGAATTTGGTCAAAAAGATATTGGACCGAAAGCTACCGGCATGCCCGAACGTCTATTTTCCAGTTGTCGACGTGCGCGATGTTGCCAGTGCCCATATCCTGGCCATGACAAACAGCGACGCTGACGACCAGCGCCTGGCGTGCACGAGTACGGGATTGTGGATTGTTGAAATGGCGAAAATTCTGGACGCCGAATATGCTGCCAGAGGTTTCAAGGTCCCGACGGGGAAAATGCCTGACTGGTTGTTTCGCACGGTTGCGATTTTTGATCGGTCCATGCAATCCGTACTTCCGAACCTTGGAAAACGATATGAAGTTGAAAATCGGCTGATCAAGGAAGTTTTGGACTGGCAGCCCCGCGGTGCGGAAGAAATGCTGATCGATCTCGCCGACAGCCTGATCAAATATGGCATCGTTAAAGGGAAATAACTGTTTGTGCTTGAAGGTCAGCCTTTGACGACTTTCTGATCAATCGCCCCGAATATACTCTCTCCCTCACCATCCAGCATCTCGATCCGAACCTGATCGCCGAACGCCATAAACGGCGTTTGGGGGTTGCCGGTATCGATGGTTTCCAGCATGCGGATTTCAGCCAAACATGAGGAGCCACGACTGCGGTCGAGATTGGAGACAGTGCCGGAGCCGATGACGGTGCCTGCCCCCAGGTCCCGGGATTTGGCGGCGTGGGCGATCAGGTCACAGAAATTAAAGGTCATATCGGTGCCGGCGTCGGGGGAGCCAAAGCGTTTGCCGTTGTAATCCGTGATCAGGGGCAGGTTGACCTTGGTACCGTCCCAGGCGTCACCCAGTTCATCCGGGGTGACGGCGACAGGCGAGAAAGCGCTGGCTGGTTTACCGTGGAAAAAGCCGAAGCCCTTGGCAAGCTCACCCGGAATAAGGTTTCGTAAACTGACGTCATTGACCAGCATTAACAGTTTGATGTGACTGCTAGCCCCTTCAACATCTGTGCCCATAGCCACGTCATCTGTGATGATGGCAATTTCTGATTCGAAATCGATGCCCCAGGCCTCGTCTCCAGCCCTGATGTCATCACGGGGACCGATGAAACCGTCGGAGCCACCCTGATACATCAGGGGATCGGTCCAGAAGCTTTCCGGCATTTCCGCACCCCGTGCCTTGCGCACCAGTTCCACATGATTGACGTAGGCGCTGCCGTCGGCCCATTGATAGGCGCGGGGCAAGGGGGCTGCCAGGTCTATGGGATCAAGGTCAAAACCTTCGGGGGCGTGACCGGCGTTCAGGCGGTCGTAAACCATGCCCAGTTCTTCAAACATGGTGTCGTGGTTTTCAATGGCCTGTTGCAAAGTTGGCGCTATATGCGGGACTTCTACAGCGCGGGAGAGGTCCTTGCTGACGACGCACAAACGACCGTCACGACCGGACTTGAGGGAGGCAAGTTTCATGGGATTAACTCTTGCTCTTTTGATTTCTTGTCAGATTTCCAGGAGTTTACATAGTCAGTCCATTCAATGGACTCGGCTTCGGGGGTAACCTGCAGGGCGTCGCGAGTGTCGATCATGACGGCGACTTCATCCGTTTCCTTGCGCGTATTGTCAGCCCCTTTTTGAAAGGCCTTGGGATGGGGGCCGTGCGGGAAGCCGCAAGGATGCATGGTGATCATACCGGGATGGATATTGTCGCGGCTGAAGAATTCGCCCTGGTGGTAGAAAATCACTTCATCAAAATCATCGTTCGAATGATAGAACGGCACTTTCAGCGCGCCGGGATCACTTTCGATAGGCCGCGGCACAAAGGTGCAGATGACAAAGCCATTGGCCACAAATGTACAATGCGCCGACGGCGGCACATGATAGCGATGGCTCATCAAGGGCCGAATGTCGCGCCAGTTCAGTTTGACGGCAACGGAATCCCCCTTCCAGCCAATGGCATCCAGCGGATTGTAGGGATAGGTAATGGTATTCAGCGCCCCGCCGCGTTTCATGATCACACGCCAGGAAGTTGCGCCTTGCTGGTCGCGAAAGACCTGGTCCATAACCGGTGTATCCAGGATGGCCGGATCGAAAATGGCATGATCCCCCATGATGCCCCGGTCCGGCAGGGAAAAGGCACCGCCCGTGGCTTCGATAAGCAAGGCCGTTATCGGCGCGCTGACCTCGACCCGCCAGTTGGTGCCGCGGGGCAGCAGGATGTAATCACCTTCACTGAAAGCCAGGTGTCCATAATCGCAAAAAAGATCTCCGGCACCGTCATGAATGAAAATCAACTCATCGCCATCTCCGTTGCGGGCGAGGTGTGTCATGTTGCTGACACAGGTCCAGCGCCTGATTTGCACCGCGCCATTGCCCAGTAAAGACGCTGCATCCCAGGGACTTTCGCCGAGGCTCTCCAGATCATTGGTATCAAAAGCGCGGGGCCTGACCGGCCCGTTCCAGTCACTCCAGCCGGTTGGTGGATTGGCATGATAAAAGTGTGTTGCCTGGCCAAAGAAGCCTTCCCGCCCGGCTTCGCGTTCATAACTGCCTGGCGGTAAATCCGCGTGGGCCTGGCGACTAACTGTCCCCTCCATGCGCGGAAAACTGATGTTTTTTCTCATACTTTTTCTGCTCCGGTCAAATCCCTGCTGATCAGTCAAAAACACTATATGGCATGGTTCCCGTACACCACCTGCCAAACGCACATGGCAAACACACCTCTACATCTGGTGTTTTTTTGTTTGCTTGACCCCCAATATATTGTATTAATTCCTGGTTTCATTCAAACAAATGAATTTTTAACAAAGGGGGAATTTTCATGACGGCTTTTTCCAAACGATTTTTGTTGTGCGCGGTGGCTTATGTGGTGGTGGGCATGGCTCTCGGGACGCATATGGGTGCCAATCAGGATTTCAAACTGGCACCATTGCATGCCCATATGAACCTGGTCGGGTGGGCGACCATGGCCTTGTTCGCCTGGTTTTATAATGCAGTTCCTGCCGCCGCCGAAGGCAAACTGGCGCAGGCCCATTTCTGGATTGCCCAGGTCGGCATCATCCTGTTCATCATCGGTTTGTACATGGTGCTGAATGAAAACATGGCAGGTGAGCCGATCCTGATTGGCGGCGAAATGCTGACTTCACTTTCGATGCTGATCTTTGGCTACAAGGTCTGGGGGACCGATACGGCCTAAATGCTACTCGACCAGTTAAACGCCTTGTAGTCGAAGCCTTCTTCGATGGTTGGCTTGATCGTCGCAAAGTAAGGCGACAAATCAAAATCACGAGGTGTAAAAAGGGAATGGTGGCGCACAGTCCAGGCTGTGCGTCCCTTTTCATGTTCCGTGCTGGCATCTCCCTGTGCAACTCTCGGCAAAACCGGATAGCCGACGGATTGAAACGCTTCGGCGATTAAGGTTGAACAGATGGCGCGGGTCGGATCACCGCTGCCCACGGACAACAGGTGTCGCCGCCAGCGCTGGGGCACCGGCGGTGTCGGCAACAGATATCGAGCCAGATCAAATACATTTTTCAGATCATAGGTATCGCCAATGTGGGCCACGGCAAAATCGATCAGGTGGGCGCGGTCCTCTGGCGACATGCCGACCGGGCGACAGATCCGGGTGTTCTGGTTCCGGTATTTCTCGAGCGGCACGGCGACAACACCATTTTCCAGATCAGCCTCAATCAGATCGGGCTGATCGACCCCCATTGCCCGTCCCACGAACAGCGCTGCGTGAGACCAGGTCGACTGGGTCAGGTACTTTATGGCCACAGAAATACGCTCGTTCCCCTCGACCAGCAAAACATCACCGGGCTGCAAATGCTGACGCAGTATATCCGGCGGCTGCACGGAGAATTCGACATATACGCCGACCTGTTTTGTCAGATATCCGGCCAGCCATCCGCCCACCCGATTTGAGACCCAGCCCATTTTTTATTGCCCTTTTGTCTTCCTGCTCGTGTATAAATCGACATTGCCCTGCGCTACAACGTAAGGCTATATCAAAGCTCAGGTTTGATCCGCGCTATTTTCAGGAAGAACAGACATCAAATGCAAGTCACAGTCAAAAGAGAATCCGGTTTTCGCTTTGTCGGCTCCAACAGTCGGGGCAGCCAGGTTGTGATGGATCCGTCCGCCGCCCCTGATGGTGAGGCAGAAGGTACCAGCCCCATGGAATTGTTGTTGATGGGTCTGGGTGGCTGTTCGTCCATTGATGTTGTGATGATCCTTGAAAAAATGCGCCAATCCGTCACCGACTGCCAGGTCTCGATTGAAGCAGACAGGGTTGAAGAAGACCCCAAGGTTTTCACCCACATCCGCATGCATTTCGCGGTTGCCGGAGAAGGACTGTCGCTGGACCGGGTTGAACACGCCGTTAATCTTTCAGCCGAAAAATACTGCTCGGCATCCATCATGCTCAGCAAGGCGGCCGAGATAAGCCATACCTTCGAAGTGATTGAAGTCTAGGGCGTTTCCGACCTAAACGGAATCGCCCTAATCAGACAAAATCATCGATGTAGTTTTCGATGATCTGCTCCAGGCTTTCGTCCTGGGGTAACCCCAAATCCAGTGCCCGCTGGCCTTCTGTCTCGGTTGGCCATCCGGCAACGATCGCTTCGATATCCGGCTCGGGCTGATCAATAACAGGCCCCAGCGTAATCCCTCTGTCCGCAGCAACTTTTTCCATTGCGGCGATGCACTGGTGCATGGTGTAGGATTTGCTGGGCAGACCTATGGCCCGGTCCGACCCCAGACGACTGCCGTCCAGTTCCATCAGGGCGATCATGCCTTTTACAGCATTGCGATAGCCAAGGTTGGCCATAATGGTATCGCGACTGACAGGCAAGTAACACGTCTCGCCATTCAAAGGTTCCCGGAAAATACCGCTGGCAAAACTTGAGGCTGCAGCATTTGGCTTGCCAGGACGAATGACAATTGTCGGCAGGCGCGCGACTCTGCCATCGACAAATCCCTTGCGGGCATAATCATTGATCATCAATTCGCCAATGAATTTGGTCATGCCATAAGTGGTTTGCGGATTGGGCTTGGTGCTGTCGCCAACAACAGACGGCATGCCATCGCCACCAAAAATAGCAATGGAGCTGGTGAACACCAGGCGCGGTTGGCCTGCCCGTGCGCGCAAAGCCTCCAGCAAATATCGCCCGCCATCCAGATTGACCCGCATGGCGAGATCAAAATCTTTTTCACCCCCACCGCTGACAACTGATGCCAGGTGAAAGACTGCAATATCATCACGGTCAATCAAGGCGTTGACTGTATCCTGATCGCCGATGTCACCGGAAACTATGGAAACGCGGTCGTCCATTCCTTCCGGCGGCGTTTCAGGCAAATAGAAATCAGACAGAACCAGGCTATCGATTTTTTCAAGACGTCCGGATGGACCGATCAACTCGCCTTTTTGCAACAGCCGGCGTGCCAGCATTTGACCGATAAAACCGGTTCCCCCCGTGATCACAACTTTCATAATATCTTCCCTGGTTCAGAATTAGCAGTCAGCATCGCTGATGCCGCTGTAGATGCAATTATTGGATAACAGTCTAGCTCTTGCCTCGAACAAAACTACTCATGATACAAAATACCGGCCCTTTTGATAAATCTGAAATACTTTAGTTTAACAACAGCCCGGCACCCGATATGGCCAACAGAATCAAAAGCCCGTTTTTGAACTGCGTTTCATCGACCCGCCGGTAAAGAAAAAAGCCCAGATAACTTCCAGCCAGCATAATCGGAACGGCCAGAACCATGGGGCCAACCAGTTCAGAATGCATTTTTGACTGCAAGCTGTACACGCACAAGGTCATGATATGCATGGAGATATTGAAAATCTGGAACGTCGCACGTTGGCGATCCTTGCTCCACTTCATCATGCTGCACCAGATCGTCGGCAAGATACCTGACAAACCGGCAAAGCCCCCCATCACACCGCCGCCAAAACCCACCAGATACATCGACCAACGCGGCGCATGGTGCAGCCGGGGCAGTCTTCCGGCGATAAATACCGACACGACGTAGGCAATCAACAAGGCACCTGCAACTTTGCGGAACCAGTAAGGATCAAGGATGTGCAATATGCTGGCACCGATGGGAGAACCGATCAAACCAAAGCCGATAAAGGGCAAGGCCGCGCGATAATCAATGCTGCGCCATATCCCCGGCAACGTCAGCAATTGCCCAATCAAGGAACACAGCACAACCATCTGGGCCAACACCAATGGTGAGATCGTATGGGCCCAGATGCTGAGAGATGCCGCGCCAAAGGCAAAGCCCGCAAAACCGGACGCGAGGGCTCCGGCGAAAGCACCTGCAAGCACTGCCCAGACAGAGTTGTCCCCTGTCGCGATCAGATCAATCAATAAGTCCATTGTCTGCTCTCACACAATTCCGGACACCGAAAAAAAGGGGCGTCAGACGCCCCTTTTCCGATCTGCAATGATCTTTAGCGGATATCAGGCGTCACGACAAACCTGACGTTGTTCGCCAAGGCCGGTAATGCCAAGAGTTACGACATCTCCGTTGTGCAGGAATACGGGTGGCTTGAAACCAGCGCCAACACCCGGAGGTGTACCTGTGGAAATAATGTCACCGGGCTGCAGGGACATACGCTCGCTGAGATAGCTCACGATATGTGCGACCGTAAAGATCATTGTACGGGTGTTGCCGGTCTGGCGACGTTCGCCATTGACGTCCAGCCACAAATCCAGCTCCTGGGGATTACCAGCGTCGTCTTTTGTCACCATCCACGGGCCGAACGGTCCAAAGGTGTCATGGCTTTTGCCCTTGGTCCACTGTCCAGTGCTTTCCGTTTGCAAGGCGCGCTCTGAAACATCATTGGCCAGGCAATATCCGGCCACATAATCCAGTGCATCCGCTTCGGAAACGTATTTTGCTTCCTTGCCAATGACGACGGCCAGTTCAACTTCCCAGTCTGTTTTCTGGGCGTTGCGTGGCACTTCAATGCCATCGTTAGGACCACAGATAGCACTGGTGGCCTTCATGAAAACAACAGGCTCTTCCGGGATCGGGTTGTTGGTTTCAATGGCATGGTCGGTGTAGTTCAAACCAATGCAGACGAATTTTCCAACACTGCCAACGCAGGGTCCCATGCGGACATCAGCAGAAACTTCGGGCAGCGTCGATGTGTCTACGGCCGCGATCTTTGCCAGGCCTTCATCTGACAGAACCGAACCGTCGATGTCACCAACAATGCCAGACAGGTCCCGGATCGTCCCGTTCGCATCAAGAATGCCGGGCTTTTCCGAACCGGCTTCGCCATAACGCAATAATTTCATTTTCGTTCTCCGTATTAAAAAGTTAATCGGGTATCAGGTGGTCATGCCACCATCAATAATCATTTCGGTGCCAGTAATGAATTTCGATTCATCACTGGCCAGGAATAAAGCCAGATCGGCAATCTCGGTTGTCTCACCCAGGCGGCCCATGGGTTGGCGGGAAATAAAATCTTTCCGGGCCTGGACCGGATCATCCAGCGCGTTAATGCGATCATCCAGAGATGGCGATTGCACCGTACCAGGGCAAATCGAATTACAGCGAACGCCTTGCGCCACAAAATCCCTGGCGATGGACCGTGTCAGACCAATGACTGCTGCCTTGCTGGCACCATAGGCAAACCGGTTTGGCACCCCGGCAACCGAGCCCGCCACCGATGCAATATTAACGATTGAGCCGCTGCCGCTTTCCAGCATGGCTGGCAAGAACGACTTGCACATCATGAACATGCTGCGGGCATTCAGACCAAAGGAAAAATCCCAGTCCTTTTCATCGCAATCCAGAATGGAGCCGTTATGCACATATCCGGCACAATTCACCAGAATATCCACATGTCCCGTCTTTGCGGCGATGGCCCGAACGGCATCGCTGTCCGTGACGTCCAGGGCCGAGGTGTGAATACCGTTCTGACCATCCAGTTCGCCAACCAGCGCACCATTCAGGTCCGTTGCCATGACCTGCGCGCCTTCACTGGCCAGTTTTTCAGCAATCGCACGACCAATGCCCTGCGCAGCTGCCGTTACAAATGCGGTTTTGCCCGCAACCCGTCCACTCATGTCTTGACCACCTTGATCCGAAAATACCTGCCAGAGAGACCTGGCAGACATATTTGATTGGGAATGTTTGCTGTTAAATCGCCTTCAACAGCAGAATAACTTGCGTCGTTGCAAAGTTATAATGTAATTGTCATACAATTGGAAATAACCAATCCAGCATTATGACAGGAGCAACCATCTTGACAGATCAAGGCAGCCAAACCGTCCGCTTGAACAGCGCCGACAATGTCATCGTTGCACGCAAGGATTTTCCGGCAGGCTTTGCCATCGCCGGAGAAGGTGTCACCACCCTGGCAGAGGTCCCGGCAGGGCACAAAGTCGCCACCCAGGCCGTTTCCAACGGGGACGCCATTCGCAAATACGATCAGATCATCGGCTTTGCCAGCGCCGATATCGCCGTCGGCGACCACGTCCACACCCACAACTGTAACTTTGCGGACTTTGAGCGTGATTACGCCTTCAGCCAGGATGTGCGCGACAGTGGATTGCTGCCGGACACAGAACGGGCAACCTTCCAGGGCTATGTTCGCCCAAACGGTCAGGTTGGCACCCGAAATTACGTCGCCATCGTCAGTACCGTGAATTGCTCGGCCACGGTCTGCAAACGAATTGCGGCGGCCTTTGAAGGCGACGCCTTGAGCAACTATCCGAACGTGGACGGGGTCTTTGCTGTCACCCACGCCATGGGCTGTGGCGCTGGTGGTGCCGATAATCACGCCCAGATGCAGCGAGTGATGTGGGGCTATATCAGTCACGCCAATTGCGCCGGGGTTTTGTTGATCGGTCTTGGCTGTGAAGGCAACCAGATTTCCTTCCTGCTCGACGCCTACGGCCTGAAGGCCGGCGACAATTTCCAGCACATGACCATTCAGGATACCGGTGGTACCCGTAAAACCATTGAAGAGGGCGTTGACCGGATCAAGGCGATGTTGCCGTTGGCCAACGGCTTCAGTCGCCAGACCGTGTCGGCGGAACATATCTCCATGGCTTTGCAGTGTGGTGGCTCGGACGCCTACTCAGGCATTACAGCGAACCCCGCCATGGGTGCCGCTGTTGATCTGATCGTCCGCAACGGTGGCACGGGCATTCTCAGCGAAACACCGGAAATTTATGGTGCAGAACATTTGCTGACCCGGCGTGCCGTATCAAAGGAAGTCGGTGAAAAACTGATCGAGCGCATCCATTGGTGGGAGGATTACACCACTAAAAATGGCGCAGAAATGAATAACAATCCCTCCCCTGGCAACAAGGCCGGTGGTCTGACGACAATCCTGGAAAAATCTCTTGGTGCCGCTGCCAAGGGTGGCACAACCAACCTGGTGGACGTCTACAAATACGCCGAAAAAGTCACCAAAAAGGGCTTTGTCTTTATGGACAGTCCGGGATATGATCCGGCCTCCATTACAGGTCAGGTTGCTTCCGGGGCCAATGTTGTTTGCTTTTCTACGGGCCGCGGATCGGTCTTTGGCTACAAACCGGCACCATCAATCAAGCTTGCAACAAACTCCACCATGTACAACCGCATGTCAGAAGACATGGACGTAAATTGTGGTGCCATCATTGACGAAGATGTGTCAGTGGCGGAAATGGGGCAACGGATATACGACCTTGTCTTGCGGGTAGCATCGGGTGAAAAATCCAAGAGTGAAGAGCTTGGATTTGGTGACAACGAATTCATCCCGTGGCAGATCGGCCCCTATTTGTAATAATCAGTTTAGCCGTCCAGAACTCAAAGTGACCCCACACGACGATCCCGGATAAACGGAAGTTATTATGGTTATTGATCTCTCGAACCTGCTGCCAACGGATGGCACCAGTGGCACCTTGATTGGACGGGTATGTCTGCCTGCAGCTCATGACAATCCCGGGGGACCAGCACCTGTTGTGATCCGTGAAAGCGGTGTCTTTGATCTAAGTAGTATTGCGGCCACGGTTTCCTTTTTACTGGAAATGGAAAACCCGGCGGCTGTCGTCGCCAATGCCACAGACCTGCCATTGATCGGAAGCCTTGAAGATATTGCAGGAAACAGCATTGCTGCGACGTCTGACGGCGACAAACCCCGGCTGCTGGCACCGGTCGATTTACACGCGATCAAAGCCGCCGGTGTGACCTTTGTGAAGTCCATGCTGGAACGTGTAATCGAAGAACAGGCCAAGGGCGATCCGTCCAAAGCGGCCGGTCTTCGGGATACAATCAACGCTGAAGTTGGCAGTGATCTTGCCGCGATCAAGCCAGGGTCTGAAGATGCTGAGCGGGTCAAACAAATCCTGATCCAGCGTGGAATGTGGTCGCAGTATCTGGAGGTGGGCATTGGTCCCTACGCCGAAGTTTTCACCAAGTCCCAGCCCCTTTCGGCGGTTGGTCCCGGTGCCGATGTTGGCCTGCACCCGGAATCCACCTGGAATAATCCGGAACCGGAAGTCGTCATGATCGTCAATGCCAGGGGCGAAACTCTGGGAGCCACTTTGGGCAACGACGTGAATTTACGGGACTTTGAAGGCCGCAGCGCCCTGTTGCTGGGCAAGGCCAAGGACAACAACGCCTCCTGTGCCCTGGGTCCTTTCATCCGGTTGTTTGACGACACTTTTGGTATTGACGATGTGCGCCAGACCGTCGTCAAATTGCGGGTTGAAGCACCGGATGGTTACCTCCTGGACGACAGCAGCAGCCTCAGCGAAATCAGCCGCGACCCCCTGGACCTGGTGGCCCAGACCATTGGCAAAAATCATCAATATCCCGATGGCCTGGCCCTGTTCACCGGTACCATGTTCGCACCGGTTCAGGACCGCGACGCACCAGGATCAGGCTTCACGCACAAGCTCGGTGATGTCGTCACCATTTCTTCTGACAAAATGGGTGCGCTCAGCAACACCGTCACCACCTGCGATCAGGCAGCACCCTGGACCTTCGGCGTCGGCGCATTGATGCGGAACCTGTCGGCGCGGGGATTGCTTTAGTTATTTTATAGACGCTTCCGGGCAGCTTCCAGCAAGGAACGAATTGCCGATCTGTCTTCCTCATTGTCCGCAGACAACAAACGATCTGTCAGACCTTCGATGGATACGGCGCGGACAGTGGCGGCAGCGGGAGCTGCTTTCATGGCAGATGCCACACCGACTTTTGGCAATATCGCTGCAACCATTCGCTCGATGGCCTGAAAGATGAAGTCTGTGTTGTAACCGGCGATGATCGCCAATACAGGTGCGCTGAGCTGGACAATCTCATCGCCCTCTCCGACCGCGATTTCGTGGACGAAGAACATGACAATGCCGCCAGAGGCGAAGCCCAGCAGCATGCGGCTTTTATATTCGGCAATGCGTAAGGGATTGAAGGTTCGGCTGCTGACGAAGACATGACATTTTGGCAACAGATACAGACAGGCCCCCAGCAATCCATAAATGAAGGGTAGCAAGATATCCAGGCCCACCTGATACAAGTGCATCTGATAAACCCAGTCCTTTTCAAAACCTGGATCCAGCGGGTACCAGCGTGTTGTCATTTCCTGCAAAAACTCTGTCACAGCAATAACGATTAGCGCAAAGCCGGTGAACATCCACATTTTGAACGACCAGATCTCGGCTTCCGAGCGCAGTAGACCTGTCCCGAACGAGATGAACGGTCGACCGTTCGCCGGATTAGTTGCGCGCAAGGTATCCGCACTGACGGTTTTCATTTTGAGGGATAATTCACAGTATGCCTCGTCAAATCTGATGAGTAGTCGCTGCAACGACTCTGCCTTGCTCTCAATCCTGGGTACGGTTTCATCCATGACTCCATCGAGCCACAGCTGGATGTCTCGTATGGCCGCAATGATCTGCTGGTCGACATCGACGCCATTGGCCAAGGCGTAATCCAGCAACAGACCTGCATCGCAAACACGTCTGGCAAGCTTTGCGCTGTTGTTCAATGGCTTGCTATCTTCATCAACTGTCGACATGTACTGGCTTCCTTCTGTGACTGGAACAGGATTCAGACGAGGGAACGGTTGCCGCAGCGGCTGGTGATATCGCACCATCTGTCAGATATTCATCGCCATTAACCGAAAAATGCTTGCCATCAGATCGAAGTACAATGTGCTTTTTGACCACCGACACCAAAGCCTTGTCCTTCGCAGTTAAACCACCATCTGTCTCACCTTTGTTGGTCGCATAGGCGGCCTTTAATCCGCCTGGCGAGATATTATGCAAACGATCCAGAACATCCCGCGTGGGGTGATGGTATTTTGTGTTTGGATAACCATCGCCTGCTGAAATAAAAGCGACCTGGGGCTGCAACGTTTTCAGGAAATATTTGTTCGAACTGGTCGAACTACCATGGTGACTGAGGCGCAAGGCATCTACATGCCCAACTTTGTCAGCGACCGGCGTTTCCATGTTTTCAGTTATTTTTTCACCCGAGGGACCGCCACCAGTCAGGTCTCCACCAATAAAATAGTCGAACGTGCCATGGGTAATAACCAGCGCGATGCTGGCCCCGTTCTCATCAAGACGTGGCCGGTACTGATCTTCACCAGCACCTGACACGCATCCGTTGGAGGCCACAATGCTGACGATAACGCCGTCCCCCAGATCAATGATGCCACGGCCGGTTGGCGTCGCTTCGCGCGTGATTTCCAACCCTGCTGCCTGGACATAATCAGCGTATCGGGTGTCGTTGCCTTTCTCCGTTTTCAGAGGCCGGGGCTTCAACGGACCGGAGCTGCCGGTATCCAGGATTTGTCCGGGTGGCATTTTCAGAAACTTCAGGACTTCGTCCAACCCGCCAATGTGATCAGAGTCGTAGTGTGTCGCAATTACATAGTCGAGATGTTGGATACCGAGTTTCTCCAACAACGGCACGACAACTTTTTTGCCCTTACCATTTTGGCCGCCATCAACCAGCATGGTTTTTCCGGATGGCGAAATAATCAGCGTTGAATCACCCTGGCCAACATCAATGTGGATGATTTCAAGGTCGTTTTTTTCTGCCGCGCTGGCACTGGTTACGGCCAACCCGGTCGCCAGGATCGACACAACGCAATATATCCATATACGTGCTATAATCATCATACCACCTATTATTGGCTGTGATATAGCAGAATATATATATTTGGTTGCAAGTCAAAATTTTTGCAACTAAACGGATATTTTCAACAAAAAAGGCATGTCCCAAAGATACGGCACATGCCCTTCAAGCTATTGATATAAAAACGTTTTAGTGTGAATCCCTCGGCACCTCGGCACCTCGACAGCCCACCAGAAAATCAAAGTCGACCCCCTGATCCGCCTGCAACACATGATCAAAATAGAGTTTTTGATATCCGCCCGGCATGGCAGATTCCGGCGCCGTCCAGTTTTCACGCCGTCGCGCCAGTTCCTCGTCTGAAACATCCAGATGCATGTGTCGGGCTTCGACATCCAGCTCGATCATGTCGCCGTCCTGAACCAGTGCCAACACGCCCCCGGCAGCGGCCTCAGGTGCTGTATGCAAAATAACGGTGCCATAGGCAGTGCCGCTCATGCGAGCATCCGAAATGCGCACCATATCGGTGATGCCTTTTTGCAGAACTTTTGGCGGCAGGCCCATGTTGCCCACTTCCGCCATGCCCGGATATCCCTTGGGACCGCAATATTGCAGGACCATCACGCAGTTCTCATCGATATCCAAATCCGGATCTTCGATGCGGGCCTTGTAGTCTTCGATGCTTGTAAACACCACTGCACGGCCACGATGTTTCATCAGTTCCGGTGTCGCAGCCGAAGGTTTGATGATGGCTCCCTTGGGGGAAAGATTGCCGCGCAAAACAGCGATACCGCCACTGGCCAGCAAGGCGTTGTCAAAGGGCCGGATAACTTCTTCATCCCAGTTGTCAGCGTCCTTGTTGTTCTCCCAGATCGTCTGGCCATTAACGGTCACAGCATCCCGGTTCAACATATCGGCCTCGCCCAGTCGCCGGATCACGGCGGGCACGCCACCGGCGTAATAGAAATCTTCCATCAGAAAACGACCCGACGGCATCAGATCAACCACGGTTGGCACATCGCGACCCAACTGGTCCCAGTCATCCAAAGTCAGATCCACACCCAGGCGTCCGGCCAGTGCCAGCAAATGAACCACGGCATTGGTTGACCCACCAATGGCCGCATTGGTCCGAATGGCATTTTCCATGGCCGCCCTGGTGACAATTTTGGACATCTTCAAGTCTTCGTGCACCATGGAAACAATGCGTCGGCCTACAATTTGCGCCAGTCGATAACGACGGGCATCTGCCGCCGGAATGGCTGCGTTTTCCGGCATACCCATACCGATAGATTCCACCATCGATGCCATGGTTGAAGCAGTGCCCATGGTCATGCAATGACCGACGGAACGGCTCATGCCGGACTCAGCATCCATGAAATCATCAAGGCTCATTTCACCAGCCTTGACGGCTTGATCAAATTTCCAGACGTCTGTCCCGCTGCCGATATCCCGGCCCCGGAACTTGCCGTTCAGCATGGGGCCACCTGACAGACAAATCGTTGGCAGATCACAACTGGCGGCGCCCATCATCAGGGAAGGCGTTGTCTTGTCGCAACCAACCAGCAGCACAACACCATCGATAGGGTGTGCGCGGATCGCCTCTTCAACATCCATTGAAGCCAGATTTCTGAACAGCATCGCCGTTGGCCTCATGGTCGGCTCACCCAATGACGAAACCGGAAATTCGACAGGAAAACCACCGGCTTCATACACACCGCGTTTCACCCGTTCTGCAAGATCGCGAAAATGGGCGTTACAAGGGGTCAGATCAGACCAGGTATTACAAATGCCAATGACGGGACGGCCATCAAAATTGTCGTCTGGAACGCCCTGGTTTTTCATCCAGCTGCGATGCAGAAAACCATCCTTGTTTGCCGGGCCAAACCAGGCCGTTGACCTTAGTTTCTTCTTTTCGTCAGACATTTTTGTCTCCGTTTGGGGGTATTAGACTGGGTACATCGGACCCTGAGGGGGACTTCGTCGAGATCAGGTGTTGTTGTTAGCGGCATTGAATGTTGCCACTGAGATACGTGCTTGTTGTAACAATTCGATGACGGCGGTTTGTGCAGCGACAGCATCGCCGGCTGCAATGGCTTCCAAAACGGCTTTATGTTGCGGCAAGGCAATTACGATGCCCCGCGGCCCCGCGCTGGAAACCTTGAAGTTCGCAGCCAGGGCCGTTTCGATCATTGACCCGAGGGAAATCAAGAGTTCGTTTCCAGTGCTGGCCAACAGCAACTGATGAAATTTGAGGTCTGCCGGAATACTGGCATCAATATCGTCACCGGCGACCTCCATCGCCTCATATGCAGAGCGCAAATCCGAAATCTGGGATTTGCTGGCTCTGGTTGCCGCCATTGCCGCGGCCGAAGGCTCAAATATTTCCCGGATTTCAAACAGCATTTCCGAAGCTGCAGCGTTCGGACCATCTGCAAACAACCAGGCCAGAACATCCGGGTCCAACATGTTCCAGTTATCGCGACTTCGAACGCGCGTGCCGGTTTTGGGACGAGACTCCAGCAAGCCTTTGGCCGCCAATACCTTTATCGCCTCACGCAAGGCTGTACGGCTGACATTCAATTCTTCACTAAGGTCGGCCTCGTTCGGCAATGATTGTCCGGGCGCAATGTCCCCACGAAGTATTCTTTCACCGATCTGGTGGGCGACCTGGCCATGCAGGCTGCGTGTCGAATAGGTTCGCGCACCGAAATTTTTGTCAGTCTTGTGGATTTGTCGACCCGCCAACCTTGTTTCCCGCACCAGTATTTCTCCCCGGAGACACCAGATCACCTTCGATGACACTCAGGCCACCAAAAGTTTCCAGCTTATGTTCCTGGCCGACGTTAAACAAAAACAGTGGGCCCGTTTTCCTTGAAATCACCCAGGATTATTGGCTGACACGTCAAACCTTTGTCTGCGCGGCAGATTTGTCATATTATATGCTGATTGAGCCGCAGAGAAGAAAAATTGTGATGGAAATGCAAATAATGCAAATAATGAGTCCGTTTGTCATTCGGAGCATATCGTGAGCAACCGCGAACCGACTTCTTTGATGCTCGACTGGGGCACCAGCAACGTCCGGATATGGCTGCTGGCACAGGATGGTACACTACTTGATTCCAAACAATCCAGTGCTGGTACCAATCGCGTTTTGGAGGGAAGTTTCCACAGTACTTTCAATGACTTGACGAAGGAGCTGACACCAGCACCCTTGCCAACGCTGATGTCAGGCATGATTGGCAGCCGTCAGGGCTGGGTTGAAGCGCCCTATCTTGAATGTCCCGTTACCTTGAAAGACCTCGCCAGGCAATTGACGACCGTCCCCGATGCACCCCGAATTCAAATCGTCCCAGGCGTCCATTTGCAGACGGCAAGTGGTCGACATGACGTCATGCGCGGTGAAGAAGTGCAGATTGCCGGGGCCCTGGTTCACCTGAACGACGTAAGTGATGCGCACGAGCATTTGATTTGTTTGCCCGGCACGCACAGTAAATGGGCCGTCGTCAGAAACGGATTACTCGAGTCTTTTTCAACCTCCATGACGGGAGAAATGTTTGCGGCTCTGTCAGAACACACAATTCTGGCCGCGCTGCTGCCGGAAGAAAAAGCGAAGCCGGTGAATATTTCCCCTGCCGGATTTGATCGGGGTCTGGCCCGCGCTGGTGAGGATGGAGGCTTGCTGCATCATTTATTCAGTGTGCGTGCCGAAGGCTTGTTCGACAGCGTACCGTCCGGCGATTTGCGCGGATATTTATCCGGCATTCTGATTGGGCACGAAGTCAGAGACATGCTCGAACAACACAAACCTGCAGGTACCATCACTATTGTTGGCGACGCAAGACTGGCCGATCACTATGTTCGGGCCATATTATCTTTCGGCAGGACCGCAACCACAATAGACCCGGAACAAGCGACATTGGCCGGATTACAGATGATCCGGAATGCATCCAACACGAACGAAACCAGGGAATACTGATCAATGACGCTTTCTCCCATGGAAGAATTCACCCAACGACTTCTGGAGCAACCGGTTGTCGCGATCCTGCGTGGTATCACGCCAACAGAGATCGAGGCCGTTGCGGCCGCCTTGATTGATCAGAACTTCAGGATCATCGAAGTCCCTCTGAATTCGCCGAATGCCCTGGAGAGTATCCGGCTGCTGGCGGATGCGTTCGGGGAACAGGCACTGGTCGGTGCCGGGACTGTGCTTAACAAGGACGATGTTCATGCCGTCAGGGACGCTGGTGGACGCATGATCGTCTCACCGAACACCAATGTTGATGTCATCAGGACATCGGTTGAACTTGGCCTTTTGTCGTTGCCAGGCTTTGCCACCCCCAGCGAAGCCTTTACAGCAGTTGACGCAGGCGCCCACGGGTTGAAGCTTTTCCCGGCGGATGGTTGTCCGCCGAATGTGTTGAAAGCGATGATGGCTGTGCTGCCACCTGCTATCCCGGTTCTGGCGGTCGGTGGCGTCAGCGATAAGAACATGGCGGATTATTGGCAGGCCGGTGCGAAAGGTTTCGGCATTGGTTCCGCCTTGTATAAGCCTGGTCGAAGTGCTGCCGATGTGGCAGCGGCGGCAAAACGGTTTGCTGCTGCCCTGGCGCTGGCTTCCTGAGTTTATCCCCAGGACTTACGCGTCAGGACTTACGCGTCAGGAATATTTCGCCAAAAACCGAGGCACAAACAACCGCGATGGCCAGCATCTGAACCAGGGTGATTTCCTGGTTCAATATCCACACGGCCAACAAAGCCGCGATGACAGGCTTGAGAAAAAACAGGTAACTGCCGCGCGTGATATCAGGCACAGCGGCCAAACCACCAATCCAGAGAAATTGTGTAATCGTGGTATTCCAAAAGGCAATAATGAGCAGATAGCCGAGACTTGAAGATGGAAGCTGAGCGAGACGTTCTGGCATTGCCCAGACACCAAAAACAACACCAACCAAAACCCACAGGCCTATGCCGCCCAGCATCATGGTAATGGCTGTAATCCTCAGGGCACCATATTCTGCGACAATAGGCCGAGCCAATACGGAATAAAGGGCGACGGCAGCGGCACAGCCCATGGCCAGAAAAATGCCCAGTAAGTTGCTGCCGGAACCTGCCAGGCGTGCGAGGTAGCCATCTGTGATCAGCAAGGCGATGCCGCCAACCGCGCAAATGCCGCCAATCATTTTAGCCAGGCTGATGGGCTGGCGATTGATCAACAGATTGGCAATTGCAACGAAGATCGGAATTGTTGTGACGGTCGTTGCAACCTGAGGCACGCTGGCAAAATCGAGAGACCAGTGGAAGACCAGATAGCCAACAGTGACCCCGAGGAACGACAGAATGATCAGCGACCAGAAGTGGCTTTTGAAGGGTGCCAGCAAATCACGGCTTGCGGGCATCAACAAGGCCAGAAAAATCAACCCGAACCCGCCCAGCATAAAGCGCCAGACAGACAGCTCAGGTCCGGCGATACCGGACAGAACCGCAAAAAACTCGGTTGAAGCATGGCCAAAAACGCCAACTAAAACAGCAAGATAAGCCAACCACGCGTGGCGGTGCCAGATAGCCATTCAAGCGATACCGGACTAGAGGCCAGCAGCGAAATCGACGAGCACATGAGCGAACTCGGCAGGTCGTTCCGCCGGTAACATGTGTGCGGCATTTGCCATATCTATCCGTGTCGCATTGGGCATCCGAGCGGTACGGTCAGCCACATCCTGCTCGACATAGAATAAACGATCCTGCTGCCCGGTCAAAACCAGGACAGGCATATCAATTTTCTCGTATGACAAATCCCAGTTCGCGGTGCCACCTGCCGCCAACAGATTGAAATCATTATCTGCCGGGGTCAGAGCGGTATAGCCCGCGTCAGTCAAAAAGTTCTCGCGTACGGTTGCCTGGAACTCTTCGTTGGTGATCAGTGGCATAAAGAGATCCCGCATCAAATCCAACCCCCCGACTTCAACGCAACGCATCATGCCATCGTTGATCCATTGCAGGCGCGGCCCGTCCCGACGCAGGGTGTTCACAAACACATTGCCGACGACATTGACGTCTTTCAATCCATCCAGCCAGGCCTGTATCGCAAACAGCCCACCAATGGAAAGACCTACCAAAACGGCACGCGGTGGTTTGACATGTTCAAGAACCAATGCACTGTCGGCCGTCATCTGAGCGGCATCAATCGTGACATCTCGCCCAATGGGGCTTTGGGCCTGACCGCGAAAATTGAAACTGAGTGTCCCGTGACCTGCGTCCCTCAGGGCATCACCGATTTCACCTTCCCACATACCGAAATCACCGGTCAGGGCGTTGAAAAAAACGAAGGTTACACCGGCATCACTGGTGGGTGGATTGTAGGTATAAAAAATACTGTTGGCGTTATCAAATTCCAGCACGGACATGTGCGTCTCTCCCTTTGGTTTCAATTGCCCCTAAACGAATTTGAGGTGACGATCCTTCACCGTCCCCAGAACTTCGTCTGCGTCTTTTCGCCACCAGTTGTCAGCTGAAAAAATCTCGACTTCACAAGCACCTTCAAATCCGGTTTGTTCCACCCAACCCCGGATTTGTGGAATATCAATCACACCATCACCCATCATGCCGCGATCCAGCAGCAGATCAGTTGTTGGCACCAGCCAGTCACAGGTGTGAAAGGCCAGGACATTTTTTCCCGCACGCGCAATTTGCGCTTCCAGGTCAGGGTCCCACCAGACGTGATAGACATCTACGGCAACACCCAGGCCCTCGCCCAGTTCATCACACAAATCATTGGCCTGGGCCATGGTATTTACGCAAGCCCGGTCTGCCGCATACATGGGATGCAAGGGTTCTATCGCCAGTGGCATGCCCACAGTCCGGGCGTATTCCAGCGTTGCCGCGATCCCGTCACGAACCTGTTGACGCGCACCCGCAATATCTTTTGAACCCTCAGGCAGGCCGCCCACAACAAGGACCAGGCAAGCCGCATCCAGTGCTTTGGCTTCATCGACAGCAAGGCGGTTATCGGCAAGTGCAGCCTGGCGTCCGGCTTCATCTGCCGCCGGAAACATACCACCGCGACAAAGACCGCTAAGTTTCAAACCGGTGTCTCGTATATGTTTAACGGCCAATTCAAGACCATAGTCATGCAGCTTGTCACGCCAGGGTGCGATGCCGGGGATGCCATGTCGGGCGCAGCCTTCAATACATTCGGCCAGTGACCATTGTTCCTTGACGGTTGCGGTATTCAGGGACAGGCGTGACAGATCGGCCATGGCTACACCCCGATCCCGTGGGCCGCCATGATGATATCGGCACGGGCACAGGCTTCTTCCGGGTCGGCCAGCAAACCCGCCTTGTCTGCCAGGCGAAACAGTTCAGCCAGATGCAAGGCGGAACGTGTGCTTTGTTGGCCACCCACCATTGTGAAGTGATCCTGATGACCATTGAGGTAGGCCATGAATACAACACCGGTTTTATAAAACCGGGTTGGGGCCTTGAAGATATGACGAGACAGCGGCACCGTCGGTGCCAGGATGTCGTGATAGCGCTGAAGGTTACCCTGCCCCATCGCTGTCAGAGCTGCACTGGCTGCCGGCGCTATCGCATCAAATATGCCCAGTAAAGCATCTGAATATCCCTGGTCGTCTCCGGCAATCAGATCGGGATAATTGAAATCGTCACCGGTATACATGCGAACACCATCAGGCAATCGACGTCGCATGGCGATTTCCTTCTGATCGTCCAGCAGGGAGATTTTAATGCCATCGATCTTGTCAGTGTTATCCGCCAACACATCAAGGCACACATCCATCGCTTTTAGATGATCTTCGTCTCCCCAATATCCGGCCAGGGCCGGGTCGAACATTTCGCCGAGCCAGTGAATGATTACCGGCTCCTTCACCTGGCCCAGAACCCGGGCGTACACCTTTGCATAATCATCAGGCGTTTTGGCGGCAGCAGCCAATGCCCGGCTAGCCATCAGGATAATCCGGCCACCCGCGGCTTCGACGGCGGCACATTGTTCTTCATAGGCGGCGATTATATCGTCGACGGTCAGGGAAGGATCGGGCGCGATGTGGTCCGTTCCCGCTCCTGATGCAATAAGCGCACCTTCGCCAAAATCTTTTGCCGCATCAACAGAACGTTTGATCAATTCCAGCGACGTTGGCCAATCCAGACCCATGCCGCGCTGGGCTGTGTCCATGGCCTCGGCAACGCCCATCCCCAGCGACCACAGGTGTCGGCGGTATTCTATCGTTGCATCCCAGTCGATCGCCGTTTCAAGCCAGGGATCACAATCGGCATAGGGGTCAGAGACAACATGCGCTGCCGAATAAGCAATACGCGGAAAGGCACCAGCGGCGCTGGTGACAAACTCCAGTGGCTCACCGGCTTCATATTCTTCGACACCGCCATCGGCGGTTGGCAATGAAACAACTGCCATGGATCAGACTTTCAATTCCGGCACATCAAACCAACGCCGCTCGGCCCAGCTTTTCAAACCCAGCTCGGCAAGTTGCACACCTTTGGCTCCAGCGAGAAGATCATAACTCCAGGGTGCATCCTCGTAGACATGGCGGATAAACATTTCCCACTGCGACTTGAAACCGTTGTCGAAATCCTGATTGTCCGGCACTTCTTCCCAATCACCATAAAAATCATGATTGCGGGCTTCGTCAGGATTCCAGACCGGCTTGGGTGTGTTCCAGCGCGACTGGCTTTTGCAGCTGTGTAGCCCGGCTACCGCAGACCCGTGCGTGCCATCAACATGGAATGTCACCAGATCGTCGCGTCGAACACGCGTACACCAGGAGGAATTCATCTGGGCAATGATGCCACCCTCCAGTTCAAACGTGGCATAGGCTGCATCGTCTGTGTCCGCAGTATAGCGCTCACCATTTTCATCAACACGTTCAGGAATATGTGTCGCACCAATACAGCTGACGGCCTTGACCGGTGCAATCGTATTGTCCAGCACGTAGCGCCAATGGCACAACATATCGAGGATAATGCCACCACCTTCAGCTTTTTTGTAGTTCCACGATGGCCGTTGTGCTGTTTGCCAGTCGCCTTCGAAAACCCAGTAACCAAACTCACCCCGTACACTGAGAATACGGCCAAAGAAACCGGTATCCACCAGACGCTTCAGTTTCAGAATTCCGGGCAGGGAAATCTTGTCGTGAACAACACCGTTTTTGGCACCTGTCTTCGCCGCATGCCGGGCAATATTCATCGCCTCTTCCAAGGTCTCGGCAATCGGCTTTTCGCAATAGACGTCCTTGCCGGCATCCATGGCCTGTTTCAACAGATCACCGCGCATCTGTGTCGTGCCGGCATCGAAGAACATGGTGTCGTCCGGATTGGCCAGACAGGCCGCAAGATCGTCTGACCAACGATCGACACCGTGTGCTTGTGCCAGTCTGCGTACCTTGTCGCCATTGCGCCCCACAAGGATAGGATCGGGCATGACCCTGTCGCCATTCTTCAGGACAACGCCACCTTCCGCGCGCATCGCCAGGATTGAACGAATAAGATGCTGGTTCATGCCCATGCGCCCGGTGACGCCATGCATGATCAGGCCCAAACGAATATCTGCCATTAAGAGAAGTCCTTGATTTCCAGATTCATTTCACGCATGGAGGGCCAGTCTGGCTCGACCCCTGAGGCAAATCCCGGACAATCCAGGGACCTCAGGTCAAGCATACCGTCCTCGATACGGACAAAGGTTTCATCGCCTTCGCGACGATATAATTGCGGATGAGCAGCAGCGAAGGCGGCTTGCTCGGCGGCGGGGGCGCCAGCCCCTGTCATGCCATGAACATAATGATGTCCGTTGCGTTCAACATGGGTCAGCCCCAACAAGTTTATCAGGGCCAGATCCTGTTGCAATCCAGGACCAGCCTGAATGGTCAAATCCTCGGCCGACATGAAATAGTCAGGTTTGTCAGGACCTTCTTCGGCGCTCCAGCATTTGGTTCGTGCTGTATTCAATATGGCCTTGTAGAAACCCTTGCAGGTTTTGGAAGAAACCCCGCGATAGCCTCGCAGGCGGGCTTCGGGAAAGGCATCGAATGATCCATCTGATTCGTCAATAATAACCGGGTAGCGTGATGCAATGGCGCCAACGTCTTCTTTCAGTGCCATGGCCCGTTTGATCGGTTGTTCAATAAACAGGATATTGCCATTGAAACGCTTGAGTGCCGGATTGCCGTCCATGGCATCCAGCAATTCAACAACACCCGCAGCGTCTTCGTATTGTTCGTTGCCATCAAGCGAGAGGTGATAATCCCCGGCTTCGGCATCCAGGACGCTGGCAATCGCGGTGAGGCGTTTGATATCAGCGTCGATATCACCGCCAACCTTGATCTTGAAATATTTGTGCCCGTAATAACGTACGATTTCTTCCAGCGTTTCCGGCAAGCCATCATTAACTCTGTCGCTGCCGGACTGGTCCGCCGCGACCAATGGATCAATCATGCCAACGGTGTGGCGGGCATGAATTGTATTCGCTGGTGTCAGGTTGGCCAGAAAACCGTCAATATCAAACCCCTTCAGATCGGGAGTCATTTCACCTGCGAGCAATCCGGGCAAGTTTGATTTGATCGCCTGGTAGAAGGATACATTTTCCAGTTTGCACAAGGCATCTATAACGGCCTTGTTCAGCAATGCCGGGCCGTAGCTGGCAACCAGAGGCTTCAATCCCTTGAGACGGGAAGCCAGCGTGTGATCATGATGAGTAGAAACCGGCAAGCCGAATGCCGTGACCTGACCTGCGGCCAGAAAAGCATTGCGCGCCAGAGAAAGTGTTGTCCGCAGTTGATCGAAATTATCTTCGTTGGTCAGGCTTTCGTCCTTGTCGAACCATTTGGGTGCCAGAACCTCGGCTCCTGTGCCCCATTCGCTGCGACCATCTGCACCTCTGACCCGCACACGTGCAAAAGCCTGCGGCGCTTCGCGCAATGTGACAACGCCAAATCTGAACGGCAGACGCAGAATAACGTCCCGTTCATAGAGTTCAATTTCCTCGACCTCGATCAGCGGTGCGGTCATCTGACGATCCCCGATTTTTATTATTCGCGAGCCCAATGTTGATTGTGCCCTCGCGCTGAAGGTATTTGAAAGTCCAAAATGCACGCGTGCGCCTGATATTTGCTGTTTCGATCCCCTTTAATGGCAGATATTCATCATACAAATAGACATTCAATCGCTACATTTGCCTGTGAGCCAGCGGCTGTCAACGGTCAGACGCCCTAAGCCCTACGCAGACCAGCAAATACGTGATAGAGCGATAGGGAAGGTTGAATTCCCGGTCATTATCCGGGTTGAGGGGGAAATTCGAAAATGGGTAAATCCGGGGGGTCTGAACCGACCGCCACTTCTGGCGGTGGTGTTGCCACGGATCATGTCATGCTTGGCATTGGCTTGATTGTCCTGTCCATGTTGTGCATGTCGATGCTGGACGCTGTCGCCAAGCACCTTGTTGCGACATACCCGGTTACGCAAATGCTCGCCCTCAGGGGTATCGTCACTATTGGAATTATGCTGGCCCTGATGCCACGTTCTGGTGGATTGGCAACTATCCGCACCGCCAATCTGGCAGGGCAGATCCGGCGTATCGGATATTCGCTGGCAGCCCCGGTGCTGTTTTTCACGGCTCTCAAGGAACTGCCGTTGGCGGATGTAACCGTAATGGTCTTTGGCGGCAGTTTTTTCATGACCGCCCTTTCCGTACCCATATTGGGGGAGCGCGTAGGTATATTCCGCTGGTCCGCCATATTTATTGGCTTTACCGGCGTTGTCATCGCGGCGGAACCGACAGGCGAAAAATTCGGCATGACGACCTTGTTCGCAGTTTCCGCCAGTGTTGCTTACGCCTTGCTGATGATCGAAACAAGACGAACGGGTTTTCAGGACTCAGTTTACACACAAACCCTGTACCCAGCCGTCGGCGTCACCTTTGTCGTCTGGTTAACCACACCTTTTATCTGGGTGCCGGTGCAAATGGCGGATGTGGGCTGGATCGTACTGCTTGGCATATTCGCCCTGACGGGGCATTTTCTGGTTTACAAGGCTTTCAGCAAGGCCCCTGTTTCGGTACTGGCGCCCTTTGAATATACCGCCCTGATCTGGGCGGCCCTGTTTGGTTATTTCATATTTAACGAGGTGCCCGGTGCGCAGGTCTGGTTGGGTGCAGCAATTATTGTGGCATCCGGGATGATTATCGTCTGGCGCGAAGCCAGCTTGAGCCGGTCGAAACAACCAACCTTGCCGACAATGGGCGATTGATCGCTGTTCATTTGTCTTCGCCCTTCATTAAGCCACGTGCATAATGCTAATCTGACACCTGACAACAGCGGAATTGCACAAAAAAAATGAGTGAAATCAGTACTGTTATGGCAGGTAGCCTGTCCATGTGGGTCACTTTCGGTGTGATCCTTGTGGCGCTGGTTATGTATGCAATTGAACGCATTCCGGAAGAAGTCACGTCGATTGTTGTGATCTGTCTGCTCATGGTTTTTTTCTCGGTTTTCCCCGTCGCAGGTACGGACAGCAAAAACCTGCTGCCGCCGGAACGTCTGCTGGCTGGCTTTGCCAATCCAGCTTTGATAACCGTTCTGGCGTTGCTGGTTGTGGGCCAGGGCATGGTGCGAACCGGTGTCCTGGAGCGCGGTGCCGGGCTGATTGTCCAGTTGGGCAAGGGCAATCCATGGATGTCCGTCGCCATCACCATGACGGTGGTTCTTGTCATCAGCGCTTTCCTCAACAACATCCCCGTCGTTGTCATCTTCATTCCCATTATGCAAACGCTGGCAACACAATTGGGCCAGCGCGAAAGCAAAGTCATGATGGGCCTCAGCTTCGCGGCCGTCCTCGGCGGCATGACAACATTGATCGGTTCCGGCACAAATCTTCTGGTATCCGGTGCCATGATTGAACTGGGCGAAGAGGGTTTTGGGTTCTTTGACTTTACAATCCCGGGTGTGGTGTTGGCATCTGTTGGCCTGCTCTATGTCTTGTTTATTAATCCGCATCTGTTGCCCGACCGGACATCACTGGCCAGCAGAATTATGGATCGATCCCGCAAATCCTTTTTAACGCAGATCGAAATTGGTCGTAGTCACCGGCTGATCGGCGCAGCGATCCATGGCAGTTTTGTGGACGGTCTGCCGGGGCTGCGCGTACGACGAATTTTTCGGGCAGAACGAAATTTCGTGCCTCCCTTTACTGACACTGTGGTTCAGGAGCGTGACCAATTGTTGGTCGTGGGACCCAGGGCCGCATTGACCGCTGCCACAGCGGCGGACCCTGCCCTGTTGCATTCGGCCACTGGACTGGCACCTGAGCATGCACCGGATGGCGACGATATCACTGGAAAACTGGGTGAGCGCGCGGTCGCCGAGGTCATGGTCACGCCCTATTCTGCCATGATCGGGTCTTACATCGGCAAAGCCGGTTTCCAGCGGCGATCCAGATGTAACGTGCTGGGTATTGAGCGACGAAACCATGTTTACCGAAGTGCGATTTCCGACGTCGCCCTGGAAGCCGGTGATGTACTTTTGATCATGGGTCGGGACGACGATATCAAGGCCTTACGCGAGAATTCTGACGTTGTCCTGATGGAATGGTCAGCCGAAGCGCTGCCCCATCTCAGAGGCGCCAAGCGCGCGGCATTAACATTCTTCGCTGTCATCGCCCTGGCTGCTACCGGCCTGATCCCGATTGTGGCCGCAGCGCTGATCGGTGCTATTGCCATGGTGCCCATGGGCATCCTGAATATCCGCGAAGCCACCAGAGCCATTGATTCCAAGATCGTAACCATGATCCCTGCTGCACTTGCCCTCGGCGCGGCCATGCAGGCAACGGGCGGGGCGGATTACCTGGCCCATTTTGTCATTACCGGATTTGGTGATTCAGGGCCGGCAGTTGTTCTATCCGTCTTCTTTTTATTGACAGCCGTCATGGCCAACCTCATCAGCTCCAAGGCATGCGCCGTTCTGTTTACACCCATCGCCATCGGTATCGCCCACCAAATGGGAGTCGACCCAATGATTTTTGCGGTTGCCGTCGTCTTCGCCGCCAACTGTGCCTTCGCAACACCTGTTGGTTATCAAACCAGCTTGCTGGTGATGGGCCCCGGACACTACCGCTTCGGGGATTTTGTGCGTGCAGGTGCGCCTTTGGTGATATTGCTTTGGCTGACATTTACCTTGTTTGCACCCTGGTATTACGGGCTCTGAACGAATGCCTACCCACCAGTTCGATCTCACCTGTTTCGGGGCTGCCCATGTCGATTTGATCGCCAAGGCGAGAGAAACACTGGTGCCATTCAGTTCAACACCTGGCCGGATTACCCGCGCCGTAGGGGGTGTTGCATCCAATGTCGCCAGGCAGCTAATCCGGCAAGATGTCTCTGTGGCCATGGTCAGCCAGGTAGGACAGGACGTGGACGGTGATTATGTCTGTCAGAGGCTGGCGCAAGCAGGCGTAAACACGGATCAGATCATGCGCACGGAAAGCGAAGCCACCGGCTGTTATCTGGCCATTGAAGACAGCGCAGGCGATCTGGCCATGGCGGTCTCGGACACCCACGCTTTGTTGTCAATGAAACCCGGCGAGCTGTTTGAGGCAGCCTTGAGGAATGTATCCGCACGTTACTGGCTCCTGGATGCCAATCTCACGCCCGATATGATCGACGGTTTGACAGCTATCGAAAATCATCCCCCCATTGCGATAGACGCCGTCTCGGTCAGCAAAGCCACACGGCTGCGCAGCAAGCTGAGGGATTATTGTTTGATATTTTGTAATCTCGACGAAGCCGAAGCGCTGCTGGATCAAAAATTTAATTCGTCACGCGAAGCGGGCAAGGCCATGGCAGCACAGACCGTTCAGAACAGCATTATTACCAACGGCCCGCATCCGCTCAGTGTTCAAACAGGGACCGTCGTTGACCTGATCGAGGTGCCTGCTGTCGAGGTTTCATCCGTAACCGGTGCAGGTGATGCCTTGATTGCCGGAACCCTGGCAGGTTTGGTGGCTGGGCAGAGCTTGATGCAAGCGGCAACACAAGGTATTTCAGCTGCTGCAGATCAACTGCGCGGCCAGACCAGCTGACACAGGACGAACAAAAGACAATGACCGAAAACTTGAAGCCATATCTTTCCATTTCTGCAGAAGTTGCAGACGCGCTGGCGCGCAATCAGCCGGTCGTCGCTCTGGAATCAACCATTGTAACCCATGGCATGCCGTGGCCACAAAATGTCGAAACAGCCAGGCAAGTTGAGACCGATATTCGGGACACAGGTGGCATTCCAGCTACGATCGTTATTTTGGGTGGTAAAATCTGCGTGGGTCTTGACGACAAAACCCTGGTAGATCTTGGCCAGGCTGAAGACGTCATGAAACTCTCCCGCGCCGATCTCGCCTTTGCCCTCGCCATGAAGCGCACAGGATCAACAACTGTCGCAGCAACAATGATTGCTGCACAGCTCGCAGGCATCGAGGTTTTTGCAACGGGTGGAATAGGTGGTGTCCATCAGGGTGCTGAAACCACGTTTGATGTCTCGGCAGATCTTGATGAACTTGCCGTCACACCTGTCGCGGTAATCGCCGCCGGGGCCAAGGCCATTCTGGATATCCCGAAAACCCTGGAATACCTGGAGACCCGCGGTGTGCCCGTTGTGGCCTATCAAAGTGATGAATTTCCGGCTTTCTGGTCACGGTCTTCCGGCCTGCCAGCGCCACTGCGTCTGGACACAGCCCGGGATATTGCGGCCACCTTCTCGACACGCAAGGCGTTGGGTTTATCAGGCGGAATGCTGGTTGCCAATCCGGTTCCTGTTGATGCTGAAATTCCTGCCGATGTGATGGCCCCCATGATTGCCCAAGCCCTGGCGGATGCTGTTGAGGCCGGTATTACAGCTAAAGAAGTTACGCCTTTTGTATTGGGTCGGATATTCGAAATTTCGGATGGGCGCAGTCTGGCAACGAATATCGCGCTGGTTCGAAACAACGCACGACTGGCCACAGAAATTGCCATTGCGCTGACCGAAGGCAGTTAATTTGTATCTCCAGGCTTGAAGAAACCTGTCGCTCACCTAAGATTATCGAACCAGTTCCGCTTACCTCATCTGTTCAACAAACAATTCGGAGTTTCTCATGTCTGCACCGCGCATTCTCACGACCGTTGTTGGCTCCTACCCCATTCCAGAATGGTTGGCCGCCAATCCAACCGAGCAAGGTCTGACGGATGCGACACGCGTTGTGTTGAACACGCAGGAAAAAGCCGGGATCGATGTTGTTTGTGACGGTGAGCTATATCGCTTTGACATCAACCATCCCGAAACCAACGGCATGATCGAATATTTCATCAAGCCCATGGGCGGCATCCGTTCAGAGGTCTCCTTTGACGAACTGATTGCCTATCGCAGCCAACCCGGCATGGGCTTTCGTCGTCGCCCACCGGGCATTGTCGATGGCCCCATCACCAGCGGCACCCTGGATTTGCCCGAAGCCTGTCGCTCGGCGGCAGCGCTGGCCAGCCAGACATTTAAATTTACGCTGACCGGCCCCCATATGCTGGCCAAAACCCTGGTAGACAATCACTACAAGGATACGGCCGCACTGGCTGACGCCATTGCCGATGTGCTGGCCGAGCAAGTCAGCTATCTGGAAGCCGATGTGGTCCAGGTCGACGAGGCCAACTTACCCGGCAGTCCCGAAGAATGGGAATGGGCTGCCGCTTCGATCAACAAGGTCCTGGATGCTGTTAATGGCACACCTGCCGTGCATCTTTGCTTTGGCAACTATGGTGGGCAGAGTATCCAGTCCGGCTCATGGAAGCAGTTGATGAATTATCTCAACACCTTGCACACCGATCATATCGTCATGGAAATGGCGCACCGGTCACCGGAAGAACTGGTTGCCTTCAAGGATTTGCGCCCGGAAATCGGCTTTGGCCTCGGGGTTGTCGACGTCAAGGAAACAGAAGTTGAAAGCGCTGAACAAGTTGCCCGCAGCATCGAATACGCAACCGGTATTCTGGGCGAAGGCCGGGTAAAATACATTCACCCCGATTGTGGCTTCTGGATGCTCAAACGTTCCATCGCGGATGCCAAGATCGAAGCCCTGGTCAAGGGCCGTGACCTGTACGAAGGCAGGCCCAGTATCGCAGTAGCGTAAGGCTACTCCATCCCCAATAATTTATAGATGCGTCTGGTATAGACGCCGAACTTCTCGTGCGTCTTCATGTCCAGGGTTCGTGGGTAGTCCATTTCAATTTCGAACTGGTCTGCCATCCGGGCGGGTCCAGCTGTGAGCACGGCACACCGGGACCCCAGTAACACCGCTTCCTGGATCGAATGGGTCACAAAGATGATGGTCTTTTTACTTTCTGACCAGATCCGCAACAGCTCCAGGTTCATCTTCTCCCGTGTCAGGGCATCCAGTGCGCCGAAAGGCTCGTCCATCAAAATCAGCTTGGGGTCATGGACCAAAGACCGGGCGATGGCTGCACGCTGTTGCATGCCACCGCTGAGTTCATACGGATAGCTTTCTTCAAAGCCTTCCAGACCGACCATTTGCAACAAATCACGCGCCCGTTCCCGACTTTCGCCCATAGGCAGACCCAGAATTTCAGCGGGGAGCAACACGTTGTCGATTATCTTGCGCCACTTCAGCAACAACGACTGTTGAAAAACCATGCCGACATCGCGTCCCGGCTCAAAGGGGTTATCACCGCCGCCGATGTCGACAATACCTTCGTCATGGTCATGCAAGCCGGCGAGGATTTTCAACAAAGTTGTTTTGCCACAGCCTGAAGGACCGACAAGGGATACAAGCTCTCCTTCGTAGACATCGATAGTGGCATCAGAGACAGCCAGAAATTCCTGGCGACGACTGCGATAGGTTTTGGAAACGCCTTCCAAATGTATAAATGGTTTGGTCACGCGGCGTTCTCCATACGGGCGTCGGATTTCACAAAAATCCGTTCCAGCAAAATTACGATGCCGTAAAGCGATACGCCGATCAGGGTGATCAACAGGACAGCCATGAACATGGCCGGTGTATCGAGATCGACCTGGACCTGTTGCATCAAATAGCCAAGCCCTTCTTCGGAGCCGATAAATTCACCCACAATGGCCCCGGCCACCGCCAACACAACGGCGACTTTCATGCCGGAAAAAATGTACGGCAAGGAGCCTGGCAGCTGGATTTTGGTAAAGATTTGCCAACGCGACCCCTTAAGGGATTTAACCAGATCAAGCAATTCCGGCTCAACTTCCAGCAATCCACGCGTCGTGGTAATCAGGATCGGCAAAAAACTGATCATGAAGGCGATAATAATGTTTGGACCTAACCCGTAATCAAACCAGACAATAAAAATGGGGCCCATAGCCACCTTGGGAATCATGTTCAGGCTGACAACTAAAGGCATGAGGAATTCGGAGACTGTGGTGTTCCAGGAAAACAGCACGGCCAGGGATACGCCGACAACAACCGCCAGAGCATAACCGCCAAAGACTTCCCTCGTCGTAATCATGGTATTGTGCAGCCAGTTATATTCGCCAAAAATCGCCATGATGGTTTGGCCAGGCGTTGGCATGACATAGAGCGGAACATCGCCGAGAACAACGAAGAAGTGCCACGCCGCAACAACAATGACATGGACCAGAATGATCAGGGCCCAGCGGCGCGCCGAATCACCGATATTGTTCATAATTCAAGTGTCCTTGTTCGCATCAGTATCACGAAATGCGTTCTGCCATATCAGGATCGAATGTCCAGGCCGGGGAAACAAAGGTAACGTCATTGCGCACGTAATGGAATGCCACAGCACGACGCCAACTAGCTGAATTATTGTCGCCGGATCCATGCAGGGTAATGCCGTGATGAAAGGATACGCCACCGCTCGGCACCGGGGCCGCTGTCATGGGTTTATCTGCCAGTGCTTCTGGCGTCAGTTGCAGATTATAGGGCTCATCCTGCGGCGCTATATGATCTATCAGACCGGTCTTATGGCTGCCGTCGCCATAGTACAGACACCCGTTTTCCACTGTGGCATCATCAAGTGCAATCCAGGCCGTCACGAGCCCGTCCGGGTCGCTGGGTCCGAAATAGAAATTGTCCTGATGAACCGGCTTCGGCCCGCCTCCTTCCGGTGGTTTGAAAAATATCTGACTGAAATAAACCGTTACGCCGGTTCCACCAATCAGTTGCTCAACCGCATCGACAAGCGATTTTCGGCTTGCCAGGGTTTTATACACCTGTCGGAAATGAACCGGATCATCCAGCTTTCGTAAATGCCGCCCTGTTGCACCAGCATCCAGATACCAGTGTTCATCCATAGGCGTAAGATTGCCCAGGGTTTCACCGGCCCAGGCCATGGCATCATTCCGGGCGGCTTCAATGTCCGTGTTCGAAAGTAATCCGGTCACAGTTACATGGCCCAGGTCTGCATAGTGCGTTATTTGTTCGTCGGACAGCGTCATGCCAGCCACCTCGTCAAATTCGCCTTGATAAAGGCATCGTCTGCCAGGTCGGCATGATCCCGATAGATCCTGTCGATCTCCGCAGCTTGTCCCGGGCTTAGCGTTTCGTCCTTGTTCAGGCACCAGATACCTTCCAGCAGCCCCTGCCGACGCAAAACCTCATGACAACCGGCAATGACCCCGGCAAAATCATTCGCAACATCAAAAAATGCCGAATTACAGTCCGTGACCCGTGAATCAAGCGCGAGCAGGTCGAAATCAACATCTCCGGTTTCTATTGATCGGTGAATTCGTTCAAGCTGTTCTACGGCCGATTTGACCCAGACGCTCCAGTGTCCGAGCAAGCCGCCACGAATACGGACGCGAACATCTTCTCCATTCCGTTTGACAAGGAATGGAGACAGCAAATCAAGCACAATATGATCATCGTTGCCCGTGTAGAGCGTTACCCGGTCTTCGGCCCTGGCAGCGACAACGCCCTTGATGACATCAAGGGTTCGATAGCGATTGAAGGGCGCCATTTTGATCGCAACAACATTTTCAATCGATGCAAATCGACGCCAGAATTCAGTCGATAACAAAATGCCCCCGACGGCGGGTTGCAGATAGAACCCGATCAAGGGAATTTCCCCGGCCACACGCTCACAATGCTCAATCAATTCATCTTCCGTAGCGCCCTTGAAGGCTGCAAGACTGAGGAGACCAGCATGGTAGCCAAGGTCACGCGCCAGTTCCGCCTCAGCGACGGCCTGGGCTGTTTTGCCGACAAGACCGGAAATCTTAATGATCGTTTTTTGTCCGGCCAATGATTGTGGGAGCCAGTGATCGGCTGCTTCCGCAGCCAGTTTCAATACCGGTTCAAATAACCCGACATCACGGATTTCAAACTGGGTTGTATGCACGCCGACAGCCAGACCGGTCGCCCCCGCATCAACATAATATCGCGTCAGCGCCTTCTGGCGACGTTCATCCAGAGTCCTGTTTTCCGTTAGCGCCAGGGGATGTGCAGGAATGGCACCACCATTTCGCAAAAGGTTTAAAACATCTTCTGGCAGATCACTCTGGTGCACGGTATTGTTGTTCCCCAAGACAAGAATTGCATGACACAAAAATCCAATAGTATGACAATTTCAACTTGCGCCCCGACGATTGTCAATGAATACTCAGGTATCGGGGCCAAATAACCCGACATTTCAAAACTGCTTATCAACAAGCGGACCTATAAATCCCTGGGGAGGAATCCAATATGAAACGTCCAGTTCAACTGGTCGCCGCAGCCGTAACAGCATTCAGTATGCTGGGCGCGGGCCAGTCTTTAGCCGCCACAAAAATCGACTTCATTCTGAACTGGATCGCAGGTGGAGACCACGCACCTTACTACTACGCCGAGAAAATGGGTTGGTACAAGGAAGCCGGTCTCGATCTGACAATCCAGCAAGGCAAGGGGTCATCCATGTCAGCCCAGCGTACGGGCGCGGGTAAAAACCAGATCGGACTTGCCGATATGCCGCCCGTGTTTGCTGCTATCTCAAAAGGCGCAAACCTTGTTGCCGTCATGAATGTTTACGCCAATTCACCCTATGGCTTTTACTGGCTTAAAAGCAGCGGCATTAAAAGTGCCAAGGACTTCGCAGGCAAAAAAATCGGTAACCCGCCATGGGATGCTGCGCGCAAAATGTGGCCCGCCTTCGCCGCCAATGTGGGCATCGGTGAAAAATCCGTCAAATGGGTGAACATCCAGCCAAATGCCAAGCTGTCCGCCCTGAAAGCCGGATCAATCGACGTCACAACGTCTTTCTACAATATCCACCACATCTTCCAGCGCTTGCTGGGTGAAGATATGGGTTATGTCTCAGGCAAAGCCCACGGCGTGAACCCTTATGGCAACTCAATCATCGTCAACGGTGATTTCCTGGCTGGGAACAAAGCTGCCGTCGGTGCATTTGTAAAAGTAAACCAGCGCGCATTTCGTGCCTGCGCCGAAAATGCCAAGCCCTGCATTGACGCGCTTGTTGGTGCCAACAAGGGCCTGAAAGCTGCCAATGAAGCGACCAACTGGTCCTTGGTCAAGGAACTGATGACAGACGCCACGTCAACGGGTGTCGGCCTTGGCTTCATGGATGTGGCCCGCATGAACAAGTCGTACGAAATCTTTGCGCCGTTCCTCGACAAGAAATTCGATATGGGCAAACATTTCAGCAACGAGTTCATCGACACAAGCATCAAGATGCCAAAGTAGCATTTTCGACAACTAGAAATCAGGGATGCGCGGGTAACTGTGCATCCCTTTTTTTATCCTGGATTTTTGTCTCAATTGGATCACCTAGTTGGAGAAAGCGTGACAGGAACATCAGGTTTTCATACATCGTCTTTGTTTTGTTCAGAGGTATTCCGGGATGACCACTGCAGGAAATATGAGCGCATTGGATTTTCGACGCATGTTGATATTGCCCAGGGCTTTTGTCGTCATCATTTTTCTGATCTTCCTGACTTTATCCAGATCCGGCAGTGCAGCCGAACCTGTGAAACTTGCAATCGGAGAGTGGGCACCGTTTTTTTCAGAATCAGTACCAGGTTATGGGCCTGTATCTGAAATCGTCAGCCGCGCCTTCGAAATTGAAGGCCGGAAATCTGAATTCTCGTTCCGACCCTGGAAGCGCGCCATGATCATGACAACGCGTGGCAAATTTGATGGCACGCCGGGTTGGGTTTTCAGTGAAGAACGCTCAAAGGATTTTCTCTATTCCGAGAGTTTATTTGAACAACGGGATCTGATTTACATGTTGGCCGACAGTCAGTTTGACTTTACATCCGCGGCAGACTTTGCTGGCAAAAGTACGCGCGTCCTGATCGGATCATATATTGGCGACGAGTTTGACGCTTTGGCCAAAAAGGGTCAGTTGACCGTCGGCGAGTCTCGCAGTTACGAAGACATGTTCCTGCTGTTGGTCGAAAAAAAGATTGATTTCATCTATCTCGGCGAACTGGTTGGCAGGGATATTGTGCAAAACAAACTTCCCTTCAGATATCGAAGCCTGATCAAGGCCAAGAATTCATTCAGGGAGCCGCACAAATACTATCTCCTTGTTTCCAAACAAAGAAAAGACGGTTTGCTACTGCTGAATACCTTCAACACAGGTCTCAGAAAATTGCGCGATAGCGGCGAGTATCTTCGGATATACAACAAGGTCTTTCGATCATTACCTTGAACTAGCCAAGTTCAGGACCAGCAATCGCAAAGATATGCTGTGGCTGATCAAAAGGCTCTGTCCGGCCGATCAGCATGCGGGTAAAGGGACGCTGCACCGTAAAATCGCGGGACTTTAGCCAGGCTGACAACATTTCACAGGCATCTGGCACGTCAATATAAAGTCCACAATTCAGATCATTGAAAACCCGGTCCAGCAGATCAAGGGCGATTTGTTCGTTGTCTGCAACCACAGGACCGACTTGTAGATTTTCCCGACCATCCCGGGCCAGAACAAACCCGGCAATTGTGCTGCTTTCATCATTGCGTGCGACCAGTGCCTGCTCTGGACAGCGCTGCAAAAGATGCGCAATAACGTCCCGGCGGTCACCCCCAAACCTGGGGCCGTCATATGCCAGAATATCATCCAGATCAGCATCCGAAGCTGCAACGACGGTAACCCCGGCTGGCACCGCCACCGGTGCTGACCAGCCAGGTTCAGACGCCTGCCAACGACTGATTTCATAAACCGGCTTGAAACCAAGAGGCACATAGACGGATTTGCCCGCAGGTGTTGCATCCAGCCCCGGGGTCTGTCCCGCGGCCTGCACTTTCTCGATCAAATGCGCCATCAAACGTGAGGCTATATTCTGGCGCTGATAATCAGCCGTAACCAAAATCATGCTGAGCCAGGCTATGTCTCCGCTTTGAGGCAAGGACAGGGCCGTGGCGATCAACCGGCCCTCCTCGTTTCGCAATCCCACAGCGTCACCAGCGGCTATCATCAAACGCCAGTCTTGCGGGGCCTGGTTCCAGTTTGCTTCTTGCGAAAGAAGCATGGCCTCGTCAATGTCCTCTGTTCGCAAGGGCTGAATGGGGATTTGGGAAAGATCAGCCATGGGCTAGTAACTTCCGTCCCTGGCTTCGTAATGGGTTGGCTTACCAAGACTGGCCTGACCACGACTGACCCAATCTGCGACCCAGCCGATCATGGTGTCCGTATCGACGACAGCCAAACCGAATAATCCAACAGCCTTTTCAGTGTTTGAAAGCCAGGCCATAGGTGCCGGTGTGCCTGTAAATTGCGGCTTCTTCCCCATCACACTGCCAAAAGCTTCAGCAAGGCTTTTAACCTCAAGCGTCTCGGCACCGGATACATTCAGAACCGAAGCGGGATTTTCACACAGGTGAAGGCAGCGCAGAGCCTGGGAAATCGCATCTCCTTGCCAGATCACATTGACATGGCCCATGCCGAGATCAATGGCCTCTTCGTTCCACACCTTGCTGGCAATGTCGTAGAGAACGCCGTACCGCATATCGATGGCATAATTCAATCGGTACATCAGGACAGAATTGCCGTTCTGACGGCTGAAATAATCAAACATCCGCTCCCGACCCAGACAGGAATAGGCATACTCCCCGGCAGGTGGCAAAGGCGGTGTGTCTTCACTGGCACCACCACTTGTGATCGACACAAATGGATAAACGCAGCCTGTCGAAAAAACAACGACACGGGAATTTGTGAATGTTTTGGCAACTATCGCCGGCACTTCGACGTTCATGGCCCAGGTCAGTTCTTCTGATCCTGTCGTCCCAAACTTGCGACCGGCCATAAAAATGATGTTGGGAATTTGTGGCAATTCAGAAACGGCGGCCTCATCCAGCAGATCACAAGTGATCGTCTCAACACCCCACGATTGAAGCTTGTCGGCCACTGCCGGATCGGTAAAGCGCGCCACGCCGATCACGCGCTTGTCCGGTGCGGCGCGTTTGGCCAGACGGGCAAGGGTTGGTCCCATTTTGCCACCAACACCCAGAATCATGATATCGCCTTCAAGCCGCGCGAGATCATCAATCAGAGCCTGGCTTGGCAAGGTCATGAAATCTTCCAGCGCAATCTCGTCTTCAAAGGCCAGCGGAAACGTATCTTTGGAAAGAATAGTCATTGGTAAATCGATTCCCTAAAACGACTTCAGTTATACATGGCTCATTGCCCATGCTCTCTGCAAATCTGCCAGATTTTTTCTGCGGTCCATGGCATCGTTATCGTTGATATTGAAGACATTGGCCCGAGAGCATCTGCAACGGCGTTCAGAGCCGCTGCTGGTGCGCCGATAGTGCCCAGTTCGCCCACTCCCTTGAAGCCCATATGATTGTTCGGCGAAGGTGTGTTTACACTGACGTGGTCGATCATCGGAAAGTCGTCTGCCAGCGGGACGCTGTAATCCATCCACGACCCGGTGATCAGCTGTCCATTGTCCGGATCATACAGGCAGTCTTCCTGAAAAGCCTGGCCCAGACCTTGTGCGATCCCGCCGTGCATCTGGGCAGCGACCAGGGCCGGATTAACCTCCGCCCCGACATCAGCAGCGGATGTTACCCGATCAACTCGGACGAAACCGGTGGCAGGGTCAATTTCAACTTCGCAGACGATTGCCCCTTGTGGCAAGGTCGCCTTCTGGTCTTCAAATTCAGATTGCCCCTCAATGGCAGGCGGCAGATGTGAGGGCAGATTATCCATATCGGCAATGCGGGCCGCCAGATCATATAATCCGATAGCTCTGTCTGTACCCTGGATCAGGAAACGACCGTCGCGAATTTCAATATCCTCGGTCGCCGCTTCAAGAACATGTGCTGCCAGTTCACGGCCCTGGTCAGCTGCCCGTTTGGCCGCGCGTGCCAAAGTCGCGCCCGAAATCACCGTTGAAGATGATCCGCCCGTGCCACCACCCTTGGGGATAAGAGCTGTATCCCCCTCCTGAACACGCACTTCGTCGTATGGCACATCAAAGGCTTCGGCAACGATCTGGGCAAAGGCTGTTTCGTGCCCCTGTCCGGACGACTGCCCACCGGCCAACGCCGATACATATCCTTCTGCCTTGACGGCAACGACACTGTTTTCATCCGTGATGCCGCCAGTGCAGTGGACGTAAACCGACAGGCCAATCCCCCTCAGCAGTCCCTGACTTTCACTTGCTGTTCGCCGGGCCGCAAACCCGTTCCAGTCCGCGCGTTCAACGGCGGCATTCATCACGGCTTCAAAATCGCCACTTTCGTAAATCAATTGCACAGGCGTGGTGTAGGGCATGGCGGAGGCAGGCACCATATTGCGACGCCGGATTTCCAAACGGTCTATGCCCGTCTTTTTGGCCGCCAGATCGACAACGGCTTCCAGCATGGTAATGGGGTCGGGGCCACCGGCACCGCGGAACGCATCCACAGGCAAGGTATTGGTAAATACACCGCGCACCCGAAGATCCATGTTTGGAATTTGATAACATCCACTGGCGGCGCGACTGACACCGCTGGTTGGAATGCCAGGACCAAATGTAGAAAGATAGACTCCAAGATTGGCGATGTTGTCGAAACGCACAGCCAGGAATTTGCCGACCTTGTCCACTGCAAGATCAACCCGGCCGGTCAAGGCACGGGACTGTACATCTGAAACAAGACTTTCGGCCCGGTCCTGTTCCCAGCGCACCGGACAGTTCAGTTGTTGTGCGGCAAAGATAATTGCCGCCTGTTCCACATAGGCAAAATATTTTGGCCCAAAGCCACCGCCGACATCACCTGTGACAACGCGTAACCAGGATTTTGGCTGGCCAAATACATGTTCGGCGTAGATCGTCTGCAATAGATTTGCGCCCTGGGAAGGGCAATAAAGCGTAATGCCACCGTCATCCGGTACGGCAATCGCTGTACGTGTTTCAATTGCGGCGTAATGTAGACGGTTGCCGTGATAATCCAGTGACACGACATGTTCGGCGGCTTCGAACGCGGCGCTGGTTGCTATCTGGTCTCCGGCCCGCCAGTTGTAACAGAGGTTGCCCGGTGCCTGATCCCAGACAATCGGCGCGCCGTCTTCCAGCGCTTTTGCCTCGGCAGTAACCGCATCTCTTTCCGCGTAATCCACAAAAACTGATTCTGCTGCTTGCCTGGCTTGCTGCAGGGTGTCGGCAACAACAAGAGCCACACTTTCACCCACATGGCGTACCCGGTTCGTTACCAGAACCCGGCGTGGGGGTTCAATATTCAGATTACCGTCGACGTCCGTAACCGGGCTGATCGTGGGGATGGGCTTCAGATCAGCTGTATCCTCGCCGGTAAGAACAGCGCGCACACCGGGCATACTGCGCGCGTCGTCTGCATCAATTCCGAGGATATCGGCATGGGCATAGGGACTGCGTACGAATATCGCATGGCATTCACCATCATAGTGCTGATTCGCTGTAAACCGGCCTTCACCGCGCAGAAGCCGGTTGTCTTCCAGCCTGAGGACAGATTGTCCTATCTTGCCTTTTTCCATATGGCCCTCCCCTTGAAACAGAGTGCCTGTCCCGTTTGCAGGAATCAATTGTTTGCTTTTGAATTCCGAATTAAACGCCAGATTTTCTCGGAAGTCACCGGCATATCGATGTCCTGTATGCCGAATGGGTCAAGCGCATCGAGGATAGCATCCATCACACAGGGCAGCGCACCTGTTGTACCCGCTTCTCCGCATCCCTTGACGCCGAGCGGATTGGTTTTGGCAGGTGCCGGACAATCATCAACACAGAAGGACGGCATATTGTCGGCCCTTGGCATGGCGTAATCCATAAACGACCCGGTCAGTAACTGGCCCTGATCATCATAGTGAATGTTTTCCAATAATATCTGGCTGGCCCCTTGAACAATGCCGCCATGAACCTGGCCTTCAACAATCATCGGGTTGATCCTGTTGCCAAAATCATCCTCAGCCGTATATCGATCCAGCTGAACGACACCCGTATCGGGATCAATTTCAACCTCGCAGATGTGGCAACCATTGGGAAATGTTGCTGGTGGTGTATCGATCAGCAGATCGGTATCCAAAGTGTCTGCCAGTTCCCCGGGCCAGTCAGATTGATCATTTCTGCTTGCGGCCAACTCAAGCAACCCGATGGCTCTGTCGGTGCCGGATACGACGAACTTTCCATTTTGAAAATCGATATCTTCAACAGCTGCTTCCAGCACAAACGCTGCCCAATGAAGACCTTTTTCAATAACGATTTGCGCTGATTGTTTCAGGGCAGCGCCCGAATTAATCGTGGACTTTGAACCAGTGGTGCCTGAGCTGCCGAGAATTTCATCACTGTCACCCTGAACCAGGTCAAACAGGTTTCCTGGTAAGGAAAAAATATTGGCGATGATATTGGCAAATGTCGTAGCGTGGCCCTGCCCCTGGTCAAGAGTGCCTGTCGTCAGGATAACCCGACCTTGATCGGAAAAGTGTATCCGCCCTGTTTCCACGGCCTGTGCGCCAGTGGCCTTTAAATAACAGGCCAGTCCTCGCCCCCTTATTTTACCGTTTTGGTCGGTGGTCTTTTTTCTTGCGGCAAAGCCGTCAAAATCGCTTTGTTCCAGGGCCCTGTCGAGGACGGCTTCGAAGTTTCCGCTGTCATAGACAACGCCGGAGGCTGCTTTCCAGGGCATCTGATCTGATCGAACCATATTCTGGCGTCGCAAATCGACACAGTCCCGGCCCAGATGACACGCCGCCGAACGCACCAGGCGCTCCATGACATAATTGCCTTCGGGCTGGCCTGCCCCGCGATAGGGCGTGATGGGCAATTTGTTTGTCAGCACGCATCTTGTGCGCACGGAAACAGCCGGTGTTCGGTAAAGACTGGTAGCACTGGTTAATAGTGCGAAGGTATGGAGCGACGGAGCCCAGGTGCCAACATAGGCCCCCATATCACTGTAGCCATCGATTCGAACCGCCAAAAAATTCCCGTCATTATCAAGTGCCAGTTCCGCCTGCCCTTGCCAGTCACGGGCCTGAAAGTCTGACAGGAAACTCTCGCTGCGATCATCTCGCCAATGCACAGGGCAGCCCAGATCACTGGTGGCATGCAGCAACAAGACAGGTTCCCCGTGATATTGTGCCTTGAGACCGAACGAGCCTCCGACATTGCCGGAGATGACCTGCAACTGCTCAGGCGCCATCTTCATCACCCCGGTCAACATCCGGTGCATATCCCACACCCCTTGCGTCGGCATGTGCAAGACAAGGCGTCCTGTTACGGGGTCAGCGGAGGCACTTCCGCAACGGGGTTCCATTGCCGCCACGGCGACCCGGCTGACAACCGGCTCAATCCTCACAATATGAGCAGCTGTGGCAAACGCGGCCTCCGTGGCCTCAACATCACCACCCTGCCAGTCCAGACAAAGATTGCCAGCCGTTTCGTGTAGATGCACAGCGTCATTTTTCAAGGCCTGTACCGGGTCAATGACAACCGGCAAGGCCTCAACGTCAAACTCTATCAGGTCGGCTGCATCCCTCGCCTGATTTCGGGTTTCGGCCACCACAAAGGCTACGGCCTCGCCCACATGACGTACCCTCTCATGCGCCAGGGCATAACGGTTCGGCACAAAAGGAGCCGTGCCATCCTGGTTTGTGATCGACATGTCAAACGGGAAGGCTGTGTAACCGGCTGCAGCCAGATCCGCGAAGGTATAAACGGCGAGAACGCCTGGCTGGGCGCGCGCGATACTTATATCCAGGTTCCGAATGATGCCATGAGGATAAGGGCTGCGATAGACGACGCCATGGGCTTGTCCGGCAATTGCCACATCGTCTGAATATCGCCCCTGCCCTCGCAACAAGTGGTCGTCTTCACGCCTCAGGTCAGTGGCTGCATGTCCCATGGCGATCAGTGAATTTCTGGTTCCGGTACGGCTTCATCTCCGGTCTCCAGATAATCAAAATCACACCCTAGATGTGCCTGAGTAACGTGTGCCGCATACATGGCACCGAACCCTCGGGGATAAACCGGCTTTGGTTGAACCCAGGCGGCTTTGCGTCTGGCCAGTTCTTCATCACTTACCTTCAGTTCCAGAATGCGTTTTTCCACATCCAGTTGAATGATATCGCCCTCTTCAACCAGGGCCAGCGGGCCGCCAACAAAGCTTTCTGGCGACACATGCAAAACACAGGTGCCATAGGATGTGCCGCTCATCCGGGCATCGGATATCCGCACCATGTCCCGGACACCTTGTTCCAACAGTTTTTTGGGCAAGGGCAATTGACCCCATTCAGGCATGCCAGGGCCACCCAAAGGCCCCGCATGTTTCAGGACCAGAACGGACTCAGCTGTGACCTCAAGATCAGGGTCATCAATCCGGGCTGCCATATCGTTGTAGTCTGCGAATACCACCGCCGGTCCCTCATGTGACCACAAATCCGGTTCGGCTGCAGACGCCTTGATCACGGCACCATCCGGGGCAAGGTTGCCACGCAGAACGGCCGTTGATCCAACTTTGGATACGGCATTTTCGGGTGAGCGAATAACGTCATCCTGATAAACACCGGCATCGCCCTGGTTGTCCCCAAGCGATTGACCGTTCACCGTAATGCAGGAGAAATCAAGATGATCTTTCATCACCGACATCAAACCGCGCAGTCCACCGGCATAATAAAAGTCTTCCATCAGGTATTTTCCTGATGGGCGAATATTGGCCAACACGGGCACTTCTTCTGAAATTTCATCAAAGCGGTCGATGGAAAGATCAATTCCGGCGCGCCGGGCCATGGCCACCAGATGAACAATGGCATTGGTCGAACCACCCAGCGCCATATCAACAGCAATGGCATTGTCAAAAGCAGCAGCAGTCAGGATGTCTGTGGGTTTCAGGTCTTCCCAGACCATATCAACGATGCGCCTGCCACTGGCCGCAGCCATGCGGCTGTGATTGCTGTCAGGTGCCGGAATGGACGACGCCCCCGGCAAGGTCATGCCCAATGCTTCGGCCAGGGACATCATGGTTGCCGCCGTGCCCATGGTCATACATGTGCCGGGGGAGCGCGCGATGCCGCCTTCGATTTCGCCCCAGTCCTCTTCGGTTATGTTACCTGCCCGCAATTCGGCCCAGTACTTCCAAGTATCTGACCCGGATCCCAGGGTTTCACCGCGCCAGTTTCCCCGCAACATGGGACCAGCCGGTACATAGATGCTCGGCAGGTCCATGCTGACGGCGCCCATGATCATGGCAGGTGTGGTTTTGTCACAGCCCCCTAGTAATACGACCCCGTCAATGGGATGAGACCGAATCAGTTCTTCCGTTTCCATGGCAAGGAAGTTGCGATACATCATGGTCGTCGGTTTGACATAGGGCTCGGACAGGGACATGGCAGGCAGTTCCACCGGAAAACCACCGGCCTGATAAACACCCCTTTTGATTTCTTCTACGCGCTGCGGGAAATGGCTGTGACAGGGATTGATGTCGCTCCAGGTATTAATGATCGCGATTACCGGCTTGCCGCCAAAATCGTTTTCGTCATAGCCCATTTGTTTGGCACGACTGCGATGACCAAATGAGCGCAAGTCCTGCACGCCATACCAGCGAAAACTTCTCAGGTCTTCAGGTGTCTTTTTCTTAGCCACTTGATACTTCTCCAGCGTTTCAATTCAAAATCAATTCTTCAGTCTGATGTCATGTTGCGGGGCCAGGAAATTGCTCACGCAAAACCCGCTTCAGGGGCTTGCCCGTCGGGTTACGGGGAATGACGTCAATGAACGCCACACCCTTTGGTGTCTTGAAAGATGCCATTTTGCCATCGCAATATTTCATGAGATCAGCCTCGCTGGTGCTGTCATCTTTACGCACCACAACGGCAAACGGACTTTCGCCCCAGGCCTCGCTGGGTTGCCCGATTACAGCCACGTCTGCAACGCCATCATGCTGCAACAAAACATTTTCAATTTCAGCAGGGTAAACATTTTCACCGCCGGAAATCACCATGTCCTTGATCCGGTCATGGATAGTAACAAATCCATCGACATCCATGATGGCCACATCGCCCGTAAGCAGCCAGCCGTCACGCAGGGTTTCAGCCGTGGCATCCGGTCGGTTCCAGTAACCGATCATATTATGATCACCGCGCAACAGGATCTGGCCTGGCTCACCTGGCTGCACGTCGTTCAGATCATCATCCACAACCCGCACATCCGTCAGCATATAGCCCCGCCCGGTGGAACCGGCCCGTTCAATGGCGTCTTTACCACCGATATAACAACCTGGCCCGCCCGTCTCGGTCATGCCATAGACCTGTTCAATTTCAATTCCGTAAGCCTTGTATTTTTCGATCAGGGCAGCGGGCACAGGTGAGGCCCCACTGAGAATATTGCGCAAGGCTGACAAATCGCGCTTGTCAAAGTCGGGCACGGTCAACATGAAATTCAACATGGCAGGAACCGCCAGGGTCGTCGCAATACGCTCTTTTTCAATAACGTCCCACATGCCCACGGGATCAAACTGGCGCATTAAAACCACACTGGTGCCGCAATGCATGGCGCTGACGATCGGCGTCAGTGCCCCCACATGGAACAGCGGCAAGACGATCAAATAACGATCCCGAGGCCCCAGATCCATTGTTGTCAGAACATTGTTTTGCGCCCCAAAAATCGTGTTGTGGGTATGCATAACCCCTTTTGGCAATCCGGTGGTGCCTGAGGTATACATAATGAACATCAGATCATCATTTTCCGAGGGGCAGTCTGGTTCCGAAATATCGCCGTCGTTGATTAAACTATAATAGGGATCAGCCCAGACATGGCGTTTGTCTTCAGGTCCGACTTCAATCCAGTTGGCGATATCTGTCGCCTCTTCTGCCCTGTCATGAAGGTCAGCAACGGTGTCGGCAAATTCCACCCCATAGATCAGGGTGGTTGCGCCGCAATCCTTGAGGATGAAGGCAAGCTCGTCCGCGACCAGTCGCCAGTTCAGGGGTACGGCAACCGCACCAAGTTTCGCCGCGGCATAAAAGGTATCGACAAATTCGATGCCGTTGAACAACAACATCGCAACCCTGTCGCCCCGCTTCACACCCCGTGCAGCCAGGGAATGAGCAAGCGCATTAACGCGTTGATTCACTTCGGCGTAGGAAAAACGCTGGCCCGCAGCCAGATCGACAATGGCTTCTACGTCTGGCGAGATATAGGCCCGGCGGCGAAATAGTTCGCCCAGATTTTTATTCAAGATTGCTCTCCCGTTTTTTTCTTAATTGCCGGTGTATTTCGGATCCCGCTTTTCCAGAAATGCCTTCACACCTTCGGCGTAATCGTCTGCACTCTGGGCCAGGGCATATTGATCATAATCACTGTGGCTGGCGACATGCGAAAGTGCATTGGCATAGGCGTTAATATCCTGTTTGCACATACGTAAAGCCACTGGCGGCAGGGACGCGGCGCGTTCAGCCATTGCCATCGCAGCATCCAGCGTTGTGCCATCATCAACCGCTTCGTCGGCAAAACCCCAGTCGACGGCGCGGTCGGCCATAATTTTTTCGGCGAGGATTACAATTCGTTTGGCGCGCGCGGGTCCAACCAGATTGGTGATCCGTGGCACAGATCCCCAGCTCATATTCATGCCGCGTTCAATTTCCGGCACATACATGCCCGATGATTTGCCAATAATCCGCAGGTCCGTGGCTACAGAAAGCGCCACACCGCCGCCAACGCACCAGCCTTCCATGGCAGAAATTGTCAGCGCCTGAATTTCTTCCCAGGCCCGACACATCCGGGCCCCTGTCATCAATCCCAATCGGCGCTCAGCCAGACCGGCATCCCGGATGGCAGCCATTTCCGTATCTTTCAGGTCGGCGCCCATGGTGAAGTGGTCTGATCGCCCTGTCAGGATAACGGCAGACGTTTCAAAATCATTGTCGAAGGATCGGGCAGCTTCGGTGAGTTCCCGCAATAGCTCAATTGACAAGGCATTGGCCGCAAAGCCCCGGTCAAAGCGCACAATTGCAATGCGCCCTTGTTTCTCAATTGTCACGTATTTCATGGAACCTCCCTGGATATTTTCATATCAAACACCAAATGTCGCAAGCGAACCAGCCCGTTGCCAACTTGTTGCCGTTGCACGGGCAACTTATTGGCTAAACCGGTTTGATATGTCAGGCTGTGATCTCTGGGGGGAACTATGGAATACACAAAACTGGGTCGAACCGGACTTGAGGTCAGTGTGGCGGGACTTGGCTGTGGTGGGCATAGTCGGTTGGGTAAAACACGTGGCGCAAGCACGGCTGAATCCATCGAGGTGGTAGAGGCAGCCCTGGACCTTGGCATCAATTTCATTGATACAGCTCCGGCTTATGGCACCGAAAGCATTGTCGGTACCGCTTTGAAAGGTCGTCGTGACAAAGTCGTGCTTTCGACCAAAACCCAGATCGTAAATTCTGGCAGCGATTTTCTCGGATCAGACTTCAAAGACCCCGGGACTCTCAGGACTGATCTGGAAAAATCTCTCAAGGCCCTGCAAACTGACTATGTCGACGTCTACCATCTGCATGGGGTCATGCCGGACCAGTATCCGTGGTGCGCAGAACATCTGGCGCCGGTTCTGAAAGACCTGCAGTCAGAAGGCAAGATCAGATTTACCGGCATCACTGAACGCTTCATCCATGACCCGCCCCATCATATGTTGATCGATGCTCTTAAAGACGATCACTGGGATGTTATCATGACCGGTTTCAACCTGATCAATCCATCCGCCAGAGACGTTGTATTCCCGCAAACCAGATCACGGGCAGTTGGTACCTTGCTGATGTTCGCCGTCCGTCGCGCCCTCAGTCAGCCCGACGCCCTGAGAAGCCTTATGGTCGATCTGGTTGCTGAGGGTCTGATTTCCGCAGGCGAAATCGACGCAGATAATCCATTGGATTTTTTATTGGCAGAGAGTGATGCAAATTCTGTGGTGGAAGCCGCCTATCGGTTTTGCCGGCATGAACCCGGCGTGGATATAGTCCTGACTGGTACTGGTTCTGTTGACCATCTGGTCGAAAATGTTGGCTCAATTCTAAAGCCTGCATTGTCGGAAAATACGCATATGCGACTACGTGGATTGTTCGGGCATATCAACAGCGTTTCCGGAAATTAGGCCGTAGAATTCAAAATTTATTGTGCTAAGCTAATTGTGAGAATGAATGGCAACACGACAATAACAAACAAATAATCAAGCCGTGTCTTCTGTTCATAAAGGGGTAATACAAAAGAATTTCATGTTTCAGGGAGAAATTGACATGTCACGAATCTCAAAACTATTGGCAACTGCTGCGGTGGTTGGCCTTGTTACTGCAGGTACATCAACAGGCGCGTTTGCAGCGGACACATTTGTCCGCATCGCCTCTGGTCCGGCAGGTGGTAGCTGGTACCCACTGGGTGCCAAGATGGCTGAAATATTCGGCAAAAATGTCAGCGGCATTTCGACATCCAACGGCCCTGGCGGCGGCATCGGTAACGTCCTGGACGTCAACAAGGGTGAGGCCGAGCTGGGCTGGACCTATGGGCACACAGCCTATGACGGATACACAGGTGTGGCCCCGTCGTTCAAGAAAGCCAACCCGAATGTCCGCCATCTGGCTACATTCTATCCGGCTGCTTTTCAAACTGCCGTTCTGGCCAAATCCGGAATCATGAGCTACGCCGATCTGAAGGACAAAAACATCAGCCCCGGCAAGGCCAAGTGGTCCGGCTATGCAGCCTTCAAGATGATTGCAGGCAAATACGGCTTTTCCGTTGACGATGTCAAAAAAGCTGGCGGTGCAGTTCACCATGTCGGGTATTCAGACTCAGTTGCCCTGATGAAAGATGGTCACATCGATGCTTTCTCCGGCCTGACAAGTTTGCCACAGGCATCATTCCTGGATCTCGAATTCAACCCTGGCATTCGTCTGCTGCCTGTCAGCGAAGAAGTTCTGGGTGGCATTCTGAAATCCAACCCTGGCTATGTGCGTGTGGACATGAATTCTTCACACTACAAAAGCATGAAGTCCACCGTCCCGACTTTGGGTGCAGTGACCATCATGGTGGTAAACAAGGATTTGTCTGACGACATCGTCTACAACATCACCAAGGCCCTTTGGGAAAATCATGCCGACCTCGCCGGTGTGAAAAAGGTCTGGAACAAGGTGAAGCTTGAAAATGCCCTGCGGGGTGCAGCAACACCGGTTCACCCTGGTGCCATGCGTTATTACAAGGAAAAGGGCGTCAAAAAAATGTAGGCACTCGCCTGCATGATGCTTTGTTTTGCAGGGTGCGGTCAGGAATTATCTGTCGCACCCTGCATCTTTTTTCCGGGATTTCGGTGAAGCCACAGGGTACCCATATCCGCCATGACTGATCTGTCCAGTTCTCCTGCAGGTGCTGCCACTGCACCTGATCTGCCGCAACGCATTGAATATCACGAAGCGCGTGAATATACCTTGCTGGAGCAAGTGCTTCGCCATCGGACCGTCAATATCGTCTGGCTGGTGACCATTACAGCCGCCATTCTCAGCATTGGCCTGGCTGTATTTCATCTCTACACAGCCGTCTTCGGCACACCGGAAACCCGCTCCTTCAGATCAACCCACCTGACGGTTATGCTGGTGCTGGCGATTTTACTGAACCCCATCGGGCGAAACTCCCTGCGCGATCAAATCGTCGGCAGCAAGGCCTGGGCTGGTTTTGTCCTGGACCTGGCATTGGTCGGTTTGGGTATCGGTATCCAGGTTTATACCTTATGGGACATCACAGCATTTGCCGAGCGCGAAGGAGACCTGATCGAAAGTGACTTGTGGATGGGCTCAGCCCTGATCCTGCTGGTCATGGAAGCAACACGCCGCGCCGTGGGTATTCCCATGGTTCTGGTCACCGCGTTCTTTATCGTTCACGCGTTATATGCCAACCATTTTTTCAGCTTCTTTTATGGCCCGCCGACTTCCTTCACAAAATATATCGATATCGTTTTTGTGCGCACCGAGGGCATATTCGGCATTCCGATGCTGGTGGCGTCGACCTATATCGTTCTGTTCATCATGTTTGGTGCCATCCTGATCCGCTCAGGTGCCGGACGTTTGTTCATTGATCTGGCCATTGCCCTGACCGGCCATCGAACCGGCGGTCCGGCAAAAGCCGCCGTGGTCGCCAGTGCCTTTCTGGGCACGGTGTCCGGTTCAGCCGTGGCCAATGTTGTCACCACCGGATCCTTCACAATCCCGTTGATGAAAAAACTTGGTTACAAGGCCAAGTTTGCCGGGGCGGTCGAAGCTTGTGCCTCGTCCGGTGGACAGATCACACCACCAATAATGGGTGCCGCGGCGTTTATCATCGCTGAGTTTATGCATGTCAGTTATTTTTACATCATCATCGCAGCCATCATTCCGACGATCCTCTACTTTGCGACAATTTATTTCATGGTCGACATCGAAGCCGAAAAAGAAGGCATCGAACGCCTGGATAAATCGGTCTTGCCGCGCCTGGGCGAAGTTCTGCGACAGGGTTGGCACCAGCTTCTGACCCTGGTTGTGCTGGTCGGGTTACTGGCTATTGGCTACACGCCGATGATGTCTGCTTTTTGGGCAATCCTGACATTGATCGGGCTTAGTTTCTTCCAAAAAGGCACCCGCCTGAGTGCGGTCGATATTTTTGCGGCCCTGGAAGCCGGTGTCCGCAGTGCCATGCCCGTAACGGTCGCCTGTGGCTGTGCCGGTATTATCATTGGATCGATTTTTGTCTCAGGCCTTGGCCTCAAGTTCACCAATTCCGTCATTGAACTCTCTGGCGGCAACCTGTTTCCCTTGCTAATCCTGACCGGTATTGCGGCCATCATTCTGGGCATGGGCATGACAACCACAGCGGTGTACATAACCGTTGCAGCCCTGATTGTTCCGTCCCTGATTCAGATGGACGTCGTACCGATTGCGGCACACTTGTTCGCCTTCTATTTCGGTGTTGTTTCGACAATCACGCCGCCTGTAGCGCTGGCGTCTTTTGCAGCAGCAGCCATAGCCGGATCCAGACCCATGGCAACAGCGGTGGAATCCGCCCGAATTGGTATCGCCAAATATTTGGTCCCTTTTGCCTTTGTCTATAATCCCAGTTTGTTGTTCGAGGGCCCGGTCTGGCTCACGGTTATCAGTACAGGTTCTGCGCTGATCGGCATGTGGGGACTGTCGGTTATGCTGGAAGGCTGGCACCGCGGCAGGATTAGCCCGCCGGTTCGTTTGATTGTGGGTATCGCCTCTATTGGTATGCTGTTCCCGCCGCAGCTTGAGTTCCTCGAGATAGTGCCGGGCTATGCGATCATCGCCGTTGGCCTGGTGTGTCTCTTCGGCATTCTTTCAATGCAGAACAGAAACCGCCAAACGCTCGACGGGAGGACTGGTTGATGAAAATTTCTGACATCTTTATTGGCCGCCCATTATATTGGTTGTTGTGGCTGGTCATCGGCGGCGTGCTGTACTGGTTTGGCAAGGGCGCACATCATGTGCGCGATTTTGTCCCCTTTGTACTGGAATTGTTTGCCCTGGTTGCGGTATGTGTGATCGTCATTGTCGCCACCTACAAACCCGGTGATCGCATTATTCGCGAATCACTGGATGACGACGAAGAAGAACGTTCCTCAGACTAAAAAGATTTTTCATGACTGACCCCATCCTTCCCCGCCACGGCGGACGTGTTCTTGCTGACCAACTGCGCATTCAGGACGTCGACACCATTTTTGGCGTCCCCGGGGAGAGTTTCCTGGCCTTGCTGGATGGCTTGTATGAACATCGAAACGCTATCAAGGTTGTCACCACACGACAGGAAGGCGGTGCCTCGAATATGGCCGACGCCTATGGCAAACTGACGGGCAAGGTCGGTGTTTGTGCGGTGACCCGTGGGCCCGGTGCCACCAATGCATCAATCGGCGTGCATACTGCTTTTCAGGATTCCACACCGATGCTGTTGCTGATCGGTCAGGTCGCCCGGGATCAGGTCGACCGCGAAGCCTTTCAGGAAATTGATTATCGCCGCATGTTCGGTGAAATGGCCAAATGGGTCGCCCAAATTGATGACGCCAATCGCATTCCGGAATATATCAGCCACGCCTTTCATGTGGCGCAATCCGGCAGGCCAGGGCCGGTCGTTCTCGCCCTGCCGGAAGATATGCTGCGTGATGTCGTCGAAATCGCCGATGCCCCCAGGGCCAAAATCGTCCAGGCCTCGCCCTCAGCCATCGCGATGGATGAATTGCGGGATCGTTTGGGCAAAGCAGAGCGACCCTTATTGCTGTTGGGTGGGCCAACATGGACGGCCGCTGCCGTCGCCGACATAACCAGGTTTGCACAAGCCAATGGCTTGCCTGTGGCGGCGTCCTTGCGTGCCCAGGATTGTTTCGACAACCGCCACGACCATTATATCGGTGACGTTGCCATCGGTATCAATCCGAAACTGGCGGAACGCGTTCGAAATTCAGACTTGTTGATCGTCGCTGGTCCGCGTCTGGGTGAAATGACTACCTCGGGGTATGAGTTGATCAATATCCCAACGCCACAAATGGACCTGATCCATATTCACCCTGGTGTCGAAGAATTGGGCCGGGTCTACAGCCCGACCCTGGCCATTAATGCCGGCATGGTGGAATTCGCCAGCATGGCCTGTGCCCTGGACCCGGTTGACGGCAGCAAATGGTCAGACTGGCGCACCCAAGCCCGCAAGGAATACGAAGCCCACATCACACCAACCCAAGTGCCAGGGGATGTAAATGTTGGCGAAGTTGTTGCCTGGCTTAATGAAAATACGCCGGAAGATACCATCCTGACGGCGGGGGCTGGCAACTACACCGTCTGGACCCATCGCTTTTTTCAGCACAAGGTTTTCCGCAGCCAGCTCGCCCCCACATCCGGTGCCATGGGCTATGGCTTCCCTGCCGCCATCGCCGCCAAACTGGCCGCGCCAAACCGCACAGTGATCAATTTCTCAGGCGACGGCTGTTTCCTGATGCACGGCCAGGAAATGGCCACCGCCGTTCAATATGGCGCAAATTTCGTCACGGTTGTCGTCAACAACGGCATGCTGGCCACCATCCGCATGCATCAGGAACGGCGTTATCCAGGCCGAACCATCGCCACCGATTTGCAAAACCCCGACTTCGCCGCCTTCGCCCGATCCTTTGGTGCCCATGGCGAGACCATCACAAAAACAGCAGACTTCCCGGCAGCCTATGAGCGCGCTGTGAAGTCCGGCAAACCGGCACTGATTGAACTGGTGGTCGATGCTGACGCCCTGACCCCCGGGGCAACGCTGAGCAGTTTGATGAAAGACTGAATTGTATCTAGTCTCGTCACCCCGCACTTGATGCGGGGTCTATGCGTCAAGTTTTATGTAGTCCTCAAAATAGAGGCATGGATGCCGGATCAAGTCCGGCATGACGATCCTTGTTGGCATGGGATAGTGACTAAATTGTCAACTTTGTATCTGTTGCAGGGATTACCGGGTCAGGCCCGGGAATGACGTAAGGGGAATGCAAACAAGGTATCCGTCACTCCGGGCTTGACCCGGAGTCTCTGGTGACCTGGAATTAAGCTGTGCAGTGCAAATGGAGACGTTGCTGAGACTCCGGGTCAAGCCCGGAGTGACGCTGTGTCTTATTCCTCCGCCTTTTTGCCCTGACCGAACATAACTTCGCGGGCTTCGTCGGTCATGGGTTTGCCGAAGGTGCGTTCTTCCTTGCCGACGTCGACACCGCGGCGGCAGGCCGGGCGGACTTTCATGGTGTCGTGCCAGCGGCGCACATGGGGCAGGTGATCCAGCGGTTGTTCAAAACGACGATAGGGTAACAACCACGGCCAGATCGCCATATCAGCAATGGAATAATCACCGGCAAGGAATTCGCGGTCTTCCAGCCAGCCGTTCATGACTGTCAGCAGACGGTCATATTCATTGGCATAGCGGTTCAGGGGATAGTCGTGCTCACCCTGCGCGTAGTTCACAAAATGACTGAGCTGCCCGGCCATGGGGCCAAAGCCGCCGATTTGCCAGAACAGCCATTGCAAGGCTTCCCAACGGGCCTTGGGATCGGTCGACAAAAACTTGCCGGTTTTTTCCGCCAGATAAATCAGAATTGCACCGGATTCAAATATCGATTGCGGGTCTCCCGCCACGTCGTGATCAACAATGGCAGGCATGCGGTTGTTGGGTGATATCGCCAGGAATTCCGGCTTGAACTGGTCTCCCGCCCCGAGGCTGAGCGGGATCACTTTATATGGCAATTCGCACTCCTCCAGCATGATGGAGATTTTCCAGCCATTTGGCGTCGGCGCATACCAGAGATCAATCATTAATTTCAGCCTGGTTTAAAACGCTTGAGCAGGGCATCCGAGTGTTTGATCAACAATCCAATGTCAGCCCCGACGGCAACAAACATGAAACCGGCATCGAGATACCTTTTGGCATCTTCTTCGACCGGCGCGAGGATTCCGGCAGGTTTGCCCGCAGCCTTGCAGCGTTCATTGATATCAATAATTGCCGCCTGCACATCCGGATGACCTGGGTTGCCCAGATGCCCGAGACCGGCTGACAAATCAGACGGTCCAACAAAAACACCGTCAACGCCATCGGTTGCCAGAATGCTATCCAGATTGTCATAACCTTTTTGGGTTTCGACCTGAACCAGCATGCAGATTTCGTCGTCTGCATGATTGAAATAATCTTTCACACGCGCAAAACGGTTGGCGCGGGTAGAGGTTGCCACACCCCGCATGCCTCTGGGGGGATAGCGTACCGCCGCAACCGCAGCGGCGGCTTCTTCCGCTGTTTCAACATAAGGCACCAGAAAGGACTGGGCCCCAATATCGAGAAAGCGTTTGATCATTACAGCGTCATTCCACGCCGGGCGCACTACGGCAGAAGCCGTCCCTGTCGCCATGCCTTGCAACTGCGTCAGCATTGCGGCCGGTTCGTTCGGCGCGTGCTCAGAATCCAGCAGCAACCAGTCGTAACCGGAATAGCCCACCAGTTCGGCAACCGTGTTGCTGCACAGACTGAGCCACAATCCAATTTGCGGTTGCCCGTTTTGAAGACCTTCCTTGAACTTGTTGACCTGTCGTTCCATGATTTCCCTGCTGGCATATTGAATATTATTGCGGCTGCAAAAGCTGGACACATGGTGCCGGAACAGGGATGATTTGACCAGAGCCAGAAAGCAAATCTATCCTTGTGCGTCCAGTTAACAGCCCTTCACAAATAGCGGAAATACATATCGGAGTTCGCAATGACCGACGACGCGACACTTGCCACTGTTCCCCTGAAGTTTGGTGCCGGCCCGGCCACATTCCGTCTGGGCGATGACCGGTTATTGATGGGACACGGTCGCTATACAGATGATGTGCATTGGGACGGTGAAGCACATGGTTATGTTTTCCGGGCACCCTATGGCCATGCGAAACTGCTTGCACTGGACGTATCAGCGGCACGGTCAGCACCGGGTGTTTTGGCGGTATATACATTCGCAGATTTAAAGGCAGCCGGGTATGGCGCTTTCCCCTTTGGATTGCCGGTCAAAAATGCCGATGGCAGTGATCCCTTTGTGCCCGACCGCTATGCTTTAGCCGATGACAAAATCCGTCATGTCGGTGAAGCTGTGGCCTTTGTTGTGGCGGAAACCAGAATTGCTGCCCAGGATGCAGCCGAGCAAATAGCCCTGGATGTTGAAATACTGGACGCGGTCACTGATCCTGAGGCGACCTTGAACGATGATGCACCGCAGTTATTTAAAGGCCATGTGAACCAGTGCATTGAATGGCAGAATAATGACGGGACCGAAGTTGCTGAGGCGCTCGCGAATTCTGATCACGTTGCCAGAGTCAAGGTTGACGTCAATCGCCTGATTGTCGCCACCATGGAACCCCGCGGGGCCATCGCGAAATATGACGCTGCCGGGGACCGGTTTACGTTGCATCTTGGTGGTCAGGGAAACTGGGGCACACGTCAAACTCTGGCAACGGCTATCCTGAAGATCGAACCTGAAAAACTACGCGTGGTTTGTGACGATATCGGCGGCTCATTTGGTATGAAAGCCCAGATGCATGCCGAGCCTGTGCTGGTGTTGCATGCTGCCCGTGACCTCGGTCGTCCTGTCCACTGGATGGAGGATCGCGCTGGCAGTTTTCTGTCAGACATGCAGGGTCGTGGCTATATCGTCAACGGTGAATTGGGCCTGGACGCTGAGGGAAATTTCACAGCATTGCGTCTCGATGGCATCAGTGATTTGGGCAGTTGGTGTTCGGCACTTGCCCCCATGATGCATGGTATCAACATCATGAAAAATGCCCCCAGCCTGTACAAAACCCCATTGATGCATGTACACACCCGCGCTGTTTTCACCAACAAGGCGCCCATGGCACCCTATCGCGGAGCAGGTCGACCAGAAGGCAATTATGTCATGGAACGCCTGGTCGAGGCGGCGGCGGCAGGTACCGGGCGTGATCCGCTGGAACTGCGCCGTCAAAACTTTATCCAGCCTGAGGCTTTACCGTTCAAGGCCGCATCAGGTCTGGTCTATGACAGTGGTGAGTTTCCGGCCTTGATGGAAAAGGCAGTGACCCGTTCAGATTGGCAAGGCTTTGAAGAACGCCGGATACAATCGGAGAAATCAGGGTACTTACGGGGACGTGGCATCGCCAGTTTCCTCGAAGTCACCGGACCACCGGGAGCGGAAACCGGCGGCATTCAATTCGGTGATGATGGTCAGGTCACAATTGTGACAGGCACATCTGACCAGGGTCAGGGGCACCTGACGGCCTTCGCCGAAATCCTGAACCAGTTGCTGGGCGTGCCCCATAACCTGGTCAAGCTAAATCAGGGAGACAGCGACGAATTGCTGGGCAGTGGTGGTACCGGCGGATCAAAATCCTTGATGGCAACGGGCACGGCCCTGGATGCCGCCGCTGATGTCGTCATCGAAAAGGGCCGTAAATGGGCCGGGCATGTTCTGGAAGCTGCGGTTGAGGATATCGAATTCCTGTCAGGCGAATTCAAAGTCGTCGGAACTGACAAGGTTATCCCCCTGATGGACCTGGCCATAAAAGTTATGGAAACGGAAGAAGTGCCCGACGACTTGCCTGACAACCTGAACGCCAAATTGACGGCAGATTCGCCACCTTCTGCTTTTCCCAACGGCTGCCATGTTTGCGAAGTCGAAATAGACCCGGCCACAGGCCAGGTTCGGGTGGATCGTTACACCGCCGTTGACGATTTTGGCGTAGTCATTAATCAACCGATTGTAGATGGCCAAGTTCATGGCGGCATTGTCCAGGGCCTGGGGCAAGTCCTGATGGAAGATGCCTGGTATGATCAGGATGGTCAGTTGTTGGCAGGCAGCTTTATGGATTACGCCATGCCACGGGCCAGCGACATGCCTTCGTTTGGCGTATCCGAACACCCGGTTCCGGCGACGACAAATATTCTCGGCGTTAAAGGTGTTGGCGAAGCTGGCACCAGTGGATCAATCCCCAGTACCATGATCGCTATCCTGGATGCCCTGAAGCCCCTTGGCGTAACCGACATTCCCATGCCTGCCACACCGGAACGGGTCTGGCAGGCTATTCAGGCTGCGAAATAAGCAGGTGAAGCCCTAGATTTCATCTTCCTTGATCCCGGCAAGACGACGGGCGTGGGACCTTTTTTCGCCGACATTCATGCCACGGGCAATTTGCACGCGTTGGGCCTGGGGTGACCCGGCCCCGTGCATACTTTCGGTCAAATATCCAACGGCATTGCGCCCCAGAGTCATGTTTTCGATCAAGCGCAATATGCGCATGCGATCTTCAACCGGTGTGTTTTCGCGGCCAATCAGGAATTTGCGGATCAGCGGACCGACTTCATCATTTTCAAGATCCTGTTCGGATGGCAATGTAACCATCAAGCCCCCCGCCAGGTCCTGGGCAAGCCTTGCGATTTCATAGGGAAAACGCGTGACATTTTGCTTGCAGACATTGGAATGCATATCGTCATTTTGCCAGACACCGGACTTCATGGGTCGGGCTTCATGGGCGGAGGCCAGGGCTGATCCAGCGATGGTCTCGTTCAGATGCGCCATTTCAATCAGCTTGTCCTTGATGTGCGATGCCTTGGCGACGCCGTTCATATCTGCAATTTCAGCGGCGGCACCGATCAGAACATCTCCAACACCGGTTTTGCAGATGTAGCTGCAACGATGATAGGTCGTGAAGCGCTCAACCAGGGGTGCGGCGAAATCATATTCGCCGTTCATGAACACCCGGTCATAGGGAATAAAAACATCATCAAATATGATCATGGCTTCCTGTCCGGCGAAGGTAGCGTTGCCGGCATCAATGTCCCCGTCTTCCATGCTGCGGGAATCGTTGGACTGGCGGCCGTATATGTATGTGATGCCTTCTGCATGCGCCGGTACCGCACCAACGATGGCAAAGTCCTTGTCTTCTTCTGTCAGGCGGATAGTCGGCATGACAATTAACCAGTGAGAATTTATGCAGCCGGTTTGGTGGCATTTAACACCCCGAACCACGACACCATCCTCGCGGCGTTCAGATATATGCAGATAGACGTCCGGGTCAACTTGCTGGTGTGGGGCCTTGCTGCGATCTCCCTTGGCGTCGGTCATGGCACCGCCAATCACCTGGTTCTTTTTCTGTACCTTGGCAAGAAAGGCCAGAAAACGGGCGTGATAATCTGTGCCGTGAACTTCGTCGGTTTCGTAAGTCACACTGTGCAACGAATTAATCGCATCCAGGCCAACACAGCGCTGGAAGCACGTACCAGTGCGGCTGCCCAGATCCCTTTGCATGCGCGCCTTGGCAACAAGGTCCCCGGCATTCTCATGGATATGCAAAAAGCGATTTACGGTGTCGCCGGTGTAAGGTGATTGTGCTGTCGCCGCAGCCGGGTTTTCCTGCGCCAATTTATAGGTTTCAGCCATTGAGTTAATGGATGTGCTGATCATTGGATGATCCACAGGTTCCTCAAGGCATTCACCGAAAAGCCAGACTTTCATGGGTCGACCGCGCAAGCTGTCGATATAGTCATCGCCACCCGATATGGTGTCGTAATCGCCCCAATCGGCAGATCGCAAATCTTCGGCGTCTGTTTCAATTATCTGTTCGGCGCTGCTCATAATTTCATTCCTTGTTCGTTTGCCTCAATGGTCCAGAGGCGCAGTCATTTTTTCTAGCCAGCTTTTGTCCTGGTCTTCCAGATTGGGCCCAACAGTTCTTGATACCCGTGCGTGATAATTATCGACCCAGTTTTTCTCAGGTCCAGACAGCATTTCAACATCAATCAAATTGCGGTCTATGGGGACAACAGTCAGGGTTTCAAATTCAAGAAACTTGCGGTCTTCGGATCCCTGATCACTCGTCAGAACCGTCAACAGGTTCTCAATGCGGATACCATAGGTGTCCGTGATGTAAAGGCCGGGTTCGTTGGAGACAATCATACCAGGTTTGAAAGTGCCCGGAAAATTCGGTGAAATCCGGTGTGGCCCTTCATGGACACCAAGGAACGACCCAACCCCATGGCCGGTGCCATGATCATAATCCAGGCCGTCGTGCCAAAGGAATTGCCGGGCAAGGGCATCCAGCTGTCCCCCCGTCGCCTTTTCCGGGAAAACCGCGCGGGCAATAGCGATATGGCCTTGCAGAACAAGCGTAAAGTGCCTTTTCATATCAGCAGACGGTGTACCGATGGCGACGGTGCGGGTGATGTCCGTCGTACCATCAAGATACTGTCCACCACTGTCGACAAGATACATCGAGCCCTGACCGAGGAAGCGTTCGCTTTCATAACTCGCACGATAATGCACAATCGCACCGTTGTTATCGGCGCCTGAAATCGTATCAAAGCTGATGCCGCGGTTCAGGGCAATTTCCCGGCGATATCCGTTCAGGACATCAATGGCTTCCATTTCACCGACATCACGTGTTGCTGCTGTTTCTTCCAGCCAGCGCAGGAAACGGCACATGGCAATTGCGTCGCGTTCGTGCGCACGCCGGGTACCGTCTAGCTCCACATCGTTTTTGCAGGCCCTGGGCATTACTGTCGGATCGCTGCCAGCGACGATATTCGCCCCTCCCGCTTCAAGCGCGCGGCGGATATGGTCGGTCGACGTTGCCCGGTCCAGCAGTACCTTGCGATTGGCAACACCAAGTGCGTGCAGCCCTTCATCCAGTAATTCAACAGCGTGCACGGTGACACGATTACCAAGATGCGTTTCCAGATCGGGGGTAAATTTCCCACGATCAACATAGAAATCAGCCTGGCCGTCCTTGTGCAGAATAGCAAAGCTTTGTGTAAGGGGTGTATTGGAAACGTCAGCTCCGCGCACGTTCAAAGCCCAGGCGACGGCCTCCATCTGATTCACCACAGCCGCATCGGCACCGGCATCGGCAATCAGTTCACCAAGAGACGCCAGCTTGTCATCGACACTTTGTCCACTGTATTCAAGAGTGTGTGGTTCAACTGGCGAATAGGGTGGCAAGGGTTGATCCGTCCAGACCTGGTCCAGCGGGTTTTTGGCGAGGGCAACCAGTTCGATGCCGCTGCCATCCAGAGATTTTCGCAGACTGTCGATCTGCGCCACACTGTGCAAGGCAGGATCATACCCAATGCGGTCGCTGTCACTGGCGGCTTCTACAAGCCATTCGGCCAGTGGTGGTTCCATAAAGTGGCGAACTTCAACCGCACTACCTTCAAATTGCATTGCGGCCTGCAGGGTATAACGGCCATCTACAAACAGGATCGTGCGCCCCTTGAACATCAAGGCAGTGCCTGCTGATCCTGCAAAACCGGTGAGCCAGTGCAATCTTTGCCCGGCACTGGCGATATATTCACCCTGATGGGCATCGGCCTGAGGCACCAGAAAGCCCTGAATGGACTGGGTCTCAAGGTTATCTTTCAGCGCCGTCAAACGTGCGGGGTCGTAGGGTAGTTCTTCGGCTTGCGCCGCTTCGCAGGCTGCCACCAGCCTGGCCTGCAATTCAGCACTTGCACTGGGGGCAGCCAGTGCGACCCAGGCATCAGGATCAGTACCCTTTGGCGTTGCCTGCACGCGTCGAAAAATATCCCTGAGGGCATCGGCACCGCCTTCGATGCCAGCCTCTTCTGCAATTTGCGAAAATTGTTGATCCGTCGATGTCATTATTGGTTGTCCCACCTGATGTCAGTGGCTGATTACAGAACAAAACAGCGTCATGGTCCAGCACCCGGGATGCATATTCGACAACAGATTTACTGTGACACCATGCCGCACACGGATTTGAGGGTGATTTCGAAAGTTACCGCCAACAAAGTCGTTCGGCTTTTGCTGAAACGCCCTAGCGACGACGCCGCGAATTGCGACCCATGCGGTCATCGAGGTTTCGACGCCCCTGGCCAATGGTTGCGCGCATGGCTTTTTCAGCCCCGCGTTTATCACCGGAGCGAATACGATCCAGGACTTCCTTGTGTGCTGGAAGCCCCATACCAAGCGGAACGTCAACTTCGCTTTGCAGTTGGAAGGTCAGGGCCAGAATTGTACCCACGATTGAACTCATGCGATCAATGAACTGGTTATGACAGGATGCCAGAACAGCCAGATGAAAGTCGCGGTCGGCCTCGTAAAAGCCCTGCACGTTTTCCTTGCTCTCTTCCATTCGTCCATAAGCGTCTTCGATTTTACCTATGTCTTCACTACTGGCCCGATCAGCTGCAAACCGTGCTGCAACAGGCTCTATGACCTCTCGCATCTCCATCAGATCATCGATCAGGGGTTCGCCAATACTTTCAGGTGACAGCCATGACAGGACATCCGGATCCAGCAGATCCCACTCTTCTCGTGGTTTGACAAATGTACCTGCGCGTTGCCTGGCCTCGATCAATCCCTTGGAGGCAAGTACCTTCAGGGCTTCTCGCGTGGCAGTACGGCTGGCCGCAAAACGTTCCGTCAATTCAGCATCGCCGGGGAGCCGTTCGCCTGGCTTCAAGCCGCCTGAACCGATTTCCTCGCCCAACTCATGTACGATGCGCCCGTGAATGCCGGCACGCGGATAACTTCTGATCACTGATTCAGCCATAGCTCGATTGTATATCATACAAAGACAAAAACGCGTTGGTAAAAGTCCTATTATTTAGCGGAAATGTCCAGTGCCTACGGGCCACCTGCCTGCAAATCAGTCGTTGGCTGACGCAGCCTTGCGAACCGCCGCAGCCGCCAGGCTGGTTATATTCTGCCAGTTTTTGGCGGCAATATCCTGTTTTGGTGCAACCCACGAGCCGCCAATGGTCATGACATTGTCGAGGCGCAAATAGTCGAGCATGTTGTCCGGTCCTATGCCACCAGTGGGGCAAAACCGCACTTGCGGAAACGGTCCGGACAGCGCTTTCAGCATCGCTGTGCCACCAGCGGCTTCTGCGGGGAACAGTTTCAACACAGAAAGATCGTGTTCCAGAGCCCGCATTACGTCACTTGGGTTTGCCACACCCGGCAAGTATGGCAATTCAAATCCAGCCGCCTTTGTGGCCAGTTCCGAAGTGCAACCAGGACTAACGGCAAAAGTAGCACCGGCGTTGATCGATTGTTCCATTTCCACCGTCGAAGTGACCGTGCCAACGCCGACCATGGCTTCGGGTACAGAGGCGGCAATTGCCTCAATGGCTGCCAGGGCCACGCTCGTACGCAATGTGATTTCGAGCACAGGCAAACCACCGGCAACCAGGGCTGCGGCCAAGGGCACGGCATCATCCAGATTGTCGATCACCAGCACCGGAATAACTGGTGCCAAGGTTAGAAGTTCTTCAATTGTGTGCGTCATGTCAGTTCCAATTCGTTGCTTGAACGCTACACCCGACCCGGCATCGACGAAAGCGGAATAATCGCGCCGCGTGATGCGATAACAGCGCCCGCCAGACGATGGCCTTTTGCCGCCGCGTCAACCGGGTCCTTCCCCGACAGTCGCGCCTGAATATATCCGGCATTAAACGAATCACCGGCAGCTGTCGTGTCCACTGGTGAGATTTGTTCGGGCACAGGCACCAGACCGCGATTGTCATATGATGCAAAAAACGCCCCGACCGGCCCTTGCTTGACGACAACTTCGTCGACACCAGTTTCAAGATACAGATCGGCAACAGCTTCTGCGGCAAGATCATTGTTCTGGCGCAACGATTGCTCGTCGTCCAGAGTTGGCAATGCCAGACTGATGGTGGGCAGAAAATCCTCAAAGACTTGCAAGGCACTGTTGGCGTCCGCCCATCCCCGTGGTCGATAATTCCCGTCAAATATAACGTGACCACCATTTTTTCTGACCGAGGCCGCTGCACGACGCAGCTTCTCCCGTCCTTCCGCGGACAGGATCGACAGGGTTATGCCTGAAAAATACAAGGCATCAAATCTGGCCATTCTTTCCGCCAGGCCCGACCCTTCCTCGCCATCAAATACTTCCCGCGCCGGCGCCTGATCCCGCCAATAGTGGAAACTGCGTTCACCGGCGTCATCCGTATTGATCATATAGAGTCCAGGCACGCGGTTCGCCAGGCGGGACACCAGTTCAGTGCCGACGCCTTCGGCCTTCCAGGCCTCCAGCATCTGATCGCTGTACGGGTCTTGACCCAGGGCCGTCACATATTCAACAGGCATGCCCAGACGTGAAAGGTATACCGCAGTGTTCAGGGTATCGCCGCCAAATGATTTGAGCGCTGATCCGTCAGGCAAGATCGAAATCTCGATCATGCATTCTCCGATCGAAGCAAATTTCATAGCCTGGTCCGCCGCTTCTTAATCGTTGGCTCATCAAAAAAGTGCGGCGGCAAGTTAATAGTGGTGGACCCCCCCAACCACAGTCAACTTCGCCGCCGCCCGGTCGCAGCCGCCGCAGCGACCGTATTCAAATTCTTTGCCCAACTTAACGCCGGGGCACAGTTACAAGACTATAGCGCTACTTTTGTCTTAACCCAAGTACCCCCTTTTGCACTGGATTCAACCGCTGATTCAATAAACTTTACACCCCGTACTCCATCCATCACTGTTGGAAAGTCCAAAGCATCCTTATCTGGCTCCCGGCCTTCGAGGCGAGCTGTAATTGCTTCCGCCACATCTGAATAAACATTGGCAAATCCTTCCAGATATCCTTCAGGATGGCCGGGCGGGATGCGGGTTACGCGTCCGGCAATCGCGCTGGAACCGTGTCCGCCACGGGTAATCGTCCTGGGCGCTTCACCGAAAGGCGAATAAGTCAGATGATTGGGATGTTCCTGTTTCCATTCCAGGCCACCTTTTTCGCCGTAGATGCGCAGAGCCAGGCCATTTTCGTTACCAGGTGCGACCTGACTGCACCACAACATCCCTTTGGCACCGCCTTCAAAACGCAACATCATATGGGCGTTGTCGTCCAGTGCACGACCGGGCACAAAGGCTTCAAGATCGGCACAAAGTTCCGCAAGTTCCAGTCCGGAAACAAAGCAGGCAAGGTTATAGGCATGCGTGCCGATATCGCCAACACTGCCTGCCGGTCCTGATTGCGCTGGATCGGTTCGCCAGTTGGCCTGTTTGTTGTCGCCGCCTTCTTCTTTCTCGCTGAGCCAGTCCTGGGCGTATTCAGCCTGAATAACCCTGATCTTGCCCAAATCACCATTGGCCACCATCTCACGGGCCTGGCGCACCATGGGATAGCCTGTGTAATTGTGCGTCAGGCCAAAGATGACACCGGTTTTTTCTGCAATGCGTGCCAGTTCCAGTGCGTCATCCAGGGTCGTGGTCAGGGGTTTGTCACAAATGACGTGAATACCGGCTTCCATAAAGGCTTTTGCAGGTCCGAAATGTATGTGATTTGGCGTCACGATAGAAACGGCGTCGATGCCGTCATCCCGCGCGGCCTCGGCTGTCGCCATTTCTTCGTATGACGCGTAAGAGCGATCAGCAGCAATCCCCAGTTCAGCAGCAGAAGCGGCTGCCCGTTCTGCGTTTGAGGACAAGGCACCGGCCACCAGTTCATAGCGACCATCAATACGCGAGGCGATGCGGTGAACGCCACCGATGAAGGCACCCTGGCCACCGCCGACCATACCAAGCCGCAAACGTCGGGGAGGATTTGTTTCGTTAGCCATCGTCTTTCCCGCCCCTAATCCGTTATGCCGAGCATACGTTTGTTGGCCGCTTCGTCAGCGCCACCATCCGCAAAATCGTCAAAGGCTCGTTCGGTTACGCGAATGATGTGGTTTTTAACAAACTCGGCTCCCTCGCGTGCACCATCTTCTGGATGTTTGAGACAGCATTCCCATTCAACAACAGCCCAGCCATCAAAATCATTGGCAGCCATCTTGGAAAAAATGCCAACAAAGTCGGCCTGACCATCACCCAGTGACCGGAAACGGGCTGCACGATCAGTCCAGGACTGATACCCACTATAGACACCCTGTCGTCCGGTTGGATTGAATTCGGCATCTTTGACGTGGAACATTTTGATACGGTCTTTATAGATGTCGATGAAATCCAGGTAATCCAGCTGCTGCAATACAAAGTGGCTGGGATCATAGAGAATATTGGCCCGAGGGTGATTGTTCACACGCTCAAGGAACATCTCAAACGTCACACCGTCATGTAGATCTTCGCCTGGATGAATCTCGTAACAAACATTTACGCCAGCGTCGTCGAAGGCATTCAGAATTGGCGTCCAGCGTTTGGCCAATTCATCAAAAGCCGTTTCCACCAGACCGGCTGGCCGCTGTGGCCATGGATATAAAAACGGCCACGCCAGGGCACCGGAAAATGTCGCGTGATCGGTCATCCCGAGATTCTGTGAAGCTTTGGCCGCCAACATCATCTGGTTTACCGCCCATTCCTGACGGGCCTTCGGATTGCCCTGAACTTCGGGCGCTGCGAAACCGTCAAATGCTTCATCATAGGCCGGATGAACGGCAACCAGCTGACCCTGCAGGTGCGTGGAAAGTTCGGTCAGTTCCAGGCCATGGCTCGCCAGCGTGCCTTTGACTTCATCGCAATAGGTCTGGCTTTCTGCGGCCTTGGCAAGATCAAACAAACGTCCGTCCCATGACGGCATCTGAATGCCTTTGTAACCGATAGAGGATGCCCATTCTGCAATGCTGTCCAAACTGTTGAACGGTGCTTCATCGCCTGCAAACTGTGCCAGAAAAAGTGCTGGTCCCTTGATCGTTTTCATCTCGGCTGTTCCCTCCCGGTATCCATCGACGTATCCATCGACAAGGATTTGATCATTTGATCCGCAATCTGTTCGGCGGAATTTAACGGACCAACGCTTGTCGAAAGTCATTTTTCAATTATGCCCAAAAAATACTATTTATTTTCTTGCCTGTCACTAAAAAAATCATATTATATAAAAATAATTTCTACAGATCATGTGGCTGAAAAATATGCTCCGGTATATCTTCAACGCACAAATTCTGTGATTCCTTTCGGATATCAACACGTTAAAACCCAGAGGCGGAAAATATGGCAGACGATACAAAAAAATGGCGCAGCGCGGCCTGGTTTGGTCCTGCAGACCGTGACGGCTTTATTCACCGCAGCTGGATGCGCAATCAGGGCCATCCGTCACACTTGTTTGATGGCCGTCCGGTCATTGGCATCTGCAATACCTGGTCAGACTTGACGCCCTGCAATGGCCATTTCCGGGACCTGGCAGAACATGTCAAACGTGGCATTTATGAAGCGGGTGGCTTCCCGGTGGAATTCCCGGTTCTGTCTCTGGGTGAAACCCTGATGCGCCCGACAACAATGATGTACCGCAATCTGGCTTCAATGGATGTCGAAGAATCCATTCGTGCCAATCCCATGGACGGTGTCATATTGCTTGTCGGTTGCGACAAGACGACCCCTGCTTTGTTGATGGGTGCCGCGAGCTGTGATTTGCCGACCCTCGCTGTCTCCGGTGGCCCCATGTTGAACGGTAAATATCGGGGTGAAGACATCGGGTCCGGCACCTCGGTCTGGGAATTTTCCGAAGCCGTTCGTGCCGGGGAAATGAGCCTGCAGTCTTTCATGGAAGCCGAAGCCGGTATGTCCAGATCTATTGGCCATTGCATGACTATGGGAACGGCCTCAACAATGGCGTCCATGGTCGAAGCCCTGGGCATGGGCCTGCCGCAAAACGCCGCAACACCAGCCGCTGATTCAAGACGCAACGTGCTCGCCCATATGGCAGGCCGACGCATCGTGGATATGGTCAAGGAAGACCTGAAAATGTCGAAAATCCTGACCCGGGATGCATTTGAAAATGCGATCATAGTCAACGGTGCCATCGGCGGATCAACCAATGCCGTTGTCCACCTTCTAGCGCTGGCCGGACGCATGGGCGTTGACCTGACTCTCGATGACTGGGACCGTCTGGGCCGGGATATTCCAACCTTGTTGAACCTGCGACCATCCGGCAAATACCTGATGGAAGACTTTTTCTATGCAGGTGGATTACCGGCGCTGATCAAGTCACTGGGGGACCGTTTGCATACAGATGCATTGACGGTGAACGGCAAATCCATCGGGGAAAACGTGGCGGATGCAGAATGCTTCAATGACGATGTTATCCTGCCTCTGGACAAACCTCTGGCTGAAAATGGCGGCATCGCAGTCTTGCGCGGCAATCTGGCACCGCTGGGGGCCGTCCTGAAACCATCCGCCGCAACCGAAGCATTAATGACCCACCGGGGGCGGGCCGTCGTCTTTGAAGATATCGATGACTACAAGGCTCGGGTCGATGAACCTGATCTCGATATCAACCCGGATGATATCATGGTTCTGAAGAACTGCGGGCCGCGTGGTTATCCAGGCTTTCCGGAAGTCGGCAATATGGCGCTGCCACCGAAGATTCTGGAGCAAGGCGTCACTGACATGGTTCGTATTTCCGACGCCCGCATGAGCGGTACGGCCTATGGCACTGTGGTTCTGCATACGGCTCCGGAAGCGGCGGCTGGCGGTACCCTGGCGTTGGTCCAGAACGGGGACATGATAGAACTGGACGTACCGAACCGTCGTTTGCATCTGGAAGTTTCTGACGAAGAGCTTGAAACTCGCCGGGCAAAATGGTCACCGCCGGAACCGGAATATGACCGGGGGTATTACAGTTTGTACCGGGACCGCGTAAACCAGGCCGACCAGGGCGCCGACTTTGACTTTCTGATTGGTAGCAGCGGTGCTGCTGTGCCACGTGATTCGCACTAGGAATTGATACGCAGATGACAACCGTCAAACAGGTCTGGGCTAGTGGCGCCTTGCTTGGTGAAGGGACCGTCTGGATTGAAGAAGAACAGGCGCTTTACTGGGTCGATATCAAGGGCAGGCTTGTGCACAGATATCATCCGGAAAGTGGTGGTCAGAAGTCCTGGCCCGTGCCGGAGGAAATCGGATGTCTGATCCCGCGCAAAACAGGCGGATTTATCGCCGGTCTTCAAAGCGGGCTGGCAATTATTGATCTGGATACGGGTGATATCGATAAACTGGGCTTCCCGGAAAACGATATACCGGGCAACAGGATCAACGATGGCAAAGCCGATCCAGAAGGCCGCATCTGGCTGGGCACCATGGATAATGGTGAGCGCGAGAAAACCGGTGCCTTATACAGGATCGATGCTGACCTCAGCTGTCATCAGATGGACAAGGACTATGCCATTACCAACGGTCCTGCATTCAGTCCTGATGGCAATATCCTGTATCATACGGACACCTTGAAAAAGACCATCTATGCGTTCGACATGGACGAAGATGGCGGCATCAGCAACAAGCGCGAACATATCCACATTGCGGATGACGCTGGATACCCGGACGGCATGAATACAGACGCCGAGGGATTTTTGTGGGTCGGGCATTATAACGGCTGGCGCGTAACGCGCTTTGCACCCGATGGCGGCATAGATCGCGTTATCGAAATGCCTGTTGGCGCCTGCACAAATATTGCTTTTGGCGGGCCCGATCTGGAAACGCTTTATGTCAGCACAGCCGCAAAACAACTGGATGCCGAAGCACTTGCCCGGCAACCGTTGGCAGGTGCGTTATTTGAAGTTCATGTTGGGGTGAAGGGCATATTGCCCGGGCGTTTCGCAGGCTGACACATAGCGCCGCCAATCAGATTTAGCCAGCGGCGGGACGTGGTCGTGGCCAGTCCTCACGACGACCGATTTCATCCTTGGCCCGGCCAATCACTGCCCGCATGGCGCGTTCCGCCCCACGACGGTCACGGGCACGAATGCGATCTATAATCAGATAGTGCGCATCCAGCCCTTCATGTGGGCCAACAAGCGTGTCTTTTTGCAATTCGAAACTGAGGCTGAGGACGGTACCAATGATACTGTCCAGACGCTGCATGATCTGATTGTGACAGGCCGCCAGAACACTCAGATGAAAAGCCACATCACCGGCGTAATAAAGTTCAAGGTCATCAACACCCGCCTCCATCTGCCGCCAGGCGTTTTCCATGTGTTCGATATCGTCTTCCGAGGCCCGGTTTGCCGCCAGACGTGCGGCTATCGGTTCTATCAACTCACGGAGTTCAACCAGATCACCCGCCAGCTTTTCACCGATCGTCTCCGGGGAATGCCAGGACAAGACGTCCGCGTCCAATAAATCCCAGTCATTTCTGGCACGCACACTGGTGCCGGCACGCTGTCGGGCATCGATCAGGCCTTTGGTCGCCAGAACTTTCATAGCTTCCCGAATAGCCGTGCGGCTTGCTTTAAAGCGTTCAATCAAGTCGCTATCGCCTGGCAATCGTTCTCCTGGCGCAAAAACACCGGAAACAATTTCCTCGCCGATGGCATGGACAATACGCCCATGAACTCCGCCGGATGGATAGCTGTGCACATGTGTCGCCGGGACCAGTGTTTCCACTGATTTCAATTTACCTGTGATCCGGTCAGGAGTATCCATTTTCATCGCCTTCCAGATATCCTGTTACTGACTCGCCAGATAAACGCCATACAGCTGCGCCGATCCCAGCGCCAGCAAGACAGCGACAGCAAAAACAATCAGAACAATTATCCCGGCCTTTATCACCCCCCGAAGGGGCTTGCCCGGTTGGCAAAAGGGCACAAGATTGAACGCCAGGCCGCCGACAACGACCAGCACACAACCGATTGTAAAGCCGATTTTGAAGAAGGGCTGGAAGATCAGGGCCATGGCAAGAAGGCACAGCCCAATAATGCTGTATTCGATCCGACGCGCGAGCTTGCGGCTCATGCCTGGTGCAATTTCGACTTCTTGTGTTTGGTCTGTCATGAGAACACCCGATCCCCTTCTGTGTTGAACACATGTGCCTGTTCCGGACGGCAACGCATGTGAACGCGTTCCCCCTGTTCAAGACGAACGGTTCGGTCAATAACGACACGCACATCTGTTCCCGATTCCATCATGTGGATCAATGTTTCAGCCCCCATGGGTTCGATCAGATCAACCTCGGCGCTGAACGTATCTTCAGCGGCTTCTTCAATGATGTCGTAAGCACGAGGACGAATACCCAAAGTTACTTTGCTGCCACTGTCCAGATTTTGAACGGCAGGGTCGACCGCCATCGCGACGGTTTGGTCGGCGACCTGGAACGTGCCTTTGTCCCCCTCGAACCCGGTCAAAACAGCCTCCTGCAAATTCATCTGAGGCGTGCCGATAAAACCAGCCACAAACAGGTTTTTTGGCTTGGTGAAAATATCATGCGGTGAGGCAACCTGTTCGATTTTACCATCGCGCATGACGGCAATCCGGTCGGCCATCGTCAAGGCTTCGAGTTGATCATGGGTTACAATCACGGTGGCCTTGGACAGACCATCAAGGATTTCCTTGATCTGGCCACGCATGGTCTGACGCAGTTCCACGTCAAGGCGGCTCAAAGGTTCATCGAACAAAAAGCAGTTCGGATCACGGATAATAGCCCGGGCTACGGCAACACGTTGCTTTTCGCCCTCCGCCAGATAGCCGGGTAGACGGTGCAACACATCCGTCAGTTCCAGCTTGCGCGCCACTTCAGAAACCAGATTGTCGATTTCGGCCTGTGGCAGTTTGTCGTGATGCAAGGGAAATCCAAGATTTTCGGCAACAGTTAAACTGGGATACAAGGCATAAAACTGAAACACCATGGCGATGTCACGTTCAGACGGGGCGATTTCGTTGACCCGTTTTCCGGCAATACGAACTTCGCCATCCGACGTGGTTTCCAGTCCCGCAATCATCCGCAGCGTGGTTGTCTTACCGCAACCGGAGGGGCCCAGCAAACACAGGACTTCACCCGCAGCCACGTCCAGATCGACGCCACTAACGGCGAGCATATCGCCAAAACGCTTGGTCAGGTTGGTAACTTGAATGGTCGACATATCCGCCTCCTATTTCTTGATGGTGCCAAAGGTGACGCCGCGCAGCAGATGGTTTTGCAGCAGGTAAGTCACACCGAAGACCGGGATCAGGAACAAGGTAATGATGGCAGCCAACAGCCCCCACTCCACACCAATTTCACCGCCGATGGTGCGGGCCATTGCGACCGGCACCGTTCTCGTATCCGTACTGGTCAGCAGCAGCGCAAAGAGGAATTCGTTCCAGGTCAGAATGACGGCGAAGACTGCCGTCGCCGCCAATCCGGCCTTCAATTGTGGAATACACATTTTAAAGAACACGCCAAATTCAGAGGATCCGTCCATACGAGCAGAATCCTCAACATCCGGTGATAATTCATCAAAGAAGCTTTTCATCATCCAGATCGAAAACGGCAGGTTGAAGGCTGCATACAACAGAATCACACCGATGTAGGAACCACTGAGGCCTGCCATGCGGAACATCAGGAAGATTGGAATAATCACAATGATCGGCGGTAACATGCGGGTTGTCAGGACCACAAACAGATATGTGTCATTGCCTTTCAGGGGATAACGCGAGAAGCCGTATGAGGCCAGGGTGCCAATGATCAGAGCCAGAAAAACACCGGCGGAAGCGACAAAAATGGAGTTGAAGAAAAACCCGCCCATGCCGGTACCAATGGCTTCACCGCTGCCGGTTTGGGCAACGCGATAGAAGACGGCGACAAAGTTATCCAGGGTCGGCGTAAAGAAAAATACCGGTGGCGTTGCCAGGGCATCTGCCCGCGTCTTGAACGCGGTCATGATGATCCACAGGACCGGGAAGAAATAGATCAGGCTGATGATTCCGGCGAACAGGGTCCAACCCCATCCGGCCTCACGCAGACGACGTTCTTTCCGGGAAAACAGGCTCATTAATACAGACATGATCAGCCCTCCTCACCGCGCTTTTTGACAAAATAGAGATAGAGATTTGTCAGCACGATCACGATAAACAGCAGGATATAGCTCAGCGCCGACGACTGACTGGTTTTGAAGAACTGGAAAGCCACACGATAAACATAGACAGCAATGGTTTCTGTCGACGTGCCCGGCCCCCCGTTTGTGATCAGATAAACAACATCAAATATCTTGAAGGTTTCAATGGTACGGAACAGTAAGGCCAGCAGCAACAATCCACGTACATAGGGGAACGTTACCGTGGTAAAGCGCTTCCATTTAGAAGCCCGGTCAACTTCGGCGGCTTCATATAGATAGTCAGGCACACTGACCAGACCAGCCAGGACCAGCAGCATAACAAAGGGCGACCACATCCAGGCATCGGCGATGACAATGCCCCAGACAGCCCCCCATTGAGTGGCCAGCAAAGTCAGCGGCTCACCCGAGAAATATGAATAGGCCTGGCTGAGCAAGCCAAATGTAGGCTCGTAAAAGAGTTTGAAGAAGACACCAACGGCGACAAACGACAACATCATCGGGGTCAGCACAAGCATCAATATTTCACGGCGTAGGGGAAACTTCTTTTCGAACATCATGGCCAGGGCAAAACCGATGACCAGTTGCAGCAGCACGCTCATGGCAACGATCAGAGCGGTTGTCTGCATGCGCTCCCAGACCACAGGATCGGTCAGGACTTTTTCATAATAATAGAGACCTGCGAAAGTGGGGGGGCGAATGGAACTCGCCTTGTAATGAAAAAAGCTCAGTCCAAATGACCACATCAGTGGAAAGATGTTCATCACGAACAACATGATCAAAGCGGGGGCGATAAGCATTGGCCCACGTCGGGATGGACTGAACATCCACTGCCAAAAATCACGCATTGTCTTTCCTCCGGCGGGAGACGGGTTTGAATTGTCTTGTTGTGCTTGAGATCGGGAGAGGTCGTTGAGCCCGGCTGCATCAGATGCGATTGGCTGGTTCATTGATCCTCTCCCTTTCCCTGTACTAAACGTTCAAATAATCAGTTGTGACTATTTGATCTTGCCAACTTCGGTCAGCAGCTCTTGCTGGAACTTGGCAATGGCGTCCATGGCTTCCTTGGCTGTCTTCTGGCCAGTGATTGCCTTGTCGAACTCTTCTTGCTGTTGGGTCAGCATTTCGAACATCTCTGGTGTGTGCCAGACATCTTTCTGATACTGCAGCAATTCAGCATGAGCACGGTTCCATGGCAGGAAGTCGTTGTACTCAGGCATGTTCATGACACTCATCAGACCTGGCTCTCCACCGTTCTTGGAGAATTCGATCTGAACGTCTTTGGACATCCACCACTTCACAACTTCCAAAGCCTCTTTGGTGACTTCTTCGGAGTTCCATGTGGTCAGAACAAAAGGCTGTCCACCAATGTTGTCTGTGCGGTCGATTGAACCGTCAGACTTGCGCAAGCCCGGTGTCATGGCGAAACCGGTTTTGTCTGCAAACTTGGATACTTTTGGATCCAGTGCAGGCGGTGCAACACCGGCCCAGTCGATGATGGCACCAACTTTGCCCTGCATGAACAGTTCCTGAATGGCGAAGATACCCATCTGGCCAGTCTTGTGGACCGGAGGAGCGTACTTCAGAATATCAAGATAGTGCTGGAAGCCTTTGACGGCTGCCGCAGAGTTCACAACACCTTCTGCTTGTGCGTTTGGTGCGTTGGCTTCGTCCCAGATATCGCCACCATGCTGCCAGATGAAGGCAAGAATTTGCATGGAAGAGAAGTCACCGACTTTACCAGCCTGGTATGCAACGCCGTAGAAATCATGTTCGGCGACACCATCACCCAGTTTGGCACCTTTATCACGACGGAAGAATTTACCAACATTGGCCCAGACATCCCAGTCTGTGTTTTTCCACTCGTCATATGAACAAGGCAGAACCTGGTTGAACTTGGCCTTGAAGTCAGCCCGCTCACCATCGTGGCAGAACAGGTCGTTACGGAACCAGGTTACTTTGGTGTCCGGGAACTGTGGGAAGCCATAATAGTTCTTCGACTTGTGAGGATAAGTCGAATAGTTTTCCGTCATGGCCGGATGGATGTCTTTCATGATCGCCTGAAGCTCAGGGTCTGCATCGATATATTTGTTGAGCTTCATGAAGTGGCCGCCTTCGATGAAGGTACCAATCCACTGGCTGTCAGAAATGATCATCTGATACTTCTTTTCACCCGAGGTGAGCGAAGCAGCGACACGATCATAAAAACTGGGCCATGGAATAAAGTCAAAAACCAACTTCACGTTGTTGCCGGATTTGGCTTTATAGGTCTTATTAAAATATTCCTGCAAAAAACGGGTCGGACCCCAGTCCGGACCTGCCATATTCAGAACAATGTCCTTGGATACAGCTGGTGCTGATGCAACGGTCAAAGCACCCGCTACGACAGTTGCTGCCAAGGCGCTTGCGATACTGAATTTACTTTTCATCGAAACCTCCTCCTCAAGTTAATTGGAAATCGGACAGCACCACCGCGCTGTCAGATGTTGCCGACCTAGCGAATTGCTGTGCCGGTATCCCGAGCGAACACATGCGTGTTCTCCACTCGAACGAAAACCGGTACGTCGTCACCGACGCTGTACCGGACTGCCTGTTCCTCGGGAAGAACCATCTTCAGTTCAGCCCCCCCTGCTTCGAGGTCCAGAATGACGATGTCCCCCAGCGGCTCAGTCAGATGCACGCGTGCGGTGAACGAAGGTCCACCCGGTGTCTGGCCATCACCTATTGGCTGGATGTCATTGGGACGAAAACCAAAATATAAATCACTGCCCATGGGAAACGCCTTGAGCGCATCGGCCCACGGCCCCTTCTCGGCGGACATAAAGGGTGTCTCGACAGATGGTGCTGCATCCGCACCGCGCCGTGTCGCATTGATCAGATTGACCCGCGGAGAGCCAACCATTGACGCGACATAAGCATTTTTGGGTTTTGTATAGAGTTCATCCGGAGTGCCGGTCTGAACGATCTTGCCATCTGTGAGCAAACCAATTCGCTGACCCATGCTGAGGGCTTCAAGCTCATCCGGCGTGGCAAACACGATGGTCATGCCCAGTTCCCGGTGCAGTCTTTTGAATTCTGCACGGGTGTCATTGCGCAGTTTGGCATCCAGGTTTGTCAGGGGCTCGTCCAGCAGCAACAGGCCAGGACGGCGGACAAGGGCGCGCCCGATGGCAATGCGTTGTTGTTCACCGCCACTGGCCGTACCGGGCTTACGGTCGAGCGTATGGGTCAGGCGCAGCATTTCGGCTGTTTCACCGACCCGGCGATTAACTTCATCACGCGAAACGCCGTTTTGACGCAGCGGATAGGCCAGGTTGTCAAATATCGAAAGATGGGGATAGAGAGCAAATGTCTGGAAAACCATGGCGATGTCGCGACCCCGGACTTCGGCGTGCGTTACATCCTGACCTTCATACATAACCTGACCCTGATCAGGGCGTTCGATGCCGCATATGGTTCTCAGGGTTGTGGTTTTGCCACTGGCACTGGGACCCAGCAGGGCGAAAAACTCGCCTTTGTCGACAGCAAGATCAACGCCATCCAGAGCGACAATATCGCCAAAGCTTTTTTTCAGTCCTGCAACACTTAGTACCGACATGGTCCCCCCCCTTGGGTGATCTTGAGCTGGCGGAACTCTATAGGGAGGTATTTTCAGAATCAACAATAAAATATGATTATTTAAAGTTTATAATCGTACTTTCTTATTAAATAGTACGATTATTAATCGGCTTCATATGGATTCATCAATGACTTTCAATGACTTGACCTTTGTTAATATGGGCATGTCGAAAGATGGAAAATTTCATTCAACTGAAGATAAATGTTTGCATTTTTGTTCTGGAAAGATTGCGTCGGAGCGCCAAAACAACACGAGGCCGGAAAATCCGGCCTCGCGAAGGTCAAATTATGTGGGTGAACGAAGTTACTCAGCGGCAGCTGCCTGATCCAGGGCACCGACCGGATGGTGAATGATTTCTGTGCCCAGCAAATTCATGAACTCGCGCATAAACGCCGCCAAAGCCGTCCAGCCTTCCGCTGTCACCAGATTGCCATCTCTCAGCGCGGCCTTGGGACCAATAGGAACATAGGTGGCATCGGTCAACGCGACTTCGGGTGCAACCGTGAACAAGCCTGAAACTTTTTTACCGGCGATAACTTCGGGCACCGCAATCAATACCTGCAATCCATGACAGATCGAGGCGATAGGTTTGTCATCGCGATGAAATTCCCGCACGATTTCCAGCACCCGCGGATAAGTCCGGATATATTCCGGGCCCCTGCCACCTGCAACATAAACTGCGTCATAGTCCGCCGTATCAACGGCGTCAAAGTCTTTGGTAATTTCCTGGTTGTGGCCCCTGTGCTCGCTCCAGGTCATCAGGTCCGGCCCGAAGTCGTGCACACTGGTTGCAAGCTGGAACCCGGCCTTTGTTTCCGGGCATACCACTTCAACCTTGTGACCGACAGCTTCAAAGGCCTGCTGGAACACAAAGATTTCATATTCTTCGCTGAATTCACCGACCAGCATTAAAATTGATTTTCCGGACATTTCACTTCCTCCAATGAATATTTTCGCGACACATCGTGTATTTACAATCTGTGCTCAGGCGATACTGCAGGCGCGGACCGTACAAATACCCGCTTTCATTTGCAAGAATAAATATTATTTATTTACACTCCCTTCATTGGTGATCCAGATAGATACCTGATGAAACCGGAACCTGGAATTTGTATGAAATTCATCTATATCCATGGTTAACTGATTCATAGCGCACCACATTTTCAATTTTTAAGGCGCCTGGGACCTTATGTCTGATCTGATCTTTCATCACTATCCGCAATCCCCTGTCGCCGAGAAGGTCCGCGTGGGCATGGGGCTCAAGAAGCTCTCCTGGCATTCCGTTGAAATCCCGCGCATACCTCCCAAACCGGACCTGATGCCACTGACAGGCGGCTATCGTCGCACACCTGTTATGCAATTTGGGGCAGATATATTTTGTGATAGTCAGTCAATTCTGCGAGAGCTGGAACGACGCTATCCCGAACCCACTTTTTTCTCGGAAAGATCCGGAGGTCTTGAATGGGGAATCAGCCGCTGGACAGATACGGACTTGTTTATCGCAATGATAAAATTGATCCTTTCTGTTTCAGCAGACTCAATTCCGGCTGAATTTGTGAAAGACAGGACCCGTTTATACCTGGGTGAAAATGCCGATCTGCGTGAAGTTGCCAAAAATATTCCACATCTGGTTTCGCAAATCCGGGCCCAGCTGGGGTGGATCGAGCAACGGCTTGCGGAAGAACTGGATTTTATTTCGGGCGACAAACCAGGCCTGCCCGATGCTCAATTTTATTACCTGATCTGGTTTCTGCGTGGTCGTTGGGATGGCGGGCCTGGCTTGTTATCCGAATTCCCGGCTTTGGAGGCATGGGAGGCGCGGATACAGGAAATTGGCCATGGCACCAGCACAGAATTGTCCTCGACAGAGGCACTGGTTATCGCCAAAGCCTCAACGACCGAATTTTCACTAGACATCGATGTCAGGGACCCGCTTGCCCTGGAGGCAGGGCAGATCATTGGCGTTACACCTGATGAGGACGGCGGAGATCCGATCGTCACTGGCAGTCTGCATATTCTGACCAAAGACAAGGTCGCGATCCTTCGTGAAGAAGAACGTGTTGGTCAGGTCTGTGTTCATTTCCCTCGTGTGGGCTACAAGATATCGCAGGTCTAACGCCGATGGGTCAGACGGTCCCGGGTGATGTCAGCGATTGAGGCAAAACCGCTGAGCGCCATGGATCGTTCTATCTGTTCCCGCAGGATGGTCAGGGCGCGCGCAACACCGGCCTCACCACCCGCACCCATGCCATATATATAAGGCCTGCCGATCATGCAGGCATCTGCGCCCAGGGCCAGGGCCTTGACCACATGCTGACCGCGACGGATACCACCATCGAGAATAACTTCCATCTCACCTGCTGCCGCATCGACAACGGTTTCCAAACGATCAACTGCCGCCGGGGCACCATCCAGCTGGCGCCCGCCGTGGTTGGAAACAATCACTGCCGTGGCACCAACATCACGGGCGCGCTGTGTATCCGCCGCCGTCATGATGCCCTTGATCGCCACCGGCCCGTCCCAGTCGGCGATCAGTTCTTCGGCATCTTTCCAGGTCGCGGTGGGATCAAACTGGTTGGCAACAAACTTGATAATGGTCGAAAGATCTGCATCACTTTCCTTCAGATGTTTCTGGATATTGCCCATGACAAATTTTGGTCCCATGAGATAACGCCAGACCCAGCCCGGACGAATGGCAAACTGGAGCAGGGCATTGAGGGAAAATTCCGGCGGAACTTTCAAACCGTAATGCAGGTCTCGCTCTCGCATACCCGGTACCGGCACATCATAGGTCAGGCACAGGGCTTCGAACCCCGCATCCTTGATACGGGCCATGAAATCCCGCGTTATGGCACGGTCGCGAAAAGTATAGGCCTGAAACATCTTTGGCCCATCTGAGGCTGCGGCGACATCTTCAATCGTCACATTGCTGACGCAGGACTGGGAATAGATCGTGCCGGATTTTGCCACGGCCCGCACGGCATCCAGCTCACCCCCTGCGCGCACCAAGCCAACGGTGCCTGTGGGGGCAGTCATCACCGGCCAGTCTATTTTCTGACCCAGCACTGTTGTCGAGGTGTCGATCTGGCCGACATCCACGGCATATTCAGTTTCGATTTCATAATCATCAAAGGCTGTAACATTGCGCCGCATGGTGACCTCGTCTTCGGCACCGCCGTCGACAAAATGGAAGATGGGTGCGGGCATTTTCGATTTGGCCAATTTGCGCAAATCTTCAATATTGACGCAGTTCTCAAGCGCTTTGGATCCTGTCACGGCACGTCTCTCAATATATCTGGTGGAAGATCGTAAAGAAGGAATTCATGGGATTATTCCACTAATCGCGCCTATAATCGAGACCATAATTTTCAAGACCGGGGATCAGACATGGCACGCATACCAAACCTGAAGGCTCCTGCCGGTGCCTGTGACACCCACATGCATTTCTATGATGCAGCACGATACGAGACAGCTGCTTCGGCAGCATTCACTCCGCCAGACGCCAGTAGCGACGATTACAAAGCCCTGCAACAGAGGCTGGGACTGCAGCGCGTTGTTATTGTTCAGCCATCAACTTATGGCCGGGACAACACATGTCAGCTGGAAATGGCAAAGGCATTTGGTGACGACGCCAGACTGGTCGTCGTGGTCGATGAAAACACTTCAGATGATGAACTGGAAAGCCTGTCGGCTGCCGGGGCCAGGGGTGCCAGATTTTTCATGCTGGCAGGTGCTGCGGTGCCCTGGGATATCCTCGAGCCTGTCGCCAACAAGGTGCACGAACATGGCTGGCACATACAATTGCAAATGAACGGTCGCGACTTTGCGGATCGCCATGAACAATTGGCCCGATTACCTGGCACACTGGTTGTTGATCACGTCGGACGCTTTATGGACCCGGTGCCCCTGGATCACCCGAGCTTCAAGGCCCTGCTGCATCTGATAGAGACAGGGCGTTGCTGGGTGAAGCTGTCAGCACCTTACGAATCCGGTTTGAACGGACCGCCTCGCTGGGACGATCTCGACGCAAGTGCCCGTACCCTTGTAGATGCAGCACCTGAGCGGATGTTGTGGGCCAGCAATTGGCCTCATCCCAACCACCATGGCAAATATGATGAGGCCGATTTGCTTGATCTGTTACTTCATTGGGCAGATGACGATGCCACACGCAACCGAATCCTGGTGGACAATCCGGCAAAACTATATGGCTTTTAACAAGAACAACCTGCCTATTTGGCAAGACCGATCAAATTGTAACGGGCCAAATAGCGTCCAGCCTGGCGAAAAATATCGCCAATCGCCTGCGCCTGCAGCTGACGACCACGCGCTTCATAATAGCCACTATCGACCAATCCATCCGCGTCTTGCTTCAGATGTGCCAGTTCGTATCCTTCTATTGGCATCTTCTCCATTTTCATAATCAGTTCCTTTTTTTGCTTGCGGCTTTATTGATATGATGAAATTTATTCGCTTCATCTCTCTCAAGTATCCGGCCTGCTGTATTAAATTTCGTTGATATTGTTGATTTATGCCCTTATTCATGGAGATACAAATGATCATTTTTCTCCATTAGCATGAATTATTTTCATGAGTCGGAATTGACATGAAAAACCTTCCACCGATGAACAGCCTGAGGGTATTTGAAGCTGCGGGTCGACTGCTGAGCTTCAACAAGGCAGCGCAGGAACTGAATCTGACACCTTCCGCCGTCAGCCACGCCGTAAAGCTGTTGGAGGAACATTTGGGACTGGCACTTTTTGACCGTCCCGGGCGCGGGATCGAATTGTCAGCAGAGGGAAAAATATTTTTGCCGTCGGTCCGTGAAGCGCTTGTCCAGCTCAGCAATGCTGCAGCGAGCCTGAAGCGACAGTCCGATAACCAGCCTTTGATGATCAGTGCTGCTCCTGCCTTGACCATCGGATGGCTGATGCCACGCCTGGCCAGTTTTCAACTGGCCCACCCGGAAATCGAAGTTCGCATGAATTCATCTACCGGTGTTTTTGACCTGCGTCATTCAGATATTGATGTGGCCATTCGCAGCGGTTCAGGACAATGGGACGGACTGGACAGTCACTTTCTGATGTCGGAAGAACTTGTTGTGGTGTGTAAACCGGGCCTTGAAACCGAAACGGGTGAAGTTATATCTGCTGCCCGGGATTTGTTGAAAGTGCCACTGCTTCACGTGATACCAACGATGGGTCAATGGCGAAGCTGGCTGAACGCTTCAGGCATTGATCATCCCGATCCTGAGAAAGGGCTCAAATTCGAATCCAGCGCCTATGCCGCTGCCGCTGCCATCGCCGGACTGGGTGTTGCCGTCGTCCCTGAAGCATATGTCGAACAACATATTCGTTCCGGTCGACTGACCTCACCCTTTGGATCCGACGTAGCGGAGAGTTATGATTTCTATATTGCCTACCAGACCGAGCACGCAAATATTCCCCGCATCGTCGCTTTCAGAGACTGGATATTGAAGCAGGTTGACTGACAATGTCTGCATCCTCGAGGAGAATGATCAAGATCATCGTGCTCGTTGGGTATTGGGACGCTCTACAAACCCAGGTGATCGCGGAAGCGGTTTTTTATCCGAACACCATCACGGGACGGCAAAACTCTCTCAGGTAAAATTGGCGCAATCCGGATGCTGGCGAACCTGGGGCCTGCAGCGTTCCCGTGAATTCTGGTTCTCAACGCCTGAACACCGGGCATGTCTTCAACTTCGACACTATCTGTAAATCCACAGGCGCTGGCAACCTCAGGTAACTTCAGGCCATATCCGGTATGACTGGTCTGCATGCCGGTTTCACCATAATGGCCATTGTCGAGGACGACGACACTGAGGTTTGGCGGTTGCTTTACGGCGATTGTTGCGAAGCTGCCAAGGCCCATCAGTTGTTCGCCATCGCCGGTCAAAACCAGCACCGGCTTTTCCGGTTGCGCCAAAGCCAAGCCCAGACCCATCACAGCCGCACCGCCCATGGCGCCCCAAAGATAGAAATTGGCATCGTGATCCTCCACAGCGGCTGCGTCATAAGTTGGCGATCCCAACCCTGTTACAAGCAACAAATCACCCCGGTCCTTGAGCAATTCAGCAACGACATCACGGCGATCGAGGCTGCCAGATGGGCGAATGTCCAACGTCATCTCGACCACTCCTTTTTACCAATCAGCTTTTGCCCCAGCAAGATCGCGGCGGCCTGGTCTCCGGCAAAAACCTGGGTTGCGACTGCATCCACCGTTGGCGCGACATCAACGTCGTCTTCAACGCGAAAAGATTGAACACCCATATTCTCGAGAGAAGACTTTGTCGCCTTGCTCATGGGTCCCTGCCAGGGATTAAACTCGGCCCATTCGCCGCGCATCGTAATCAGGGTCAGCAAGGGAAACCGACAGGTGTTTGTCAAACTGAGCATATTGATGCAATTGCCAACGCCGCTGGATTGCATCAACAGCACTCCTTTTTGTCCGCCCAGCCACGCCCCCGCCAACAAGGCAATGCCTTCTTCTTCACTGGTCAGGGGTGTCGCTTCCATATCAGGATCGGCAATGGCAAGTTCGATTAAACGCGCGTGCCCTGCATCAGGCACATAAACCAGTTGCCTGACATCATGTGCCTTGAAAGAGGCATAGACATCGTCGGGCCAGGTCGCTGAACGGTTTTCCATCACCCGGGCACTTACAACATCACACTGCCACCATCAACCATGATGGTCTGGCCGGTGACAAACTTGCTGGCATCTGACGCCAGATAGATAATCGTTCCGGTCATGTCGTCTGTTGTCAGATTGGCATTCAGACTTTGCTGACTGGCAATCACGGCCAGGGCTTTATCGCGGACAGGTCCCATGAAATCATCCGTGCCCTCAGTCAGAACCGCACTAGGCGCGACAGCGTTGACCCGGATCCAGCTGCGTCCAAGTTCTCGGGCAAGACTGCGTGTCATGCCAATCACGGCGGCCTTTGAGGTCGCATAATCAATCGCGAAGGGCATGCCATATGTAGCGGCAAGCGATGAGATGTTAATGATCGATCCGCCACCTGCATCTTTCATGGCCGGGACACAGGCCTTGCAGCATTGCCAGATCCCCTTGACGTTCACCGACATCACGCGATCCCATTGGTCTTCGGACAATTCATTAAAACGTCCACCACTGATGTCACCATAAAGGGCCGCATTATTTACAAGGCCATCAATCCGGCCATATTTTGCAACTGTCTGATCAGCCATGTTCTGACAACTGGCCATATCTGTTACATCCAGATCAAGGCCCAGAATATCACCGCCGGCAGCCTCGACGCTGGCCACCGTCTCGGCGGTATCCCTGATATCTGCGGCGACGACTTTAGCGCCTTCGGCCGCCATAGCCTGGGCATATGCCTGGCCCAGCCCGCGACCGCCTCCCGTTACAACAACCACTTTGTTTTCAAGGTTCATGAAAACGTCCTCCCTTTTTTATCAGGATATTCTGTCCTATTTGGCTGCTATCGCAAGCGAACTTGTCTGAACAAATTTTGTAAGCCGGTGATATCAGAATCCTGTTTGCCTAAACTCATAAGGATGCAAGCAGATCATTTAATACGCCCCATACTGGCACATTACCTAAATTCAAAAGAATATATTTAACTATATTCAATTGGTATATTTCATAAACCAGTACTTGATTCATTTTTTACATAGACTTAACTTGAACAATGGGTTGTCTATTGGAAATATTCAAATGAATACTATTACTAACGCGCTAAAAATCGGAATTCGGGGAAGATTGGTATCCGGATACATGATAATAATTCTCATTCTTATTGCCGCAATCGCCGCGACCATGTGGCAAGTCAAAGGAATGCAAACGAATACACAACGGATTGTTGAGCTTCGTATGCCCACTGCCGCTGCAAGCGCCGGCATGGTCAATAACATCAACGCCTCGCTGGCTGCCTTGCGGGGCTGGATGTTGACAGGAAATAAAATCTTCAAGAATCAAAGGGCTATTGTCTGGCAGGATATCGCAAGAACATCCGCAGAAATGGACCAATATTCCCTCAACTGGACAAATCCTGCCAATGTCGAAAACTGGGAGTCTTTCAAGGCAACCCTTGCAGAGTTCAAGGCGGCACAGACGAAAACAGAAAAGATCGCGCACAGCCCGGACGAGCATCCCGCAACCAAAATGCTGGTAACAGAGGCAGCCCCCCGTGCCGCCGTTCTGTCACGGGAAATCACGGCCATGATCAACATCGAGGCAACGCTGGTGCCAACGACGGAACGCCGGGCGTTGCTGATTTCCATGGCTAACTTTCGCGGCAGCCTTGGTCTGGGCCTGGCAAACATCCGCGCCTATCTGCTGACTGGCGACAAAAAATTTGAAAAAATCTTCAACAGGTTCTGGGCAACAAATCAAAAAGCCTTTGGTCAAATAGGTGAAGCCAGCTACTTGTTGGGACCGGAACAGCAGGCGTCTTTCGGCAAGCTGGTGGCAGCGAGAAAGAACTTTGCACCGCTACCAGCCAAAATGTTTGCTATCCGTGGGTCAAAAAAATGGAACATGGCCAACTATACTTTGGTAACCGAAGCGGCGCCCAGAGCAGGCAAACTGCTGACAATCCTTTCTGGTCCAGCAGCAAGTGATGGCATCCGTAGTGGCGGCATGGTCGACAATCAGAAAGCCTTGCTTACCAGGGATGGTGATCAGGCTGCCAAAGACGCCAAAAGCCTGATTACATTGCTTTGGATATTGCTTGTGGCGGGCATTGTGATCGCTGCAATCGTCAGCATTGTCAGTGCCAGGTCCATTGTCGGTCCAATCAAATCCATAATTTCCGTCATGGAAGAACTGACCAACGGAAATCTGGAAGTCGTCATTCAGGGTCTTGAACGATCCGATGAAAATGGCGATATGGCACGGGCTGTTGAAATCTTTCAACAAAACGCCGTCGAAAAAACCCGCCTGGAAGAAGAAGAGAAAAAGGCGACCGCAGAGCGTCTGCGGCTGGAACAGGCAGATCGAGAGCGCGAAGCGGAAGACAACGAACGTCGGGCCAGGCGTCAGGAACAAATCGCCAAGCTGACAAATGAGTTCAGTGAGACAGCTGAAAAAGCGCTGGGTGCTGTTGCTTCACAATCCGAAGAGATGAAAACGTCGGCGCAGTCCATGGCCAAAATTGCCGGAGACACCGAAAGCGAAAGCATCAATGTAGCCTCCGCCGCAGAACAGGCGACGGTAAGTGTTCAGACAGTTGCCAGTGCATCCGAAGAACTGACATCTTCAATCGGTGAAATCAGTCGTCAGGTTTCTCATTCGGCTGAAATTGCCAGCAAAGCTGTTGATGCTGCCACCATCACCAATGATACCATTCAGGAGCTGGCTGAAGGATCCAAGAGAATTGGCGAGGTCATTAATCTGATCAACGACATCGCTGAACAGACAAACTTGTTGGCTCTGAATGCAACGATTGAAGCTGCCCGGGCCGGAGACGCAGGCAAAGGCTTTGCCGTGGTGGCCTCGGAAGTCAAAAACCTTGCCAATCAAACGGCAAAGGCAACTGAGGATATTGGCGAACAGATTTCCTCAATCCAGGGATCAACCGGTGAAGCCGTATCTGCCATCGCGTCAATTTCGTCAACCATCAGCGAGATGAACGAAATTGCCACAACCATTGCCTCTGCGGTGGAAGAGCAGGGTGCGGCAACGAATGAAATCAGTCGCAATGTTCAGGAAGCTGCGACCGGTACGGCGGATGTGTCGCAAAGCATTATTTCGGTCAAAAGTGGTGCCGAAAAAACTGGAGAAGCATCCGGTGCTGTGCAAAATTCGGCCCAGCAACTATCAGACCAGTTCAATTCGTTCCGGTCCGAGATCGAAGGCTTCCTCGCGGACATCAAGGAAGCATCACAGCAAGGGCTGCCTGCTTCAAATCAGCAGGCTGCCGAATAAGCGCGATTTTGACATCCTGATTTGCGGGGGCGGAAACATCCGCTCCCGCATTTTTTGTTCATCAGGCGTCCCAGGCGCTGACATTTTTTACAATCAAGGCAAAGCGATCCGATAAAGCCACCAGTGCGGCCCGGTGCAAATCTTCTGCCGCCAGCACACCACCCTGCCCGTCCGGCAAATCACGTGTGGCACAAGCGGTATCAACCACAGTATTTGAATAGCCCAGATCCATGGCAACGCGCGCCGTCGACGAAATGCACATATGGGTCATGAAACCCGCCAACACCAAAGACGTGCGCCCTGTGGCTTCCAGCACCGCATGCAGGTCCGTTCCGGCGAAGGCATTGGGCAAAGCTTTTGCAACAATGGTTTCACCCGAAACCGGCGTAACCTCGGCAGCTTCTTCGCCGCTGGGTCCTTCCGGATCAAACATGCCACCGCCTGCCGGGCCATGATGTACCACATGCACGACCGGTGCGCCCGCAGCGCGCGCCATATCCAGCAATTTGGCACATTCCTTCAACGCAGGTGCCACAGCTGGCAAGGCAAGTGCACCATCAACATATTCCTGCTGACAATCGATCAGAACAAGGATTGCGTCATCCCATGTTGGCGGTGACGTATTGGCACCCGCCATTTCAAGCAGCGTTTTTGGGGTCGACATGTATGCTTTCCCTCGATCAATTCGATCAACTCAATTGACCAAGATTACGCCAGGCACATCCTTATGACCATATCAGATATTATCTATGTCCGACGTGCCTTTTGACTGATCCCTGGTCAACCACTGCTACGCCTCAGGAAAGCGCAAACAGTCTTCTCGCAGAATATTCAATGTGATACCAGTATTCATCCGCAGGGCACAGGATAGGTAAAGCTGCCAGATTTGTATGATTTGTTCGCTTCAAAGCAAGTCACGTTGTGCGATCCATTCGCCCAATACAAGTGAGGGTTTACAGCCCATCCACCATCGTGAAGAAAGTATGCCCGGCCCCAAGAATTCCCTTTGGCATTTTTTTCCCGATATTCACGACCGACTTGAAAATGAAGATGGCGAACGCCAGCTATACAACGGAACGACTCATAATTGTTGCCCAGACGAGCGACAGGTTGACCGCGCTTTATCTGATCACCCTCAGCCACCAAAAAATCCTCCACATGACCGTAGAGTGCCACGATTTTTTTACCATCCTGATCCTTGCCGTGATCCACTGCGATCGTTGGCCCCCAACATGCTTCTACTGTTGCTTCCAGGACCGTGCCATCTGCGACGGCCAATATGAGTTGGCCATCGTCACCTTTGATATCGATGCCTTGATGCTGCGTTCTTCTGTTCTTGCCACTAATGCCTGTCCAGCTCTGGAAATCTGACGCAATTGTCGGCGCACCTGGTGGGTATTGAATTGGTATGTCAGGAGTTGTCTTGCAGCCCACCAGCCCGAACATGACAACAGACATTAATATAAGGGTGTTTTTCACAGAAATTCTCCAAACTCAAACATAACTAACGAGACAAACATCAGTTCTCCCTTGGCCAAAAGTCAGGCAAGGATATGTATTAACAACACTATAACGATAAAAACCGTCCTACTCCACCGTCACCGACTTGGCCAAATTCCTGGGCTGGTCCACATCCGTGCCTTTGGCAACAGCGACGTGGTATGCCAACAACTGCACGGGCAACGCATAAAGAATGGGTGCAACAAACGGATCAACCGTTGGCAAGGCAATGCTGGCTTCGGCGGCGTCACCGAGTTTGGCGATACCGGCGTCGTCGGACAGAAACACCACCCGTGCGCCGCGCGCCATGATTTCCTGCATGTTGGAGGCGGTTTTATCAAACAGCGCATCCGAAGGTGCGATAACGATAACCGGCACACTTTCATCGATCAGGGCAATGGGACCGTGTTTCAATTCTCCGGCGGCAAAGCCTTCGGCATGGATGTAGGATATTTCCTTGAGCTTCAAGGCACCTTCAAGGGCAATTGGATAGCTGACGCCGCGCCCGATATACAAAATGTCCCGGGCTTCGCAGATATCCAGGGCCAGTTCGCGCAATCGTTCATCATGGTTGAGGACTTCGGCGGCACGGGACGGGACTTCGGCGATGGCCGCTGAAAGATGGGCTTCTTCGTCACTGTCTATGGCGCCACGGGCAACAGCTGTCGCAATAACGAAACAAGCCAGTGTCACCAGCTGACAGGTAAAGGCCTTGGTCGAGGCCACGCCGATTTCAGGACCGGCATGTGTTGGCAAGACATAGTCGGCATCCCGTTCCATGGAGCTTTCGGGCACATTGACGATCACCGCCGTGTGCTGACCATGTTCCTTTGCATATTTCAAGGCCGCCAGGGTATCTGCGGTCTCGCCTGATTGTGAAATAAACAGGGCCAGACCACCTTCAACCAATGGGGCTGCGCGATAACGGAATTCCGAGGCGATGTCGATTTCAACGGCCAAACCGGCGACTTGTTCAAACCAGTATTTGGCAATCATGGCAGCGTAAAAAGATGTCCCGCAGGCAATGATCGTAACTTTTGGCACGGAGGCCAGGTCAAAAGGTGCTTCGGGAATCTGGATAGTGCGGTTGGCGGGATTAAAATAAGTATTCAGGGTCTCACCGATAACCGCAGGCTGTTCATAGATTTCTTTCAGCATGAAGTGACGGTGATTGCCCTTGCCCACCAGGCCGCCAGAAACAGACGAGAGTTTGACTTCCCGTTCAACGACAACATCTTCTGCCGTGCGGATCTCTGCACCGGTGCGATTGAGGATTGCCCAGTCGCCTTCTTCCAGATAGGTCACGCGGTCGGACAACCCTGCAAGCGCCATGGCATCTGAACCCAGGTACATTTCACCGTCGCCCCAGCCAACGACCAAGGGTGATCCACGCCGGGCACCAATCATCAGGTTATGTTCGCCGGAGAAAATAATGGCCAGGGCAAAAGCACCTTCCAGTCGCTTGAGGGCCTTGCCCGTTGCTGTCACCGGGTCGTCGCCTTCTGCCATCATGTGCGAAATCAGTTGCACGACGACTTCTGTATCTGTGTCGGAAGCAAAATTGCATCCGGCGTCTGCCAGTTCCACCCGGATTTCGCGGTAGTTTTCGATGATGCCATTGTGCACGAGCGCAACGCGGCTGGTGGCGTGGGGGTGCGCGTTGACTTCATTCGGCACGCCGTGTGTCGCCCAGCGGGTATGACCAATGCCAACATCGCCGCCAAGCGGGTCATCTGCCTGGCGGTTTTCAAGGTTGATCAGTTTGCCTTCCGCGCGGCGACGGTCAATATGTCCGTTAACCAGTGTGGCGATCCCGGCGCTGTCATATCCCCGGTATTCCAGGCGCCGCAACCCTTCGATCAGGCGGGGGGCTACGTCTGTCTCGCCAATTACGCCAACAATGCCGCACATATTTATTTGCCCTCTTTGGTGTTATCTTGCTTGTCATTCTTCTGGCGCGACTCTTTCGCCGCCTTGTAACGCTTGCGCAAACGCTCAGCGGCACCCGGCAGGTTTTTTTGCGAGACACGGGTCACAGCCAGGTCATTTTCGGGCACGTCATTGCTGATCGTACTGCCAGCGCCAACGGTTGCGCCGTCCCCAATAGATACCGGTGCGACCAACGCAGAATTTGATCCGATGAAGGCCCCGGCACCTATGTCGGTGTGTGATTTGTTAAATCCGTCGTAATTACAAGTGATCGTGCCTGCACCAATATTGGCTTTTTCACCAATCCGGGCATCGCCGATATAGCTCAGGTGATTGACCTTGGCACCGGCCTCTACTTTGGCCTTTTTGATTTCCACAAAGTTGCCAACACGGGTGTCTTCACCCAGATCAGCACCCGGTCGCAAGCGCGCAAATGGGCCAATGACCGCACCACTGGCTATCGTCGCTCCCTCAATATGGCTGAATGCCTTGATCGTCACATTGTCCGCAACCACCACGCCGGGCCCAAAGAACACATTTGGTTCGATCCGTGTGTCGCGACCAACAATCGTGTCCGCGCTGAACCACACAGTGCCGGGATCGACCATTGTTGCACCTGCTGTCATGGCTTTTGCACGCAGCCGGTCCTGCAAGGCGGCCTCAGCAGCAGCCAGGGCGCTGCGATGATCGACACCCATAACTTCCTGCTCGTCCCCTTCAACAACAGCAGAGACCCGGCCCATCTTGCCAGCCTCAGCGATGATGTCCGTGAGGTAATATTCACCCTTGGCATTGTCGTTGCCAATGGCCGCCAACAGATCAAAAGCGACGGTCCCATCCAGAACCATGACCCCGCCGTTGCATAGATCAACGGCTTTCTCTTCTGCGTTCGCATCACGTGCTTCGACGATCCGCGTCAGATGATCGTCACCGTCCACAATCAAGCGACCATACAGAGCCGGATCAGCAGGCCGAAAGCCGAAGACCACAACAGCCGGATCATCAGACTCGTGCCGGCGATCGATCATGGATTGCAGGGTTTCCGGACGCATCAACGGCGTATCACCGTAGACAACCAGGATGTCACCGCCAAAATCTTTCAGTGCCTCACGCGCCTGAAGCACAGCATGACCGGTTCCCCGGGGCGGGTCCTGAATGGCGACTTCTGCCTTTTCAGATATCGCAAGTGCTGCCACATCATCCTGTCCGGCCCCGGCAACGACGACAATCCTCGACGCTTTCAATTCGGAAACAGACGCCAGAACATGGCCCAACAAGGAGCGGCCAGCTATTTCATGCAGAACTTTGGACGTGGCAGAGTTCATTCGAGTGCTGTGGCCAGCGGCCAGGACAATAGCGGCAAATTCGGAAGATGCAGTCGGCAAGGAAACCTCGGTATTCGTGTTCGCGCCGGAAACGGTCTGAAATCGCATATCAGCGCAAAAAAATTGTCAAAAATTGCTGTTTTATCTTGTCACGGGACACAGTCCCATGAATAAAGAAGCAACCAAAATTCACCGGCGTAATTCCGGCAGATATCGCCACACTGTTTGCCATACCTGCGCTGTGCCGCCAAGTCACGTTTTATAACCATTTCTTACCGCTTCCGCCAGAACGCCTCCCGGACAGGCGCCTGGTAAAATTTCAGGACAGACATGACTTTTCCCGTTTATGAAGCCCCTCTACCCTCCGCCGTTATCTTTGATCTTGATGGCACACTTGTTGACAGTGCGCCCGATCTGCTACCAGCCACCAATCATGCCTTAAGCATCATTGGGCGTGCGCCTGTTTCGCTCGAAGCCTTGCGCGGCATGGTGGGCGGTGGCTTGCGCCAGATGATAAACCTGGGTGCACAGGCATCCGGCGGTCCTGTTGAAGAAAACACGCTGGACCGCCTGTTGGCTGCTGGCATGGTGCACTATGCCGACCACATCAGCGATAACACGACAATATATGAAGGCGTGATCGAAAATCTTGAAGCCCTGGCCGCTGCAAATGTTCCCATGGCCGTCTGCACCAACAAGACAGCTCATTTTGCCCGACGCCTGATTGATGACTTGCGCCTGACACCTTATTTCAAAGCCGTACTGGGCGGGGATTCGCTGGCTGTGCGAAAGCCGGACGGCGAACATATCCTGACAGCCATCCGCGACGCGGGGGCCAACCCGGCCGATGCAGTCATGGTCGGTGATTCCATTACCGACGTTGACGCCGCCCGTAACGCCAATGTGCCCGTTGTCCTGGTATCCTTCGGCTATACCGTGACCCCGGCACGCGAGCTGGGTGCCGATGCGGTAATCGATCATTTTCAGGAACTGCCACAGGCATTGGCCAGCCTGAAGGAATGAACTACCTTTTGTAGGATAATATAATAAAGGTGGGATTGATGGACGACCTGATCAGGGATTTGCCCAAGGCAGAACTGCATTTGCATATTGAAGGTTCGCTGGAACCAGAGTTGCTGTTCAGCATCGCAGCACGTAACAAGATTGATATTCCTTACGCCAGTGTTGAAGAATTACGTCAGGCCTATCGCTTTTCCAATCTGCAGGAATTTTTGGATATTTATTACCAGGGCATGAATGTCTTGCAGACAGAAGAGGACTATTTCGATCTCACAGCGGCCTATCTGGCCCGATGTGCTGCAGACAATGTCCGTCATGTTGAAATATTTTTTGACCCTCAGGGCCATACGGAACGCGAGGTCTCCTTTGACACGGTGATCAAGGGCATCATTGCCGGTCTTGAAGATGGAGAAAAAAGACATGGTATCACCTGGTGCCTGATCATGAGCTTTCTCAGGCACCTGAGTGAAGAAGATGGCTTTGCAACCTTGAAACAGGCCGAGCCGTGGCTTGATCGTCTTACCGGTGTCGGTCTGGACAGTTCCGAGACGGGACATCCGCCAGCCAAATTTGCGAAACTGTTTGCGGCGTGCCGTGAAAAAGGCCTGAAGCTTTGCATGCATGCCGGTGAAGAAGGCCCGCCCGAATATGTTCACCAGGCTATTTTCGACATCGCTGTTGACCGGATAGACCACGGCAACCGCGCCATGGAAGATCCTGAACTGATTGCGGCAATAGTCGAAAAAGGACTGACCCTGACGGTTTGCCCGCTGTCCAATACAGCGCTAAAAGTCATCGATGGTATCGAAAGCAGCCCGGTCGCAGAAATGCTGGGGGCTGGCATCTCTGCCACGATCAATTCAGATGATCCGGCTTATTTTGGTGGCTATATCGGTGCCAATTATCAGGCCGTGGCAGATGGATTAAAACTGGATCGTGCCGCAATGAAGCAACTGGCGATCAACAGCTTTGCAGGATCCTTCCTGTCCGAAGACGCCAAGGCAGATCACATCAAGGCGATTAACGACCTGCCCTGAGTTCTATTTCTTCTGCAATCCAGCCGACTGCTTCAGAAGACCGGTTCGGAAATACAAGGCTGCTGACTGGTACCAGGAAATTGCTTCGTCAATCAATTCTGCATCCGAGGACAATGTCGTGCCATCTTTCGAAGCGGGCAATCCCTTTTGCACGACAGGCTCCTGCCTCACATCCAGGACAACCAAACGGTCATCCTTCAAGTAACCCAGTTTTTGATAGGTGCTGATAAAAGCCCGTTCGCGACCCGGTTTCAAAGTGAACATGTCATAGCCGAAAAACCGGCTGGAGTAGTCCAGTCCCAGCCAGCCCAGCAGCGTTGGACCAATGTCGATCTGGCTCATCAACCGATCCATGGTCCCTGGCTTGATCAAATCAGGGGCGTACCAAACCATGGGAATGTGGTAACGCGACAGCGGCAAATCGGTCTTGCCTGCAGCCTTCGCGGTATGGTCCGAGACGATAATAAACAAGGTGTTTTTGAACCAGGGTTTATCGGCTGCACGCCTGAGAAAATCACCGATGGCCCAATCCGTATACTGGACAGCACCTTCGCGCTTTTTTTGAGGCTGTTCGACGCGACCTTCCGGGAATGTATAGGGGCGATGGTTTGATGTCGTCATGACGTGGGCAAAAAACCGTTTACCATTGGCGAACTCGCGATCGATCCGTGTCATCGCCAGTGTATAAAGGTCTTCGTCCGCAATGCCCCAGATGTTTTCTGCATGCACCTTGATGCCTTCGTTATCGACATCCGTCCGGTCCGCAACGTTAAATCCGTTCCCGGCAAAATAGGCATTCATATTATCGAAAAACCCATAGCCGCCATAAACCCACCAGGGCGTCCAGCCTTTATCCTTCAAGGTGCCGCCAAGATTGACCAGGCCATCATTGTCCGGCCTGCGCACAATACTTTGCCCCGGCGTCGGCGGTGTGCCGACACTCAATGCCTCGAGGCCACGCACGGTGCGGGTGCCGGTCGCATAAAGTTTCGTAAACCACAGTCCCTTGTCGGCCAGCTTGTCCAGTTCAGGTGTCAAATTATCCTTGTTCCCGAAGCGGCCGACATAGTCCGCCGATAAACTTTCGACGGACACGAGGACCACGTTCACATCTTTCATCGGGCTGTGGGCTGCAATCTTTCGTTCAATGCCTGTATCGGACACAAATGTGGCACCGGGCTGTTCAACCAGGGCACGGATCCCCGGGTCCAGATCACTTGCCTTCAAGGTTGGATAGTATTTTTCGTAGTCCAGCTGGTTGTGCCGATAGGCGTGAAACAGCGCATAAAAACCGTTGTTGGAAAGCTGGGTTACAAAGGCGTTTGATTTTGTCTCCGCCGATTTTTGATCCACAAAGAAGAAACCCAATGCCGCCACCAGTGCGACTGCAACCACCCGGCTCCATCGACGCAACCAGGGGGCCTGAATATCTTTGCCGCCCCGTGGCCAACTGATCCAGGTAATCACCAGACAAATGGCCACGATAATCGATGTCCACAAATTGATCGGGTAGCTTTCCCTGATATTGCCGATCACTTCGTGGGTGTAGACCAGATAATCAACGGCAATAAAATCAAAACGATTGCCAAATTCAGCCCAGAATGTGAATTCCGCCGTTGCAACAACACTGAACAGCACAAGATAACCGCAGCCTGCCAGGGCGGCCCATCGGCTTTCCCATTTGTGCAAGCGGTGGTCGCGATGCCATTCCGGCATAGCGGCGTCATAGATGGCCCATGGTGCCAGAAACCAGGGAAGAACCGTAATATCAAACAGCAGACCCACGCCGTAAAAGCGCAACCATTCAAAAACGCTGAAGCTGCCACCGCTAAAGATTGCGAGGCCCGTGCGCGTTGCAAAGGAAACAAGCAAAAAGCTAACAGCGATCCAGATCAGCCGTTTTACGCCTCGGGTCATGGGGTCTTCCTTATGGCCGAAATCAAATGCAGCAGTTGGCCGACCCGTGTCAGGGCCGGGCGGCCAATCTACTTATCTGTTCTCCGGACAACAAGCTTCAAGTCAAAAAGATTAAACCCTGCGTTCGGAACCCGACCGTGACCAATTCACCTAGACTTTGCCCGACTGCATACTTTTTGAACTGAGAGCCTGACGACGTTCGCGTTTCAGGCGTTTCTGGATCATTGGCGGACACTTGTGATCATCGTAATACAAGGTCTGACAATGCAGGCACTGGAGGCATTCGTTGGGATTAATGTGACCCTCAGGATGTATGGCCTGAACCATGCATTCGCGGGAACAACGCTGGCAGGGATTGCCGCATTCCCGATAGCGACGCAGCCATTCGTTCATCCGCAGCCGACCAGGAATACCCAGGGCACCGCCCAAAGGACAAATGTAGCGACAGAAGAAACGCTCGATGAACAAACCAACAGAAAGCACACCCACAGCAAAGAAGACATAGGGCCAGCTGCGCTGGAACATCAGAATGATTGTGGTCTTGAAGGGCTCGATTTCGGCCAGCTCTTCCGCCAGTTCAAAGGATTCAAGGGAAATCCCGAACAATCCCAGGAAAATCAGATACTTCAAAGGCCAGGCACGTTCATGCAAGGCCCAGGGTACGGTGATCTGGGGAACCTTGAATATCTTGGCAATCCGGTTCAGCAATTCCTGCAAGGCACCAAACGGGCACAACCAGCCGCAATAGACACCACGGCCCCAGAACAGCAGCGATGCTGCAACAGAACCCCACAGGATAAAGATCAATGGCTCCAGCAGGAAAAAGTCCCAATGGAATCCATGCATGATAGAACCCGCGAATGTCAGGACGTTGACGATTGATAACTGCGCCTGGGCATAGAACCCGATCCACAAAACCGTGTAGGTCAGGAAAGCAAGACGCAACCGGTCCGTAAGAACAGGCCGTTTCGCAAGCCAGTCCTGAAAGAAGAACATGGCTGTCAGCACCGTGAGACCCAGTCCGAGAATAATGATGTCCGGAATTTTGGAAATCCAGATTTTCATCCACAACGGATCACCGGTTCTTGCAGGTCCTGCTGCTGAATCTGTCAATGCATTGTCCGAAGTCGCCGCCTTGGGCATATGCTTTTCAAGGAACCTTGGCGGCGTCACATAACCAACATCAAAGGTCAAAAATTCTTTTTTGATAGGCCCGATGGCGCGATGAACCAGAAGCTGGATCCGCCACGGCAAGGCCGGATCGAATCCACTGTCTGCCGGAACGACAAACAACCCTGTTTCGGCGAGGTGGGGTGAACCATCGGCAGCAAAGTCTGCCAGGCGCTTGTGCTCCTTGTCCCGGAAGCGGACGCTGTAATCTCCCTGTATCAACTGGATACGATCGAAGATACCGCCCCGTACATAGCCGGATCCCTTGAAGGAATATCGCCCGGAACCGGCCATCAGGATCGCCTGTTCGCCTGGTTTCAAACTGGCCAGCATGTTCTTGTATTCCTGCTCGCCCAGCAAACTGTGTCCAATGGAGGGTATGGAGCCATTGGCGATATAGAAATCAACAAAGGCATCGCCATCTGGTCCGGGTTCTGGCCGGGCGGCGGCCAGGGTTTTTCCGGCACTTTCGAAGGCTGCATTAATATCACCAACGGAAATCATCCGGCGACGGACAGAGCCATCACCCAGCATCGTCATCCAGTTCAGCTTTTCATCCAGTTCCTCGCGGACACTGTAAGTCACCCGGTTTTTATCCGCACTGGCATCAACCAGACCACCGACACCGCGCGTGCGCATAACCCGAATGGCCGCACGAACAATCGTGTCGTCAATGATCATGATGGTAACGGTGGCACCACTGACAATATCCAGCTCACGGTCGTCCTTGCCTGTTTTGGCAATTTCAAGCACGTTCAAGCCGACATATTTATCAATAAAGTCATGAACTTTTTTGACAGGAATCCCGACCAGGACGATGGGCTCGGAATGCTTCACCATGCGCGCACCGGTGATTAATCCATTGGTGTCTACACCAACAACAATATGTATGGGTTTACCGGAATATCCGATGGCGTTCACGACCGCCGAGTTCAGGAACACATAGCCTAATAACTTGTCACCCTTGTAGGCAGCAGCAGAAGGTGGACTACCTTCTTCCGGCCCCAATCGGTCTGCACCAGGCATGATTGTCGCGAGGTCAAATTTGTCTTTAAAATCACCGATATTTGCAGCGCTGGCGTCCCCTGCGAACACAGGCATCAAAAGGGCAAGAACCAGGGCGGAAATCTGCAAAAGAAACCGCAGTCGGGAGTGAAGAGATTTCAACGTAACATCCTATGGTATTGCATCTGATTGCCTTTCATAGTGCGGCAAATCAGCTTCTGGCCAACATCCGGGGGTGGCTGATACTTCGGGATTATGCTTAAGTAGATCAACAGCAAAGTAAAGGCCCAAGGCCGGAACCATGATGATCGATATTCAGAATCCACCCACCGATTTAACGCTTGAGAGTTTAGCCCAATTGGCGGCCTCAATGGAACGTTCAGCTGCCGCGACTTATTGTCGCCTGGCCGCAGATATGAAGAAACTTCACAACCCTGAAGCTGTCGAAATGTTTGAACGTTTAATCGAAATTGAACGCGGATATCAGGGTGAAATTTCGACCTGGGCCCATGAACTCGACATTGAAATTTTGACGGAAGAAGACAAGGCAACGTCGGCGGTCGACGATCGGGAAAGCCGGGCGGCGACGGACCTGTTGTTAACGCCATGGCAGGCCATGAACATGGCCGTCCGCACCGAACAGGAAGCCTTTGAGTTTTTCACGGCACTGGCAGCCAACGCAAACCAGGAAGACGTGCGCCAGCAGTCGGAAACCGTGGCATCCAGAAAGCTGGAACATATTGCCTTGCTGAGGCTTGAGCGCAAACGGGCCTGGCGTACGGATGAACGGGCACGCCTTGAGGCGATTGTTGGCCAGGATATTCCGGGCACGCTGGCATCTTTCGAAGAAACAACCGGTGAATTAAAGGCAGCCCTGCGACAGCGTTATCTTGAGCTCGCTATTGAAGGCACAAATCTCGGCAATCACAACGCGGCGACTTTGTTGCGCCAATTGGCAGCCGAAATTCCCGACGTTAATCCCGGTGCCGAGGTAACCCTGGTACCCGTTAATGAGGCAACGCGTGCCGATAAAGCTGCGGTGTTGCGGGCAGCTTTGCGTGAAACAGAGGCGGCTTTTGATGCTTTTATGGCAGTCGCCGCACGCGCGACAAGCGAGAACATCGTTGATGCTGCACAAATCGAAGCCAGTGAGTGTGTCGCCAGGCTTGAGCACCTGCGAGACGAACTAACGACCTATATTGAAAGTCTGGTGGCGAACTGATCCCCACCGATTTCATTGGAAACTAATCGTCTGGGAGATCAGACCTGAACATCTTCAAAAGTGCCGTCTTCATTCAAAAACAATGCCGCCTTTGCGCCGGATTTGCGCAGGGCAGTGGCAGCGTTCGTAACCGACAGGCTGGATAGTGCCGTCGACAAGGCATCAGCCGTGGCTGCGCTGGTGGCCATCACAGTCACACTGGCATAACGATGACTTGCGGCACCTGTTTTGGGATCAAACAAGTGATGTTGTGGACTTGAAGCATGGAACTTCTGGCCATATCCACCTGAGGTCGCTACGGCCAGATTATCGACGGCAAGTGTGCGCACAACGCCGCTGCTGTTTTTCGGATCACGAATACCGACACGCCAGGGCCTGCCAGCAGGATGATCATCCAGGGCGCGGGTTTCACCCAGATCAACAAGGACGTTTTTCATTCCTTCCGACCGCAGCAAGTCAGAGACCCGGTCGGTGATAAAGCCTTGCGCAAAACCGTTCAGGGTTATGGCCATGCCCGGTGTGCCAAATTCGATCCGGTCTGAGCCAATGGCGATTTTTCGGTAATCAATCCGGCTCGTGGCCAGCGCGATCTTGTCAGCTGACGGGCCTTGCGGGTCCGGGTCAATTGACGAGAAATGCCCGGCATATAGCTGCCAAAGCGGCTGCACCGTCACATCAAACGCACCACCGGTGATATCGCTGATGCGTCTGCAATCTGCCAGTGCCTGAACCAGTTCCAGGGGTGGATGATCAAGAAACCCCTGGCTGTTCAATTGAACCAGCGCGGATTCCTGACGGTACAGACTGAAGATATTTTCAAGGCGGGAAATTTCGGCAACACAGGCTGAAACTATTCTAGCTGCTTGCTGTTTGTCAGGATGGTGAAGCAACAAACTCGCTTTAGCGCCAAGTGCTGTTCCCTGCCATCGATAAGGTGCGGCAGACGCAGGATTTCCAAAGGCCAATGTGCCCGCAGCGGCGCTGATCGCAAGAAAGCGGCGGCGGTTGATTTGCATCGTCAATTTATCTGTCCTTCAAGGCTGGATGTCTGATTTGCATCCAGAACATAACTACGTGGAACGTCGGCGTAAATAACGACCTCACCGCCAAAGTTTTCCACAAATTTCTGAGCGGCATATTGATTGCCAAACGGAACAGCCTCGGCAGCACCCATGCCACCTCGTTTTGAACTCTCAATAACGTACCAGGCCTCACGGGCATTAATCCACTGCCCTTTCGACGTATCCGACCAATCTGCAACGGTCGCCATGTCCGTGACATAAATTACCGAAACGCTTTTGGCGGATTCAGGCAACATGGAAAAAGCGATGGCATCACGTGCCGAGGTGAACCAGAACGGCGCCTCCCCACCTTTAACAAAGGCATGGGCCTTGGGGCCAGGGTGATCCAGAATGGTCATATTGCAGAAATGGCCGGTGGCATCCAGTGTCAAATCAACCGGTTTGGGTAGCTCTGCGACTTCTTCGGATCCACAGGCTGTAACCAGCAAGAGACTGGAAGCGACAAGCAGGTATTTAATCATGTTCTGCATGCTAGATTTCCTTGCGCTGAAACAGCCATGTTGCCAGCCCCAACGGCACGATGATCCAGCCGAACTGAACACCCAACAAGGACAAGGGCGAAAATTCTGCGTTTGCCGAAAGTCCGATGGTGCCGGTAAATGTCGCCATACCTTCAAATCCCGCCAGGTTAAACAAACGATAAGCGTCCGTCGGGTTGGCCAGCAGCAGCGCGTTGAATACGGTTTCTCCAATTCCGTTGCCGCCGTCCGCAACCAGCAATCCCAGCAGGGCCATGTCATAGATCAAGACGAACAGCAGCCAGACAGCAACCGCAATTCCTGCAGCAGTCGCGCGTTCCTTGACGATGGTGCTGATCAGGTAACCGATGGCCAGAAAAGCAGCCCCCAGCAAAACGGAAGAACCAATAACCGCTGCAAAGGAAAACCAGTTGGCATTGTCAGCGTCGACCCCCTGGAACACCAGTACGGCGCCAGCGCTGCCATAACCAACAACAGTGGCGAAAGCCAATACAGAAAGATGCCCGAGAAACTTGCCGCCAATGGCGTGCCAGCGGGCCAGCGGGTAGGACAACAGCAGCAACAATGTGCCGCGTTCAACTTCGCCGATAACAGCATCATAGGACAGCATCAGGGCGATCAGGGGTATCAGAAAAATCGTCAAGCTGGACAGGCTGACGACGGTCACCAATAAAGAGTTCGTGCCAACGGTACCAGTAGGCGCGCTGCCCAGTAATGTCAGGGTCAGCGCAAATCCGGCCAGCAACAGGGTCATGGCAATGATCCATTTGTTGCGATAGCCGTCGCGGATTTCCTGACCGGCAATAGCCATAAGTGCATTCATGATGAAGCCTCCCCGTTATCCTGGTAAAGCTCGTAAATCCGATCCAGGTTGGGCAGTTCAATTTCCATATCTTCGATGGTCACGCCGATGTCGGTAACACGTCGGACAAGTTCCATTTTGTTTTCCGAGGCACAATCAAATTCAACCGTGCGGCCATTTACATGCCGGATATCCGCACCTTGCAGATGTTCCGCAGCACGGCCCGCAGCCCCGTCGTCGGTGGTCAGACGGATACGTGCTGGCAGTTGTGCTTTTTTGCGCAGGTCCGTCATGCTGCCGTCCGCCATCAGGCGGCCCTTGCTCATGATGGCAATGCGATCAACACGGCTTTCCATTTCACTCAGGGCGTGAGAAGCCAGTAAAACCGTGACGCCTTCGTCTTTCAGAGACATGATGGTGTCGTAAAAAGACCGGCGCAAAGTCGGATCAAGACCCGTCGTAGGCTCGTCCAGCAACAAAACCCGGGGCGAGCCGATCAGGGCCTGGGCCAGGCCCAGACGCTGCCGCATACCCTTGGAATATGTTTTCACGCGCCTGTCAGATGCATCGGCAAGACCCACTGTTTCCAGCAAACGATCATTGTCACCACGAACCTGGCGTTTCAGGCGGGCGTAAAAGTTCATAATTTCCCGACCCGTCATATTGGCCGGAAAGGAAACTGTTTCAGGCAAAAATCCCATGCCAAGACGCGCCTGTGCGGCATTTGATCCAGCCGGATCATGTCCCAGCACCTGAACAGAACCGGAAGTAGGACGGATCAGGCCCAGCAGCAGTTTCATGATGGTTGTCTTGCCGGCACCATTGTGACCAACCAGGGCTACAACTTCGCCAGGTGAGACCGCAAAGGAAACATCATGCAGAACCCTGAGGCCATCATAGGCCTTGGCCGTGTTTTCAAGTTCAAGATTTGGCGCGCTCATTGCGTTGTTCCGTTCTGGTTGACGCTGATCTCAACCGGTTTCATCAGAGGCGCATTGTCAACAACACCACCGGGATGCAGGGACGGGAAGCGCGACTGGCTCCAGCGCAAGACCTGGATACCGGGGCTGTTCAACAACAACTTTGCTGCAGGATGCGCCCAGACAACCTGATCGACCATGTCGTTGGGACGGTACGGTGTATCCGCGATGCCGTCGCCATCAAGATCAAAGGCCGGATTGTCGCTCCAGTAATTTCCCCGGCCCGCTTTCGACCAGTCAATATCTGTGGTGCCGACATACTTGACTTGCGTCGCGTTGGCAACAAATGCGTTGCCGGTCATTTCATTGCGTTCAGAACCGGCCGTAAAGTGAATACCGATTTTGCATCGTTCAAACCGGTTGTCGAGAAAACGGTTTTTCGAGGAGTTATAGATGAAGACACACTTGCCGTTACCATCCTTCACCAAATTGTCCCTGATGACAGACCCATTGGTGTAATTCAGCAAGATGCCATGATCCCGGTCACCTATGGATTGATTGCCATAAACCTTCAGTTTTTTTGAAAACATCAAGGCAAAACCGACATGGTTCCCTTCCGAGATATTTCCGGTCACCGTTGAATTATTGGTGTACATATAGTGAATGGCGATGCGGGTATCGCGGAAGCTGTTATTGCGAAAGATGTTCTTTTTGCTGGTCGTCGAGAAAATACCGTCGCGACCAAACCGGATATCGTTGTTTTCCACAACAGACCCCGGTGAATTCCAGACGGAGACACCATTGCCCCGGGAATTGACGTGGGTTGTCTGCAAGCCCCGAATGCGATTGTTCCGCGCTTTGGCGTTTTTTGGACCCCAAAGATATATTCCGAAGAGATTTTCTTCAATGCGGTTGTTTTCAACAATGGCCCGATGACCTGACTTGTTGATAAACACACCGGAATCCATGGTCGCGAGTTCGCGCCCTGAATTGCGTATTGTGATCCCCCGCAAAATAACGTCAGCAGCACCAATCGTTACGGTCGATCCTGTACCGCCACCGTCAATGACAGATGTTTCACGGCCCGTAATCGTCAGGGTCCGATCAATAACAACTGACCCTGCATGAACGCCCGATGCCAGTTGCAACACATCACCGGGGCTGGCTGCCGCAATTGCAGCAGCCAGCGATCCGGCTTGTGCAGGTACCTTGATAGTCGCGGCCTGAACAGGCCCGAAGGACGCTATGCCAATAGCGAGTGGGAACAGGAGGGCACTTGCTGTCGCTACCCTCCTGAACCACCTGCTGTCCTTATGGCGTGCCACCACCACCCTGGTTACCTTTCTTCTATTGCCGTCAGGCTTTTTCGACCAGCATCCGGCCGCGCATTTCCATGTGGAGTGCGTGACAGAACCACTGACAATAGAACCAGTGAACACCTGGCAGATTTGCCGTAAAGGTCACTGATGCTGTGGCCTGAGGCCCGACTTCCATGCAAACGCCATAGTTGGCGAGCGTGAAGCCGTGGGTCAGATCATCAAGGTCATCCATGTTGGTGACGAAGATTGTGACTTCGTTACCTTGTTTGACCTTGAACTTGTCCATGCTGAACTTCGGTGCAATCGAGGTCATGTAAACACGAACCTTGTTGCCGTCACGAATGACGTGTTCAGCATCTTCCAGATCAACACCATCCTTTTTGGCCCAGGCAGCAGCGTCCGACCAGATCGGATCATTGCGTTCGTAGACCTTGTTTGGATTAACCAGTGACCGGTGAACGATCATGCAATCATGGGGCTCGGCAAAGGTCGGGCCGTCATGCACAATTTTCATTTCATCGCCGGAAATGTCGATCAGCTGTTCGTTTTCAGGCTTAAGCGGACCTACATTGATGAAGCGATCCTTGGAGAACTTGTTCAAGGAAATCAACCATTTACCATCCGCACCCTTGGTTTCACCCATGGATGTATGGTTGTGGCCTGGCTGATATTGAACATCGATCTTCTGAAGGATCGGGTTCACTTTTTTACCGGCATAAGCCTGGATCGCCTTTTCGATATTCCATTTACAGACCTGGCTGTCGAGGAACAATGTGGTGTAAGCGTTGCCACGACCATCAAAGGCTGTATGAAGCGGACCAAGACCCAGTTCAGGTTCACCAACAATCACGCCACGGGGCTTGATTTTGTCCGCAAACAGAGCCGGTACTTTAGCCATTTCGATGATGGAAACGGTAGGAGAAAGTTTACCGTTGATCATCATGTATTTGCCGTCAGGTGATGCGTTCACACCGTGCGGGCTGTTGGGGATAGGCACATAACGGGTGTATTTGGAACCCTTGCGACCATCAAGAACAGGTGTCTTACCTGCTTCGTATGTCTTGAAATCACCAGCCTTGACGCCTGCTTCGATGGCTGCGATGTCAAAAATAACACACCAGTCAGCTTCCGCAGAAGTCATGTCTTCCAGAGTCAGGCCTTCTTCCGAGTTGTAGCAACTGGCGATCGCATATTTACCCTGATAATCGGCATCAACGTTATCCAGGTTACCATCGACCATGACCTGCCAGGCCACTTCCATGGTGTCGCCATCAATGGCGGTGAAGACAGCATGATAGTTTTTGTCGTTTTCCAGATCGCGACCATCGTTGGGTAGGGGAACGCGGTGTTCGCCGTTACAAAAGACATAACCGGTGCGTGGATATTTCTGTGGACGCAAACCGTGAATGTCAGCTGCGTTCGGAATTGAAATAATCTTGTCGACCTTCATGATGTCGCAACGGATCCGGGCAACACGGGTGTTGGCCTTGTCGTTGATAAAGACATAACGACCGTCATAAGTGCCGTCGGTAAAGGACATATGTGGATGGTGTGTGTCACCGTTCTGGTGGATACCGCCCTGGTCCTTCAAGAATTCTTTTTCGTGCGGCAACTGGCCTTCGGTCAGGATCTTGCGACTTTCGTTGGTTTGTCCCCAACCTGTGGCACTGTCACGATTGAAAACAGGAATACGCATCAATTCACGCATGGACGGCAAGCCAAGGATACGGACTTCACCGGACTGGCCACCAGACCAGAAACCGTAATATTCATCCAGATCACCCGGTGCGACTTCTGCCCGGTTCTTCGATGCTGCGCGTACCTGTGCTGATGTCAGCATGGTACCAACGCCTGCTGCAGCGCCGATGCCAGCCAGTGTGGCTACTTTGGTAGTGTTTCCCAGCAGCTCACGACGCGAGACACCGTCTTTTTCGTTTGTCTGTTCCGACATTAGAATGCTCCAAAATAAAGTCAGTCGATTGTTGTTCTCCGTCGGGGCTGCCACAGTTTCTGACTGCGATCTCACTCCGCCGGAGTAGCTAAATTCTCGATGCAGGTCTCCACCGAAAAGGCTGCGAACAACCCCCGTTACCTGCGATGCCGATATTGTAATTTTGGAGCTCAAAAAGACATGTGGTCGATTGTCTCTGCGGTCGAATGACGCACCTGACAATCTGAAATTATTCAAGGTCTGAACAATAAAGGCCCCGATATACTTAAAGTATGTCAGGGCCTTATGGCGCGTCCGTCGATGGGATGGACGTCAGACTGTGATAAGGAGTTTAGCCAACAATCAGAAATGTTGAATCGACGGCTTCATCCCTGTTCGGGATCAGGGCCTGATATTCGGGTGAATTGTACCAGGTCTCAGCCGCCTCAACGTCCGGGAATTTCAGGATCACGCAGCGATCATGTTCCATTTCCCCACACAGAACAGATTTCAGATGTCCTCCGGTCACAAGTTCACCGCCATGTGCTTCAACGGTTGGGCCGGAACCGGCGCCGTAGGCCTTGAACTTCTCCGGATCGGTTATTGTTGCGTGAATTACGACAAATGCACTCATAATACTCTCTTTCGATGGATCAGGATTTGTTGGGTTGCCACTGATTGTTTTTGAACGCTGGCAATTTGTTGAAGTGTCGGGACAAGGCAGGAAGGGCATGGGGTGCCGCCGCGCGTACCAGTTCCGGACGGATCAATGTAATGAAGTCATGCGCGACCACAGAATTTACGTCGCCAAGATTTGGATCCGGATCAAGCTTGAAGACTCTCTCCTCTGCCAGTTTTTCCAGAACTGTCAGACCCTCGGTAATCTGGTTCAGGATATGGTCCAGCCAGGGTTGGTGTACTTTTGCCGCCGGGCGGGTCAGCGTTTCATAGGATGAAGCAACCCCCTTTTCCATTACGCCAACGGCAAAGGCCGATGTGCGCAGGACTTGTCGGCGCGCGGGGCCGTCCGCTGGACACAGCGCGACTTCGCTTTCGCTTGTTTCCAGGGCGTAGTCGATTATTGCGTTGCTATCGATCAGGGCTTCACCATCGGCCAGAATCAGGGCTGGTACCCGACCCAGAGGATTGAGTTTTTTGATTTCAACCAGATCCTCCGGCTTTGAACTCGCCAGCTTACGGCGCTCAAATGCCAAACCCGACAACGCCAGCACGATGGCTGTGCGCCGTACAAAAGGGGATAAATCCCTGCCAATCAGTATCATCCAGCACTACTCCATCAAAAATATCACAGAAGACAAAAAAGCATAGACTATATTTAGCCACTTGTAGATACTTGCCATCTCGGATACAAGGAAATTATGTTCCGCCCCCAACAACTGCGTGAGGAAATATACCATGACCTTTAGAGAGATGTTGAAAATCATGACGCCCTTCCGGCTCGCCTTTGGCAAAGCGAACCTGGCGGGTCTGCAACGCATCTTGACTGAAGACTTTGTCTGGCACCTGCAAACCGGTTATGGCCCCGAAGATGCGCCGACAGGGCGGGTGGTTCAAGGTGCCCAGGGTATGGTCGATGAATTGATGTGGCGTCGGGCGAACTGGAAAAATGTCAAATATACCAGGCTTGTTGAGTCACCGGCAGGCGACAGGATATTGCAACAGTTCAGATGCTCAGGCGTAAACGAGTACGGCAACGCATTTCATGTGGATGCGGTTGACGTCTATTCAATCGTCGACGGAAAAATCAGCAAAAAAGATACCTACTGGAAATATTTCTAAAGCGGTTCAACGTCATCAGCAATCGGAAATGAGGCGGGGTGGCGGGAATTTATTCGTCGCTACCTTAACTTTTCAGCCATTTGCCTGACAGGAACCATTTATAGAATACGAAAAGATAGCTCCTGATGACCAGTTCGGGCGTATCGCACCCTTCTGAAACACTGATTCCGCTCAGGACCCAGCCAAGTTGCAGGGCAATTGCGCAATATGTATTTGCCTGGGCATTGGCAAGATCAGCACTACTGCGCCGATCCACGCCTTCCCCATCCAGAAGATAATCCAGCAGTAATCCCATACCAACGAGATTAATGGGTGGCATGGCAACTTCGGCAAGTTCCCGCCCGGCCCAGGCACGTAGAAAGGGCGAGTGGCCAATCATTTTGAACGGAATGACATGGTGCACATCACCAGCCCCCACCACATCCTCAACATAACTTTTGTGAAGATGGATAAAAGCCTTGTCAAATACCGATTCCTTGGATCCGAAATAGTAATGAATAAGGCCGTAATTAACCTTTGCCCGACTGGCCAGCTCACGCCCTGAAATCCCTGCATCCGCGCGAGATGTCAGCAAATCAGCTGCTGCTTCAATCAAAGCCCATTCCTTGGCATCAAGAACGCCATCCGGATTGACCAATGGTGTCGTCTTCAGGGATTCGTCGACAGGTCCCGGAACCAGGTTATCAGGGCAATTCGCCAGCAGGTCTTCGATCCGTTCAGCTGTCAGGGATCGCACAAGGTCCCGCTGCCTGACTGAAATCCGTATACCCTGAGCAAGCGGCTTTTCGAACACCAAAGCCCCGATCTGCATCGACCACCAGATTGCAGCAAGACTGTGTGCAACATCTTTTGATCGATTGGGAAATTGCTTCTCCATCGAGACCGCCGCCCACTTCAACGGATTGGATCTGGCCATTTCAACTGCAATTTCCGGGGCAAAAGGATCAAGCAAAAAGTGAACATGAGCGCGCCAGAAACGCGGGTAATCGGCCAAAGCAAACGGTCTCAATGGCTGCAGGGGATCTGAGAGTTCAGCTTCAATAAAGGCGTCCCGCTCGCGCTTGTAGGCAGCGGCCAGCAAAGACGCAACTGTGCCATAGGTCTGGCCAATCAAGGTGTGATGAACGCGGGCATTCTTCGCCAGTCGACGCCCGGTAATGCTGGAGGGAGGCTGGCGACCAAGCATCTCTATCGCCGCATTCAACATGCGGGTCGGGCCATCCAGTTTACCGCCTCTGCCGGGACGACGTGGTTCCGATTTCGGACCCGGGTCTTCTAGTTCAGTCACATCTTTTCCCAAGCTCAGTCATATCTTTTCAAATGACAAATGATCGTCCTCGGCAAGTGTATAGATTTTTTTCTTGACGGCAAACTCTTCATGTGGCTAAATTTGATTATCTCCAAATGGCTAAACAGGAAACAGTAAATGCAACACGGACTTTGTAGTTTAGGTGACCACGTCAAGGACCCGACGACAGGCAAGCGTACAACGCAAGAAGAGCGCCACCGGGATATCATGGAATATTTTCTGGCGGCTGAGCCCATGGGCTTTAATGCAGTCGTTGCCGGAGAACACCATTTCAGCGACTTCATCATGTCCGCCCCCCACATCTTTCTTGCCTGGCTGGCCGGACAAACCAAAAATCTGCGACTGGCAACGGGTATCACGCTGCTGCCGAACCACGATCCGGTCTTTCTGGCAGAAGATTTCGCCACGCTGGATGTTGTTTCGGGTGGTCGCGCTGAAATCTGGGTTGGTAAAGGCGTTGAGCCCTATAACTACGATCATTTTGGCCAGGATTTCGAAACAGAATCACACCCTCGCCAGCAAGAAGGGCTTGAGCTTCTCAAAAAGCTCTGGACCGAGGAAAACATCAACTGGGAAGGCAAGTTTCGCCCTCCTCTCAAAGGTGTAACCCTTGAGCCTCGCCCGGTTCAGAACCCGCACCCGCCTATGTATGTCGCTTGCGGCAGTGCTCTTTCAGCAGAAGTTCCCGCGAAACTGGGCATCAATATCGTGATTACAGGTCTGTCAGTCGATCTGACTGCACTTCCTGCCATGATCGACCGTTATCTGGAAGTCTGGGAAAAATCAGGACACAAGCATGAGCCTCACATTACCTTCCTGGCCCATGTTCACGTTGCGGAAACAACCCAGGAAGCGCGCGATCACCTGAAAAAATATCAATTTGACTTCCAGCGCTGGGTCTTTTCAAAGCGGATGGGTATGAAACCCGAAGACGTTGAATTGCCAGCCCGTATCACCGAACTGGACAGCCCCAATTGTGCCATTGCCTCGGGCAGTGTCCAGGAAGTTACAGACAAGGTCGGGCGTTTGATGGAAATGTCGCGGTGTGACCGTTTTATCTATCAAGGCGACTATGGTGCACAGCCCTGGAACAGGGTTATGAGCTCGCTGGAAATGTATGCCGCGAAAATCCTGCCTGAATTCAAATAGAACCAACAAGAAAGAAACCGAGATGAAATTGTACTTTAGCCCTGGTGCCTGCTCACTTTCCCCGCATATCGTTTTGCGGGAAGCAGGTGCCGACTTCGACCTTCAACAGGTTGATACACGCAGCAAGGAAATGGTTGGCAGCGATAGTCTGTTTACGGACATCAACCCCAAAGGTTCCGTTCCCTTCCTGCAACTGGATGACGGCGAAGTCATCACAGAAGGTGCTGTCATTGTTCAATATATTGGCGATAAAAACCCGGAATCAGGTTTGATCCCGCCTGCAGGATCGATGGAACGTATCCGGGTGCAGGAATGGTTGAGCTTTATCGGTTCAGACCTGCACAAAGGTTTCGGCCCGATCTTCAATCCTAAATATATGCCGGAAGCAGCACCTGTCGCCAAGGGTTTGCTCGAAATACGCCTCGCCTACGTGGCTGGAGAGCTGGAAGGTAAGGATTATTTGATGGGGGACAAGTTTACCGCCCCGGACGCCTATTTGTTCACTATTCTGAACTGGGCGAAGAAAGTCGGAATTGACCTCGACCAATGGCCGGATATTCCAGCCTACATGGCGCGTGTAGCCGGTCGGCCCGCGGTTCAGGAAACACTGAAAGCTGAAGGTTTAATCTGATAAACGGGGCGGGCTAACAATCCTGTCCTGATTGCTAAAAAGGCCGGCAACCGGATCCAGTATTGGATCATGGTTGCTGGCCTGATCTGACAAAACCTGTTGATCATTGGTGGAAACAGGTTGCTTGAAACGAAGGGTGGACATTTGTTTTTCGACAAATACCTGAAACGCGGCGAGATGAACTGCATGAGTGAGACAGCGCGAGAGGCTTCGTCCTGTTCGCGCGCCATCGCCGTCTCGTCTACGCTTCATTCCCCCATATTTCCCAATGGAACAGCCGACAGGATTGAAAGAACATGACAAGTCTTCCAATCCGTCACGTCAGTAATATCGCAAAGATGCTGGCCTTCGCATTGGCCTTGCAGGCGATTTATGTCGCTTTTTACGGTGGCTGGGAGCCGAGTGTTCACCGTGCTGCAGCCTTGTTTTTTTGCACCTTGATCGCAATCGGTGCCATGCCGCTGGCCAGGGAATTCCCCAGCGACAACATTTTTCTCAACCACCTTTTCTGGCTGGTGGACGGGGCCAGCGCCATCATCATGGGCTTTGCTTGCTGGCGGTTTGTTGATGCCATTGACGACATGGAAAACCTGATCGCTGAATTTTCGACAGTTGATCTTTGGGCGGCCGTAGGCGCCATCATGGTTTTGCTGGAACTAACTCGTCGCTCTTTCGGTCTTGTGCTGTCAGTGGTAGGTGGCCTGTCACTGCTTTATTGTTTGTTCGGCCAGGACTTGCCGTGGATTTTCCAGCATTCAGGGTTTGATTTACAACAGTCCATGGAATTGATCTGGTATGGATTTCAGGGTGTCTTTGGCATCCCGACCGGCATTGTCCTTTCCCTGATCCTGATCTTTATTGTCTTTGGTGCCTTGCTGGAAGGGACGGGTGCTGGTGAAGTTCTGATCCGGATTGCATTCGCCGTAACCGGCGGCACACGCGGCGGCCCTGCCCACGCAGCTATTGTCGCCAGCGGTTTGTTTGGCGCGACCTCCGGCAGTGTAACAGCCAATGTCGTTGGCACCGGCGCCTTCACCATTCCCATGATCAAGAAGCGTGGTTTCAGTGGTGCCTTCGCCGGTGGCGTAGAAGCAGCGGCGTCGACAGGTGGCCAGATCATGCCGCCGGTTATGGGCGTAGCGGCTTTCCTGATGGCTGACCTGACCGGTGTGCCTTATCTGACAATCTGTATCGCAGCATCTCTTCCCGCACTGCTTTATTACGGCAGTCTCTTCATTGCCGTCAGTCTGGAAGCGGGTCGTTTGGGTATCCGCAAACTGGACAAGACCGAGCGCCAGACAATATTGCCGGGTGACATGCTGAAATCCATCATGCTGTTTGGCCCGATCGTGTTCATTATGGCCACGTTGATTTCAGGGCGTTCACCTTCAATGGCAGGCTTCTGGGCCTGTGTTTCAGCGGTTGGCTTCAGCCTTTTGCTTAATCCGGCACTACGTGCCAATCCCGGCAGACTTTATACGGCCCTCGCCCGGGGTGGTGTCGCCGGTGCCAAGATCATGATGGCCGTCGGGACCATCGGCGTCTTGCTGGCGGTTTTGAACCTGACCGGAATTGGTATTAAATTCGCCACGGAAATTTCACAACTGGGCACCAGCAGCCTGTTTCTGGCGCTGGCGCTGGCAGCGGTGACGTGCCTGATCCTGGGCATGGGCATGCCCACATTGCCTGCGTACCTGATTATTGCCCTGGTGCTGGCACCGACAATCAAGTTGCTGGGACTTCCGGTCCTTTCCGTGCACCTGTTCATATTTTATTTCGGCATCCTGTCGGCCATAACCCCGCCGGTCGCATTGGCGGCGATCGCGGCAGCCCCCATTGCCGAGGCCAATCCGATTACAACGGCCATGAAGGCGCTGGGGCTGGCCTTTGTCGGCTTTATCATCCCGTTCGTATTCGTCTACGAACCCAGCTTACTGCTGGTGCTGGATTTCAGTTGGACAAGCTTCATTTGGGTCATGGCCCGCCTGATGCTGGCGATCTGGCTGATTTCAACAGCCGTCGTCGGCTTTGAATTCTCACATTTATCGGGCTGGTCAAGGCTTGCCCGTGCTGTCTGCGGCTTCGCCGTGTTGACGGTATTCGCGAATTTTCAACTAGGGGCCTTCGTGCTGGGCCTTGTCATTATCGCCCTGAGTTTCAGGACAGCACGCAAAAATGATCAGCCACTGTCAGCGTCGGCAGATGGGTGACGATCGAAGGAAACCAAAGTGATCAATCAGGAGTATTTTTAAAATGAACTTTATGAAAACTGCGATCATCAGTGCAGTTGGCTTGTCGACGGTGGTGGCGACAACGGCAATTGCAAAAGATGTATATCTTAAAATGGATGCCTTTCCCGCCGGTAGTTCCATCGGACAGTTCGGCATCGCCTATTCGACAGTTGTACAAAAGTACACTGACGTAAAAATTCAGGTGTCCACGGGTAAACCAGGTACAAAATCAGCCATTGATTCAGCCAACAAACGTGTTGATCTGTTTACAACGTCCCCTGCCGTGAACTTTTTCATGCGCAAAAAAATGGCCATGTACAAAAAGGTCAAAAACTCGGATCAGATGGTCAAGGAACTACGCGGCCTGATCAACTATGGTTCTGGCCCCTATCATGTCGTTGTCTATGAAGGTTCCGGAATCAAATCCCTGAAAGATATCAAGGGCAAAAAGGTCTTCCTCGGTCCTCCAGGCTCACTTGCGGCCCGGACCACGACGCTGATGGTTGCCGGTGCAACAGGTTACAAGCCAGGTGTTGACTTTGAAGCCGTTAAATTCGACTGGCAAACAGCTGCGACAGCATTTGTTGATCGTCAAATGGATGTGATGTTCCAACCGACAACTGTGCCGAGCCCGATCATCCAACAGTTTGCACTTGTGAACAAAATCCGTTTCCTGGGTATTCCGGCAGAGGCCATGAAAACCGAAGCTGTGAAAAAGATGTTCGCGTTCCCAGGACGGGCCGTCTTTTCAATCCCCGCTGGTATCTACCCCAATCAGGTCAACAAAAAGCCCGTTACCACGCTTACAGGCTGGGTTGGTTTGGGCACAAACAGATGGATGAGCGAAAAAGTTGCCTATGACATGACAAAGGCATTTTGGGAACATCTTGACGAAGTTCATGCGACCGCCAAATGGATGAGTTCCATTAACAAGGAAACGGCCCTGATGCAGATGAATATGCCGCTGCATATCGGTGCCTACAAATATTACAAGGAAGCCGGCTTCACAATTGCCGACGCTCTTGTGCCACCGGAAGCTAAATAAACACGGTGTTTCTGAAGCAACCACCTGGAAGCCTGACACGGGCTTTCAGGTGAACTTCAAAGCCACTTCCGGTTGCTGAGATTCGTTGCCGATAAAAAAATTTTGCCAATTTCACAATTTACGCGACCCCAATCTCATCAAATCCTGCTTCGCAATCCCGGCCTTCACCAAGGAGACATCCGATGAATACTCACTTTCTTTCCAACGATAATCGCTCTGAAGGTTCGCCCATATCACCCATCGAGGAGATCATCGCGGACATCAAAGCCGGGAAAATGGTTGTACTGGTAGATGACGAAGACCGGGAAAATGAAGGGGATCTGGTCATCGCCGCCGAACATGCGGATGCCAGCCAGATCAATTTTATGGCCCGACAGGGCTGCGGATTGATCTGCCTTACCCTGACAGAAGAACGTGCAGACCAGTTTGAACTTGGCCCCATGACAGGAAACAACACAGACCCGCACGGCACCGCGTTTACGGTTTCCATCGATGCAAAGCATGGCATTTCAACCGGTATCTCAGCCGGTGATCGCGCGACAACCATCGACGTATTGCTGCAGGAAGACGGCCATGCAGGCGACCTGGTATCACCGGGGCATCTGTTTCCCCTGATTGCCCGCGATGGCGGCGTCCTCGAACGTGCCGGTCACACGGAAGCCTCAGTAGACCTGGCCGTCATTGCAGGTCTGAAACCGGCCGCTGTGATCTGTGAAATCATGAATGAAGACGGCACCATGGCCCGCCTGCCTGATCTGACATTATTTGCCGCCAAACATGAATTGAAAATCGGCGCAATTGAGGATTTGATTGCCTGGCGCGCCAAAGAACAATTGATGTCCGCACTGATGAGCGAGAAAGCCAGGCATTCATCCTGTCAACAATTGGTATCGTGAGGTGTGTTGTGGAACTTGATACGATTACAGACGAGCACTTTCGCGCCGGTATGCAGCTTATTGCATCGACGGTAACCGTGATCACGGCGACCTGCGATGGTGAACGCTCCGGCATGACCGCAACAGCCGTTACATCGTTGTCCGCGGACCCGGCCTCCATGCTGATATGTGTGAACCGCAGCAATCGCACACATAAATTCATTATGGAAACCCGAAAATTTGCCGTTAATTTGCTGACAGAAGACCAGCAGCAGATTGCCAACAATTTCGCCGGGCAAAAATCCCTGGATGAAAAATTTCTGTCTGAAGGTGACTGGAAAATAACGGAGTCAGGCTTGTCCGTTTTGAATGATGGTCTCGCCGTATTTGTCTGCGACGTAGACCAGTGGATGGACACCAAGACCCATACCGTATTCAGTGGTCAGATCGTCGCCTGCAAACTCGCGACTAATCAGTCGCCGCTGATTTACGGCAAGCAAGCCTATTTGAAGGCCGGTCCCCTGGAGAACGTTGCCTGATCAAATGCTTTGAAACTGGACTGTCGAAAACAGCATCACAGCGGTCAGGGCAAGAACGCCGACAATCAGGATGAAAAAGACCTGTTCGGTAATCCGCTCAACCAGCATCCGCCCGAAATAGATTCCCGCGACCGTTGGCAACGCCAGTTTAAGCGTCGTCCACCAGGTGTCCTGCGTGATTTCGGCCAGCGACAATTGCAAAAGCAGCGCCGCCGAATAGGAAATAATGAACAACATCAGGATGGTTGAGCGAACGGTCGCCTTGTCGTAGCCGCTGATGTTCATCCAGGCGGCCGGAATGGGCCCTGGCATGGCAAGGCAGCCGCCCATCAAGCCGGAAACAACACCAATTGGCAGCGAACCGCGTGCGCTGGAGGGGTCTTTATCGGGTTGTGCAGATTTACGATTGTTCCGCAGGACAAAAAACATGGTGACCAGGATCGCCACTCCCGCCATGATCTTGAGCATGTTGGCGTCCACGACCAGAAAAACGTAGAAGCCAAGCGGCAAGCCAACGACACTGCCCATGAGAAATCTGGACAAAAGTTTTTTATCAACGCCGGCACGGATTGAAGGTGCCAACACCACAGAAATCAGAATATTCAGCAAAATACTGATCTGGATCGCCGCTCCGGAATTAAGCTGCATCAGCAAAACAGGCCCGGCGATAATACCAAATCCGATCCCCGTGGCGGACTGCAGCGTCGCCGCACCAAAGGCAGCGAGGATCATCAGGATCAGGTCTGTTTCCACCGGGTTTACTACTCCAGACTACTATGCAGAATTACCCCGTATTCTACACCGAAGTCAGGTCAGCGGCCAGATTTTTGGGAAAACCTTATCGTCATGGGGCGGCTGTCCGGGCTGAACCGAGACATGTTCCTGGGTTACCGTCGGATCGGCACCGGTATGCGGATGCCAGATCGCATTGTCGCCCAGCCAGCGCGTGGAAATGGCGGCACGGCGGGTATCTGCCGAGGCATTGCCCCCTGCCCCATGCAGTGTCCAGGCGGAAAATATCACAGCATCTCCTGGCGCCATGTCAAAGCCGATAATATCGAATTCATCCCGGCTGTTGGCGATGTCCGGGCATTTTTCACCATCTCCACCGGCCATCCATGCGGCATTGGCATCCGTGTCGCCGGTAAAGGCTTCGGGCATATAATATTTGCCGTCCAGGTGTGATCCGCGAACAAATTCCATGGCGCTACTGGCCACGGTGCTGGGTGTCAGCGCCAGCCAGATGGAGCAGATTTGCGACCCCAGAAACGGCCAGTAAGGCACATCCTGGTGCCACGGTGTTGGATTGGCTGTGCCAGGTTCCTTGACCAACAGGTGATCAAAGTAAAAACGCGCGGTTTCACTGCCCATGGCCTGTGCTGCCAGTCCGGCGCAGCCACTTTCATGGATGTAGGCGTTGATTTCGGCGTTGTCCTGCCATTGATACCGGTCAGAGAAATGCCGGTTGGTTTTGGCACCAGGGTTGGCGTCGTTACCCCATTTGCTGGGTTGAGCCAGTTGCTGATCGATAACATCATTCATACGTGCCACCCAGTCAGCGCTGATGGCATTTCGTAAAACGGCAACACCATCTTCGTTGTAGGCGTTCAGTTCGTCCGGGTTCATGGTTCTGGTCATGGCGTCCTCACGTATCCTGGAATGAAAATCTAAAGCGGAAAAATGGCGTTGATCTGACCGGTGCCAGAACTTGGAAAATAATCTGTCAGAACCTCGACCCCGTGGTCGTATTTATCCCAGCCCAACATGCCCAGCAGCATGGCCGTATCATGCATGCCACCTTCGCCGACGCAGGCCTTGGCGTATGTCGGGAACATGGCGCAGAAAGTCTTGAAGTCACCGGCTTTCCATAGCTCCACCACCCGGTGATCGACCTGGGCATAAAATTCATCGCTGATCTGATGCATCGCTTCTTCCGGACTGCCATTGTCATTGAAACGGTGTGACAGGGATCCACTGGCGAAAACAGCGACGGTGCTGTCACTTTTTTCAATGGCCTTCAACATGGCCGCACCGAAGATGCGACTGTCATCCAGACTGTGCAAGGCGCACCAGGCCGGAATGGAAACAACCTTGAAGTGGCGGTCTTCATTCATATAACGCATCGGCACCAGGGTACCGTATTCAAGATTGAGGCTGTCTATTTCATGGCTGCGTGTGTGCACACCGTCCGCAGTTGCGGCCTCCGCAATCAAGCGACCGAGGGCCGGGTTGCCATCATATTCATAAGACAGATTTTGAATAAAATGCGGCAATTCGTTGCTGGTATAAGTGCCCTTGAAGGTTTTGGTGCAGTTGACGTGGTAGCCCGCATTGACCAGCCAGTGTGTATCCAGCACCACAATGGTATCAACGCCAAGATCACGGCAACGACGCGAAATAATCCGGTGTCCTTCGATGGCCGCCTCGCGACAGCCGTGATGTTTGCCCGGTTGCTCCGACAGATACATCGAGGGAACATGTGTAATTTTTGCGGCCAGTGCCAGCTTTCCCATAGCGTTACTCCTTGTTCGATCAACCACCCAGTTTCGGGATTTTATGTTCTGCCGTGGCTATCGCCACATTCTTGGTTTCCATATAAAAATCAAAGGAATAGTCGCCGCCGTCACGTCCGATCCCGGAAGATTTAGTGCCGCCGAACGGTGCCGGGAGGTGGCGAATATTTTCTGAATTTACCCAGATCATGCCGACATCCAGGGCATCGGCAAAGCGCAAGCTGCGGGTGACATCACCGGTCCAGAGATAGGCCGCCAGGCCGTAGTCGACATCGTTGGCCAATTGCAGCGCTTCGGCTTCATCCTTGAAGGGAATAGCCGTCAGTACCGGGCCAAAGATTTCTTCCTGGGCAATGCGCATATCATTACGGGCCTGGGTAAACAGGGTTGGCTGCACGTAACAGCCGCCACCTGGTGCATCACTTGCCTTGGCACCGCCTACTGCAATTGTTGCCCCTTCCTCCCGCGCGATATCGAAATAGGACAAAACCTTATCTTCATGCGTCGGGTGGATCAGGGGGCCAACAACGGTTTCAGGATCAAGTGGATGACCGATCTTGATGTTCGCTGCCCGTTTGGCCACTTCTGCGGTGAAGTCGTCATAAATACTGTCTTCAACCAGCAAGCGGCTGGAAGATGTGCAGCGCTCCCCGTTGAGGGAATAGATCATGAAAACCGCCGCATCGACGGCGCGCTCCAGATCAGCGTCGGCGAAAACGACACAAGGGTTTTTGCCCCCCAGTTCAAAATGCACGCGTTTTAGCGTCGGCGCACCCTGGGCCATGATCATCTGCCCGGTTCGTGATTCACCGACAAAAGAAATCGCCTTGATGTCAGGATGTTCGGTCAGGGCTTTGCCTGCATCTTCGCCAAACCCGTTGACCGTATTCCAGACCCCAGCTGGCAGCCCGGCTTCCAGGGCGATTTCCGCCAGCAACCGGGCTGTGATAGGTGAAAATTCAGCCGGTTTGTGCACAACCGTGCAACCCGCTGCCAGGGCAGGTGCTATTTTCCAGGTCGACAACATGAACGGTGTATTCCAGGGCGTGATAACACCAACCGGCCCGATGGGTTTGCGGGAGGTGAAGTTCATCTGGTTCGGGCCATAAAGCGTCTTGCCATCCCGGGCACCGGGGGCATGATCGGCAAAAAACCGGAAGTTTTCGGCCCCGCGAATGGCGGCCTTGGACATGAACCGGATGGATTGTCCTGTATCCAGACTTTCCAGAAAGGCGATTTCCTCGGCCCGTTCGACAATGGCGTCGGCGATGCGATGCAGGATCGCCTTGCGCTCCTTACCCGGAACAGCAGACCACGCCGGGAAGGCATCTGATGCAGCTTTGGCGGCGCTGTCGATATCCTGGACGGTACAGCGTGCGACAGATGCCAGAGGTTTCAGATCGACAGGCGAAATCGTCTCGAACGTCTCACCAGAGGAAGACGGCAGGGACTGACCATTGATCAGGTTCAGGACACCGGAGTCCTTGAACTGCGCAAGGTAGGCTTCGGCTTTAGCCAGGTTTTCATTCAATTTCGACATTGTTATTCCTTGCCCGCAGCTCTGGCCGCGACGATCTCATGCAAATTATTTTTCTTGAAATTGAGCACTGGATCCAGTTCCTCAATGGCAAATGATATACCCAGGGCATTGTTATCGAAGGCATCTGCCATGCTGTCACACAGGGCAGCAAAGACAGCCTCACCGGCAGCCATTTTTGTTTCTGCATCCCGCCCCTGCCCCATGCGCAAGGTCATATGCAAATAACAATTATCAGGATGGCCGTCTGCCACCAGATAATCATCGCAACGAAAAGCCCTGACCCGCAGTCCACCAACCGGAAAAACCTTTGTTTCAAGGGCAGCAGTATGCACTGCTGTCAATACATCCGGGATATCAACCTTGTCGGTCAGGTTGGCAGAATATTCAACGATGAAATGGGGCACCGGGTTCTCCTGACATGTAAAAACAAGTTGATATGTTAACTATTGTTATGTTAAATAACATCTCAATATCCATGCGGTCAAGACATATTGTTCTGGTGGCCGACAAACAGGAGTTCGGAACGTGAAGTTCATATCATTCGAAAAATCTGGCGTAGCGGGTTACGGGGCGGTCATAGGTGACCGGGTTGTTGATCTGTCAAAATCATTCTCGGATCGCTATGCCGATATGCGCGCCGTCCTGGAAGCAGATGCCTTGCCCGAATTGCAGAAGGCCGCAGAAGGATCAACGGGCGACTATGACCTTGCGGATGTGACCCTGTTGCGTCCTGTCACCAATCCGCGCATGACCATATGTGTTGGTGTCAACTACGCCAATCGCAACGCCGAATACAAGGATGGCAGTAAAGAGGCCAGTTTTCCGTCCCTGTTCATGCGGACCCCGCAATCCCTGGTCGCGCATGGAGAAGATATCCATCGCCCACCTGAATCTGATCAGCTGGATTATGAAGGGGAAATCGTCCTGGTCATAGGCAAGTCAGGACGCCGCATTCCTGAAGACCAGGCTTTGGATCATGTTGCCGGGGTGACCATCATGAACGAAGGCACACTTCGCGACTGGATCCGCCATGCCAAGTTCAATGTCACGCAAGGCAAAAACTTTGACCGGTCCGGTGCCATGGGCCCCTGGTTTGTCACCATGGACGAAATGCCGGATATGCTGGACCTGCGCGTCACGACACGGGTCAACGATGAAGTTCGCCAGGACGACACCACTGCAAGTATGATGTACCCCATACCTTATCTGATCAACTACATATCGACATTCACAGAACTGCATCCCGGAGACATTATCGCGACGGGCACACCCACCGGTGCCGGGGCGCGTTTCGATCCGCCAAGATATCTCAAGCCCGGTGATGTTGTCGAAGTTGAAGTTGAAGGTGTAGGTATTCTACGCAATCAAATAGCAGACGAGTTTCCGGCATGAGCGACACAAACCGCCAAGCAACTTTTCGAGGTTATGGCCGCTCCCTGCCGATGGCTTTGTTGCGGGCACGCGATACCGTGATGAACAGGTTCCGTCCCATCCTGCGATCCCATGATGTCACCGAACAACAATTCAGGATTTTGCGAGCCCTGACGACGGCAAAAGAATTACGCGCGGTCGATGTATCAAAAATGACCTTGCTTAGCCCACCAAGTTTATCCCGTACAATCAAGGGGTTGGAGGGTCGAAAGTTGATAACTCGGCGGATCGAGAAGGAAGATCAGCGCGCCTTTATGTTGTCGATCACAAAAAAGGGTGCGGCCCTGGTTGCCTTGATTGGGCAGCAATCAGAGGCGGAATATCTCGATATCGAAGGCCGGATCGGCAGCAAAAAGATGGACCAGTTGCACCGCTTGTTGTCTGAGGTTGAAGAAAAAATCTAATACCTTTTGTTCGCAATTTTGCTGTCAAACAAACCGGCATGCGACCGATCCAAGGGGGCCATAGTCTGCATGCAAGGTGTCTCCTGGATGAACAAATACCGGGCGTGTAAAAGACCCTGACAAAATAATCTGACCCGGTTCCAGGCCGATCTTATGAGCAGCATATTTATTGGCAAGCCAGGCCACACCCTTGGCTGGATGGTTGAGGACACCAGCGGAAACACCGGTTTCCTCGATCACACCGTTCTGATACAGCAATGCAGATACCCAGCGCATATCAATAGCATCCGGCTTGACGGGTCTGCCCCCAAGAACAATACCGGCATTCGAGGCATTGTCGGAAATTGTATCCATGACTTTGCGGGGCGCGCCGGTTTCCGGATCATTGCGCAAAATTCTGGCATCGATGATTTCAAGGGCTGGCTGGATATAATCTGTCGCCGCGAGAACTTCGGTAATTGTCACCCCTGGTCCTTCGAGACGATCTTTAAGAAAGAAGGCCAGTTCGACCTCAAGCCGGGGTTCCACAAAGCGGTCATGAGGAATGTCACTGCCTTCTTCGAAAACCATGTCATCCAGCAAAGCGCCATAATCGGGTTCGTTGATTCCAACCGACATTTGCATGGCGCGGGAGGTCAGGCCGATCTTGTGACCAACAATCTTGCGACCCTCTGCACATTTCAGGGCCACAAGTTCACGCTGAACCGCGTAGGCGTCTTCGATCGTGATATCAGGCCAGGCCTGCGAGATGTGCCCGATCTGAACACGTTTGGCTTCCGCGTCCTTCAGTTTCGCAGCGATTTCGCTGATCTGGCTTTTGTCTAACAAGAGGATCTCCCGGTTTCATCTATTTTAGATAACATGTTAACAAAATAGATGAAGTTGGATAGCCCTGTCAATTGATACCAGGCCTACATCACACCTGTTTCAATCAATTCTGCAATTTCGTCTTCCGCAAAACCCCAGCCTTGCAAAGCCGTATCGCGGTGTTCACCAGGCGCTGGCGGAGGGCCGGGCATTTCGACCGGGGAATTGGCAAACCGGGGAGCAGGTGCCGGTTGCGAGACGCCATGAGCATCAACAAAAACACCCCTCGCCGCATTATGGGGATGGCCAGGTGCTTCAACCAGATCGAGGATTGGCGCAAAACAGATATCCGTCCCTTCCATCAGAACCGTCCATTCGTCCCGCGTTTTGGTCAGAAAAATTTCTTCAAATATTTTGTGCTGATCAGCCCAACTCGCCGGGTTCAATCTGTCCGTGAACTGCTCTGCGGGTAATTCAAGAACCTGCAATAACACATCGAAGAACTGGGGCTCAAGAGGCGCCACAGATACCCATTTACCATCGCGACATTTGTAAACCCGATAATAAGGCGCTGCACCATCCAGGCGATTGGACTGGCGTTCGTTTACCCAGACATCCTTGGCCAGCTGCGCGTAAACAGGTGCCATCAATGCGGCTGTGCCATCGCAGATCGCGGCATCAACCACATCACCAACGCCCGTTCGCTGGGCTTTTAACAAGGCGCAGACCATGCCGTAGGCCAGCATCATGCCCCCAGCCCCGAAATCCCCCAGCAAATTAAGTGGTGGCACCGGGTCGCGGTCCTTCTCGCCAATGGCCCACAAGGCACCAGACAAGGAGATATAATTCATGTCATGACCGGCAGCCATCGCCAGGGGACCTTCCTGGCCCCACCCCGTCATGCGCCCGTAAACCAGTTTGGCATTGATGGCGTGGCAATCTTCAGGCCCCAGTCCAAGCCGTTCCATGACGCCTGGCCGGAACCCTTCAAACAGGCCATCAGCCTTTTCGATCAGGCGAAGTGCCGTTTCTGTGGCACCCGGTTTTTTCAGGTCCAGAGCAATGGATTTCCGTCCCCGCGAGGGAATATCCTTTTGGGGATTGCCGCGTGTCGCAGCATCCGGGTTGTCCTTGGCCTTGCGATCAATGCGCAGAATTTCTGCACCCATGTCGGCCAACATCATGCCGGCAAACGGGCCAGGCCCGATACCGGCAAATTCAACAATGCGAACACCCTCAAGCGGTCCCATGAAATGCTCCTGTATTGTGATCCGTTGTCAGAGGATATCTGTCTTGCCAGACGATAGAGAGGACTCTAGTCGATTTCCACACACCCGTTATTCAAAACGACAACGTCGCGCTCAACAACACGTGCCCTGAAAGAGACAACATTGCCATCTTTCCACATTTCCGTGCGGATGGTCTCCCCCGGATAGACGGGGCTTGAAAAACGTAGTTTCAAGGATTTGAACCGGGTCGCGTCATAATCACAATAGGTTCGCAAAACCGCGTGCCCGGCCATCCCAAGGCTGCATAAGCCGTGCAAAATTGGTGCCTTGAAACCTGCACCTTTGGCGACAGACGGATCGATATGCAAGGGATTGAGGTCCCCGGACAAACGATACAGCAAGGCCGCTGATGCATGGCTGGGCAGATCACAAACGGTATCTGGTTCACGCTCAGGCAGGACATGCGGTTGCGGTTGCGGGCCACTGGCACCACCAAAACCGCCATTGCCACGGGCAAAGGTCGTTGATGTCAGGGTCGCCAGATGATCACCGTTCGCCTTGTCATAAATTTCGCGATCCACATAGATCAAGGCACCCTTGTCGGCACCCTTGTCGAGAACTTCACTTACACTGGTCTTGCCGATAACGGTTGCGGCAGGCGGCAAGGTTTTGTGGATGACAATTTTCTGCTCGCCGTGCAGAACTTTTTGCCAGACAATCCCGGTGTCAGGTTCACGCGCCCAGAATCCTGGACCTGCAAGAACAACCGAGAACGTCGGCACGGCTGCAAAGTCAGCTTCCTCAAACAAATAAGGCAACTGACTTTCGTCCAGCGGATCATGGCCAAAGCCCAGGCCCAGGGCATAGATGATGCTGTCGCGAACGGAATAGGTCTGTTCGACATCTTCGAAATGCCGGTTTTTGATTGAATCGTAGTCAAACGCCATAAGAACGCCTCCAGTTAAACCGGATCCCAGGTGAAGATATCACCCGAACGATCAAGGTCGTAAAATGCGGTTTCCATCGCCGGAAAGACATGTTCAAGAACAGTTTCCGCCGTCCAGCCATCGGGCCGCGCCATGGAACGCAAAGGCCGGGATTGTCCCATCAACATCACTTCGCTGCCACGCACGGCGAAAATCTGGCCGCTGACATGTTGGGCCGCATCCGCCGACAAGGCCACTATTACAGGGGCGATTTTGGCCGGTGTCATCTGTTTCATCCGTTCAATGCGGACGCGCTCTGCTTCGTTGGTGATGGGGATGGTGCCAATCAAACGAGACCAGGCAAAGGGTGCGATGGCATTTGAGGTCACATTATAACGTGCCATATCCAGAGCAATGGATTTTGATAGCGCCGCAATGCCCAGCTTGGCAGCGGCATAGTTGGCCTGACCGAAGTTTCCGATCAATCCCGAGGTCGATGTCATATGGATCATGCGCCCGGATTCCTGCGCCCGGAATACATCCGCTGCCGCCCGGCTGACACTGAAGGCTCCTTTCAGGTGAACCGAAACAACCTGATCCCAGTCTTCTTCTGTCATCTTGTGGAATATGGCGTCACGCAAAATACCGGCATTGTTCACAACAATATTCAAACCACCAAATTCATCCTGAGCCTGTTCGACCATGCCGTGGGCAGCCTTGAAATCAGCAACAGAGTCAAAATTGGCAACCGCCTCTCCACCTGCAGCCTTGATTTCATTGACAACTTCCTGGGCAGGTGCGGTGTCTTCGCCCTCGCCTGCCCCGGTACCGCCCAGGTCATTGACCACTACTTTTGCGCCATGCTGCGCCATCAACAAGGCAATTTCCTTGCCCACGCCGCGTCCGGCACCCGTTACCAGCGCCACTTTGCCGGTCAATAAACCATTTTCAGACATCACATTCTCCTGGATTGGCCCTTGATGAAGGGTCTCAGTAATCATGTTAGTGAGCGTGTTAATAATACGCTTGCTTATTAATAACCATGCCCGTAACATTCGCCTCAGTCAATCCTAATTACATTCCCGTCTTTTCCAGCCTTGACCAGGGGCAGCCAAGCCATGTTTGAAAGAGATTTGTTTTCCAGCGACCATGAGGTCTTCCGCGATTCGGTGCGCAAATTTGTTGCCGACAAGATTGTGCCTTTCCACGAGCAGTGGGAAAAAGACGGCAAAATAGATCGCGAAGCCTGGTTGCAGGCCGGTGAACACGGGCTGTTATGTGCAACAATCCCGGAAGAATATGGCGGTCCGTCAGCAGACTTTTTGTTCAGCGCTGTTGTCCTTGAGGAACTGGCAAGGGTCGGCGCCTCGGGGCCAGGTTTTTCCCTGCATTCCGATATTGTGGCCCCTTATCTGTTGCACTATGCCTCGGAAGAATTGAAGCTGAAATGGTTGCCGAAAATGGTCACTGGTGAGGCCATCGGGGCCATTGCCATGACCGACCCCTCGGGCGGATCAGATCTGGCAAACATGAAAACAAAAGCTGTTCGGGATGGTGACGAATACGTCATTTCAGGCCAGAAGGTTTTCATCTCCAACGGCCAGTTGGCTGATTTTATCATTGTCGCCTGCAAAACAAACCCGGATGCCGGCGCAAAGGGTGTCGATCTGATCATTGTGGAGGCCGATCGCAAGGGCTTTAAACGTGGTCGCAATCTGGAAAAAGTCGGCTGGAAAGCACAGGACACGTCGGAACTCTTTTTCGATGAAGTCCGGGTGCCGGTGAGCAATCTGGTCGGCGAAGAGGGCAAGGGCTTTATACAGTTAATGGAGCAATTGCCGCAGGAACGCCTTTTGCAAGCCATTCGTTGTTCCGCGACGATCGAAGCTGCCCTGGAATGGACCCTGGATTATGTGCGCGAACGCCAGGCCTTTGGCAAGCCAATCGGTGCTTTCCAGAATACCCGGTTCAAACTGGCCGAGATCAAATCCCAGGCAGTGATGATGCGGATTTTTGTTGATCATTGTATGGCGAAGCACGTTGAAGGCAAACTTGGAGCCAATGACGCGGCCATGGCAAAAATGCTGTCGACTGAAATGATGTGTGATTTGCTCGACAAATGTCTGCAAATGTTTGGCGGTTACGGATATATGTGGGAATACCCCATCGCTCGCGCCTGGGCGGATGGACGCCAGTCCCGCCTTGCCGGTGGTACCGGCGAGATCATGCGCGAAATCATCGGTCGTGAGCTGGTGGGCAGAGGCTGACAAACATATATGATCCGCATCGCCGACTATATTACCAAGGCCGCCTGGCACAGCGCTGACAAACCGTCGCTGACGCATGAAGGGCGAACCTTTACCTGGGCAGAAACCGAAGAACGCTGTTGGGGTTTCGCGACTGCCCTTTATGACATGGGTGTGCGGCCTGGTGACAGGGTGGCTTATCTGGGATTGAATTCCCATCGCTATTACGAATGCTATTTTGTGCCGTCACGTATAGGTGCCGCCGTTGTGACCATCAACTATCGGCTGGCAATTCCGGAAATGATTGATTGCCTGAACGACTGCGTGCCAAAAGTTCTGATCGTCGATGACCTGCACCTTGATCAGGCCCGTGCCGTGATGAAGGCCTGCGACAGTATTGAAACGCTGGTCTACGCCGGGGACGGCACTGCCCCTGACGATATGGTTTCCTATGAGAACAGTCTGACCGGGGACCGCAGCCATATCGACTTTGAGGCCCTTGGCAGCAAGGACAATGACCCGGTTACGATTTTTTACACCGGCGGCACGACCGGCAAGTCCAAGGGCGTTGAGTTAAGCCATATCAATCATTTCTCAAATTCCATCGGCGGTATCAACGCCTATGGGTTTCGCGAAGCCGAAACGCATTTACTGTCGGGCCCAATGTTTCATCTCGGTGCAGGAGCGCGGGTTTTCTGGTCGGTTGTCCTGGGTGCCCACACCGTCATCATCCCGAAGTTCGATGTGTTGGATTTGATGCGTGTAATTCCGGAATACGGGATCGACACGATCCAGATGGTGCCAACCATGGTCACCATGATCTTTGACCATCCACAATTCAGCGATTTCGATTTGTCGTCGGTCAGGCTGATCACTTATGGTGCAGCCCCGATGCCGGTTGCCCTGATGAGGCGCGCCATGGAAGCCCTGCCCAATGCAACATTTTGCCAGGGCTTCGGCATGACCGAAACGTCTCCGGTATTGACGGTCCTGAGGCCACAGGATCACGCCCTGGAAGGGCCAATGGCGGAAAAACTGAATTCCATTGGCAAGGTTATTGGCCACGTCGACCTGCGTATCGTTGATCCCGACGACAATCCTTTGCCGGTTGGCAAGACAGGTGAAATTGTCACACGCGGACCGCACGTCATGGTCGGTTATCTGAATAAACCCGAACAAACAGCGATTGCCAAACGCGGTGGCTGGTACCACACCGGCGATACCGGCTATATCGATGAAGACGGGTTTGTGTTTCTGACCGGGCGTATCAAGGACATGATCATCAGCGGCGGCGAAAACATCTATCCCATTGAAATTGAGAACGTTTTATCGCTGCACCCGACCGTCAATGAATGCGCTGTGATCGGCTTGCCGGATGAGCACTGGGGGGAAGTGGTCCATGCCGTCGTCACCCCTGCAATGGGTAAAACAGTGGTTGAAGACGAAATTATTGACTGGTGCCGCGAAAACCTTGCCCATTACAAATGCCCCGGGCGGTGACGGTGCGTAGCAACCCCATGCCCCTGTCCAACGTCAACAAGATCATGAAGTCCGAGTTGCGTGACCAATATCTGCGAGGAGAGTGGACTTGAGCACCTTCGACCTGACAACGCCCAATGGCTTTAACAAACTTGTCGGCTACCGCCTGGTGGAATGGGAAGTTGACAAGGCTTCCGTCGAGTTGAACATGACGGAAGATCATCTGAATGGTCTCGGCATTGCCCATGGCGGTGTTCTGCTGGCGGGACTGGATTATGTCCTTGGCATGAGTGGCTGTTATCGCGCCCCGCCTGCCGGCCGGCGTTTGTGCATGACGATTACGTTGACCTCAAATTTCATAAGTCCGTTGAAGGGTCCGCTGCTGCGCGCCAACGCGCGTGTAACCGGTGGCGGGAAAACCATCTTTTTTGCCGAAGGCGAAATAGTCGACGGTGATAACAAGCTTGTCGCAACAGCGACCGGCAGCTTTCGACGACTCAGAGACAAACCAACGACCTGAACCCGAACCAAGACAAGACCAAAAGTATGGAGAGTAATATGAATACCGGCATTCTGGCTTACGGCGGTTATATACCGCAAAGCCGACTACAGCGAAGCGAGATCGCCAAGGCCCACAACTGGTTTGCACCAGGCCTTCAGGGTCTGGCCAAAGGTGAGCGCGCCATCGCCAGCTGGGACGAAGACACGGTTACAATGTCTGTTGAAGCCGCCCGCGATTGCCTGACGGGTCTTGATCGTGACGCTGTGTCTGCCGTCTACATGGCGTCGACGACCTTTCCGTTTCAGGATCGCCAGAACGCCGGTATCGTCGCTGATGCCCTGAGCTTGCAAAGCGGTATCATGACCCTGGATGTGGGATCATCACAGCGTGCGGGTACATCAGGCCTGAGCATCGCCATGCAGAATTCTGCGGGCAGCGGCAAATCCACTTTGCTGGTAACTTCTGACAAACGCCGCACCAAGGCCGCCAGCCCCCTGGAGATGACTTCGGGTGATGGTGCTGCTGCGTTACTGATTGGCGAAGGCGATGTCATTGCGCGCTTGCTTGGCAGTCACACAGAATCAGTTGATTTCGTCGATCACTACCGCGATGAAAATAACAGCTACGACTATGGCTGGGAGGAACGCTGGGTCAGGGACGAAGGTTATATGAAGATCGTGCCGACCGCGGTAAACGCGTTGCTGGAAAGTTCCGGGGTCAAGGCAGACGACATTACGACATTTTGTTTCCCGGTCGCTATGGGCCGGGTTGCGGGCACGCTGGCAAAGAACCTGGGCATTCCCGGATCTGCCGTTGCCGACAACCTGCAAGCCAACTGTGGTGAAATCGGTGCTGCCCATGCGGTAGTTATGCTGGTTCACGCCCTGGAACAGGCCAAACCCGGTGATAAAATTCTGGTCGCCGGATTTGGTCAGGGCTGTGATGCATTGTTGTTCGAAGCGACCGATGCGCTGGCTTCTTTTCCGGCCCGTCGTGGCATCTCGGGCCACCTGGCCCGGCGCCGGGAGGAAACAAACTATCTCCGCTTCGTGACCCAGAATAATTTGTTGAATGTCGAACGCGGCATACGGGGCGAAGTCGACAAGGTCACCGGCCTGAGCACATTGTACCGGAACAAGCACATGGCCCAGCGATTTATCGGTGGCATTTGCAAGACTTGCGGCACACCACAATTTCCGAAAACAAAAATATGCGTTGCGCCGGATTGCGGTGAGGTTGGTACACAGGATGATTACCCCTTTGCCGACAAGATTTCTCACATTCAGTCCTATACTGCTGATAAGCTGACCTACAGCCCCGATCCCCCGGCCTATTACGGCATGATCAATTTTGAAGGCGGTGGCCGCTTGATGAATGATTTTTGCGACATTGCCCCGGATTTTGGCGTGGAAGTCGGCATGAGCATGCGTCTGATGTTCAGGGTCAAGGACTACGACAACAATCGCGGCTTCCGGCGCTACTTCTGGAAAGCGACACCTACAGATGAGGCTCTGGCGAGCCAGAAAAAGAGTAAGGGAGAATAATCATGGCTACAGGTATTAAAGATAAAGTCGCGATCCTCGGCATGGGTTGTTCGAACTTCGGCGAACGCTGGAATGACAATGCAGAGGACCTGATGGTTGAGGCCTTTGTTGAAGCCATCGATGACGCGGGCATTGAAAAGGATCAGATCGACGCTGCCTGGCTGGGAACCGGCATTGAAGAACAGCATGTCGGTAAATCCGCTGTGCCGTTATCCATGGCCTTGCGCCTTCCCTACATTCCGGTCACGCGCGTGGAAAACTATTGTGCTTCCGGATCAGAATCATTCCGCGGTGCCGTTTACGCCGTGGCATCCGGGGCCTGCGACATCGCGCTGGCGATGGGTGTCGAGAAACTGAAAGACACTGGCTATGGTGGCCTGCCCCAGCGTAATCGGGGTTCCGTCAATGACATGTTGTGGGCCAATACATCGGCCCCGGGGTCCTTCGCCCAGCTGGCCACAGCTTACACTGCGAAATTTGGTGTTGATGCCAAAGACCTGAAACGGGCGATGGCGCACATATCCATCAAGAGCCACGACAATGGTTCGAAAAACCCCAAAGCCCATCTGCGCAACAAGATCACCGAAGACAAGGTCATGAATGCGCCGATGATTGCTGATCCCCTGGGCCTCTTTGATTGCTGCGGCGTCAGCGATGGTGCCGCTTGTGCCATTGTGACAACGCCCGAAATTGCCAAATCCCTTGGTAAAAAGGATCTGGTCACGATCAAGGCCATGCAATTGGCTGGCTCCAACGGGACAGAAGCCCAGCACAACTCCTGGGACGGCAGCTATTTCGCGACTACTCGCCACGCCGCGGCCCGTGCCTACAAGGAAGCCGGGATCGATAATCCGCGCAAACAGATCAGTCTGTTTGATGTGCACGACTGTTTTTCCATCACCGAATTGGTGACCATGGAAGATCTGTACATTTCAGAAGAAGGTCGGGCGGTGAATGACATCATGGATGGCTTTTTTGATGCTGATGGCGAAATCCCCTGTCAGATCGATGGCGGCCTGAAATGCTTTGGCCACCCCATCGGAGCATCTGGTTTGCGCATGATCTACGAGATGTATCTACAGATGAACGGTCGCGCCGGTGATCGCCAACGCAGCAACGAACCTACCATCGGCATGGCCCACAACCTGGGCGGCTTCCCGGCGCAGAATATTTGCTCGTTGACCATTGTCGGCAAAGATGGTGTTTAGCAGCCTTTGACAGGTTCTGATTAGCTCTCCCTGGCCCCGCTTTCCTGGTTGATCCTGTTTGATGTTACAGGTCGGCAGGAATGTGGGGTCAGGGATAAAAACTTAACACATTCACTAACGGGAAAAAACATGACTGATCTTCTGGTGGACCGGGATGGTGACGTCCTTACGCTGACAATGAACCGACCAGAAAAATTAAACGCCATGTCGACTGACATGCGCGCAGGAATCCTTCGTGAGCTGACAAGTGAAACTGAAATACAAAAGGCACGTGCGATCATATTGACGGGCAGTGGTCGTGGCTTTTGTACCGGCGCTGATCTCGACATGGACACCATCTTAAAACGTCGCCCTTATATTGAAGGTCAAATCAAAACCTCTGCCAATCGCCTTGTCCGCATGATGCGGGGTATTCCGATACCTATTATTGCTGCAGTAAATGGTGCGGCGGCTGGTGCCGGATTCAGTTTGGCGCTGGCGTCAGACTTCATGGTGGTGGCGCAATCCGCCAAGTTCCATCTTTCCTTTGCCAAAATCGGGGCCGTGTTGGATGGCGGATCGTCTTCCTTCCTGACCCACAAAATTGGTGCGTCCAGGACAACTGCCCTGGCCATGCTGGGTGGCAGCATTGACGCTGACACAGCCTTTGACTGGGGCCTCGCTTTTAATGTCGTCGAAGATGAATTACTGATGGATGAGGTCAAAAAACTGGCCAAACGCCTTGCTGCCGGTCCGCCAAAGGCCCTGGGATTGATCAAGGCCGAAATCGAAGCCGCACGGACACATTCCCTGGAGGATAGCTTGCGACTGGAAGCTGCCAGCCAGCACATTGCGTTCAATTCAGAGGACTTTGTCGAAGGCGTCACGTCTTTTGCTGAAAAACGCAAACCGGTCTTCAAGGGACGCTAGTGTGATTTCGATTCAAACGCCTTAGAGACCGTACATAGCTGGCAACAGCCATGACAGGCTGAGCCAGACAATCAGGGTCAGGGGCACACCGACCCGCAGAAAATCGGAAAACTTGTAGCCGCCGGCGTTCATTACAAGGAGGTTTGTCTTGTAAGCCATGGGCGTTGCGTAGCTCATGTTGGCGCCAAACAGAACCGCCAGGACAAATGGTTCCGGCGGCAAGCCCAACTGCTGCGCGATGCCAATGGCAATGGGTGTACCAATGACGGCTGCGGCGTTGTTCGAAACAATATTGGTGAGGATAGCCATCACCAGCATCAAACCGCTGAGCAAGACGACCGGCGAGGCATCCCCCGCAACCGCCAGAAAGACATTTGCCAGATAGTCAGCACCACCGGTTTTGACCAACGCTGTTCCCATGGCCAAACTGGCCACCACAATCAATACGACTTGTGTACTGAGAGCTCGCGCCGCATCACGCCAATTCAGGCACTGCGTCGCGATCATCAGGAAAACACCACATACAGCACTGATGGCGATGGGCATTAAACCGAGTGCCGCAGCAGCGACGATAGCCGCCATGATACCAAGGGCCAGGGGCGCTTTTTTGGTGTACGGCAAGGCAACGGTCGCATCCAGCACCAGCAATTCGCCACCGCTTTTTACAGCAGAAATCTGCTCAGGATTGCCTTGCACCAGCAGCACATCACCGACACGTAAACGCACATCTGCAATGCCGTCTTTTAGCGCAGGAATTTCAGTCCCTGCCCGATGCAGGGCAAGAGTTACCAGCTGGAAACGATCTGTGAAACGTGATCGTGCCAGGGTCCGGCCTTCCAGCAACGACCCTTGTGTGATGACGATCTCAGCGATCTGTTGGTCGTCCGCCAACAAGGGATGATCTTCATCGACCAGGGTATCACCGGTATACAAACGGGTACCCAGAACCTCTTCCAGTTCTTTCAGCTTCGCGGGAGTGTCTCGTACACTGATGCGATCTCCAACCGACAAGACCACATCAGGCAAGGGTTTGAGGATCAAGCCACCACTGCGGCGAATTTCCGTTATCTTGATGCTGGACCCAACTTCATCGAAAATTCCCGACAAGGATTTGCCGTTGGCGAAACTGTCTTCAGCAACCAGCAAGTGACCGGTAAAGATACGTGGGGACATGTCGCCCATGGGGGATTCGCGCGCTGGTAACATGCGGGGTGCCAGTAACCACAAATAAAGCATGCCCAGTCCACCAGCGATGGCAGCCGGGACAAAAAAGTCGAACATGCCCAACCGACGTAATCCAAGATCGGCTGCGATGGAGATCACCAGCAGATTGGTCGATGTGCCGATGGTCGTCGTCATACCGCCAACCAGCGTCGCAAAGCCCATCGGCATCAGAATGCGGGATGCCGGTTTGCCCGAGCGCAAGGAAATACTGGTCAGGATGGGTAACAGCAAGACAACAATCGGTACATTATTAACGACTGCGCTGAGGGCCCCGCCGACGACCAATGTCAGCAACAGCGATAGCGCCGGACTAACCGCCCACAAGGCTGCAAGAGAACGCCCGACCGGTTCCAGCGCACCGGTTCGCACCAGCGCCTGACCCGCAATCATCAAGGCGCACACAGCGATTAATGCTTCGTGGCCAAATCCGCTAAAGAAATCGATTGCATGAAGCTGCGTTTCGCCGTTCTGATAGGGAAACAGCTCGAACCCGGCGACCAACAGAACCAGCACAGCCAGGGAAGAGGTCTCAAGCGCAATGCTGTCGCGTGTAAACAGGATCAGGGCGATAACAATCAGGATCAGTACGGCCAAACCATGTGCGTCAGGCAAGGGCGGAAAATTCATCGCGGACACCAACTCAATTGAAAAGAACTATAGTGTAACCAATTCAACGCCTATGGCGAATCCGGTTGAATCAGAAAAGCTCCATCAGAAACGCTCCGATGGCTCGTCAGGACAAAAAAAAGCCGGACGAATGTCCAGCTTAAAACCACGAAGCAAGCTTCGTGCGATCCGTAAATCGGTCCCGCCTTTGACCTGAAAGGCTTGCCAATCAGGTCAAAGGCGGTGCCTGATTTTCGTTAGTCAACCACAGACAGGTTTTCGGCAGAAGATTTGCCGTTCTGTCCAGCCTGAAGTTCGAAAGAAACTTTTTGGCCTTCGTTCAAAGTGCTCAGTCCAGCGCGCTCAACGGCTGAAATGTGAACAAAAGCGTCGTTGCCGCCATCATCAGGTTCGATGAAGCCATAACCCTTTGTTGGGTTAAACCATTTTACAGTACCAGTAGGCATAGTCTTAATTCCCTCTAACAGGAGTGTTGATCTGCACTTTAATTTTGCCACAAGTGCAGAAAGGTAAACGCTCACATTGTCGGGTAACCAGCTTAATCGGCGTACCGGCTATTCAAGTTAGTCATAACAAATGCAACACGTGGATGGATTTATGCAATGAAAATCACAGTTCTGTCAATGGTTTGAATCGCTCCTCAATACACCCTTTTTGTAACAATATCAGGGTGATCATGCTCGTATTGGCTCATTCAAGGGCTTCAAATTGACCCTGGAGTGAACTGGAACTGGTCTAAACTATTGATTTTTTATGTAAAATTACGCACATACGCGGTCCGAAACGTGACTTCAAGCATTGTATCCAATATTAACCATTTTTTTGAGGGTTCCATCCTTGTCAAAATAGTGGTGCTTCAAAGCCCCCAAAACGTGCAACAAAACGACCGGAATGATGAGTTTACTGAATATTTCATGCACTTCCTCAAATACCGCATGGATATCCCGATCGGTTCCAATCAGGTCTGGAAGGGTGAACAGGCCGAAGAAATTCAGATCACGAAAACCGGATTCTGCAGCCAGATAACCGGATGCCGGAATAGCGATGATCAGAATCAGCAGCAACCAGTGCCAGGCCCGCGCAAGGCGTTCAAGCTTGTTGGTCTTTATCTGTTCAGATTTTGGAAAGCCCTGCCCCAACCGCCAGACCAGGCGCGCCAGGACGATGATCAAAAGCAGCATCCCCAGGGACTGATGCACATTCATCAATTCAGTTTTTTCCGGGCCCCGGGACATGTCTTCTGCGATTTGCCCCAGGATAAACAGCACGGCGATCAGGCCCGCACTAACCCAGTGCAGTAAAATGGATGTAAAACCGTAATTCCAGGCGGTGTCCCTGATTTGCATTTTTCCCTCCCACCGAATTCATCATATTTTTTTCATCAATCCGGTGCTGTCTTCACATGACAGCACCGGGATCATGGGATTCGAAAAATTAGTCCCGCTTCTTGTCATCGTCGTCATCGTCGTCGTGACGATAACGCTTGCCACCCCAACGATGTTTGCGACGCAATTCATCCTTGGTCAGCTTGTCGTCATTGTTACGATCCATCCACGACATCATCTTGTTCAGCGGGCTTGCAATTTCTTCGTCCGAGATGACCGCATCTCCGTCTGCATCAAGCTTCTGAAAGTGGTCGACCATGCGTTCCCGCATATAGCCAACCCACAAGGCTTCGAATTCCTGAAGATTGATTTTGCCGTCCTTGTTGGCATCATGTTTCAGAATTTCACTTTTTCGCACATTTTCAACTTCGATTTTGCTGATGGCCCCGTCGCCGTTGGTATCGAAACGGTCGAACATCTTTTCCGCCATGCCATGACGATCATGACTCATCATGCCGTATTTGTAACTTTCCCGGGCCTTGCTGACACCAACGGCACCAGCCAGTACAATCGCTGCGGCTGTGCTGGCGAGAATTATTTTTGTACGCTTTTGCATGTTAAACCTCTTTGTTCCAAATGAGGGCTGGATTGCCCGTCCGTGAAAAACATTTGAAGGTATAAACGTCGCAAAAGTTTGTCAGGCAAAGTGCAGAATTGTCGCTAATTGTCGCAGCTTCTATCCTTGCGACAATTTGATACACTTTAATTGCCACAAAGGCTGAACTCAGGGGCATAGTCCGTTCATGGAAAGCACGCACCACATTCTGATCGTCGACGATCATCGCGATATCCGCGACAGCCTGAGCAAATACCTGGCGCAACATGACTATCGCACCAGCATCGCGACCGATGCCGCCGATGCCCGGAAACAGATAGATCGCGGTGCCTTTGATCTGGTGGTGCTGGATATCATGATGCCTGGCGAAGACGGTCTGTCCCTGTGTCGCCATTTACGCCAAACCACAGACCTGCCGATCATATTGCTGACAGCGGTTGCCGAGGAAACCGACAGGGTTGTCGGTCTGGAGATGGGCGCGGATGACTATCTGACCAAGCCCTTTAGTCCACGGGAATTACTGGCCCGGATCAAGTCGGTCTTGCGACGTACCCACAGCCTGCCGCCACGTACTGCTCCAATTGAAACCGGGAAAGTACGTTTTGACAGGTGGACGCTGGATAGTGACCAGCGAGAAGCCATCGATGGGGATAATGTCGCGGTTCCCTTGAGTACTGCCGAATTTCACTTGCTGAGTGCTTTTATTGAACATCCAAAAATGGTTCTGAGCCGGGATCAGTTGCTGGACATCACCAGCGGTCGCAGCGCCAAGGTGTTTGACCGGGCGATTGATAATCAGATCAGTCGTCTGCGCAAGAAACTGGAAGTGGACCCGAAGAAGCCCACACTGATCAAGACCGTGTGGGGTGGCGGGTACATGCTGACTTGCGATGTTGAACAAACATGAAAAAATATCTGCCAAAAAGCCTGGCCGGGCAAATGATCGCGCTTTTGCTGCTGGCCCTGGTTGTGGCCCAGGTCACAAGTCTGCTCATATTGCGGGACGACAGGCGGTTGGCCTTTAGGTTCTCGTCCCAACAGGATGTTCTGTCGCGCACTGCATCTGTCGTTCGCTTATTAAGCAAATCCGAACCAGAACTGTATGAAACCATCGTCAATGCGGCCTCAAGCCCGCGCCTGAAATTTGTGCTTGAGCGCAAGAGTGCCATTGACGGCGACGACAGTGCCGAAGGTGTGGGCAGGTTTCTTCGGGCCAGCCTTGCCAGGGAACTTGATGGCGAGATCAAGTCAGTGCGCGTTGCTGTACTCAAACGGAATACCGAAGAAGAAGACGACGACGATGATGATGATGATCGTGATCGTGATCGGGATAAAGATGATGATGACGACGATGATGATGATGATGATAAGAAAAAGGTGCGACCTGGCGCGGATTTGAAGCCATTTGAGCGCACCTGGTTCCGGTCATGGCGGGAAGGTCGCCATCAACGCGCTCATTTCAGCCGCCGTCGTCGTGGCTCAATCCTCAGCATGACAATCTCCGTTGAAACCCTGCCAGAAACAAATGAACCCTGGCTGAATGTTTATAACAGGGTCCCCCCCACGGGCCCCTCTTTTGCTATTCCTTCCCTGGTGACCATCGCGATCATGGCTGTGCTGTTGGTCGTTGTCGTGATCTTTATGGTCCGTCGCGTTACCCGACCACTTGCCAGCCTGGCGGATAATGCCGAACGATTTGGCCGGGGCGAGGATGTACACGATTTACCTGAGCGAGGCCCCGAAGATATCCGTAAAGCGTCCCGAGCCTTTAATCAGATGCAGGATCGCCTGACGCGGTTTGTTCGTGACCGGACCTTGATGCTGGCAGCGATCACGCATGATTTGCGCACCCCGATCACCTCTCTGCGCATTCGGGCCGAGATGATAGAGGACGGTGAAAACAAGGATCGTATCCTGGAGACCCTGGCTGAAATGCAGGCCCTGACCGAGGCGACACTTGAGTTCGTCCGCCAGGATGCCCGGCAGGAAGAAACCCGGATCGTTGATCTTGTCGCCCTTGTGGACAGCGTCTGCGCTGACCTTGCGGATATGGGACAGGATGTCAGGTTCGACGGCGATCAAAGCGGTCGCCTGCCCAGAGCTTGTCATCCCATTGCCCTGAAACGGGCGGTTCGAAATCTTGTTGAAAATGCTGTGCGCTATGGTGATCAGGCCCGGGTGGAGATCACTGCCAGCAATACCGATGTCGCAATATCCGTCGAAGACAATGGCCCCGGCATTTCACCACAGGACCGGGAGCGTATTTTTGAGCCCTTTGTCCGCCTTGAAGAATCCCGTAACCGGGAGACCGGCGGCATCGGTCTTGGTCTCGCCATTGCCAGAACCATTATTCGTGCCAATGGCGGTGACATTGTCGTTTCTGAAGGTTCAACCGGCGGGGCAAAATTCACCATTCAGTTGCCCTTGCCCGATCAGGAAAACAAGGCCTGACCGGTATCGTTTGGCAGATATCAGAACCAGCGCCGAACCTTGCCTTTGTAGGCAACGTATTCCTCACCAAATTTGCGCTCAAGGTATATTTCTTCGCGACCAATGACGTAAAATCGAATGATCAACAGGCAGGGGACCAGGTATACCAACGCGGCCAGACTGCCCGCTGCAATCGAAATGCCGATGTAAAGCAAGGCCATCGCCACATAAATCGGATTTCTTGAGCGACCATAAACGCCATCCGAGATAATCTTGGTGGTCGGTTTCCAGGGCTCGACGTTCGAGCCTTCCTTGCGATGTCGCGGGACCGATTTCAGGGCGAGCATACCCGCTATGACCAGAACCGCAGCCCCCATCAACATGGCTGGCATCGTCGCAAGTTGGCCATCAATCCACGGAGAGTCCGACAGAATACCAGCGACCAGAAAGGATATATAGATGAAGGGCGGTGGAAACCGCACGTCAGCGTGGTCATCATCTGGTTGCTGATGATCCTGATTTTGATCCTGAGTATCTGGCATCGTTGCCCCTTCACCTGATCGACTGTCAATTCTATATGGACAGTCGATCAACCTCAGGCAAGGAAAATCACACGAGTCAGGTTTTTATCACTTTCTGAATCAGCGCAATAATCTCATCCAGCGAGCTTTGTTTGGTTAGAAAATAATCGTTGGGGTTCCTGGATATCGCCGAAAATTCTGTATCGGTGGATTTTCCGGACAGCATGATAAAGGGGCTTCTGACATTATCTTGCCTGAAAAAAGACAGGAACCCTGGTCCATCCAGACCCGGCATCACCCAGTCGCAAATGACAACACTAAATGGTCTATCCGCCGCCTCGACCAATCTTTTGGCTTCGAGGCCGTCAGCAGCCAGGCTGACGTCCTTGATACCGGCAGAATTCAGTGCCAGTTTTGCGACACCGATCAGGTCCGGATCGTCATCGACGACCAACGCCGTCATATTCTCATTTACCATCATACTACTCCCGTGTTGACCTGATACGCAGGTCAAATGCAGATCAGACTATACCCCAGTCTTTCAAAATATCATCACTATGTTCGCCTGGTTGCGGAGGCGGCAGGTCCAGTTCCGGACTGGTTCGACTGAAACGCGGTGCCGGCCCTGGTTGGGTGACGCCATCCTTATTAATGAATGTTCCCCGGGCCTTGTTGTGTGCATGTTCCGGTGCTTCCGCGAGATCCAGCACCGGCGCAAAACAAACATCACTGCCCTCCATGATCTCGCACCATTCGTCGCGACTTTTTTGGTGGAAGATATCCACCAGTTTTTCCTTCATCACAGGCCAGTTTTGCTGGTCGTGCTGGTTATCGAACATGGCATCGGTTATGTCTGCCTTTTCGCGCAACAAGGCATAGAATTGTGGTTCGATGGAGCCGATTGAAATCCATTTATCATCGGAACACTGGAAGCAACCATAGAAAGGTGCACCACCATCCAGCAAGTTGCTGCCGCGCTCATTGGTCCAGCGACCCTGCTCAAATAAACTGAACATCATACTCATGAGGTGCGAGGCGCCGTCGGTCATGGCTGCATCGACGACCTGACCCTTGCCGGACGATTTCGCTTCCAGCATGCCACTGACAAGTCCGAATGCGAGATAGAGCGCACCGCCACCAAAATCACCAACCATATTCAAAGGTGGCACAGGCTGATCGGGTGTACCAATGGCATGCAGCGCACCAGTCAGGGCAATGTAATTTATGTCGTGGCCAGCCGCCTGAGACATGGGACCATCCTGACCCCAGCCTGTCATGCGCCCATAAACAAGTCTTTCATTGCGCGCGCTGCAAACATCCGGGCCAAGGCCGAGACGTTCCATGACGCCGGGGCGAAAGCCCTCCAACAAGGCGTCAGCTTTTTCCACCAGTTTCAGAACAGTTTCGACATCATCAGGATTTTTTAGATCCAGGGCGATGGAACGTCGTCCGCGGTTCAACACTTCATAACTCAGGCCCAGAATATTGCTGCCGCCAGGCCGGTCTATGCGGATCACGTCCGCACCCATGTCAGCCAGCAACATGGCACAAAACGGCCCCGGACCGATCCCGGCCATCTCAATGATCTTCAATCCTTTTAGCGGTCCCATATCGTACTCCTGGTCTATGATTTCTGGATTTTAGGGCAGCAGCTTGGGGTAGCAACCCCGAAGACGTAATTCGCCCGAAAAACTGGTATCAATTTGTTAACCATGTAGGTTCAAGTTTTCTGAAAGCGTTATTTGTAAATCCGCGATTTGATGCATGAGAGGTCATCATGGAAACGACAGATCATCTGAACACTTACATCGTCCGTAAAGACGACAGCCGCTTTTGCGTCGTCGAGATACAATCGGACAAGGTTGAGACCTATTTGCATGATCTGAAAAAGACCATGCCGCAATCAACCTGGCGTATCGAGCCCCGCTTTCCAGTATGCGGCGCTGACTAGAGCGTTCCCGGTTATTCCGGTTCGTCGGAGTCCTGTTGGCGATTTTTCAGAATATGGCCAAGAGTAGCAGCGTAGAATTGTTTACTGGATAGCCCCCACGACCCCAGTGGCAGATAAGTCGCTTTTCTTTTGCTGCCGCGGATGCGCCGGAACATGCGCCATGCCGTAAACAATGCCAGCCCGGCGGTAATCGATGCCGTCATCAGGAACAGGGCGTTGGGGCCATAGGCACCCATCAATTGACCGGCAATGATCGGTCCCATAATCGCGCCGAGGCCATAGGCGATAAGCAATCCGGCAGATACCTGAACCAGACGGTCCTGGTCAGCCAGGTCGTTCACCTGGGCGGCGGCGAGGGGATAAATCGTGTAACAAAAACTGCCATAGACACCCCCGGCAATGAATAACCAGTAGACCGGCATCGATGTCGCCATGACGATCCCGAGACAAGCCAGAGATGCCGCAAGTGTTGTGATCAGCAAGATTGAGCGACGGTCGAGGCGATCAGACAAACGCCCCACGGGATACTGCAAGACCATGCCGCCCAACAACACAGAAGCCATGAAGGCTGATATCTCGGCAATTGAAAGGCCCGAATCCCGGGCAAATACAGGGCCCAGACTGTTCATCGAGGAATTTGCGAGGCCGGAACAAACTGTCGCCACGACCCCCAACGGAGATATGGCAAAAAGTGCGCGAAACTTCATACGCTCCGGCACTGCAGGTTTGGGGGCGCTGGACCGGGTCATCAGTACGGGCACAAGAGCAATGGAAAAAATGATCGAGGCGATGACAAACAGCTCAAACTCTGCCGGATCACCGAAGGTCAGCGCAAACTGACCTATGGCCGATCCCATATAGTTGACCATCATATACAGGGAGAATATTTGTCCGCGGGTGGTTTTGGTGGCCCGTTCGTTGAGCCAGCTTTCAACGACCATGACCATGCCGGCCATACAAAACCCGGCAATCAATCGCAGAAAAAACCATGAAACGGGATCGACCCGCAGCAGATGCGAGAGCACTGCAACGGACATGATCGAAGCAAAAGCAGCAAAGGCCCGGATATGCCCGACGGCCCCTACGGCACGCACCGCATAAACCGCCCCCAGCAACATTCCGACAAAATATCCGGCCATGATAAAGCCGACTGTCTCGGTGGAAAAACCTTCAAGCTTGCTGCGTAGTCCCAGCAACGTCCCGAACATCGCGTTGGCCATCAACAACAGCCCGAAACTGAGCATGAGCGAGGCAACGGATTGCAGGGACTTCCACATGGCTAATGATACAAAAGTTTAAATGAACAAAACGGCCCAGGGCGATTCAGGTTTAAACGGAATCGCTGTTGCTTCGATTGTTGGCGTAAAACTATCCCCACCAGCTCTCGCGGATGGCGTGCAGCTCTGCGACCTGGTGGCGGTTGGTCTTGTTTGTGGGTGCCAGCGGTTCGGTGTTGAAGAAATCAGGCAGTTCGTCATCTGCGGCGGTAAAGCCTGCATCGCGGTTGAACTGATCTTCCATCTTCAGGGCTTCGATACCCAGTTCAGCGACAAAATCGGGCACCAGGCTGGTGCCAAGGGCCGCGTTCAGGGCATCGACAATGAGCTGTGAATTTGTTTCCGTGACTGAACGGCCAAAAATACATAGCCCCAGAGAATCGGCGGCAGCACAGTTCATCTGACTGTCCATGCTGACGATGGCCAGATCTTCAGTTGTCTTGTCCTTGCAGGGAAAACCGGGCTGATTGCCAGCTGTATGATCCGCACCCTGGGCCGTCAGCATCATGGAGATGCCGGTGACTTCGATGACGCGTGGGTCATAGGCGCTGACCCCCTGTTTCTTGATGGTCGGAATACGGGCCACTTTGAAATGTTCGCCGACACGCTGGGTGCCCTGGGCATAAAGACGGCCTTTTTCGTTACCGGCACGCATATCTTCCAGAACCTGGACCATGAAGGCTTCATCGCCAAATTCACCTTCTCCGGCTTCCATCAGCACGCCGATGGTGCAACCGGCTTCGATGGTATCGATACCAAGATCATTGGCGATCTGATTGACGCGCGCCACCTGGTCGGGATGGGTCAGGCCACAGTTGGTGCCCATCAAACCAATGGTTTCATATTCCAGAGGTGCCGTAATGGATTCGCCATCTTCACCATGGAAATTGTTGCTGCACCGGATCAAACAGCCCGGCATGCAGGCATGAGTGGTTTCGCCGCCGCGTGACTTGTTCAGATCATGAATAAAGGTGCCGCCCATTTCAAAGGTCTGTTCCTTGGAATTGACCTGCTGGCCCATACTGAAGTTGTTTACAGGCAGACCACCGATCTTGTTGGTAAGATCGGCAACAATGGCTGTGCCATAATCAGAAAAGGTTTTGATAGCTGCTTCTTCGCCCAGCTTGCCACCATATTCCTTGACCGACTTCATGACGCCCTTGCGATCCACAAAAGACGGCATCTTGACGGTATCAATGACGATGGCCTTGATCTTTTTGGAACCCATGACAGCGCCCACACCACCACGTGCGGCAAAGCGGGTCGGGTCACCTTCCGGGTCAGGGAAAGCAATGGCTGCCATCAATCCGAGATATTCGCCAACCGGGCCACACAAGGCATAAGATGTCTTGGCACCATATTTTTCGTTCAACATGCCTGCAGCTTCGAAGTTGCTTTTGCCCATATATGGCGCCGCATCTTCATAGGTGATGTCGCCTTCTTTGGTCATGCGAATGACCGTCCAGTCATCAAAGGCACCGTTGAACGTGATGGTTGAGATTTCCATCTGACCCATGGCAAAGGCAAATGTTCCACCGGAGTTTGCTTCCTTGATGCCACCCGTCAGCGGGCTTTTGCAGCCAACGGACAGACGGTTGGCATTGGAGAAGTTGGTGCCTGCGAGCGGCCCTGCGGAAAAGATCATGGGTGCTTCGGGGGACAACGGGTCCAGGGTTGCAGCACCGGCATCCAGCAGGTTTTTGGCGATCAGCCAACGTCCGGCCCGCGCCAGATCATTGCCTTCAACCGTTTCGCTTGTGGATTGGCGGTTGGTCAGATCGAAGGTCAGGTGTTTGCGCATGACGTGGTCCTGTGATTTTGAAGGTCGGTTCCCGAGCGATTCAATCCTGAAAGCAGATCAGGTTCAAGGCTCATTCGGATGTATTTAATAACGTCTTGAATATCAGTTACTTACAAAACTTCTGGCAGAGTATTTGCCGGTGGCGTGTTGCGACTGCGTTCACTGCGAATGAGACCGTCAATGATCGTCATGCCCACACCGGGCAAATCGCCCAGTTGAATACTCTCAAGAATGGTTTCTGCCGGTGAATGCTGGGCCCGGTCCATGATGACAAAATCTGCCTCACGTCCGACTTCTATAATGCCGCAATTGAGATCCCGCATACGGGCCGTGTTTCCGGTCGCAAAGCACATGGCAATTTCCGCTGGTACATTGCCCAGCGCCGACAGCATCGACACCATGCGCAGAATGCCCAGGGGCTGGACACCTGATCCGGCGGGGCCATCCGTGCCCAGAATAACGCGTTCCATTTGTTTTAATTCGCGCGCGCAATTCAATGCCAGTAAAGCCGAACGTTCATTCCCGTTGTGAACAATTTCGATGCCCCGGCCACACGATTCACACAGACAGGTAATCTGGTCATCCGGCAATGCCGTGTGTCCGCCATTGATATGGCCGATGATATCCGCATCCGCTTCCAGCACGACATCCTTGTCGATCAGGCCGGAACCGGGAATGGAAGGGCCGCCGGTATGGATTGTGCTTTGAATGCCGTATTTCCGGGCCCAGGCCACCATCTGTTTGGCCTCGGCGCCCGCCTTGACGCTGCCGAGGCCAATTTCGCCCAACAGCTTCACACCGGCGTCGGCCAAATCCTTGAAATCAGCCTCGACCATACCCTGTTCAATGACAGGTGCACCGGCGTGAACCTTGACGCCACTGGGGCGTAAATTATCAAAAGCCCGTTGTGCAGTGATGGCCAGAGCTTTCAGACCAACGATATCTTTGGCCCGACCCGGATAGTGCACTTCGCCGGCCGAAATCATTGTAGTGACACCACCGTGCAAACTGGAGTCGATCCAGTTCATCTGACTTTGACGCGGCGTCCAGTCTCCGGCGACGGGGTGAACGTGGCTGTCAATCAAACCAGGTGTCACTGTCGTGCCTTTGGCGTCAACGACAGTGGCACCTTCCTGATCAAAATCTTTTTCGCGGCCAATGCCCGTGATCTTGCCATCTTCCGTGGCAATGGTGTCCGCATCCAGCACAGGATTATCCAAATCCCCACTGAGCACAGTCCCGATATTCTTGATGACAAGTTTACTGGTCATTGTTTGCTCCCCCGCAGCCCTTCAATGACTTGCGCCTTCCCCCATCGAGGGGGGAGAGGAGCAAGCTGATCTCATTTGTTAGTACAACACGACCGAACGGATCGATTCACCCTTGTGCATCAGATCGAAGGCATTGTTGATTTCGTCCAGAGGCATAGTGTGCGTAATCAAATCGTCAATGTTGATTTTGCCGTCCATGTACCAGTCGACAATCTTTGGCACATCGGTGCGGCCACGGGCACCACCAAATGCCGTACCGCGCCAGACCCGGCCCGTCACCAACTGGAAAGGACGTGTCGAAATCTCCTGTCCGGCACCAGCCACACCAATAATGATGCTCTCGCCCCAGCCCTTGTGACAGCATTCAAGGGCCTGACGCATGGTCATGGTGTTGCCGATACATTCGAAGGAATAATCCGCACCGCCATTGGTCAGGTCCATAATGGCCTCAACGACGTTGTCGCATTCCGACGGGTTGATAAAATCGGTCATGCCGAACTTCTTCGCCAGTTCGACCCGGCCATCGTTCAGATCAACACCGATGATCTTGTTGGCACCAACCATGCGTGCGCCCTGCACAACATTAAGGCCAATGCCGCCCAGACCAAAGACAACGACGTTTGATCCCGGTTCGACCTTGGCATCAAGGGCAACAGCGCCCACACCCGTCGTCACGCCACAGCCGATGTAACAGATTTGCTCAAACGGCGCATCCTTGCGGACTTTGGCAACTGCGATTTCGGGCAACACAGTGAAGTTCGAAAAAGTCGAACAACCCATATAGTGCAGGATTTTTTCACCGTTCAGAGAGAAGCGGCTGCTGCCGTCCGGCATGACACCGGCACCCTGGGTTTCGCGAATACACTGACAGAGATTGGTTTTGTGATTGAGGCAGTATTCGCATTCGCGGCATTCCGGGGTGTAGAGCGGGATTACGTGGTCGCCAACAGAAACGGAAGTCACACCGGCACCGATTTCGCGCACAATGCCTGCACCTTCGTGACCGAGGATCGCCGGGAAGGCCCCTTCGGGATCGTCACCGGACAGGGTGAAGGCATCTGTATGGCAAACGCCTGTTGCCTTGATTTCGACCAGCACTTCGCCGGGCTGAGGCCCTTCCAGATCAACTTCTTCGATAGTAAGTGGTTTTCCGGCCTGGGTGGCAATTGCAGCACGTGTTTTCATGTTTCGAAGTCCTGTCTTGTTCCGGGAATTAAGTTTGTTTTGATTTCAGAATAAGCATCATAGCGGGGTGTGATGGGTTGGTTTATTTCTCACTTTAACGCATTTGGATCAGCAAATTAAGCAACTGTTTCTGCGCCTCTGCCGACAAGGGATTCAGTGTCTCCCGGGTTATTTCCGCAGCTATTTCAACCGCTTTGACGATAACCTCCCGGCCTGTTTCTGTCAGGCAGACGATGCGGCGACGGGCGTCGGAGACATCGGCGTAGCTGTCGACAAATCCACGCTTGACCAGGCGGTCGACGACACCCTTGATCGTGGCAACATCCATGGATGTGTGACGGCCCAGCTGGTTCTGCGAGCAATCACCGATTTGATGTAATTTGGACATGGCGGCGAATTGTGTCGGCGTCAGACGCTCGATCATCATGTCGGCAAAAATGGAGGTATGTCGTTGACCCACCTGGCGCAGAATAAAGCCGACCTGATCATCCAGGACATAATCCGTAACCGGATCGGCAAGCAGCGTTGTATCCAACTTTTCAGACAAATTCTTTCCCCGTACAGCTCAGGTCATACAGCAAGATAGGTATCCTTCACCTCTTCATTGGATTCCAGTTCGACCATGGTTCCTTCGTAGCGTGTTTCACCCTTCTCCACAATAAAGGCGCGATCTGCCACAAGGTCGGCAAAATGTAGATTCTGTTCAGAAATCAATATGGTCAAGCCCTCTTTTTTCAGATCCTGAATGGTGTGGGCCATCTGTTCCACAATCACCGGGGCCAGACCTTCGGACGGCTCGTCCAGCAACAATAGCCACGGATTGCCCATCAAGGTACGGGCAATGGTCAGCATCTGTTGCTCACCGCCGCTCATATCACCGCCCAGATTGTTGCGCCGCTCCGCCAGATTGGGAAATATCTCGAACAGGCGCTCGTGGGTCCAGGGCTGCAAGCCGTCCACGGCATTTTGACGCCCGACCTCAAGATTTTCCAGCACAGTAAGGGAGGCAAATATCCGGCGTTCTTCCGGCACGTAGCCAATGCCCAGCTGACTAATGCTGTGGGTCGGTATGCCGGCAATTTCCCTGTCCCGGAAAGTTATCCGCCCCGCCCGTGGTGGCACGATACCGATAATACTTTTCATGGTGGTGGATTTACCGGCCCCGTTGCGGCCCAGCAGGGCGACAACTTCACCCTGCTGAATATTCAGGGAAAGTCCATGCAGGATTTTTGCCTGGCCATAATAAGCATCGATGGATTGTACATTCAGCATGGTTCAGTCCTCCTCGTCCTTGAAGGTACTGCCGCCCCCCAGATAAACTTCCTGCACCCGTTCGTTATTTCGCACTTCTTCGGGTGTGCCCTCGGCAATCAGCTCTCCGCGGTTGAGCACAATAATTCGGTGGGCATGGGCGAAGACCACGTCCATGTCGTGTTCGGTAAACAGCACAGAGATATTGCGCTCCTTTACGATGTCAGCGGTCAATTGCATGAGCCCGATACGCTCCAGCGGGGCCATGCCAGCTGCGGGCTCATCCATCAGTAACAATTTCGGATCGTTCGCCAGGGCGATTGCCAACTCAAGACGTTTGAGGTCGCCATAGGCCATGACATTGCAGGCCCGGTGAGACTGACTTTCCAGGCCAACCAGGTCCAGCAGGGCAAGGGCATCGTCCACATGATGTTTGCTGCTTTTGCCAAACAGCGAAAACAGGTTGCGATGATAAGACATCAGCGCCGTCTGCACATTTTCCAGTACGGTCATGGTGCCGAAGGTGGCCGTGATCTGGAACGTACGACCAACGCCCATCTTCCAGACGTCGCGAGGCTCCCGCCCGATGATTTCCTCACCATTGAACTTCACACTGCCGCTGTTGGCCTTCAACTGACCGTTCAGCATATTAAAGGTGGTGGTCTTACCCGCCCCGTTGGGACCGATGAAGGCCAGCAATTCACCCTTGGCCAGATCAAAGCTGACGTCCTTCACAGCCTGGACCCCACCAAAAGACTTGGCGAGGTTCTGCACGCTCAATACCGAAGTCATGCGTGATCCTCCCCGCGGACATTGATTAATCGGCCAAACTTGTCGCGGGCGAAGCCCACCAGACCTTGAGGGAACAGGATCACCAGCAGGATGATCATGCTGCCCAGCACCAGTCGCCAATATTCAAAGCGTGACAGCCAGTCCTGCAGCAAGGTGAAGGTTGAAGCACCAACAAAGGGACCGGACAGGGTTTTAACACCACCCAGCAGCACCATGATCAGGGCATCGAAGGATCGTGCAATTTCCATTTCGTCCGGAAAAATACTGCCCTTGGCAAAGACATAAAGGCCACCGGCGAGACCGGCGAGGGCACCGGCGAAGGCAAAGGCCATCCACTGCATCAGTTTGACATTGATGCCGATGGCTTCACTGCGCACAAAGCTGTCGCGCCCGGCGCGCACGCCATAGCCAAAGGGCGAATGCAACACATGGCGGATCAACAGAATTCCGGCACTGCCTACGACAAGTACAAGGTAGTAAAAAACGACCCCGTCGCTGGCCCATTCAGACGGCCAGATCCCCAGAATTCCGTCATCGCCGCCCGTAACTTCGCCCCACTGAAAGACGATGGACCACAGCACCTGGGCAAAAGCCAACGTCAGCATGGCGAGGTAGACGCCCGACAAGCGCACACAGAACCAGCCAATGATGATGGCGAGGCACCCTGCGATCAGCGGTGCAATCATTATGGCGATTTCCATCGGCGCGCCCATATATTTGACGGACAATGCCGCCGCATAGGCACCACCGCCGAAATAGGCCGCATGACCGAAGGAGACCATGCCTCCCGGCCCCATCAGGAAATGCAGGCTGGTGGCAAACAGCGAAAAGATAATGATGTCCGCCATCAGCACCAGCAGGAAACTGTCGTCGAGAACCGGCAACAAGGCCAGCAGGACCAGCATGGCGGCGAACAGCCATTTGCCCCTTGTTGGCATGATGGCGATGGGTCGCGCCAGCTCACCGACCTGACCATGTTGGCCGGGTTTTTCAGGCTTGCCCAGCAAACCCCAGGGGCGCACGATCAGGACCAGGGCCATGACCACAAACATCAGAACCAGGGTACTTTGGTGCAACAACTGCACACCAAAGACGTTGAGTTCGGAAATGATCAGGGCGGCAATGAAAGCCCCGGGGATGCTGCCCATGCCGCCAATAACAACGACAACAAAGACGGCGGACAAAATACTGAAATCCATCAGCAAATCAGCCCCGCCCTTGGGCAGCTGGATGGCCCCACCGACACCCGCCAGCAAGGAGCCCAGAAAGAAGACGCCGGTAAATAACCAGGATTGATTGACGCCCAGGGCCCCCACCATCTCGCGGTCTTCCGTGGCTGCACGCACCAGGATACCCCAGCGCGTGCGGTTGAAAAGGTACCAGATGGCAAACAGCACCACCGGTGTCAGGGCGATAATCGCGAGATCATATTCCGGGATCGCTTCGCCCATGATGTAGACGACGCTTTCGAGACCAGGTGCGCGGGAGCCGATGAGGTCTTCCGGTCCCCAGGTCAGCAATGCCAGGTCCTGTACCACAAGGATAACGCCGAAGGTCGCGACCAGTTGAAAAAGTTCAGGTGCTTTATAGACCTGACGCAAGACCACTAGTTCCACAACAACGCCAATCAAACCCACCGCCACACCGGTAATGGCAACGCTGGCCCAGAAACCGATAATGCCGGGCAGCATGCTCATGGTGGTGTAAGCGATATAGGCGCCCAGCATATAAAAGGAGCCATGCGCGAAATTAACGATGCGGGTGACGCCGAAAATAATCGACAGACCCGAGGCGACAAGAAACAAGGCGGCCGCATTGGACAGTCCCGTCAGCGCCTGTGCCAGTATAAATCCCACGTCAAACCCCCTTGGAAATCAAATATTCAAAGTAAATTGATAAAGCGGGGTGGCCTGGTTGAGGCCACCCCGATATCGAACGTCCTTAGTTAGCCGGACGCATTTTACGCACTTCAGCATCGGACGGCAGGTATTTCGCGCCGTCGAGATATTTCCAGTCAACCATAATACCCTTGCCATCTTTCAGGGCAGTGGTACCGACATAGGCACCCATGGTGGACTGGTGATCGATGGCACGCAGGGAGAAGTCCCCGGAAGGTGACGACACGGACAGACCTTCCATGGCAGCCACCAGATCATCGGCTTTCAGCGACTTTGTTTTCTTCAGGGTCGCTGCGATCGTCAGCATGGTGTTGTAACCAACCAGCGATCCAATACGCGGATAATCGTTCCAGCGTGCCTGATAGGCATTCCGGAATTTGTCATGCGCTGCAGTTTTGATGCTGTACCAGGGGTAACCCGTTACCAGCCAACCGACAGGAGCTTCGCCCTTCAGCGGATCAAGATATTCCGGCTCACCGGTCAACAGACCAACTGTCAGCTTGCCCTTGAACAAACCACGCAGTTTGCCTTCGCGGACAAACTTGGCGAGATCACCACCAAAAGTTACGTTGTAGATAGCTTCCGGCTTGGAAGCCTGGATGGCCTGAACTTCGGCACCGGCGTCAATCTTGAAAAGACCTGGCCACTGTTCGGTCACAAATTCGACGTCCGGACGCATGGATTTCAGAACGGTCTTGAACGCATGCACAGCGTCTTTGCCGTAGGCATAGTTAGGCGCGATGGTGGCCCAGCGTTTGGCCGGATTTTTGGCAGCTTGCTCAGCCAGCATGGAGGCCTGCATCCATGTCGAAGGACGCAAACGGAAGGTGTATTTATTGCCTTTGGCCCAGACCAGGGCGTCAGCAAGTGGCTCAGCGGCAAGATACACGCGTTTTTTCTGACCGGCATAAGAAGCCAGAGCCAAACCCACATGGCTGAACAAAGAGCCTGAAATCATGGCAACGCCATCACGGGAGAAAAGCTCCTCGGCGATTTTTATGGCTTCACCAGGTTTACCCTGATCATCGCGTGAGACCAGTTCCAGTTTGTTGCCGTTGATGCCACCGGCTTTGTTGATTTCTTCGATGGCGAGAAGGGCACCGTTCTTGTACGGAATGGTGTGTGCCGGCAAACGTTTGTAACTGTTGATGTCACCGATCTTGATGGTGTCTGCATATCCCGGTGCTGCAGCCAGGCCCAAAGAGGCCGTAAGGGAGGCCGCAACAGCCAGTTTCGTAAATGATTTTAACATAATATCCCCGTTTCCTTAGTTTGTTGCTGTCAGATTTTTGTCTTCGGTGGATCGCTCCAGTTTGATCAATTCGTCAATCCTGCGTCGATACAGGTTCGATCCCTTGTCTATCGCGATCCGCAACGGCCGTCGTGTCGACGGTCGTCGTTCTTCCACCTGGATTGCTTCCAGGATTACCTTGTCCTCGGCGAAGGCAACATTGAACAGATCGTTCATGTTGCCACCAATGGCCTTGTCGTCGAGGGCAAAATTTCGCACATGCATCCAGCGATCAATGGTCCGGTATTCGTCGACCGGTGTCAGAAAGTGGATGGCATAAATATGAACGCCTTCGGCGCGGCGCTCGTATGTAATATTTTCGGACACATCGGCGCTGCCGAAATCGATGACCGCCACATTGGGCACGGTCATGATGTAATATTGCCAGCGGTCAACATTACCCTTGAAGTTGGCCAGAGCCTGGAAAATACCCACAGGCGGCGCATCGCGGGTCCAGCGGCTGGTGATAACCACGCCGTCATCATTGATCTCGGATTCGATCGGCAAATCTTCCATCTCGGGATTTCCCAGCGTCGTCGGATGCACAAAGCTGACATGCGCCGGATCACAAAGATTGTCGGCCACGTTCAGATAATTGGATTCGTAATGCAGCGGATTACCCTGATGCGGGGCGTAGTCGGGGCTGGACAATTCCGGCAAATCAAAGACCAGGGCTTCGTCAGCCTTGTCTTCATCACCCATCCAGACCCAGACAATATTGTGGCGTTCAAAGATGGGAAAGCTGCGCACATAGGCACTTTTGGGCACAACTGACTGGCCCGGCACGCGCACGCAATTGCCATCGCATCCAAAAGTCACACCGTGGTAACCGCACTGCACGTCATCGCCAATCAGTCGGCCTTCAGACAGCGGCAATAACTTGTGCGGACATCGATCTTCCAGCGCCGCGACCGCACCGGCTTCTGTCCGGTAAAAAACAATGTTTTCGCCAAGAATTGTCATCTTGGTAAGTTCGCGTGAGAACTCCTTCGACCAACCGGCGACGTACCAACTATTTTGAATAAATTCCATGGGGGTCTCCATCAATAATCTGCTGACAAAATGGTTTCTGTTGAAATTGATATCCGCTAGCGCAACCCGTCTTTGCCTTCGGCGTCTTCGTGCGTCAGGCCACCAACCCGGGGTAAGGGGCGACCGCTGTCGGTTACACAAACGGCAACCAGAATTTCGTTGGCGCGGGGCGCATCATTCACGCGCACTTCCATGGCATCGAAGTGACTGCGCACATAGGCAGCGTCCTTATGACCCAGAGGCACATCCATCGGTGTTCCAGGCCCACCCATTTTTTTGGCGGACGGCACCAGGGCGGCACCCCTTTCAACAGCTTTTCGCAAAGGCGCGCCAAGCTTCGGGTGCAGGATCGCTGCGGCGTGCTCCAGTTCTCCGTTTTCACCGACAACAGCTGCCTTGCCATAGCTTTCAGCCTGATCCGGGGTAATCCCGAGAGCCTGAACGGCGCGCTCACCCAGCATGCCGCCGAGTTCCGCGCCAATTTCCATCAGCGGATCGAGGTCTTCGGTGTAGCTGCCAGCAAAGGGGTTTTCGATAACGGCAATGGCCGCCGCCCGACGCGTGGCCGGTGAAATCGCCTTGCCCATTTCAATGTGGACTTCGTCGACAACGGTGATGATCTTGCGAATTTTTGCCGTACTCATTTTTGTCCATCCTCTCCAATGACGTCTGCTACTTCCAGTCCACCGGATCTGCTGTGAACGCGGGGGCCTGTGCTCATGACCAGAATGTAGGCCAGCTCGTCCGCGCGCGGCGCGTCGTTGCAGCCAACTTCCATGGCGTCAAAATGGCTGCGCACATAAGACGCATTGGCGTGGGTAATCGGCACATCCAGACGGGCACCAACACCACCGACTTTTTTTGTCGACGGTACAATCGCCTTGGTGCCGTTCAACAACGCACGCATGGCATAGCCCCCTGCCGGATGCCACAAGGCACCGTGCTCCAGCTCACCGGCTTCACCGATAATGGCACCCTTGCCATATCCTTCGATGGCAGAAGCATCGCAACCCAGGGCATCCAGTACCGCTGTTGCCAGGGCCAGGCCAAAGGGCTTGAGGTCTTCGATGAAGGGCTGAATATCTTCAACATATTTGCCCGCAAAGGGGTTTTTTATGATGATCATGCCGCTGGCCCGACGATTGGGAATCGTGGCAACCGGACCACCTTCATGCCAGGTTTCTTCAACAGAAATAATTTGTTTTCTAAGCTCGACCGACGGCATATTGCTTCTCCAGATCAGGTTCGTTGTGGGCTATGTTTGTGTTGATACCGGTATTGATTCTTCCGGCGATGCGCGTGCTTCCCTGCAAGGACATTGAAGCTGAAGCGATATGTCCGGCATCCGCAAAAGACCGGGCAAGGTCTTGTCCCGCTTGCAGGGCACGATCAATTTGTTCCGCTGACAGGGGTTGGACATCAACGGTCACAAGGCGGTCACCAAGATCACTGTCAGGGTCCAGATCACGGGCCGGACTGCGGGTCACTTCGGTACAAGGACCGGGATCAACCACATTCGCGATCAGGGTTGCCGCCGCATCCGCCAACGCTGCTGTTGGTGCCAATACGGTGACTGCATCCGCCACGCCGAGAGAATGACTGCGTCCCCGCCAGCCACTGGTCGCAACGCCGCGGACAGGGTCCATTGACGTCACATGGGCCTTCATGGAAATTTCCGGCGCATCGATGCGTTCCACAATACCAATGTCAAAGCTTCGACCGTCATTCAGATAAAGCGCGATATCACCGCCATTGTTGACGTAAACACGATCAAGTGTGCGTTCATTACGCATCGCACTGAGAATATAGTCAGCCACCGAACCCGCGACTGCGATCATCGGTGTGACGTTGTGGTCAGCAAATCTTGACGCCGCGTCGACCATTATTTGTGCGACGGTTTTGCAAGAGCCGTCCGTATCAGCAAGTTCCCTGCCCTTCAGCGAGGAAGGTTTCAGTGAGGATCGCAAGAACGCCAACTCGGAAACCAGATCAACCAGAACCGGCTCAAATGCTTTACTGGCTTGCTCAAATGCCAATGCGACTTCTGACATATCGCCATCCGCATCGATCACAAGATCAATGGGGCCGCTTTGCAAATGCAGGCGTTTGCCATCTGGCAATATTTTGGCGAAGTTTCCGGTCACGTCAGCTATCCGTGTCCTGATCGTCGCGCCATTTGTACTGGCTTTTTTCCATGGGCCAGCTGCTTTCACCCTGATCAACAGGCCGCAGGTTCGGGTCCTTCAGGACATCGTCCAGGGGTACAATGGAAGCCATATGTCCGCCGAGCGCTGCATAATCTTCGACGCGCATGGAGAATTCGATGGGGGCAACAATGGCTGGCGTCGGCACATAACCGAAGGAGTTCTCAGGCATGCGTGTCACATCAACCATGTAGGTAATGCCACCACCCGGCCAGACAAAGGTTTCAGCACCGCCGCTGGTCACATTGGTCAGGGCATCCTTCACCGACATGGTCAGCTTGACCGGATTTTCGGTCACCCCTGCCCTGAGTGATCCGCCTGCCCCGCCCACGAACAGGACAGAACAAAGTGCCGGTTCGCAATTTTCCCGAATACGTTCAACAGAGGCCTGAAGAACGTCCGGTAAATCCTGTGCAATTGGCTTGAGATCATCATCCAGCACAAAATAGGCATAATGTTCGCCGGTCGTTGAGACCATCAACATTGTCGTGCCGGGTTTGGCATCACCCGCCTTGAAGTCATTCAGGATCGACAAGGGATCGCTGATGTCAGTGCCACCCCAACCGGTACCAGGTTCGGCAACCTTGAAATAACGCCCGGGCGTTGAGCGACGACCATTGATCGAAATGCCGGTTGGCTTCACGTCCAGAACCTTGCCTGCTTCATGTTCAGACATGACACCGGTGATGTGATCGTCCACGACGACAACTTCGTCCACATGATCATGCCACTGCATGGCGAACATGCCGATGGTGGCTGAGCCACAACCAACGCGCATGCGTTCTTCCTGAACGTCGTCAATGATCGGGGCCTTGCCAGCTTCGACAATGATGGAAACACCATCGTCAATCATCAGTTTTACGGGCTTGCAGTTGCACAGATCCATCAAGGTCTGACAGGTTACACGGCCTTCTTTCTTGCTGCCGCCGGTCAAATGACTGACGCCGCCAAGAGACATCATCTGTGAGCCATATTCACCTGTGGTGACGTGGCCGACGATTTCGCCGTCGGCACGGACCGCAGCTGTTTCGTGACCCAGGTGGCGGTCGGTATCGACCTTGATCTTGACGCCGCAGTAACTGTAGATGCCTTCGGTCACAACCGTGACCATATCGACGCCGTCGACTTCGCTGGAGACAATGAAAGGTGCCGGTTTGTAATCAGGATAGGTCGTACCTGCACCGACAGCGGTCACAAACGTGTTTTCCGACTGCAGCAGATCACCACTCCATTCCTGTTCAGTTTTCAGGAAGGGAACCAAAGGTGTGCCCTGATCATGGGCACGTTCAACGACGGTCAATGGATCAAGGCGTGTCAGCACACCATCAACATTGGCGTAGCGATCACACGCACCTGGTCGGCCGTCCTTGATCCGGCATCGCACCGGACAGGCGTCGCAAACAACCAGGCCTGCATTATTGTCATCGCTCATTTTCAGGCTCCTTTGGCGCGTAAAATCGCGTTTCGAACTTTTTCAGGTGTCGCAGGCATGTCGCGTAAAACAGCACCTGTTGCATGTCGTATGGCATTCAGGATCGCAGGGGCTGTCGGGATCAAAACCTGTTCGCCGATGCCTTTGGCACCGTAAGGTCCATGATCGTTGGGCACTTCGATTAACAAGGACTGCACTTCGGGCACATCACCGATTGTCGGAATAAGATAGTCGTGCAGGTTTTCAGTGCGACCTGGAATAAATTCTTCCATCAGGGCCAACCCGAGACCCTGGGCTGCCCCGCCTTCGATCTGGCCTTCGATCAAGGTCGGGTTGATCGCCCGTCCAACATCATGGGCAGCCGTTAGCTTGATCAGGCGGACAGTACCCAAAGCCGTGTCGACTTCCAGTTCCATCATATGCGCGCCGTAGCCAAAGATGGCATAGGGCTCGCCCTGACCATTGGCATCCAGTGGGACTGTCGGCGGGTCGTATGTTCCCGTGCCGGTGAAGACAAAACCGTCTTCGTCGACCGGCAAAGCCGCCAGGTCAATTTCAGTTTTTTCGGCATTGCCCCGGGCAACGATTTTGCCATTCTGAATAGCCAGAACCGCGTCTTCACCGGCATTGACCATCCGCAGGATTTTCTTGCGGATATCCACGCCCGCGAGATAAGACGCCTTGCCGCTGATAAAGGTTTGGCGAGAGGCGGATGTCTTGCCTGCATCTGCCGTCAGGTCTGTGTCTCCGTAGACCAGTTCGAACCCGGCGATATCCAGGCCGGCGGCATCGGCGCAAATCTGCGATATGACAGTGTTGGCCCCTTGTCCGACGTCAACAGCGCCCTGGAAAAGCACGACCTTGCCGTCGCTGCGAATGGCGACCTTGATCGTGGAAGGATTCGGCAAGGAGGTATTGCCACAGCCATACCACATACCAGCGACGCCAACGCCCCGACGCAATGCGCCGTCAGAGGTCGCATTGAATTTATCTGCATCCGCCAGGGCACGGTCCCAATGGGATCTTAGTCCCTGCAGACAGTCCTTGATGCCAACACCATTTTCAAACACCTGACCGCAAACGGTTGGGGCACCATTGACCAGCGCATTGCGCAGGCGGAATTCCAGCCGGTCAATGCCCAGCTTGATCGCCAGTTCATCAAACAGTGTTTCCTGGACAATGGAAGACTGCGGCACACCAAATCCACGAAAGGCACCGGACGGCGGACAGTTGGTATGTACAGCCTTGCTGCGTGCCCGATAGGCATCATAAATGTAAGGCCCGGAAGCATGAACGGGCACCCGGTTGCCAACGGTCGGCCCCCACGAAGCATAAGCACCGGTATTAAACACGCCGTTGAAATCCATGGACAACAATTTGCCCTGCTTATCCGCGGAAATTCTGGCATTTATCGATGACGGATGCCGTTTGGTCGTTGCCATCATGGTTTCCTGGCGGCTGTAGGTCATGCGCACCGGGCGGTCCAGCAGCCACGCAGCCAGGGCGATATATGGCTGTACGGAAAGATCAAGCTTGCTGCCAAAGCCGCCGCCAACAGCGGTTGGTATAACCCGGACGTCTTCCTTTGCGATGCCAAGGATGGCCGCCGTGTCGTCGCGATCCATATAGGGCGCCTGGGTGCAGGCCTGGATTTCAATGCGGTTCCCGACACGCCGGGCAATGCCTGCTTCCGGTTCAATATATCCGTGTTCAACAAAGCCGGTGCTGAAATCACCTTCAACCGTGATGGCATCACGGTGGTCAAAGCCGGGTGCCAGATCACCCCGTTGCACCAGGCCGTTCATCAGGATATTCCCGGCGCGATTGGCATGCATCAAAGGGGCGGTTTCAGCCAGGGATTCATCAGGCGTCATACAAGCAGGAAGTTCATTCCATGTGACCGGAAAGTCCGAGATGTCAAATAACCGCATGGCGGCGGCTTCGCCCACAACCGCCGCAATCGCTTCACCCTTGAAGCGGGTCTCAGCCTCGGCAAATACAGGTTGGTCAACGGTATCCGGAATCACACCGTGAAGATTGCGACCGGGAATATCGCCAGCTGTCAGGACTTTCAGCAAGCCAGGAGTTCCGGCAACAAAGGCCTCCAGATCACCAATCTGAAATGACGCCCTGTGAAAAGGTGAGCGAATAGCCTTGAGGACTGCGGTGTCCTGGTCTGCGAGGTCGTCACCAAACCGGTCTGTGCCTAGAACTTTTTCTTCACCGTCGAGGCGGTTCAGCCGTGCGCCTACTGCCGATCCGATATTGGTTGTCAGCGGTTCGATGTCAAATTCGTGCGCTGCCATAACGGCCTGGATGATCTTGCGATAGCCAGTACACCGGCAAAGCACGCCACCAAGGGCTTCCTTCACCTGGTCTTCGGATGGATGAGCATTTGACGTCAGCAATCCGGTTGCTGCCATCAACATGCCGGGGGTACAGATGCCGCATTGGGCCGCTCCAAAATGCAAAAAGGCTTTTTGCAAACGGTTGGGGATTTCTTCTTCGGCAAGACCTTCGATTGTCTGGATTTCCATACCCTCCAGACGACCGGCCGGGACCATGCAGGCACAGACAGATTTGCCATCCGCCAGCACAGTGCAGGCCCCGCAATCACCGGCGTTGCAGCCAACCTTGGTGCCGGTCTGGCCCAGTTCTTCGCGCAAGACATCAGACAGACGGCGCAAAGGATCGACGTTGACGGATACAGATTTTCCATTCAGGGAAAAGGCGACAGGTGCTGTCATGACAAGCCCTCCGCGCAGGCAGACAGGCTTCGGCGGACAAGTTCAAGTGCCGCGTCCTTGCGATATTCTGCCGTCGCCCGGATATCGGATATCGGGCTTAGATCTTTCAAGTGATTTGGAGCCGCAATGTTTCCGGCCTCGGCAAGGGATACGCCAATCAGGTCAACTTCCAGATCAGCAAGGCGGCAGGCGACTTCGGAACAGGCACCGACCGAAATACGGGCCTGGGTGATGCTGCCATTTGCGTCAGCTTCCAGAAGTGTTGCCACCATGACAAAGGAAATCACCAGATACTGGCGCGATCCAAGTTTGAGGAAATGGCCGTTGGCTTTTGCGGCGTCGTCCGGGATCAGGATCGCTGTCACCATTTCGCCTTCGCGCAATGCCGTACGCCTGTTGCCCAGGACAAATTCCTGCAAAGGCAAAACGCGTCGACCTGCAGCAGAAGAGATTTCGATATTTGCGTTCAGCGTCAACAAGGGTGGCACGCCATCGGCCGCCGGAGACGCATTGCAGAGATTTCCGACAACTGTTCCGGCATTCTGGATTTGCAAGGCACCAATTTCCCGTGCCGCCAGTTTCAGGCCCTGAAACTTGTCCGGTAAATCAGCCTCAACAATATCTGTCCATGTGGCAAGGGCGCCGATGCGGGTCTGGTTTTCTTCAATGGTGATGGTCCGCAGTTCATTCAACGCGGAAATATCCATGACATCGTCACGAACAGGTTTGTCTGCCCTGGCCGGATAAAAATCCGTTCCACCGGCAACAATCAAATAATTCTTTTCAGTCAGTCCGGCAGTGGCCTCGGCAACCGTCACCGGCAAAAAATAGCCCATGTTGTGTCGTCCATCCCGTTGATCAAAATTGGTGCCTGTTCGATTTATTATTATTAGTACACCAATGAATATATCATTCGTACACAAACGTTATATTCTGAGTCAAGAATTTTTTTTGCGCAAGATTATTTCGCCTTTGGCACAAAACTCGTGGAATTCTGCGATTTCCTTCTTGAACGGCATTTTTGTTCAAGAAAATATTTGAACTATTCCAGCTCCAGTATGAACTTCAGGCCGCCCTGTCGCCTTGCCCGTTTGCAAACGCTATGATCCTGGAAGAATGAATTCACGGTCCGGGGAAGATGAAAAAAATATTTGTTACAGGTGGTGCTGGATATGTCGGCAGTCACTGCGTCAAAGCCTTGTCGCAAGCAGGGTATGAACCTGTCGTATTCGACAATTTCAGTACCGGTCATCGGGATTTTGTGCGTTGGGGAACGGCAATAGTAGGTGATGTTCGAAACGCAGAAGCTTTAGCCAGGGCCATTGAGAAAACCCAACCAGTTGCCGTTATGCATTTCGCCGCCCTCTCTCTGGTTGGTCAATCCGTTGAGCAGCCTGATCTCTACAAGGACGTAAATTGTGGCGGCACGCGCAATTTGCTGGACGCCATGGCCGCGCAAAATGTCAAAGCCCTGGTCTTCTCGTCCACAGCTGCGATCTATGGCGAGCCGAACGCAGATTTGATATCCGAGGACACCGAAAAAAAGCCGGGCAACCCCTATGGCGAAACCAAACTGGCCTGCGAGGAAATGATCCGGGCTTCAGAATTCGACCGCAATATTCGCAGCGTCTGTTTGCGTTACTTCAATGCGGCCGGTGCAGACCCCGATGAGGAAATCGGCGAGCATCATTTGCCCGAAACTCATCTGATCCCGATAATCCTGGATGCTGCCCTGGGACGACGCGAAAACATTCAGATTTTTGGCAATGATTACCCGACCGCTGACGGCACTGCAGTTCGGGACTATGTGCACGTATCAGATCTGGCCAACGCCCATGTTGCAGCGCTGGATCATTTGCTCAAGGGCGGCGACACACTCGCCCTTAATTTGGGAAGCGGCCAGGGAGCATCCGTTCTGGACGTCATCGACGCTGCACGACGTCTGACCAGTTCTGAAATTCAGACGACAGATTCGCCCAGACGTCCAGGTGATCCACCCCGGCTTGTGGCAAATCCGGAAGCTGCCAGGGAAAAATTATCCTGGCAAACAATGCGCAGTGATATCGATACAATTGTCGCAGATGCCTGGGCCTGGCACCGCAAACGATTTACGCCGGAAATAACCTCGGAAGAATAGCGATCACACGCTGAATTGACTTTAAATCAGGCCCATTTGCACCCTGTTTGTGACAAAATGTCCGTCAAATGCGAACAAATGTCCCTGTTTTGCGCCACTATTTTCCGATAATTTCGTCCTAATATTCGATCACAAGCTTGCCAAAGACCTTGCCTGTTTCGATGATCCTGTGACCATCTTTCAGGACGTCAGCGGAAAAACCGTTCAGGGTCTGTCGCAGCGTAGAAACCACATCGCCACTTTCAACCAGGTCCGCCAGGCGGTTCAGAATGTCGTGCTGACGCGCTATATCGTCGGTACCAAACATGGCCCGTGTGAACATCAATTCCCAATGCAGTGACGCCGATTTGCCCTGTAAACGCGTTACGTCAATCAGGTCATCTGTTTCAACAATGCAACCCAGCTTGCCTTGTGGGGCGACCAGTGTAGCCATGGCATCCCAGTGCTGGGATGTGTCGGCGTAGTTGGCAATATATTCAACAGTGTCAAAGCCTTTGCCCTGTACTTCAGCAATCAGATCACGATGATCAACGATCTCATGAGCACCCATTTCACGGCACCATTCCGCCGTTTCAGGACGCGAGGCTGTGGCGATCACTGTCAGATCTGTGAGCTTGCGTGCAAGCTGGATTGTCAGTGAGCCAACGCCGCCGGCACCGCCAATGACCAACAAGGATTTGCCCTTGCCGCTGCCTTCCGTAATGCAAAAACGGTCGAACAACATCTCGAATGACGTAAGTCCCGTTAAAGGCATGGCCGCTGCTTCGGCCCACGAGAGATTCTTCGGTTTGCGCCCGACAACACGCTCGTCCACCAACTGACGCTGGGCGTTACTGCCTGATCGCGTCGGATCCCCGGCGTACCAGACTTCATCCCCGACAGCAAAGTTTGTGACGTCGGAACCAACTGCAGCAACCACGCCGACAGCGTCGTAACCAAGTACCAGCGGCGCTTCGTGAGGGGTATCAACAGCCGTGCGAATGCGGCGCTTGGCGTCAGCCGGATTAACAGACACTGCTTTGACATCGACCAGCAAGTCGCGGCCATTTGCGACCGGATCAGGTACGTCGAATTCAAATAAACTTTGTGTTTCATCGATACCGAGCGAATGGGTGAAGCCGATGGCTTTCATAACGAATATTCCTTCTTAACTATTTATTTTCAAGGACTTAACCGTACCTCGAACTGGTTTCATGCTTCGAAGCCAACCATTTTCAAGGAATAGTCAGTCCAAAAATTCCTGTAATAAATAATATTTATTTGCAGATAATTCAAGCCCAAATTTCGAACAAATGTGACAATTCGCCTCTCACCTTCAAACCTCGAACAGGTTATAGTCGCCTGGTAACAAGACAGGCCAACGGTAACAAGGGCAAGAAAATGCTGATCAAAGTCGTAATTCGCGCCATCAATATGGATGGTGGTCAGGCAGACAATATGGTTGTCGTTCCGCTGGACGCAACGGTCCTGGAGGCTTCCCGAATTTTGTCAGAACGTAATGTTGGTCTCGGGCTGGTCTGCGATGATGATGGCCGGGTGATCGGTGTTCTGTCAGAACGGGATGTGGTGCGCGGCCTCGCCGACCAGGGGGCCGGGTTTCTGGATGCAAAAATCAGCAGCGCCATGAAATCACCGGTTTCCACCTGCACACGGGAAGACGACGCCCGGGACGTGATCAAATCGATGCACGACAAAGGCTATCGGCATATGCCTGTGGTCGAGGACGGCAAGCCCATCGGCATTGTCAGTAGCCGCGATGTCTTGCGGTATCTTGTCGACAAGTTGACACCAGCCGATCAGGAGCGCCTTTGGTCAGACTCTGTCTGGCTTTAGATTGCAAAGCCACCAAGTTTGGTTTCAAGATATTCGGATATCCCTTCTCGACTGCCTTCACGACCAAGCCCACTGTCTTTCATACCGCCGAAGGGTGCTGACGCCGCACTGGGGTTAATGTCGTTGACACCGATGATGCCAAATTCCAATGCTTCAAACATCCGCATGGCACGTGAGATATCGCGCGTATAAACATAGGCCGCCAATCCGTAGGATGTGTCGTTCGCCATTTTCAAAGCCTCCTGATCATCCTCGAAGGTAATGATCGGTGCGACTGGGCCAAAAGTTTCCTCGCGGTAAATCAACATATCCGGTGTCACACCCCTGAGCACTGTCGGGGCGTAGAAGAAGCCTTTATCCAGGCCGTTCGAAATCAGACGATTGCCGCCACAAACAACTTCGGCACCTTTGGCAACAGCATCATCAACTTGCGCCGAAACCTTGGTTACAGCGCGTTCATCAACCAGCGGCCCGATGGTTACACCCTCTTCGAAACCCGACCCCGCCTGCATCCCGGCAACCCGCGACTGCAACGTGTCGACAAATGCGTCCACTTTTGACTGATGCACAAAAATCCGGTTGGGACTGATACAGGCCTGACCGGTATTCAGGAATTTCACAAGCTGTACACCCTTGGCCGCATGCACAGGATCAGCATCGTCGAAGACAAGGAATGGTGCGTGTCCGCCCAGCTCGCACGAGACCCGCTTCATGTTCCCCGCAGCCTTGCCAGCCAACATCTTGCCAACAGCGGTCGAGCCTGTGAAAGTCAGCTTTCGGACCAGCGGGTTGGAAACAAATTCTTCTCCGACCGGTGCCGGATTACTGGTGGTCACCAGGTTGATAACACCGTCAGGCACACCGGCTTCGGCTAAAATTTCAAATACTTTTATCGCACTGAGCGGGGTTGCTTCAGCGGGTTTGAGCACGACAGTACAACCAGCAGCCAGTGCCGGACCAACTTTGCGGGTGATCATGGATACAGGATAGTTCCAGGGCGTAATTGCAGCCACCACACCGACGGGATAGTGAGATACAATAAAGCGCTGATCTGCCCGTGCGGAGGGAATGGTTTCGCCGTACGTTCGCTTGGCCTCTTCTGCGAACCAGAGCAGAAAATCGGCAGCATATTGAACTTCGGTACGGGCGGCGCGCAAAGGTTTGCCTTGCTCCATCGTCATTGTCCGCGCGAGATCTTCCTTGCGTTCCAGCATCAACTGCCAGGCTTTGTAGAGAATTGCAGAACGCGCATGTGCCGTTGTCTTTGACCAGGAACCGAATGCGGTGGCTGCGGCATCGATCGCAGCTTTCGCCGTGGCAGCATCACCATCAGGGACCTGGCCCACCACCTCACCATTTGCAGGGTTGATGACGTCAAATGTGGTGCCCTCGTTGGCGTCTGCCCAGTTCCCGTTAATCAGCATTATGCCTGTATCCTTTAGTGATATTGATCGTGTGGTCGCCCACAAATATTCAATTGTGCCTGCTGTCAGGCGGCATTTTCCAGCGTCGCCTTCAGTGTTTGACCATCCGGGTCCGCGAGAGCGGCGGATCGTGCAGCAGAAATCTGCATCGCCAGCTGGTCGGTAAAATCGTTATTACTGACAGCCGGTTTCACAAGTTGTTCCATGATCAGGGTATAGCTTTTCATCCCGCGCTGATGCGTATCGCCATAGCCCTTAATAAGTCCGGCGCTTTCGGAAATTTCGAGGGCCACCTTGTGGTTTGACTGCATGGCCAGACTGATTGTCTCCAGCCAGCTTTCTATCGCCCGGGTTTCAACACCGAAGCGGAGCGACGAGCGGCGAATGCGGCGCAAACCGGCCAGGATTGAAAGCCGCAGGTACCCGCTTACGGATGTTGTTTCAACCAACATGGGCCAGGATTTACCAGCGAGGCGCGGATTTCGAATGCCGACATTCTGCAACCATTGTCCCAGCCCGGTAGGCAGGACGTCGCTGATTTCTGACAGTCTTGGCTTGAAAAATTCCCTGACTTTGATCGGCTCCCCGTCTTTGGCACCGGCTTCGGCACGAATACGGGCGAGACGTTCGGGGCGAACCTTGACCTGGGCCACGCGGTAGATGTCTTCGTAGCCCATACGCACGGCCAGATGTCTGGCAACGCTGACAAGCAATTCCTGATCACCTTTCGCATAGGCCTCGAGGCGTTGCAGATAAAGGTTGGCGTAAGGGACATCCAGATAGTCGATCAAACGGGTAACGGCTTCCTCCAGCACAGGATGTGCCGCGAGCGGAAAGTCATTGGTGATCATATGGGACAAGGCAGAATGGGCATGAGCAACAGATTTGTTTTCGTCCGCTGCGCCTGATCCAGCGGTTGCCGCTGCCAGTCCGGCATTAAAACCGCGCAGATTTGCTTCGACGGCTTTTCCCTCGGCCCGTATACCTGCCTCAAACGTTTCTGCCGGGATCGGCAATACACCGGCACCCGAAATGGCGCCCAACATCACAGCGTTGATCACAGCACCACTTTTCATGGACAAGGCACGCATGTCCGAAACAATGGCCAGCCTGGCACGCTCAGCAATCGCTTTTTTTATTGGCGCAATATCGGTGCGACCGTCACCCATGGCGACTTTTTCATGAGTGGTAAACACACGGTGGTCAGAGGCAATGACAGTTGTGCGATCAGGCGTGACGTACCCCGCCTCGATCATCCGCCCGGTTTCGACATATTCTGTGGCTGCCAGAATATCGACTTCTCCAATAGCTGGCGCCAGCGCCAATACCGGTTTTGGTGCACCCTTCGGCAAGACCTCTGGCCAGATCTCGATGTAATAAGTTGTTGCGCCTGTTCGCTGGGCCACGCCAGGAATAGACGTTGCCTGCACCACCAAACCACTGCTTCGTGCGGCATTCACAATCCAGCTGGTCAGCACGCCGCCGCCTTCACCACCCATGGCGGCAATCAGCAAAGTCGTTGGCCGCACGTTTGTTACTTCCGTCATTTGCCGCCTCCCAGCATGCTGATCGTTCCCTTGCGAAGGGATTGCATCATGCTTTCAAAGGCACCTGGATTGGTGACTTTTTCGACCTGATAAAATGAAGGACAAAGCGTCGCTGCATGCGTGACTTCCCCGCAAAGACCGCAACCGACACAGGAGGGCTCAACCGTCGCCACTGGATCAGATTTCAAAGGATTTGGGTTATCCTTGATGCCCAGACTGGGGCACCCGGACAATCGAATGCAGGCGTGGTCGCCCGAGCAAATCTCGTCGTCGACACCAAAGCGCGGTGTTACAACCCGTTCACCGCGTTCCAGTTTTAAGGCATTTTCACCGCGCAATCGCCGCTGCCGCGCGAGCTGACATTCGCCATCCGCAATGATCACTTTCAGACCCGGTACGTCTGTCGTCAGCGCCTCTCGTAAGGTATCCACCATCACAGATACAGAATAAGTCCGGATCGTTTTCATCCACGGAACCCCAAGGCCCTTCAGGGTTTTGCCGATATCCATGCCCGGCGGTTCCTTGTGCCGTCCGGCAGCACTGTTGGGAATAAACTGCTGCCCAGTCGCAGAGGTATAACCGTTTTGCATGATGATGAGGATCGAATCACCGGCGTTCAGCATTGTGCTGACCACCCCACTGGTCAGGCCGTTATGCCAAAAGCCGCCATCTCCCATGATCGAGATCGAACGGCGTTGCTGGAACGGTGCGACTGCGGCTGCACTGGCGAGAGACATTCCATAACCAAGGATTGAGTTGCCCATGGAAAAAGGTTCAAACGTCGCGAAAGCATGACAGCCGATATCCGCTGAGATATGCACTTTGCCCACTTCCTGCTCGATGATCTTGATTGCAGAAAAAACCGGCCTCTCCGGACAGCCCGTACAAAACTGCGGCGGTCTAGGCGGTGATGTTTGACCAAGAGAAATTTTGCCGCCGCTGCGTGCATCATTGCTGCGGGCGACAAGATCCTGGATGCCGGATTTGTTCAATCCGGTTGGCATGGCCAGCTCAAGAAATGAAACAAGTCCTTCCTGCAAGACATCAGCTGTATATTCGCCAGCGGCAGGCAAAACGTCCTTGCCATGGAGTGATGTGTTCAGGTCTGCCTTGCGCAGCATCGTGTTGACCTGGTGCTCCATGAATTCCGGATTACCTTCCTCGACCATCAACACGGCGTTCTTGCCGGCACAAAAGTCAGTAATCTGATCTGGCACCAGAGGATGGGTCACATTCAGGACAAGGATCGGAATCTGACTGTTGCCGAAGGCATCAGCCAGTCCCATGACATGCAGACGGCGCATCAGGATGTTGTAAATACCGCCCTGAACAATAATGCCAACCGAATTTTGTTCGCCTTCAATCAGTTCATTCAAACCGTGTTCGACAATGTAGCGCTGCGCGGCTGGCAACCTGGCGGACACTTTCAACTTCTCATGACTGAAAGTTACCGGCGGATGGGCAAGCTTGTCATATTCAAACACGGCCGGGTCCGCAAACTTGTTTTTGGTACCGACGTCGGGGCTGACGTTGTCCTTTGCAATAAACTCTCCCTGGACATGGCAGGAGCGAATACGCAATTGCATCATGACGGGTGAATTGGACGCTTCGGACATTTCGAACGAATGTTCCACCATATCAACGATATTCTGCAAATCCGGCCTTGGATCCATCAGCCAGATCGTTGACTTCATGGCCATGGCGAGGGTGCGTTCCTGAATGATACTCGCCCCTTCGCCGTAATCTTCACCGACAACGATCAAGGCGCCGCCCATGACGCCTGGCGAGCAAAGATTCGACAATCCGTCCGCGGCAACGTTGGTCCCAACAATGGATTTCCACGTCACTGCCCCGCGCAAGGGATAATTGATAGACGCGCCCAGCATGGCCGCAGCAGCGGCCTCGTTGGCACAGGTTTCGACATGCATGCCCAGTTCAGTCATCAGGTCTTCGGCATCAACCAGAACATCGATCAAATGCGACACCGGTGCCCCTTGATAGCCGCCGACATAGGCAACGCCCGACTGCAGCAACCCTTTGGTGACGGCCAGAATACCTTCACCAAAAAAGACGTCTCCGTCACCCGCTCGAAGTTGCTCTACTTCTTTCGCGAAAGATCGTTCGGCACCCATAACTGAACCCTGTCTGGTAAAATAGGAATGAAAATCCGTGGGCCGATTTCAACATCGGCATACCCACTGCGCAAGGCCTGCGAAGAAAATTTTATAGGCTAATCATTTAGTAGATTAATCAATGAGGCAACACGCAAATACTGGCGTTCCCGGAACCGGAACTTTGCCCATAGGGGCCCCACTGCTTGCCTCGCACACCATTACCGCTGCTATTGGCGTTGGCCATGGCGGCGGTTGCCCCCAACATGCCAGCCATAGGTCGACCGCCCATCTCGGTAACAACATCACGGGCGTAGTCCGGCAGCCAGTCTATCAGAGCATCAATTTTACCCTCACAGAACATGGAAATCAGTTTTTTGTCAGTGTCCATGTGTTCCTCGGAGGGCCAAAGGTGGGGTCCGCGAACGACTTTGTGGGCCAGGGCACAACTGCCAAGAAATATGGCCTTTTTGTTCGATTTTACCGCAGCGTCATGGACCAGTCCGCCAACTTTCAGATTTTCATCCAGGTCGGAGCAAACGACAGAAGGCAACAGCACAACGGGAACGGTTGCATCGGGATCAAGGTAATGAAGCGGCACATAAGACGCGTAATCCCATTTGAAATGTGGCGAGTCCATCAAACCAACGGCCAGGTCAGCACCCTTGATTGCGTCTACCACCGCGTGACCAAATTCAGGATCACCGTTATATTTATAGGGAGAGCCCGGAATAAGATCCGGGGCTTCATCCGCAATGCAAACACCTTCATGGATTTTGTTAACCGTTACATACCAGTTGAAAGTGCTGACCCAGTGACTGGATTGCAAAATGATCACGTCCGGATTAAGTGCCCGCAGTTCCTCGCCCAGATCACGTTGCCCCTGGATCAACGGGCGCACAAAATCCGGTGCCGTTTCCTCGACGCCCATACGAGGCGTATGCGGGACGATTGCGCTGGCAATTACTCCACCTGCCATATCTATTCCCCCTGATCCGATGTTTCTGGCGAACTAAGTGCCGCTTTGACTTCGTCCGGGATGGGTGCTGTGATTATCTTTTTACCGTCCCCGGGTTCTCCCTCGCTCCAGATGCGCTTTTCCCAGCCTTCGACAGCCAGCTTGCCGTCTTTCATAAAGCGATGGGATACGGTCAGGGACTTTGTGCCCCATTCAGAAACGCCGACTTCAATGCTGATGTTGTCACCGAAAAAGCCGGGAATGCGATATTCGGCATGAGTAGCGATCAGCGGCAGTCCAGGCGCACCAAATTTTTTGCGAATTTCATTCCAACCATAACCCACGCTGTCAAACAGATGAAATGTGGCATCGTCCATCCAGCGATAATAGTTTGGATAAAAGACGATCCCCGCCGGGTCGCAATCGCCCCATTCAACAAAGATGTTGTGTGTATAGATTTTCATGTGATTTTCTGGAATTGATAGAGGAAAAATGTTGGTACGCCAGAGTATCTGGCCCAACCACTCGCAGCAACAAAATTTTATCGATAAAATTCCGAATAGCTTGTAATTGTGTTAATGTAATCGCGTCGAAATTCAATTTACAGAAAAAGAAGTATTCTCAAAAGTGTCACAACGGGCTGAAAACAAGGAATTTGATCTCCTTTCATCCAGCAATGGAACAGAAACAACCGGCAACGAAATTACGTTGACGCATATTGCCTATGACCGACTGCGGCAGGATATTCTGTCCGGCATTTTACAACCCGGACACAAGCTTCGGATAGAAGCCCTGAAACTCAGATATGACATTGGGCCCAGCCCTTTGCGTGAGGCCTTGTCCCGGCTGACAGCTGATGGATTGGTTGTTAATTTATTGCGACGGGGGTTCTGGATACCAGAAGTAACGCTGGAGGATTTCTGCGACATTACCCGGACACGGCAAATCCTGGAATGCGCGGCGCTGGGGTCTGCCATTGAACAAAACGACACGGCATGGAAAAACCATCTCAACAAAGCCTATGACAATTTAAACCAGGTTGAAGCCACGATCGCGCCTGACGATATTGAGGCAATCTCGGCATGGGAAATGCTTCACAGAAACTTTCATATGGCCTTGACCGGCGGTCTTGAATCTAAATGGCTTGGGAATGTGCAGCAAAGGCTAATAGATCAGTCAGACCGATACCGGCGGCTCTTTTTGCCACGCACCGCCATTTCCCTTGAAGTAGATCACAGTCACAGCCAGATCATGGAATTTGTGAACAAAAGAGACGTTGCAAAAGCCCGTGCAACATTAACGGCCCATCTTGATGACGCCCTGAAGCGGGCGGAAAAATCCGGTTATTTCTAGCATTCAAGCGCAAGCGCGAGTGTAAGGCAGTTTCCTTTTTATCCATGTGGATATATTCGTTCGAATATTTCCGCATAAATGATAGAGTGGGACCGGGAGTTGTGATTTGTAGTGAGCAAGTATTTTACAGACAGGGTAACCGACCGGTTCTTGCATTGGACAGGCAAGCGATCAGTTTGGGTAATCACGCTATTTGTAGCGACTTCAGCAGCTGTGCTCGCGCTGATCCTCGATCATGCCGTCTACGCAGCCCTTGTTCTAAGTACTTTTGAATCGGATCAGATCGACAACCTGAATATTGTTGGCACAGCCATCCTTGTCGCTCTGCCGCTGGCCCTGTTTTTTGCTGCTCTGGTCAAGTCCCTTTACCAAAGCCGCAAAGACCTGAAAGACAGTGAAGACAAGCTCAATGAATTGCTGGCCACAAGCTCCGACTGGTTCTGGGAAACTGACGAAGAATACAGGTTTTCAAAACTGATTGGAAATCGGGAAACGGGCAAACTGCCGCGTGCCGATGTCCTTGGTACATTTCGATGGGACAATGCCTCTCCCCGAGACCTTGCCGATATCGATAAGTGGGAAGCGCACAAAGCCGTGCTCGATGCCCACAAACCTTTTCGCAATTTTACCTACGAAAACTCACCAAACCCTCCAAAATGGGTCCGTGCTTCAGGTAATCCTGTATTTCGCGAAGATGGAGAATTTGCGGGCTATATCGGAACCGCTTCGGATATTACAAATGAATACCTGGCAAACATCAAAATCAGGGACCAGGACGAGCGTTTGAAAACTGCGGTCAGTGCCATGTCCAGCGGTTTCGCTTTGTGGAACGATGACGACGAGCTTGTGGTCTGCAACGAACAGTTCAAAAAGTTTTACCCGTCCGTGAGATCGCAATTAGTGCCCGGTGCAAAATTTGAAGCATTGAGCAGGGCCGCAGCAGAGGCCGGCGATATTCTTGATGCCGTTGGTGATATCGATGAGTGGATCAAACGAATTGTCGAACGTCACCGAGCGAGCGAAAGTTCAACTGTTTATCAGCTTCGGAATGGGCAATGGATACAGGCAATTGAGCGCCGCATAATTGACGGAGGTAGTGTCAGCGAGCGTAATGACATCACAGATTTGATGCAGGCCAATCGTGCCTTGTCAAACACAGAGGCAAGATTCTCGACGGCATTTCACGCCAACCCACAAATCTGTACTATTTCGACGGTAAGCAATGGTCGTTATATCGACGTAAACAAAGCCTTCGAGACGATTACTGGGTACAGCCGAGACATGACGATCGGGGCCACCGCTGAGGACATTGGTATTTGGCCTGACCCGGAATTTCGCAATAATTTCAAGCGCATCATCTCTGAAAACCGCAGCGTCGACAAAATGGTTGGAAAATTCCGAACCAGAAGCGGCGAAATAAGGCACACCAGGATATCTGCCGAAATCATCGATATCGAAGGAACCGAATGTATTCTGGGAGTCTTCCCGGATGTCACAGACGAGATCATGGCGATCAGGGCGCTTGAAGAATCCGAGAGAAATCTCAAAAGTATTATTCACACAGCGAGTGCCCCGATCGTCGTCGTAAACCGTAAAGGTCAGATCACGGAGTGGAATATCGCGGCGACGGCCATCACAGGCTATTCCGAGGAAGAAGTTAACTACTGCCTTTTCATCAACGAGTTCGTGCCTGAAAAATTTAACGAAAACGCAAAAATTATCTTCGAACGGGCCATGAACGGTGCGTCACCCGAAAGCAGTGAAATACCGGTGGCCACAAAAAACGGTGGAATCGCGACGATCCTTTTCAGTTTGACACCCCTTCTGGATCGATCAGGAAACACAGTAGGCGTCGTTGCCATTGGTCAGGATGTGACGGCGCTTAATCAGGCGCAAGAGCAACTGTTTCATGCCCAGAAACTTGAGTCCGTCGGTTATTTGTCTGGTGGCATTGCCCATGACTTCAATAATCTGCTTCAGGTCATCGGTGGCTCGATCTCTGTTATCGACAGTTTGCGGGATGACCCTGAAGAACAAGGCATCTGGATTGAAAAGATCGAAAAGACCATTCAGCGGGGCGGCAGTCTGACTAATCAGTTGCTGGCTTTTTCCCGACAACAGGCACTCAAGCCGCAATCTGTTCGACCTGGCGAAATCGTTTTTGGTATCGACAGCCTGCTTCGTCGCACCCTGGGCGAAGACATCACCTTCTCCGTGTCCTGCCCCGCAAACCTGCCACCAATTCTTGCGGACGTGCACGAGTTGCAAAATGCCATTATCAATCTGTGTGTAAACGCGCGTGATGCCATGCCAAACGGTGGCCGTCTGGGCATTGATGTCAAGGCCGTGAAAATCAGAGAGGACGCGTCGGGGAACAAAGACAACCTTCCGGCAGGCAACTACATCGAATTGAGTGTTTCTGACACCGGCGCGGGTATGGGTGCGACAGTTCTCGAAAATGCCTTCGATCCTTTTTTTACGACAAAGGAAGTTGGAAAAGGTACCGGTCTGGGCCTGAGTATGGTCTACGGTTTTGCCAAACAATCCCGGGGTACGGCCAAAATCGACAGCGTCATTGGCGAAGGAACAACGGTAAGTTTGCTCTTCCCCGAAGCGCCGCCTGACGATCAGCCGGCAGAGTCGCTTCTGCCAGATTCAAGTCATAGCCCAACTGGTTCAACCATATTATTGGTTGAAGATGATCCAGAAGTCAGGGATGTCACGTCTTCCCTGCTCAGACTGGCTGGGTATAAGATTCTTGAGGCCGACAGCGGTCGGATGGCGCTGGATATTCTGGCAACAAGCGTAGAAATTGACATTGTATTCAGCGATGTCGTCATGCCAGGTGGCATCAGTGGATTTGACATCGCCCGCAAGATAGCCGCCAGTCCGGGAGGGCCCAAGGTTCTGCTGGCGTCCGGTTACCCGGATAAACAGGAAGCAGATCACAGCGACCTCGACGGTCAGGTCACGATCTTACCCAAGCCCTACAATCTGACTGAAATCAGGAAAGCGCTGGCGGAATTAGAGCCTTGAATTAGTGAGCACTGAATCTGACGCGCATTACCTGGAGATCACAATGGATCGACACGCGGCACGTCACTGGAAGGTGCCTCAACGCCGTGGGTATCAGGATCAGGCGTCGCATAATTAAGAAAACTGTCCGGCAAGGCAGCGCCCCAATAGACACCCGTTCCACGTTCTTCTTCGTTCCAGATAACCGGTTTCCAGTCAGGGGCAAAAACCAGGAAGCCGCTGGTGTAAACCTCAATGCGGTTACCACCCGGCTCGAACGAATAAAGATAAAATGCCTGCGAGTTATTATGTCGCGAAGGACCGGCTTCAATTTCAATGCCATTTTCCATCAAGATATCTGCCGCCCTCAGAACATCTTCGCGGTTATCCACCCAGAATGAAACATGATGCAGTCGGCCGCTCAATCCTTTGACATCTGCGACATAGGCCATTTCGTGATGAACTGCGGTTGAACTCATCCACGATCCCACCTCGAATTCTCCATCCTGAAACAACACTTGTTCGCGCAATTGAAGGCCAAGGTTTTCTTGCACAAATTCACGATTGGGTCCGACATTTTCACACAACATCGCCAGATGATCTGTCCGACGCACCCCGATCCCGTGCCCTGGATATTTCATCGGCAGGTTTTTCAGCGTCGACCGCTTTTCTGGCGGTGCTTCATAACGGTCTTCATCGTAATAGATTTCGAGCTTGTGGCCGTCTGGATCGCGAAACTGATAAGTCCGGCCATGGCCGAAATCTCCATTGGTCCATCCAGTTCCAAGGCCTGTTTTTTCAATGGCTTCGGCACGGCGTTCCAAAGCCTGTGGACTGATAACCCGCCAGGCAACATGGCCCACGCCGGGCTTTTCTGCTTCGGTTAATTTCAACGTTGTAGACGCATTATCACCGAAGCCGCGCAAATAAACCGACTGCCCTTCCTGATGTACGCTCTCCATGCCCAGCAGTTCTGTGAAATACCACAGGCTCTCGACGGGCTTTGGGGTGAGAAGTTCGATATGCCCGAGATGGGCAATATCACGCAGCGGTTCCTGTTGGCTCATTTTGCGCTCTCCCAAAAAAACTTGCTTATTGGAGAGCAAAAGGCTTCTGGCAACGACGTGACACAATGTCGCAGGCAGGAAATACAACCCGAAAAGATGGTGATCAGGCCTCTACCTGGAATGAAACGGCACCCAGGCCCTGGACATTATTGCGAACAGACATGCCGGCGGCCAATGGCTCTGCCGCTGTGGCACCACCGGCCATGACAATGTATCCAGGCTCAAGGCTTTCCCCCCACTGCGCAACCATGCGGGCTGCGGCAACAAGTGACCGCACGGGGTGCCCCAGGATCGCGGCACTGGATCCAATTTGCCGTGCCTGTCCATCTATTTCCATCACCATGCCAGCATTGGCAATGTCAGTGTCTGGTGCACACCAGTTGCCGATCACGAACCCGGATGACGAGCAGTTATCTGCAACAACGTCCGCCCAGGTAAATTTAAAGTCCTTGTATCTGCTGTCGATTATTTCCATCGCCGGAGCAACAGCCTCGACGGCGTTCATCGCTTCAACAGCGCTGACATTGCCGGACAGAGGAGCACCCATCAGAAAAGCGATTTCGGGTTCGACGCGTGGATGCACGTAATCGGCCATGGAGGCAAAACCGCCTTCTTCCACACGCATGCCATCGGTCAAGCGCCCCCAGATCACTTCTTCAACATTGACCTGGATCATCTTGGCGCGGCTGGTCAGGCCCATCTTCATACCGACCCGCCTTTCACCGCGTGACAGACGACGCGCCATGGCCATGGCCTGAATGGCATACCCGTCATCCGGTGTCAGATCAGGCGCGTCGATTGTTAATTGCGGGACGGCAGTTGCGTTGCGCGCCGCTTCGTCAACGATTTCAGCCAGATTTCCAAGATTACTCATAATGTTTCCCTATCGGGTTTTGCCAGTGATTCAGTCATGTTTTTGACCGATCAAGCATTTCCCCTGTTCTTCAATAGATCCAGCGCCACATCAACAATCATGTCTTCCTGGCCGCCAACCATGCGGCGTCGGCCCAGTTCAACGAGCATCTCACGTGTATCGATGCCATAGGTTTCGGAGGCATTTTCTGCATGTCGTAGAAAACTGGAATAGACACCCGCATAACCCAATGACAGGCTTTCCCGATCAACCCGCACCGGTCGATCCTGTAACGGCCTGACAAGGTCATCCGCAGCGTCCATTAATGTATAGAGATCACAGCCGCTTTCGATCCCCATGCGATTGAAGACCGCGATCAGCACTTCCAGAGGTGTATTTCCGGCACCGGCACCGTTACCGGCAAGAGATGCATCGACCCTGGTGGCGCCGTTCTGAACGGCTGAAACCGAGCTGGCCACACTTAAAGACAGATTATGATGGCAATGAATGCCGATGCCGGTTTCGGGTTTCAGGGCATCCCTGAAAATGCGCACCCTCTCGGCAACTTCATCCTGTAACAAGGCACCCGCACTGTCTGTAACATACACACATTCGGCACCATAGGATTCCATCAGCAACGCCTGCGCCAGCAATTCCTGCTCCGGGATCATGTGAGCCATCATCAAGAACCCGACGGTGTCCATGCCCATTTCCCGGGCAGCCTCGATATGCTGTTTTGAGACATCGGCCTCTGTGCAGTGCGTGGCGATACGAACGCTTCGTGCGCCAGCATCATAGGCACTTTTCAGATTTTCAATTGTTCCGATACCTGGGATGAGCAACACGGTAACCTTGGCGTCTGTCACAACGTCCGCCACAGCTTCGATCCATTCATTGTCAGAATGCGAGCCAAAACCGTAATTGAAGGACGTTCCCGTCAGGCCATCGCCATGGCAAATTTCGATGGCGTCGACGTGCGCTTCGTCAAGTGCCCTGGAGATTGATTGCACAGTTTCAAGATCGAATTGATGGCGAACAGCATGCATGCCATCGCGCAAGGTTACGTCCTGAATATAGATTTTTTCAGTAGTTTGTCCGGCATTCATGATCATGCAGCCTTTTCGCCAAGTTTGGTTTCAACCCATCGTTCCGCCGTCGCCAGAGCAGATGACGTCATGATATCCAGATTACCTGCATAGGCTGGCAGATAATGCGCCGCTCCTTCTACTTCCAGAAATACCGTTGTCTTCAGACCAGCGGTCAACCCGACGTCCGGAATATTCAGTTTCTGATTATCGCCAAATTTCTCGAACTGCACTTCCTGCTTCAAGCGGTATCCGGGCACGTATTTTTGTACCTCTTTGACCATGGCAAGGATAGAATCCCTGATGGCATTTTCATCCCCGCCCTGGCTAAACGTATAAACGGTATCGCGCATAATCATGGGAGGTTCAGCCGGGTTCATGACGATAATCGCCTTGCCACGTTCGGCACCGCCGACAATTTCAATACCCTTGGCCGTCGTCACGGTAAATTCGTCAATATTTGCGCGGGTTCCGGGACCAGCAGATTTTGACGAAATCGAGGCAACAATTTCACCGTAAACAACCCTGTCGGTTGCCCTGCGGACCGCAGCGACAATCGGGATCGTGGCCTGGCCGCCACAAGTCACCATGTTCATGTTGGTTTCGTTCAGATGTTCGTCCATGTTGACGACCGGTACGACAAATGGTCCAACGGCAGCCGGTGTCAGATCGATAACCTGTTTTCCGTCTGCGACCAGACGTTCGGAATGGGCTTTGTGGGCTCCTGCCGACGTGGCATCAAATACAACCTTGATATCTGCGTAACCATCCAGTCTGGTTAATCCATCCAGACCTTCATGGGTGATTGGAACGCCCGATTCTGCAGCGCGTTGCAAACCATCAGAATTGGCATCAATGCCAACCATCGCGCCCATCTCCAGTATTTCCGAGGTGCGCTGGATTTTGATCATCAGATCAGTACCAATATTTCCAGACCCGATTATCGCAACTTTGGTTTTCATTCTGTTCACCCTTCCGGTGCAAATACAGCGCGCACCGAGCCCAGCCCGTTAATGCGCGCCTCGACAACATCACCCGGAGATACCGGTACCATTGGTCCCAGGGCGCCGGATAATACGATGTCACCACGCATCAACGGACGCCCCACTTTCGCCATTACCCTTGCCAACCACAATGCAGCATTGATCGGACTGCCAAGACAGGCCGCACCTGCACCAACAGAAACAGGTTCACCTTTGCGCTCCATAACCATGCCGCAAAGACGCATGTCAAATTCGGAAATCAGCTTTGGTTCCTGCCCCAGAACGAAAAGGCCCGAGGAAGCATTGTCGGCGATGGTATCGGTAATCCGGATGTTCCAGTCAGCAACGCGCGAGCCAACAATTTCAATACCTGCGACCGCATAGTCGATCGCGTTCATCACATCGGCAGTTGTCAGTTGCTCTTCATCCAGATCATCTCCCATGACAAAGACAACTTCGGCCTCTACACGTGGCTGGATCACCCGGCCATGCGCCACTTCCTCGCCGTCGCCCACATCCATATCAGCATACAGCATGCCGTAATCTGGCTGGTCCACACCGAGTTGGGTTTGCACAACTTTCGACGTTAATCCAATCTTTCGCCCAACGGGTCGACGCCCGGCATCAAGCCAGTGTTTTGTATTAATCTCTTGCACCGCGTAGGCAGCATCCAGGTCGGTTTCACCAATCAATTCCCTTACCGGAGCGCAGGCCTCTCCGGTTTCGTAGGCCTGACGGATAGACGCCGCGGCCTGCTCAATTTTGTCATCAGATGAAGTCATGTCGCCGGTTGCTCCTACAGCTTGACGCAGATGTTACGTAATTCGGTATAGAATTCCAACGAATGAACGCCACCTTCACGGCCAATCCCTGATTGTTTGGAACCGCCAAAGGGTGTCCGGAGGTCCCGCAGGAACCAGCAATTCATCCACTGTATGCCAGCTTCAATCTTGCGGCCCAGGCGATGCATTCGGGACGCATTTTCGGTCCAGATGGCGGCAGCAAGACCGTAAGGTGTGTCATTTGCCAACATCACTGCTTCCTCTTCTGTATCGAAGGGCCGGATGTGACAACAAGGGCCAAATATTTCCTCTCGCACAACAGCGGCGTCATCCGCCAAACCGGTCCAGATCGTCGGCGACACCCAGTGTCCGCCAGCCAGATCAGCGCCCATGTCCGGCACACTACCGCCGGTCACAACCGTCGCGCCCTCTTCCACTGCCTTCGCATAATAAGACAGTACTTTTTGCTGATGTTCTGCACTGATCAATGGCCCGAGGTTAACGCCTTCATCACCTGGCCTGCCAAGCTTCAGCTTTTCAGCTTCTTCTTTCAGACGGGAGACAAATTCATCAAATATTGGGCGTTCAACATAAACCCGTTCGGTACCCAGACAAACCTGACCGCAGTTGGCAAAGACGGATCGCATCGTGCCCTCAATGGCTTTGTCCAGGTCACAATCGGCAAACACCAGGGCCGGGTTTTTCCCACCCAGTTCAAGCGATATGTCGCGAACGCCAACAGAAGCTTCGCGCATGATCGCTTCACCCGTTGTGGTCTCACCCGTGAAGGTAATCGCATCAACGCCGGGATGTTGGGTCAGATACTGGCCTGCGCTGTCCGGGCCAAAACCATGCACGACGTTGTAAACGCCTTTCGGGATCCCGACTTCGTTCATCACATCACCTAGCAATGTAGCCGTAGAGGGCGTTTCCTCCGAAGGTTTGACGACCACAGCGTTACCGCAGGCCAAAGCCGGTCCAACCTTCCAGGTCATCAACAATAGCGGAAGATTCCACGGACAAATGACCGCCACCACACCCTTTGGAGCGCGAACAGCATAATTGTGGGCGCCTGCTCCGTCAGGTGTATCGAGATGGAAGGCCTCGGTCGGCACATTTTTGACGACGTCAGCAAATACCTTGAAGTTTGCAGCACCACGCGGAATATCAATATGTGACGCCAGTGACCGTGGTTTTCCTGTGTCCGCACATTCTGCATCAAGGAATTCGTCAAAACGCTCAATGATGCGGTCGGCAACCTTGTGCAGCAGGTCACATCGGTCTGCCAGCGCCATATCTCCCCAGGGTCCGGCAACAGCGCTACGCGCGGCTTCAACTGCCGCTGCGACTTCGGCTTTTCCGGCCTCGTAAATCTGGCCAAGAAATGCACCATCAACCGGCGAGATATTTTCGAATGTCCGCCCGGAACTTCCCGGCGTAAAGCGACCATCAATAAAATTCAGCCTGTCCACGCCGACTACTTTCGCGTCCATCTTCGATTATCTCCCGTTTAAAACCGCCAGAGCGTTTAAGCAGCAAGCTCATAAGGATGCCGTGGGCACTGATTTCATGTCAATGATTTTATCGATAAAATGTAATTATCGACAACATTCCGCAGAAACCTATTCATCGAAATGATATTGCAAGCAATGTTGCGTTGGGTTTTCCGGTCACCACAAAAAAAGGCTGCACCCATAAGGTACAGCCCTTGTTTCAGAATTTTGGGGAGTAAATCAGTTTCTGCCTTCGATCCCGTTATCGACCCTGATTGAAATTGAATTTCCAACCCGGCCCATCTTGCCTGTCATCAAAGGAATACCACCACAGCGCAGTTCGATCTGATCTTCTGGCGCACTGTTCAACATCAGCGTATCGCCTTTTCTGAAATTCATCACGTCCGTCAGCGACATGGTTTGTTCATCCAGAACGGCCTCAATCGCAACTTCTGTTGACCAGAGTTCAGTCGCCAGGTGGGTTTCCCAAATCGTATCCCGGCCAAATTTCTCGCCCATGAACTGCTGCAACAGCAATTCACGAATAGGCTCCAATGTCGCATAAGGCAGCATGATTTCCAGACGACCGCCACGATCTTCCATGTCAACACGAAGCTTGATCAGGATCGCTGCGTTGGCAGGTCGGGCAACTGTCGCAAAGCGCGGGTTGGTTTCAAGGCGGTCATAATTGAAGCTGACCGGGCTCAAAGGCTCAAACGCGGCACCCATATCTGCCAGCACAACCGTCACCAGGCGTTCAACCAGATTTCGTTCGATTGTCGTATAGGGCCGACCTTCAACACGCATGGCAGCTGTGCCACGGCGTCCGCCCAGCAACACATCCACAATCGAATAGATCATCGCCGAATCAACAACGATCAGGCCAAAGTTGTCCCATTCAACTGCGCGGAAAACGCTGAGAATGGCGGGCAAGGGAATTGAGTTCAGGTAGTCGCCGAAGCGGATCGACGTAATGTTATCGAGCGATACTTCAACGTTGTCAGATGTGAAGTTACGCAAGGAAGTCGACATCAACCGGACCAACCGATCAAAAACGATTTCCAGCATGGGCAAGCGTTCATAGGAGACCAGGGCACTATTGATGATCGCCTTGATGCCCGAAGTTTCTTCTTCTCCGTCACCATCGCTGTCGAAGCCCAGCAGGCTGTCAATTTCGTCCTGATCCAGAACACGGGTCGACTGGGTGGAGCCCATATCGTCATCATCGTCGTCAGCATCACCGTCGGCCATAGCGGCCCACTCTTCGGCCATGGCGTCGTCATCACCGCCGCCTTCACCACCGGCTTCGGCGGCCATCTGAGCCTCCCATTCGGCAGCGACCGCTTCGTCGTCCACAGCCTCGTCTTCTTCCCCGCCGGCTTCCGCCAGCATCTGGGCTTCCCACTCGGCCGCAACGGCTTCGTCGTCAATGACTTCGTCTTCGTCAGACATCGTGTCCGTACCTTTGGCTTTTATTCACTCACCTGAAGTCCACCTGTTCCGCTCTCTTCGATAGAATCGAGTTGGTTTTCAGGTTGGTTTTCTGGCAAATCTAAAATATCACTAATCGTGCATATCAGAACGTAGTTAACAGATTGTGACTAAAAAAGGGAAATTATCCAGATGGCTGAACGTCTTGCGGGGAAAATTGCGCTCATAATAGGGGCCGGATCGGTTGGAAATACGGCTGCCAAAGATGGGGATACAGCTGGCTGGGGAAACGGGAAAACGGCAGCCACATTGTTCGCAAGAGAAGGTGCGAGCATATTTGCCGCTGATTTACGGGCCGATGCTGTTGCTGACACTGCAAATATCATTGAACGAGAGGGGGGCTCCTGCGTAACGGCAGCAGCTGATGCCACGAACGAAGCTGATGTCGAGAGAATTGTCGCCGAATGTATCGAGGCATATGGCCGGATCGATATTCTCATGAACAATGTCGGTGGTTCCATTCCCGGTGGCCCTGTCGAGATGTCGACTTCGGCATGGGATGGCAATCTGGATCTGAATCTAAAAACAGCTTTCCTCGGCTGTAAATACGTGCTGCCTCATATGTCTGCGCAAGGCGCAGGCAGTATTCTCAACGTGTCATCTGTGGCGGGTACCAGTTACCTCGGACGCAACATGGTATCTTACGCAACCGCCAAGGCAGGCATTATCCAGTTTTCCAAATCCATTGCCCGGCAATATGCGGCAGATTGTATTCGCGCGAATACAATTGTTCCCGGACTAATGAATACGCCATTGGTGATGGACCGGATTGCAGACCAATATGGTGCTGGAGACATCGCCGAAACGATCGCCAAACGCGACAGTATGTGCCCGACCGGCAAGATGGGAACCGCCTGGGATGTTGCCTGGGCCGCCGTTTATCTGGCGTCAGACGAATCCGCTTATGTTACAGGAACCGAAATCGTTGTTGACGGCGGGCTTACAGCCTAGAGAAAAGGACACTCAGGACGCAGGCACAAATGATTCAGCAGCTTCTTCCGCTTTCCGGATTTGTGCGTCGCTGAGAACATCTTTCATTTGCCTGACTTCTTTTTTTGCCAGAGCCTCCAGTTTTCCCTTCGAATTGACTTCTGCAATCAAAAACCACTCCAGAGCCTTTACCGGGTTTTTCTTTGTCCCAAATCCTATTTTGTGCCACCGACCAACTTTGATCTGTGCTTTGGCAAATCTTTTTTCGGCTGCTTTTAGCATCGACTTGAAAGCCAGCTTGCGGTTTTTCTTTACGCCTTTTCCGGACTGATACATCGCTGCCAGATTATAGCTGGCCAGGCTGAACCCCTGGTCGGATGATTTTTTGAAATATTTTACGGCCTTCTTGTAATCCCGGGGAACGCCGTAACCCTTTTTGTACATCATACCAACATTGTTCATGGCGAACGTATGCCCACTTTCCGCAAGTGGCAGCCACAACAATCTTGCAGTTCCGTAATCCTTGTCGCGATATGCCTGCATGCCGTCTTCGAACTCACTGGCATGGGCCAGGGGTGCGGCCAAAATCATCAGCAACAAGGATACAACAAAACGCATTTTCAACTCCGTTACATCGAGGACATTCAAGACCAGGACTTGCCAATATACTGCTGACAAGTGTGATCGGGAGCATGACGAGAAGTTCTGGCTTGTACGGAGAGCGGCTCCCGACACTCTCTCAAGCTGATTTGGGCATCTTACCGGTTGCAGTGTCACCAGACAGTGACTGGAAGACGACCCTGCGAAGGTATAAATTGAAGTAGTTTCGACCTGATCTGACACCGCTCCTTGCAAAAGGAGAGGGTTACCGGTTTTGATAACGGTGCAAATAAAATTATCGAAACACAATCGAAAGGTAACCCTCATGTTACAGAATAGCGAAAAGATCA
>JABILA010000105.1 GCA_018654745.1 Alphaproteobacteria bacterium
CCAAAGGGGGATGTGCTCTCCTAACGGTGTGGATAAGGCCTTGCCAAGTAATTGCTGCATATTTTGAGACTTTCTTTGGTCGGAGAATCTCAAAGTATGAATCACTTCAGGGCTTTATCCTATTAAGTCGGGTACTGTGCGATTTGATAGAGATTGTTTTGTTTGAGACCTTAAGAAGGTAATTTTTTTCCAGGCCATCTGGATGATTTAACCTGGCTGATACAGAAGCATTCCCGCGGAATGCGCCAGGTCCAGTTTGTGGCTTGCAGGGTTGTGACAGGGGATACGCATGAGCGAGTCCATGAACAGGAAACAAGCAGAAGATCGGCAGAATGCAGGGCGTCGCCTTCATTTGCGCGAAGTTTCCAGTGAATTTGAAGATTACGATGGCATTGGCGCAGATCTCAGGGCCGGGCGTGTTCGCCTGGGACAGGATATTGCGGACCTTGCCAACAAACTGCGCATCAGGTCAGAACACCTTGTAGCGATTGAGCAGGGCCGGTTCTCCGATCTTCCAGCGCCGGTATATGCCGTCGGCTTTGTCCGAACCTATGCGGAATATGTTGGTCTGAATGGTGAAGATGCCATTCGGCGGTTCAAAGAAGAAGCGGAAGGACTGCCAGCGCATTCCAGACTGAGCTTCCCGACACCTGAAGAAGAAAGCCGGGTGCCAAAGGGTTGGTTGCTGGCACTTGCCGGTATTGCTGCCGTTCTTGTTTATGCAGGCTGGTACTATGCCGAAAACAAGGATCGCCTGAATTTGGCCGAGGTCCCCGCTATTCCTGAAAGGTTGACTGAAAAGGCGAAGGCTCCTGTCGCACTTCAGGCCCCGCAACCAAGGTTGCAAGTGCCTGCGCCTCCGGCTGCTGTGACTGTATCTGACGAGGCAACCGTCTCTTCAACCACAGAATCCGTGGAAACCGTTAGCAGCGAAGAATCTGCTGCACCTGTTGTGGTGAATGTTGCCGCACCTGAGGATACTGTCCAAACGACAACCGTTGTGGAAGAAGCAACACAGGATGCGCAATCAGTAACAACAACGACCGTGCAGCCTGAGGCTGCGCCCGAGACCCCTTCGGTTACACCAGGCGAGCCTGTACAGGCAGAACAATCCGCACAGGTAGTGGAGCCAGTTTCAACAGAAACGACCGTGGTCACCGATCCGGCGACATCGTCTGTTGTGTCGACCGAACAGAGTGTCCAACAGCCGTTGCAGCAGGATCAGGTGAAGGTTGAAGTGACAACTGATGTTGCATCCGGGACCGTAGCAACAGTGGCTGTTGAACCTGTTTCGACGCCGACTGCGCCGGTTGTTGCAGAGAAAGTTCAAACAACAGTGCTGGCGGAGCCAGTTACGCAACAAGTGCAACCGGTAACGCAAGTCGTGCAACCAGCATCACCACCTGTTGAAGAGACACCGGTTTCGACCCCGGAACCTGTCGTCGAAACCAGGACTGAAGTTGCTGCTTTGGCGGATAAACCTGCTGAACCAACGCCGGTTTTGGAGAAAACAAATATTCCGCCAGCTTCGGCGGCAGCTGGTCGCAAAAAAGAAGCTTTTGGCAGTGTTGCAAGTGAAAGCCGGGTTGAAGTGTACGCCCGTGTGGATGTCTGGGTGCAGGTAACTACGCCGGAAGGGCAACCCGTACTGAGCCGCATACTCCGCCAGGGAGACAGTTATTTTGCACCGCTTGATCAACAGGTCTTCCTGACCACTGGAAACGCCGGTGCCTTGCAGATACTTGTCGACGGAAACGTCATTCCGCCGGTTGGACCGCCGGGTGCCGTTCGCCGGGATGTATCTCTTAATCCAGACCAGTTGCTCAGCATATCGCCCCGGAATGAATCGAGTGCTGACAACTAGAGCGTTGGCTCAAACCCCTTGGTATGAGCCAATAAGTGAAGTAATAGCGATTCCGTTTAGACCGGAATCGCCCTGACGGTCAGTTGTAAGAAACGGTGACTGATCGCGTTTGGGATTGCAGCCTTGTTGAGCCAGTCATTTTGACGCAAATCGGGGCGGTTTCGAACCTGATGGAATCCCATCCACCATTGTATCTGGTGCCCACCATGGGTTATATGAAACGCTCTGGTGTCAGAACGTTCATCCTGTCTGATCTGTCACCGTGATTTGTTCGTTCAGTTCTGAAATATACCTGGGGCGATTCCAGTTTAGACGGAACCGCTGAAGCTTCGATTGTTGGCTCATACCAAGGGGTTTGAGGCAACGCTGCGTTTCCCGGAAACCCGGAAACGCCCTACCCTGTGTGAAAGCGCTCTGCCATGAGTTTGCGCCCATATCGCGATATCATTCGTCGTCAAAGTCGAACTGTCCACGTTGGCTCTGTTCCCGTTGGCGGCGACAGTCCCATTTCGGTGCAGTCGATGACCAACACACCGACGTCGGATGCCGCTGCGACCATCGCCCAGATACGCGCGCTCGAAGAAGCCGGTGCGGATATCGTCAGGGTCTCTTGCCCGGATCAGGAAAGCACTGCGGCGCTGAGGGAAATTGTTCAGGCGGCAACTGTTCCTATCGTTGCCGATATTCATTTCCATTATCAGCGTGCCATAGAGTCAGCCGAAGCCGGTGCTGCCTGTCTGCGTATCAATCCAGGTAATATCGGGTCACCGGATCGGGTTCGCGAAGTCGTCAAGGCAGCGCGTGACCATGGTTGTTCGATGCGAATCGGGGTCAATGCCGGGTCGCTTGAGAAAGAGCTGCTTGAAAAATATGGCGAGCCCTGTCCCGAAGCCATGGTCGAAAGTGCCTTGAACCATGCCCGCATTCTGGAGGACAATGATTTTTTCGATTTCAAAATCAGTGTGAAAGCTTCAGATGTTTTTCTGGCTGTTGCGGCCTACCAGCAACTGGCTGACGCCTGCGACTATCCCCTGCATCTTGGCGTCACGGAAGCCGGTGCCTTGCGCGGCGGAACCGTAAAATCTTCGATTGGACTGGGGTCACTGCTGTGGGCAGGCATCGGCGATACGATCCGGGTTTCGCTGTCGGCTGATCCTGTCGAGGAGATCAAGGCCGGGTTTGAAATTCTGAAATCCCTGGGCCTTCGCCACCGTGGTGTTGCTGTTGTGTCCTGTCCATCATGTGCACGTCAGGCTTTTCCGGTTATCGATACTGTCGAAGCCCTGGAAGAACGACTTTCCCATATCACGACGCCGATGACCCTTTCGATTATTGGCTGTGTGGTGAACGGACCTGGTGAAGCACGTGAAACTGACATTGGTTTAACAGGTGGCGGCAATGGTAATCATATGGTTTATCTGTCCGGCGTTACCGATCACAAGATCGATGATGCGGGTTTGATCGATCATATTGTCGAGCTTGTTGAACAAAAGGCAGAGGAAATTGAAGCCTCTGTTTCTGATAGCGCCCTCAAGGCTGCTTCCTGATTTAGTATCTCCGGAGATTTAAGCGTGTCCAAATTACAGCCGGTTCGCGGCACCCACGACATTTTGCCAGAAGAAAGCCGTCGCACCCGGCACGTTGTTGAAACGGCGCGGGAGATGTCCGAGCGCTATGGCTTTGGTGAAATATCAACACCGATCTTTGAATTCACAGACGTCTTCAAAAGAACGCTCGGCGATACGTCCGACGTTGTTACCAAGGAAATGTATACGTTCGAAGACCGTGGCGGTGAAGAGCTGACATTGCGTCCCGAATACACGGCAGGTATTGCGCGCGCCTTTATTTCCGGTGGCCTGCGCCAGCATGCGCCATGCAAGTTTTTTGGTCATGGACCGATGTTCAGATACGAACGACCCCAGAAAGGTCGGCTGCGCCAGTTCCACCAGATCGATGCCGAGATTATCGGCGTGGCCGGCCCCCAGGCGGACATCGAAGTCATAGCTTTGGGCGCTGACATCCTGCGTGCGCTTGGTGTGTTGGACCTGACTACACTTGAACTGAATACTCTTGGTGATGTGGAAAGCCGCGGTGCCTATCGTGTGGCTTTGGTGGAATATTTCGGTGGTCATGCAGACAAACTTTCTGATGACAGCAAGGTCAGGTTGGAAAAGAACCCCATGCGCATCCTTGATTCCAAGGACAAGGGCGACAGGGTTTTGGTTGAAGACGCGCCGCGCATGAGCGAATACATGAACGCCGCCAGCCAGGATTTTTTTGCGTCGGTTCGTGAAGGTCTTGATAACCTCGGCGTAACTTACAGTCTGAATGAAAAACTGGTACGCGGTCTCGATTATTACACGCATACGGCCTTTGAATTCACAACGACCGAGCTTGGCTCGCAGGGCGCCGTCATCGCCGGTGGGCGATATGATGGTTTGATTGAAACCATGGGCGGCCCGTCAACACCAGGCATTGGTTGGGCTGGCGGCATTGAGCGTCTTTCCATGCTGACGACGGCTGGTATATCTGCACCCAAGCCCGTCTCCGTGATTCCGATCGGTGCCGCGTCAGAAAACATTGCTATGAAAGTTGCTCACGATTTGCGTCAGGCCGGATTTGTTGTCGATATGGGGTTTGCCGGAAATCCTGGCAGGCGCATGAAACGGGCGAATGCGCTGGATGCACAAGCTGCGGTGATGCTGGGAGAAGATGAAATTGCCAAGGGTGTGGCGACCATCCGGGACCTGACGTCAGGGGAACAGCGGGAAGTTGCCTTGGCTGAACTGGTTGCGGCACTTGCCGTATATCGCTGACATCTTGCCGGAGAATAAATCGTGATCCCCGATCAAAAACTAGAACAGATCATTATCCGGTTTGAAACGCTGGAAGGGCAGATGGCTGAAGCCGGTGCTCTCGGCGGCGAAGAATTTGGGCGACTGTCAAAAGAGTACTCTGAACTGGGACCTGTTGTTGAAAGTATCAACAACTTGCGTAGCGCTCAGTCAGAGATGGCCGATCTGGCGGAAATGATCGCAGACCCTGACAGCGACGCAGAAATGCGGGAAATGGCTGAGGCTGAATTTTCTGACCTCAAAGCCCGGCAAACCGAGCTGGAAGGCAACGTCCAGGTATTGCTGCTGCCAAAGGATGCAGCGGACGAAAAGAACGCTATTCTTGAAGTTCGCGCAGGCACTGGTGGTGACGAAGCGGCCTTGTTTGCCGAAGAATTGTTCCGCATGTATCAGCGCTATGCGGAGCTTGAGGGCTGGAAATTCAAAGTGATGCAGATGTCGCAAACAGACCTTGGTGGTCTGAAAGAAGCCCAGGCATCGATCACGGGGCGAGGCGTGTTTGCCAAGCTCAAGTTCGAATCCGGTGTGCACCGCGTTCAACGCGTTCCGGAAACTGAATCTGGTGGTCGCATTCATACGTCGGCCGCAACAGTAGCTGTATTGCCAGAAGCCGAAGAAATTGACGTTGCCATCGAAGACAAGGATATCCGTGTCGATGTGTTCCGTGCCAGCGGGCCAGGTGGTCAGTCTGTGAATACAACGGATTCTGCGGTCCGCATCACTCACCTGCCATCAGGTATTGTTGTCAGTCAGCAGGATGAAAAATCCCAGCACAAAAACCGGGCCAAGGCCATGACGGTCTTACGCTCCCGTATTTATGACGCAGAACGGGCCAGAGCGGATGCAGAGAGATCAGCAAATCGAAAGGGCCAGGTTGGCTCTGGTGATCGTTCCGAGCGCGTACGCACCTATAACTTTCCGCAAGGCCGAATGACGGACCACCGCATAAATCTGACCCTGTACAAACTGGACAAGGTGATCACCGGCGAGGCCTTGCATGAGGTTATCAACGCACTGATTTCCGAAGATCAAGCCAATCGACTGGCCGAAATGAATATGGGAAACTGACAGGGCGCCTTGTCGGACATATCAAACGAACGAATGGCACAATGGTATGATCGAAAGAACGGGGATGACCGAAATAGTGCCTGATTGGGGAAGTGCTGTTTCAGCCGCCGCGCAAAAACTTGCAGACAGTGGTTTTGAGCAATCCCATCGTGATTCACGTGCTTTGCTGGCACATGTGCTGGAAACAACGAGTGAGCGTATTTTTGCGTGGCCTGAAAAAAGCATTTCTCCCGAACAATATTCAGCGTTGATGAAGCTTGTTGACCGTCGGCTCCTGCACGAACCCCTGTCCCGGATATTGGGTCGGCGGGAATTCTGGAGCCTCTCGTTTGCACTGTCTGATGATACACTTGATCCTCGCGCCGACAGTGAAAGCGTCATTGAAACTGTGTTGGTAAATCAGCCAGAGATGGAAAAGACCTCGAGAATTCTGGACCTCGGAACCGGGACCGGCTGTTTGTTGGCTGCCTTGCTCAGCGAATATAAAAACGCAACCGGTGTGGCCGTAGATGTATCTGATGGTGCTGTCAAAACGGCGCAACAAAACATCATTGATCTGGGCCTGGCAAACCGGGCGGAAATTCTTCAGGGCAACTGGGACGACGGTCTGGAGGGTCGCTTTGACATCATCGTATCCAACCCCCCCTACATCGTGGACAGCGAAATATCTGGTCTGGACCGGGCCGTCGCTACTTACGACCCGGTACGCGCTCTCGCCGGTGGTGCGGATGGCCTCGAAGCCTATCGCCAACTGGCTGTAATTTTGCCCCGCCGGTTGGCTGATAATGGCCTGGCTGTTTTGGAATTCGGTCACGGACAAGCAGAAGACGTTGGAAATATATTGGCGTCGAAAGAACTGGAAGTTATTGATTTCAGGGAAGATTTGGCTGGCAGGAAACGCTGTGTTATTTGCCGATTGATAACAAATGAATAAATCCTGCAAAAAAGGGTTGGAAAGCTGGCAAATGGCAGTTAGGCTCTTTCTGGAAGTCGTAAACAGATGTGGCCACAGCTTGTTATTGGCCTGACGACTCCACTCCAGCATTGACTATCTGCCTGCGCATTGTTTGAAAGTGCGTGTGCGCTGGAAAACCGTTCGCTTGCATTCCGATGCTGGTACTGGACGGTTAGGTTCGACCCTTGGCCCTGATTTGGTTCGCCGCGTATTTGGCTGGTTGTCCCGCAAAGATAGATTCAGGAAATTCATGCGGGAGAAGGCTCCGGCACAGGCGGTATTTCCGTTTTATATTTTATTGGTCCTGCTAACAGACACTCGAGGGAAAATTGAACAAGCCCAACAATAGCCACAACAACAAACGTCCGCGTGGCCGGAATAATGGACGTCGTCCCCAGAATCCCGGAAACCGCAGCTTTGAAAGCAATGGTCCGGAAGTAAAGGTCCGCGGGTCTGCCAGCCAGATCTGTGACAAATATCTGATGCTTGCCCGTGACGCTTCATCGTCGGGTGATCGAGTGCGTGCTGAAAGTCTGTTGCAGCATGCCGAACATTATTATCGTCTGGTAAATGGTGGTGATGATGCCCGGACGGATAATGCCAACCAGCAAGGTGGTGTCCGTCGTGGTCGGGGCCCTGGCGAAGTGACAGTTTCTGGTGAAATGCAGCCCCAGGAAGACAGTTCCGGGGAGGACAAGTCTCAGGAAGAACAGCCCAGGGAACAGCGCCCACAAGAAGAACAGCGTCCGTCCCGGCGTGAACGTGCGCGAACAGCAGCAACCACGACCAAACCCAGGACCAGAAGCCGTAAGCCGGTCGAGAAAGTTGAAGATGCCGATCAGGCTGAAGCAACCGTCGAGGTCCCGGTTGTTCAGGTCATTGATGCATCTGACGAAAATGAAGGTGACGAAGGCGAAGCAGTTGTAATCGCTGAGCCAGTAATCGTTGCAGAGCCCGTTGATGACGACGAGCCTGAAAGTGAAGTCGCCTGAAGGTCTGTATGGCGAAATGTCGCAGGGTTGATGGTCAGCCACAAAAAACCTTGCGTTGCAAAATTGCAACACTAAATAGGCAGTAGGGACCGGTGCAACTCGCCGGATGACCCAACACAATATTTGGTTTTGCATTAAAGGCAGCGGAGCAAGGCATGGACTTCGAACATTATACCGACCGGTCGCGCGGATTCGTGCAATCTGCGCAGACCAAGGCCCTGGCTGATGGTCATCAGCGGTTTACACCGGAACATATTCTGAAAGTCCTTCTGGATGACAAGGAAGGGCTTTGTGCTAACCTGATCAAACAGGCGGGCGGCCAGCCCGAACGTGCCCTTGAGGCCGTTGAAACTGCTCTGACAAAAATTCCGAAAGTTGAGGGCAGTGGTGCGGGGCAAATGCATCTGACGCCGGAGCTTGCCCGCGTATTCAAATCAGCCGAGGAGTTGGCCGAAAAAGCCGGAGATTCTTTCGTCACCGTTGAACGTTTGCTGTTGGCGCTGGCGATGGCCACAGGCACGCCGTCTGCAGATGCCCTCAAGGCAGCCAATGTCACACCCCAATCCCTGAACCAGGCGATAGAGGTGGTCCGCAAGGGCCGGGCAGCCAACTCGGCAAATGCCGAAGAAACGTTTGACGCATTGAAGAAATATGCTGTTGATCTGACCGACTCTGCGCGGGAAGGCAAACTTGATCCCGTCATTGGCCGGGACGAGGAAATTCGACGCACCATTCAGGTTCTGTCCCGGCGGACAAAGAACAATCCTGTCCTGATCGGTGAGCCCGGTGTTGGCAAGACGGCGATCATTGAAGGCCTGGCCTTGCGCATCGTGAATGGTGACGTGCCGGATTCCCTGGCAAACAAACGACTGATGGCACTGGATCTTGGGTCCATGGTTGCTGGTGCCAAATTCCGGGGTGAATTTGAAGAACGCCTGAAAGGTGTGCTTTCAGAAGTTCAGGCGGCTGATGGGGAAATCGTACTGTTCATTGATGAACTGCATACCCTTATCGGTGCCGGTGCTGCGGAAGGTTCCATGGATGCCTCCAATCTATTGAAGCCTGCTCTGGCACGTGGCGAACTGCATTGTGTTGGCGCCACGACACTGGATGAATATCGCAAGCATGTTGAAAAAGATGCGGCTTTGGCGCGGCGCTTCCAGTCCGTCTTCGTATCCGAACCAACGGTTGAAGACACTGTATCGATCCTGCGTGGCCTGAAGGAAAAGTACGAACTTCATCACGGTGTGCGGATCACGGATTCAGCCATTGTTGCTGCAGCGACCATGTCCAATCGCTACATCACGGATCGGTTTTTGCCAGACAAGGCAATTGACCTGGTCGATGAAGCCGCCAGTCGTCAGAGAATGGAAGTTGAATCCAAGCCTGAAGAACTCGACGAGCTGGACCGGCGCATCATCCAGTTGAAAATTGAACGCGAAGCCCTGAAAAAAGAAGAAGACAAGGCGTCGAAAGATCGCCTGCAACGTCTTGAGGCTGAACTGGCTGATCTCGAACAACAGTCATCCGTACTGACAGCCAAATGGCAGGCGGAACGGGAAGAACTTGCGGGTACGCAAAAAGTAAAAGAAGAACTTGAAGCAGCACGTATGGAACTGGAACGTGTGCAGCGGGAAGGAAATCTGGGTCGTGCCGGTGAATTGAGTTACGGCGTTATCCCTGAGCTTGAATCCCGCCTTGAAGATGCGGCTGCCAAGGGCGAACAACATCTCACCAGGGAAGCGGTGACGGACGAAGATATCGCCGGCGTTGTCGCGCGCTGGACCGGCATTCCGATCGACAAAATGCTGACAGGTGAGCGCGAAAAATTGTTGACGATGGAAGCCGTACTGGCTGAAAGGGTCGTTGGCCAGGGCGAAGCCGTGGAAGCCATTTCGAATGCCGTAAGGCGTGCGCGTGCAGGCCTGCAGGGCAAGAACAGGCCTATTGGTTCATTCCTGTTTCTGGGGCCGACCGGCGTTGGCAAAACAGAACTGTGTAAATCACTGGCCGCTTTTCTGTTTGATGATGAGCAGGCTTTGTTGCGCATCGATATGTCGGAATATATGGAAAAACATTCTGTGGCGCGTCTCATCGGTGCGCCTCCCGGTTATGTCGGCTATGACGAAGGCGGTGCCCTGACTGAAGCGGTTCGTCGGCGCCCCTACCAGGTAATATTGTTTGACGAGGTCGAAAAAGCACACCCAGACGTCTTTAATGTCCTGCTGCAGGTCCTGGATGATGGTCGCCTGACCGACAGTCAGGGACATACCGTCGACTTCAGCAATTGTGTGATTGTTCTGACCTCAAATCTCGGTGCCGAAATCATTGCGGGCCAGGCGGAAGGCGAAGACACCGACCAGGTTCGTGAACCCGTGATGGAAGTCGTTCGTGCGTCTTTCCGCCCGGAATTCCTCAACCGGATCGATGAAATAATCCTGTTCCATCATCTCGCCCGATCCCACATGGATGACATCGTCAGAATTCAGTTGCGTGAACTGGAAGCCTTGCTTGAAGACCGCAAGATTACCCTTGAGCTTGATGAAGCAGCCCGGACCTGGCTGGCCGACAAGGGATATGATCCGGTTTATGGTGCCCGGCCTTTGAAGCGTGCCATCCAGCGACATGTTCAAAACCCTCTGGCCAATCTCATATTGGATGGAACGGTTGAAGAAGGCGGTGTCGTTCATGTCACCGCAAATTCAGACGGTTTGTCCATTAACGGCGAAATCGTTGCTGCTGCCTGAGGAATAGTCTCTTACGTCACTGCCAGGTTAACCCTGGCAATGACGTAAAAAAATCACTCTAGTTTCCTTCGAAGACAGGTGTCTGTTTTGCGACAAATGCATCAAAGGCGCGCGTGAAGTCTTTGGTTTGCATGCAGATGGCCTGGGCTTCCGCCTCAATTTCCAGTGCCTGATCAATCGAGACGTTCCATTCCTGATGCAAACATTTCTTGGTCATGCTGTGGGCAAAAGTCGGCGCGTCTTTGGTCAGGCGCGTGGCAATTTCCTGCGCTTTGGCAAGAGCCTTGCCATCCTCGACAACATCGTTGAAATAGCCCCATGCAAGGCCCTCGTCAGCCTTCATGGCGCGACCCAGATACAAAAGCTCAGACGCGCGACCCTGGCCAATGATGCGGGGCAGGATCGTGCAGGCACCCATATCGCAACCGGCAAGTCCAACTTTTGTAAACAGGAATGCTGTTTTACTGCTTGCTCCGGCATAACGCAGATCGCTGGCCATGGAAATAATGGCACCGGCACCGGCGCAAATACCTTCCTGGGCGGTAATGATGGGTTGGGGGCAGTTGCGCATTTCACTGACGAGCGATCCGGTCATGCGCGTGAACTGCATCAGCTCAGGCATGGTCATTTTTGTCAGCGGTCCGATTATTTCGTGCACATCACCACCTGAACAGAAGTTACCGCCCTCGCCCGTAAAGACGACTGTTTTGACGTCATCCACAAAACGCAGATTGTGAAAGGTATCCCGCAATTCTGCATAGCTTTCAAAAGTCAGTGGATTTTTCCGTTCCGGACGGTTCAGGGTAATGGTGGCTACACCTTCTTCTACGGCCCAGCCAAAATGTTGTGGCGTGAATTCGGCGCCCTTCAGAGTGTACATTTATCATTTCCTCAAGAGTTATCATGCAATCAGTGCCCGAACGGGGTACTGTTAATCTGGCCTTGGATTGCCCCAATCAGGATCAATTGACCTCGATCAATGTGTCCGGGAAGAGCAGAGGCTAAAGGAACAGGTCCAATTCGTCGAGAAATACTTTATACTTAAAATACTTTCTACCTGAGCAAGGTTAGGGTATGTAAGTGGCCTGTCAGGTGGATAAACGCCCGAATATCGTTGTGTTTTGGCCCCTGACAGACTAAAAATCTCTGATTTTCAATTGCTTGACCATCCGCAGGAGCCTGACCCCATGGCGAAAACCGCCCCCTTCAATTGGGAAGACCCGTTTCTTCTCAGTGACCAACTTGATGAAGACGAGCGTCTCATCATGGATTCTACGCGTGAATTTTGCGCCGACCAGTTGATGCCCGGCATCCTGGAAGCGAACCGGCATGAAAAATTCGACCGCGAAGTCATGAACAAGTTTGGTGAAATGGGCCTTCTGGGATCCACAATTCCCGAAGAATATGGCTGTGCCGGTGTTAATCATGTCTGTTACGGCCTGGCAGCGCGCGAAGTTGAGCGTGTGGACAGTGGCTATCGGTCAGCCATGAGCGTGCAGTCGTCGCTGGTGATGCATCCGATCTATTCCTACGGCACGGAAGAGCAGCGCCAGAAGTACCTGCCCAAACTGGCAACAGGTGAACTGGTTGGTTGTTTCGGCCTGACTGAGCCTGATCATGGCTCCGATCCCGGTTCCATGAAAACCCGCGCTGAAAAGGTTGATGGTGGTTATCGTCTGACCGGCAACAAGATGTGGATCACGAACTCTCCAATCGCTGATATCGCTGTGGTCTGGGGCAAGCTCGACGGTGTCATCCGGGGCTTCATCCTCGAACGTGGCATGGCTGGTTTCTCGACACCGAAGATTGAAGGCAAGATGAGCCTGCGAGCTTCTATCACCGGCGAAATCGTTATGGATAACGTGGAAGTACCGGAAGAAAACCTGCTGCCAAATGTTGAAGGCCTGGCAGGACCCTTTGGTTGCCTGAACAAGGCGCGTTTCGGCATTGCCTGGGGTGCTCTGGGTGCCGCAGAATTTTGCTGGCACGCCGCACGGCAATATACCCTGGACCGCACCCAGTTTGGTCGCCCGCTGGCAGCCAACCAGTTGGTTCAGCTGAAACTTGCCAACATGCAGACAGAGATTTCGCTGGCGTTGCAGGCTTGCCTGCGCGTTGGTCGCATGATGGACGAAGGCAATTGCCCGGTGGAAAACATCTCCATGATCAAGCGTAACTCTTGTGGCAAATCACTGGATGTGGCGCGTATGGCGCGCGATATGCATGGCGGAAATGGCATTTCTGACGAGTTCCACGTCATTCGCCACATGATGAACCTGGAAACAGTCAACACCTACGAAGGCACCCATGATGTGCATGCCCTGATCCTGGGCCGCGCCCAGACCGGAATACAGGCCTTTACAGGTGGCTGAAGTTTGACGGTTTAGTGCTGTAAGTTAAGAGAAAAGGGGCCGTTTATCGGCTCCTTTTTTTTGTGAAAAGCGGGTTTTCCAACAAACCAGTTGCAATTTGTTAGAATTAGAATAATTTCCGATAGCATCACAGAGGCTTTAAATCGCCTCTGGGTTATTTTTTTTGTAATAGTGGTTTTTGCCGGAAATATGAAAATGCAATCATCTACCGATCTCACAGGTGTCGAACGCACCTTTCTGCCCAACGAAATTATTGTCACCAAGACCGATTTGAAGGGCAAAATGACTTACGTAAACAAGTCATTTTTGAAACTGGCCGGGTATACCGAAGCAGAATGCCTTGGGCAGCAGCACAATCTGATACGTCATCCACATATGCCACGCGCAGTATTCAAATTGTTGTGGGACACCTTGCGCTCGGAACAGGAAATTTTCGCCTACGTTAACAATCGTTCGAAAAATGGTGATTTCTATTGGGTGTTCGCCCATGTCACACCAAGCCGGGATGCGTCGGGCAGTATTGTTGGCTACCACTCAAGCAGGCGAGTGCCAAATAAACAGGTGATTAAAGAGCACATCGCCCCGCTTTATCAGCAATTGTTTGAGATTGAAAAATCCAGTGGCAGCACCGCGGAAGGCTTGAACAAGTCGTTCCAAACTGTCGTTGATTTGCTGGAAGACAGTAAAATGACTTTCAATCAGTTCATGTTCTCGATGGGGGTCTAGGAAATGTTTTGGTTTAAAAAAAGCAGCGTCAAAGATTTGGACCGGGTTGAATTATCCACAGACCTGGAAGGCGAAATCCTGGATAATTCTCAGGGCTCGACACCTGTTGACGGAGATAAACAGGAAGCATCCGCAGCTATCTCATCCAATTCCGAAAGTGAAGATGACGGCGCGCTATTGGATGCTGTTGAAATCGAAGAAGAAGTCATTATCGACCCCTATGCTGTATCGGTGGAACTGGAGGTTGAGATCGCCAAAGCTTCACATGTTGCAATGGAAGTGGTTGCGGGAAACCTGGAAGCCAGGATCATTGAAATTGATGAAGAGTCGCCGCTTGCTGACTTGCTGCACAGCCTGAACGATATGATTGATCGGACAGATGCCTATGTGCGCGAATCAGCTGCCTGTATGGAACACGTTGAAAATAACAAATATTGGCGACAAATCATTGAATCAGGCATGGCCGGTTCTTTCCTGAATGCCAGCAGGACCGTAAACGGCGCATTGGGTGCCATGGAAAACAAGGTCAAGGATTTTACGGTTATTGCGGATGATTTTGAGGACACAGTCAAAAAAGTCGTCGAAACCGTATCCAGCGCCGCAACTGAACTTTCAGCCTCTTCCCAGTCGATGGAGCAGATCGCCGAGAACACCAGTGAAAAGGCAATTGTCGTTGCTGCTGCAGCTGAGGAAACTTCGTCTAACGTTGGTATGGTGGCCGCCGCATCAGATGAACTGAATTCGTCTATTGGTGAAATCAGTCAGCAAATTTCCAACGTCGCTGTAACAACGCGCGATGCCACTCAGCAATCGGGAAAGGTTTCGGCACAGATTTCGACACTGAACAAAGCCGCAGAGAAAATCAAAAAGGCTGTCGGTCTGATCAACGATATTGCGGACCAGACAAATCTGTTGGCGCTGAATGCAACGATCGAAGCAGCAAGGGCTGGTGAAGCCGGAAAAGGCTTTGCGGTTGTTGCCAGTGAGGTCAAGGCATTGGCTAACCAGACATCGAAAGTAACAGATGAAATCGGAAGTTATGTCGATGGGATTGAGGTTGCCATGCAAGCCACAATTGGCAGCGTCGATGATATTGCCAATATGGTGATGCAAATCGATGAAGCGACGACAGCGGTCTCCAGTGCCGTCGAGGAACAATCTGCGGCGACAAAGGAAATTGCCCGCAATATTGAACAAGCCTCGGCAGGCACCTCGAATGTTACTTCCAATATTTCAGATGTTACAGAATCAGCACGCGAAACAGGTAGTTCCGCATCCGAGGTCAATGGCGCGGCCAACGAACTATCGACACAATCAGAACGGTTGCAAGCCATGGTCGAAAACTTCCTGACCCAGGTTCGCAAGGCAATCTAAGGTGTCCATTCGATATATTTGAGGTCAGGAACCGGACACGATCAGGGACGTGTGCACAATCGCGGGCCACGCCCCTGATGATGTTCAACAGGCCAGGAGGATCGCGTCGCCTTCCGTATAGTGCAGGCACCTGTGAGGTACGATGGATCGTCTGTCCTGTTCGCGATATCCCAGTTGACGGTACATATGCATCGCCCGGACATTTTCTTCAAAGCAAATCAGAGTGACTGCCCCAAGATTTTTGCTGATTGCCCGGTCGTGGGCATCCAGCATCAAAAGTTTGCCCAGTCCCAGACCACGATATCGGGCGTGAATTGCCACGCCTGAGACATAGTAGCTGCCGGGAATTTCCAGTTCTGAATAAGGCTTCAGAACTGGATCAGCAACGGACTCTGACGAAGCATCCCCATCCGACTGAAAAGGTATCTCGTAGGCCAGCAACATGCCTGCGACACGGCCATCAACTTCAACCATGCGACAGTTCTGCCACGAAAAGTCGACATCCTCCCTGGCGTAGCGTCTCTCGCCAACTGCCAGAATGTCCTCACCCGGTCCAGCTGACTTCCCCCAGATGTATTCGGCCAGTCCATCAGATGAAATCAGAAACAGTTTTGCGATTTCGGCACAATCCTGTCTGATTGCATCGCGCAGTGATATCTTCATGCTTATGGATGGAGTTTTTTCTGCCAGCATCATGAGCTAGGCCGCCATGCATGCGACAGCGATAGCCGCAATGTGTTTGTGATCAGTGCCACAACAGCCACCCATAATAGTCAGGCCCGGCATTTTGCTGCCCAGGTCCTTGTAACGAGCACCAAGATCGACAGGATCGCCACTATCCAGTTCTTCTGCATTATCCAGCTCTGCGTGGCTCATGGTTGATGCGTTGGCACGAATTCCCCGAACCCGTTCCAGCCAGACTTCGCCATGGTCGAGTGCATGGTCAAAATGACTTGGATGAGCGCAATTGATCATGTAGTAGGCCGGACCGAAATCAGTCTCGATATCAACCGTTTCAATTGCTTCTTTCAAACTCATGCCGTCCGGCAGTTTTCCGTCCGTTTCCGTGGTGAAGGAAACACTGACGGGCACACCGGCTTTGCGAGCGGCTCGGGTTATGCCAATGGCTTCGGCTCCATAAGTTATCGTCAGGGCACCAATCATTTCAGCGCCGGCTTCAACCATCGTCGTAATTTGCGGTGTGTGATAGGCCTCGGCTTCGTCTGCGGTCATTTGGAATGCCGGGTTATAACCATCACCGCGAGGACCGACATTACCACTGACAATTATAGTGGGCTGATCAACCGGGGCTTCGTCGTGCAATTCCAACATCATTTCAACTGCTTTGGTTGTCATCGCTTTGAGGCGCTGTTGATCAATCCCCATCAAATCAGCCCAATCCTTGCTCGCGCGCCAGGTCGGGCTTTCCAGAATAAACCCGGCCCCGTGGCGACGTGCAATGTCCAGGTGATTGTTGAAGTAGCGCTTCATGGTGGATACCGCATTTGCATCCTCCATCAGGGTAAATGATGCAAAGTTCGGGATGTCGATGCCTTCATCGAATATCAACCATGTTTCCAGACCTCCGTCAGTCAGGAATTTCTGGTTGGCCAATTGAGGCAAGGTGCGTGTTGAATTCATGTCGTCTCTCCTGTGTAACCTTGTGCGGGTATTTCCGGTTGCTGTCTTGTTTGGTGGAGAGAAAATGGGGATGTTTTTGTTCGCGCACTAGTGGAACAGTGGTACGGATACAATTGAAACAACTGAAACAAAAAATCTGTTTAAAAACAGTGGATTAGATCGTGTTTCGTTACATTTTGCGACTTGCCGCAACCAGGCCTGACCCGTAAACTGTACTCACGGTACAGTATTGATACGGGGAAATAATGGGTAAGGGCAGCGAGACACAGGCATTGTTGATGGACCTCGCAGAATCGGCGATTCTGGAGAAGGGCTTTGGTGCGACATCCATCGAGGAGTTGATTTCAGCCGCCGGTATTACCAAAAGCGGTTTTTTCTATCACTTCCGTGACAAAACCGAATTGGCGCGAGCATTGCTGGTGCGCTACATCGACCGGGAAGAAGTTCTGCTCGATGACTTGTTCAATCGCGCCCACGAATTACATGACGATCCCCTGCACGCGTTCCTGATCGGCTTGAAGTTGTTTGCTGAGATGATGGCAGATTTACCGGAAGGTCATCCCGGATGTCTGGTAGCCATTTATTGCTATCAGGAAAGACTATTCGACGCGGAAATCGTTCGTATGAATGCGGAAGCAGCGACCGCCTGGCGGATCAGGTTTCGCAATCACCTGGATTTGATCGCAGCCAAATATCCACCCAGGGATAACGTCGATCTGGATGCGCTTGCCGATATGGTATCTACCATTGTCGAAGGCGGGATAATCATGTCGAAAGCCATGAAAGATCCCAATATCCTGGCGGAGCAGATTATCCTGTTTCGATCCTATATCAAGCTGTTGTTTTCACCCGCTGGTTGAAGCCCCAACAAAATTACTGATTGCTCTCGCTTATGCCGCCTTGCCTGTGGCAACATCGCGGCTTGAATAAAAAACGACTGAAAATTGGGGAAACAAAATGTCGACATGGAATATGTTGAGTAAAGTTACGCGTCGGGCCGTGTTGGCGGCACTGGTTGGGGTCATTGTTGGGGGAACTGCATTGGAAAGTGCATCCGCAGCCGACAAGGTAAAACTGGGCGCGCTGCGGTTCACTTCTCATTCAGGCGGTTTTGTCGCCTTTGAAAATGGCTATTTCAAGGATGCCGGTCTGGATGTCGAGTTTGTCTATTTTCAGGCCGCGACACCTATGGCCGTTGCCATCGCATCCGGTGACATCGACTTTGGTGTTACGTCGATTACCGGTGGTTTGATCAATCTGGCTGGCAAGGGGGCCATCAAGGTTATTGGCGGTGCCCTGCACGAAGAGAAAGGCATCGATGGCTCGGCCATCCTTGCGTCGACCAAGGCCTTTGCGGATGGGTTGACCTCGCCAGACAAATTAAAGGGGCGTTCCCTGGGGATCACACAGACCGGTTCTTCTTTTCATTACATGGCGGCGCAGGTCGCAAAAAAGGAAGGCTTTGCCACCAGTGACATCAAGATGAAACCGTTGCAAAAAGTTGGAGCGATCATCGGTGCGCTGAAGTCGGGTCAGGTCGATAGCATGATTATCGTTCCTCACATTGCCAAGCCACTCAGCAAGGCGGGCAAGGCAAAAATCATCGGTTGGATTAACGACTACGCTCCCTATCAGGTCACCACAATTTTCACGTCCACGAAAAATGCATCTGGTAAAAAGGATCTCGTCAAACGCTTTGTAGGTGCGTATTCAAAAGGTATCGCGGATTTCAATCGGGTGATGTTAAACCAGAAGGCGGACATGGCTGCAACCGATGCCATGGTGAAGCAGATACACAAATATGTGTATGCCAGCCGACCTTATGCGAAGGCAGCACCATCGATCAAAAATGGTGCTATGCGCATCAGCAAGAATGCCAGCCTTGACCTTACGGATGTAAAAAAGCAACTGGACTGGTTCCAATCAGAAGGGCTGGTTTCAAAGTCGATCACGATTGATCAACTGGTTGATTCCAGTTTTGTAGAAACCTACTAGAGAATCTGAGCCGGGCCTGCGCTGAACTTTCGGTGAAGGCCCGGTTCGTCCGGAAATTTGATCCATGGATTTAAACATCCAGTCTCTGGGGCACTATTATAGTGACCTTGAAATACTGCGGAATATCAATCTTGATGTTCCTGCAGGGCAGATCGTTGCTGTTATCGGTCCTTCCGGCTGTGGCAAGTCGACGCTGTTGCGTATGATTGGTGGGCTGGAACAACCAACATCTGGTGCGGTCCTGCAGGTTGGTGAAACGCCAAATGATTCCCTCAATCCATTAACCTATATATTCCAGGATTTTGCCTTGCTGCCGTGGCGCAGTGTGGCCGGGAACATCAGTCTGGTGCTGGAAGATCACAAGCTTGGTTCTGCGGAAGTTGACGAGATTATTGAAAATGTTCTGAGCCGAACTAAACTCGGTGATTTTCGCGATGCTTTTCCCCATCAGCTGTCTGGTGGTATGAAGCAACGCGTTGCCATCGCTCGCGCCCTGGCCGTGCGGCCAGCTGTGTTGTTGATGGACGAGCCCTTGTCGGCGCTGGATAGTCAGACCCATGATCTGTTGATGGATGATTTGATAGACCTCTGGATGCGGGAAAAATTCACATCTGTTTACGTCACGCATAACCTTTCCGAGGCCGTGCATCTTGGACACAAGGTTGTTGTTATGTCTCGCAGGCCAGGGATGATCACTGAAGTTGTTGACATTGATCTTGCTCTGGATACGCGAAAAGACCATCCGGAACTGCTCATCGAATACCAACAACACTTGTGGAATATCATGCGCGATGAAGTCCGGGCCGCTGAACTGGAACTGGTCGATGGATAAAACGCCAGGCACATCGAGGCCGGTCCGTTTTCGTGGTGGCGGATTTGCGCCCAGGCCACTTGGTCTTGTCGGCGCTTTGGTATTTATCACGATCATCATCCTGTGGGAGCTGGGCTCGCGCACGGGTGTGATCAGTGCCCTTGTTTTACCCGCACCATCCGAAGCTTATGTCGCGTTTGAGGAACTGGTGCGTTCGGGCCTGCTCTGGAAGCATCTCAGTGCGTCGTTGCAGCGTCTGATTATTGGCTGGTCCAGTGGTGCCTTGCTGGGGGTTCTCGTGGGCGTGGCAATCGCATTGTTTTCATTCGCGCGGGCCGGTCTTGTGCCTCTGGTCTCGGCGATTTTTCCGGTACCCAAGATTGCCCTGCTGCCCCTGTTCATAATCTGGTTCGGCATTGGCGAGGGGGCGAAGGTTGCAACCATTTTGTTTGGCACATTCTTTCCGACCGTAATCGCGACTTATAGCGGCATCGATAATCTTGATCGCAGCCTCGTACGCATGGGTCAGTCTTTTGGCCTCAGTTGGTTCTCAATCGTTCGCAAAATTATCCTTCCGGGCGCGTTGCCTGCGATCCTCTCGGGCTTTCGTATTTCTGCGGCCGTCGCGATTATCCTGCTTGTGGCAGCTGAAATGATTGGTGCCGAGTTTGGCGTCGGGGCCTACATATTAATGGCGGGCAGTTTGATGGCCACAGATCAACTGATCGCGGGTGTCGCCATGTTGTCCTGCATGGGTCTGACGGTCGCCTGGCTTATCAGTCGGGCTGAAAAATATCTCTTGCGATGGCGGCGCTGACAATATTAACCGGCGTGGCCCGCAGCTGACGTGCAGTCCGGGTCCTGACACTCTGTAAAACTTCATATGAATGCAGGGACGGTTGAACAGAATAGAGTCTGCGTCTGTAACTGTATCTACCCTTGTGTTAAATTTGTTCGTTTCCGGGTTTCACGGAAACGTTCAAATATATTTATCAAATGTTCGGGATATTGAATGGCTGAAGTCAGGCGACCTACTCTTTTTTTGCTGATCTCGATCACGATGGTCGGACAGATGGCTATGAATATTACCCTGCCGTCGCTCAGCTTTATTGCACAGGACTTTGGCACGACGGAGGCGATTGCACAGCTGAACCTCTCGCTGTATCTGGTTGGCACTGCGATTGCCCAGTTGATTTTTGGGCCTCTGTCTGACCGCTATGGTCGACGCGTTATCGTCCTGATCGGCTCTGTAATATTTGTTCTTGGCTCTGTCATGTGCCTGGTTGTGCCGAGTATCGAGGCCTTTATCGTCGGGCGTGTGGTGCAATCTGTTGGCGGTTGCGCCGGCATCGTCATGGGCAGGGCGATGGTTCGTGACATGTTCAGCATGGATAAAGCCGCTGCGATGATCGCGACGTTGACCAGTGCCGTCGTGATCGTGCCAGGACTGGCCCCGCTGCTGGGCGGATACTTTCAGGACATTTATGGCTGGCAGCTGAGTATGGTTTTTGTTGCCGTTGTTGGTCTGATTGTTCTTGCAATTGCGTTTCATGGTGCCCACGAAACCTTGCCCGTCGAAAAACGACATGAAGCCAATTTCTCACAGTTGTTTGATTCCTTTCGCGTTTTGTTGAAGAACAGGCTGTTCAATACTTACACAATCCAGGTCACTTGCAGTACTTCGGCTTATCTGGCTTTCCTGGGTGGGTCAGGGATCGTCTTTTCGAAGATTATGAACTGGGGCACACCGGCAGAGCTTGGGTTGTGGTTTTTGGTTATGACGATCTTTTATATATCCGGGAATATTCTGACAGCACGATACGCTTCAAGGATCGGTACCCATCGGATCAATCTGATCGGCACTTCTATTGCACTGTTTGGCGTTGTTGTTTTAACGCTGGTTTACAATTCTGTAGGGGTGACCTCGTTTACCTTCTTTGGCCTGATCTGGTTTGTGGGGCTTGGCAATGGAATGTGTATCGCGAGTGGCGTCGCTATCGCGATCGGTGCGGACAAGCATCGGGTCGGGGCCGCAGCCGGACTATCCGGCTCCCTGCAACTCGGTGCAGGCGGGGCATTGGCCACCTGGATCGTCAGTGTCCTGTTGACAGAGACGCCCTATCCTCTGATCCTGACCATGTTGATCCTTTGTATCGGTGGCTTTATTGCATCTGCCATTGGCGCAAGGATTCTCAACAAGGCAAAAATATGAAAACATTTCATTTTAGGCGCCAAGGCAGAGCCAATGAATGTTGAATTGGGCAAAATTGAGTCGATAGTGGTGTGGAAATTGCAGTAATTCATGAAATGTCAGTTGTATTGAGTATTTTCCTATGAAGATGTTTCAAAATAAGCCAATTGGTGACCTGCTGGTGGAGCTTCGTGCGACAACCAGTGACATTGTGGCACGTGCATTGGCTATCCAGAAGGATACGGGAGAACGCCTTGGCGCGATTCTGGTTCGTCTTGGGCTGATTGATCAGGAAAAACTCGATACTGCACTCTCCGTACAAAGTGACCTCAGGTCTCCGCTGCGCCGTAAATGGCTGGGTGAGCATCTGGTAGATATGGGCGTTGCGACCACTGACGCCATCAACAAGGCGATCGAGCATCAGAAGAAATCCGGTCGCAGACTTGGTGAAGCCCTGATGGAGCTTGGAATTGCTTCTGAAAAAGCTGTTACGGGTGCGATCCAGAAACAAAAAGAAGAAGCATCTTCGGTTGGTAACCTTCTGGTCCGCATGGGCGTCGTCAACGAAGCCCAGCTCTCCTATGCTCTTAAAGTACAAAATACCAGTGGTGGCCGCATTGGTGACACCCTGGTTGAACTGGGCCACATTGACGAAGATGCCCTTAATCAGGCGCTTGGTCTGCAAAAACTTATCCGGCGTGGTATTTCCATTGCCCTGGTTTCTGCAGCAATATCGGCCGCGACAGCGGGTACAGCTGCCGCCGCAACGCAAGGTGACATGTCTGTCGAATCATCGGCGACCTCGACCATCAGTGTTGTGATCCCGGAACGCGCAAGCATTAACATTGGATCAGGCGGATCCGGTGGCGCTGACGGCGGCGGCTCACAAATCGCGGTCGAGGGTGGCCAGGTTGATATGTCGTTCAATGGACCATCCTATCTTAAAGGCGCCACGACTGTCTCTGCAACCGGGATGGGGGCTGACGGAGAATTTGTCCTTCAGGACGCAAGTGGCGAAAAAGTTGGATTTAATCTAACGTCCGCCAGCGGCGCATTAGATGGTGAAATTGCCCCCAACCAGAATATTCAGTTGGCTGACATTGGCAATCTGAGCATTGATTTCCCTCAGGGCGGCGACAAGACAGGCGGTACGGGGAATGTCTACTTTGGCGTTGTTACCCTGATGGTTTCGCCACAATAAAAAATTCTGATAACTGCTGATACAGCTGTTCAGTCGGTGTTCGGTCGCTGTTCAGCGTGGACGAGTGCTGTCTGATGGCCCGATTTGGAACGAAAGTGTTTCATATCGATGCATTGCACCGGGATGGCCACATTTGATGCAATTTGGCTCGTTTTGGGGCAATTTATTTAAAACTTGAACTAAATTGAGACAACTGTATTAATATGGAGAATAGGAAATTTCCTATGAACCGCGGAATACATAGATTTATCATTTTTATCATGCAGTTTGATTCCTGGCATTCAAAATGCATTAACCATTACAACGAATTAACTAGAAGCTTCGTAAGATTGTTACAAGTCTCTGAAATATGAGAATAAATAACGAAAATCGAAGTTAACCCGAGACAAAACAAAGGAATTATAAAGTAGGAGCGATCACAATGGGTATCATGAGAACAGCAGCAACAGTTGCATTGTCCACCGCGATGTTGGCAGGAACTGCAATTGCACCCGCATTTGCTGCAACAAATGGCAGCGTAGGCGCCAGCTCAACTGGCACAGCAACAGTGACTGCCTTTGTTGGCTCATTGGTTCGTGTAACAGCGGTTGACGATCTGGCCCTGGGTACATGGACAGGTACCGGTGCACTTGAAACATCGGACAGTGTCTGCATCTGGACCACGACTGGCGGTTACAACGTTACTGCGACTGGTAGTGGCGTCGGCGGCGGTTTCTCACTGTCAAACGGTGCGAGTGGAACGCTGGATTACGCCGTCAAGTGGGACGATGCGCCTACTTCTTCAACTCTGGCAGCTATGACATCCGGTACGGCGCTGACCGGCCAGGTGTCTGGTGCCAATACAACAGATTGTAACGCTGGTTCCAGTCTGACAGCGACGGTTGGTGTTGAAATTACAGAAACCGATCTGACAGCTGCTGACAGTGGTTCTTACACAGGTGTATTGACACTGCTTATCGCGCCTGAATAACCTATATCAAGATTAAGGGGCGGTCGCTGGCATCATGGCTAACGTCCGCCCTTTTTTTGTTCGCGACGAGTAAGGCTTGGTATTCTGCGATAGGAAAATTGTAAAACGATTGTTGGGATAATGTTGCTCAGAACTTTCGATAAACCAGATTACGAGAAACAAAGTCTGTCATCGTGGCTATTGATGCTGGTTGTCGTCTTGGCGATCAGCCTTTTTTCAATCCCTGCATTTGCAGACAATGACGACGATGATGACGATGACGATGATGACGGGCCTTCTGGTCCAGCCTTCGTAATCATAACGGATCTGGACGACCTTGATTTTGGCACATGGACGGGGGCAGCAGAGTTAAGTGACGAATCAAAACATTGTGTCGCTGCATCTGACAAGGATTTCTCGATTGTTGCCACGGGATCCGGTGTTGGTGGGACGTTCAGTGTGGCCAATGGTGCCGCTGAAATACCCTATCAGGTCTTTTACAAGGAAAAAAAGAACGCAGACCGGGTGCAATTGACGGCAGGTACCGCCAGCTACAATTTCAAGGGCAAGAAGATCAAGAAAAAATCTCCCTATTGTAAAAATGGCAAGCAAGTTGTCGAAGTTCGAATGCAGGGAGCCGATATGGCCAAAGTGCCTGCCGGAGCGTATTCTGGAACGCTTAGCTTGATGGTGTCTCCCCAATAATCGTTTCCATCCACTTCTTTGTTGACTCAGGAGTTGGTTTTCGGACTAATCATTTTTTAAGTTTTGCGGTCTAAGCTAATCCGTGCAGCTTATTGATTTGAAACAGAAAATTGACATGTGACGACCTCATATCCTCGTGCCATGCACGGGATGTAAAAACCCGAATTACGTCGGTTTTTCGGAAGGGCCTGGTGTATGCCGTGTGCCTATCCCTGCTCTCCCCTGCAACCGTGTCGGTCGAGGCAGCAACGGCGATAAAAATCAGTTCTGCGCCAAAGGGATTTGAGTCCCTGACAGAACCACAAACAACTTTGGTCGATGTTTTCTATGCCGGTCGCGCTGTGGTGTCGACGCTGGCAACATATACAGACGACACCATTACAATTGCCAATCCTCTTGAAGTTGTATCGAACATCCCGAAAGTCAAAGAGTCTGATGCCCTTGTTCGTAGTTTGACGGGTGAGCTGACCTCGAATACAGATTTCGTTTGTCCGGAAATCACCCAGAAGGTATCTGCGGAAGTACGCCGTGCATTGCTGGCAGATTGTGGTCGGTTAAGTCCAAAAGTAGCGGCCGTTATTTTCGACGAAAGCAAATTTCGCCTCGATGTCTATGTTCATCCGGACTATCTGCATGTCTATGAATTGGGATTGACAAAATTCCTGCCAGAATCTGATGCCGATGAGTCTTTGATGACGTCATTTTCCGGTGCCATGTCGGGCACAGACGAAACCAAAAATACCTACAGCTTGAGCAATCAGTCCATCGTCGCAGTTGGTGAAGGGCGCTTGCGCCTGAAAAGTGATTATACCTCCACCGACCAATGGATAATGGATACCTTCACCGGTGAACTGGATCGGAATGACCAGCGCTTCACCGTGGGTGCCATGCGGACCCGATCGATGGATACCATTGGTGAATTCAAAATGTTGGGTGGCCGGTATACCACAACAACAGATACCCGGATTGACCTGGGTGTCGGTTTTGGTAGCCAACTGGTTGTGTTTTTGCCGCGGGATGCCCAGGTCGATATCCTGAAAGACGGGCGATTAATCGCGACCAAGTTTTACCAAGCAGGAAAAACCACGCTTTTCACAGAAGCACTGCCCGATGGCGCCTATGATGTAACATTGCGCATTAAGGAGGCTGGCGGCGTGACCCGGGAAGAAACCCGATTCTACGTAAAGACAGCAACCCTGCCACCAGCAGACCAGCCTTTGTACTTTCTGGAATCAGGTGTGTTGCTCTCCGAAGATAGCCCGCCATACCCGGAGCTAAACAAGGTTGGCCTGATCCACGGTGGCGCCTTTTGGCGACTGACGGAAAATCTTGGCGCTGGTGGTGATATCCTGGCTGGTGAAAATGTCATTGTAGGTGAAGCCCGGGGGCTTTATCTCGGGCGGGACATGAAACTCAATTTCGCAGGTGTGGTATCCTCTGACCTTGACCTCGGGGTCACGCTGGGTGCGACGGGTGAAATCTGGGATACGACCTATTCTCTTTCTGTGCGTCGAAACTGGTCGCGGGAAAAAAGTTCCACGAACGCGACGTTCGATCCCATGAACCGATCATTTACGCAAGCCAGGGCTAGTTTGAACTATCAATGGGGTGAGCTGCAAATGTCGTTGCTTGGCCAATCCCAAACCAATGACAATGCGGATGATACCTGGTCGGTCGGACCGTCTTTCGCCTATCCGCTATTTCGAAACGCCCAGTGGGGTGCCAACATGCGGGCAGAGGCAACACGCAGCGAAAGCGAAAGTGTCGCCATGGCGCGGGTGCAAATCCGCTTCAACGAACCGCGGTGGTCAGCCAGTGCTACTTCATCCATTACAAATAATAACAGCGAGACATCGGCCAGTAGCGACAACGAAGGCATCAGCGGAGATGGCTCCGCCAATCTGGCTTGGCATGATCTGGATTTATTACCTGGTGACCTGACCGTGGGTGTTGGTACAACGGCGGAAAAGCGACGACGATCCTTGTCCGGTGAGATTGATTACCTCAGTCGCTGGGGCAAGTATTCATTTGATGGCGAGAATAACTGGGGCGGCACGACAAGGTCGACCCGTTGGGGTGGAAATATCGCGACTTCAGTTTTAACTGATGGCGGGGTCGTTGCTTTTGGTGGCCGCGAGCGCCAGGACAGCGGCATTGTCGTGTCGCTGGACGGATCATCCAGAAATGCCGAATTCAATGTCATGGTGAATGGGGCCAGTAAGGGTATAGTCAAAGTAGGTGACCGCATACCAGTCCTTCTGTCACCTTATAATACCTATGTCGTTAGACTGGAACCGACGGGTGGCGACTTCGTTTCATATGATGCCGAAAACCGTGATATTACTCTGTACCCTGGCAACATCGTTGGTATTACGTGGTCGATAAATCCGATTGTCGCCGTCTTTGGCCGCGTCATTCGCAAGGATGGAACTCCGGTTACGTTCGCCAGGGTGGATGGCGCCGGCAAGGGCACATTTACGGACGACCTCGGATATTTTCAGGCTGAGCTGAACAAGCCAGGCACATTTACCGTTCGCCCAACCGACGCTGATGCCTGCGAGATTGTAGTGGCTGCCTTGCCACCGGATCAGGATTTTGCCGATTTGAAGGATTTGATTTGTACAGATATCCTTCTGGAGGCAAAAAAGGATAAATCGGACAAGGACGAAAACACCATTACTGCGAATGCAGGCGAGGACGGAAAACAAAAAGAATTTGACTGGTCTCCAGTAATTTCTGCCTACAAGAGCAATATCGAATCCAAGAATAAGAGCAAGAAGTCAGCACCTGAAAAAGCCGTTGCTTCAGTCTCGACAGAAGACAAGGAAGACAGCAAACCCGTGCAGGTCGCTGCGGCAATCGCACTTCCTGACCAGGTTGCACCCGTTCAATCTGACACCGACGTCGTCAAATCTGAACCAGCCACGACCACCAGTGAAACCGAAGCAACTACATCTATCGTTGCTACCGCAGGCAAGACAGTAGGCACGAATAATCAAACATCTACACCAAAAATTGTTGAAGCCGAAATCGAAGTCGCGCGCGTAGAACCAGTCGAAACCGGACCAATAGTTGCCTCTATTCCAGTGCCAGAAGTTGCTGTTGCAGCACCGGCACAGCCAACCGAAATAGCTAATTCCGCTGAGGTGTCATCAGCAGTTGAAGAAATCGCAACACTCGAACCGTCTGTTCCGGAACGGAGCCAGCCAACCAATTTGCTTGCCGGTATTCCTGGTGTCGCGTCAGAAAGCCCTGGCCTTGTTGGATCGCCGCCTGCCTATCGCGTGCAACTTGTTGCCTTGCGTCGCCCGGACAGGTTGCTGGCGGCGTGGCGTGATGTTGCCGGCAAAGCGTCCGGGCGGCTGGATAACTTTTCTGCATATATGGCGCGCGCCGACCTTGGCGACAGAGGAACTTTTTTCAGATTGCAAACGGGCGATGCGCCTGACCGAAAGACGGCCAGCGAACTCTGCGAAGATCTGCGCAACAAGGGTCTGACCTGCCGGGTTGTCAAAGCCGCCACAGTCGCAACGAATACCTCCGGCAAGTCTTTTTGTACACTTGCCGGACCTTCTTCCTGGGCACCGTCTTGCAGTACACAACTGGTGCGCTCTGCTTCTCTCGCGTCGTCTGATGCCGGTGCAGCGTCGGGACTTTCCAGTCGGCCGCCGGGTCCAAAAACTCGTGAGAAGGCTAAAAAAGAACTCGACGTCCGGTTGCCTGATTATCGCGTCCAGCTTGGCTCTCACCTGACGGCTCAGGATGCCATTGAAGACTGGCGGCGTATTGAAGGATTGTCAGAAGGGTTTCTTTCAGGACTGGAACCACAGGTTGCCGAAGTTGATTTGAAGCGCCGCGGTATCTGGTTCCGCTTGCAAGTGCGCGTGCCGGAAGGTCGCATCGCAGCTCGCAACCTTTGCGACAACCTGGCTGATCTGTCCGTGTCCTGCCTCGTGGTCCGCAAGAACTGACCTGTTCGGTTTATACCGGAACCGCCCTAGAATTCCTTGCGTAAAATTTGATCCCGTACCAAAACATAATATTGCGCAGGTGTGTCGTGTTTTAGCTCGGTGCTCCATTCGGTGCCGACATACATGCGCTTTGGTGGCAGTTCAATGCAGTCCTCACCTTTGGCATTGCAGTTCTTGCCATTGGATAACAGCACACTGGTTTGGCCTGGATTGGTAAATGTAAGTTTCTTGCCGTCTCTTTTGGACTGAAGATCCCCTTTCGATCCTGGTGGGCGGACAACTACCAGAACATCATAGCCGATGACAATTTTAACCGCCGTCTGTTCGGCTTTCACATCGCCAACAACAGGCCGGACAGTAAGGCGATAAATCCGGTCTTTCTCTTCTGCAGGCCTGAGGACAACAAGGCGCATGATCTTTGTTTGTTTTGCCTGAAGGACAAACCTGTTCGGCGTCACAAGCAAACCGGCTTTTCCAGGGTCCCTGATTTTTTCACGCTTTTGCTGTTTGGTTCCGGGATTTAGAATCTGAAAAGGCTCGACCAGAACAAAAAGGGTTTCGTCTCCAGTATTCTGAATTTTGATGTCGTCACGGGGAACCTTGTCACCGGGAAAATCGATGACGACCTTGTTCAGCACCATGTCTGCCTGCGCCGTACCGGTCATTGCGACCAGCCAGGCGGCCATCAGCAGCACAATCCATTTTTGCATCACGGTTCGTCCTCAAACATTTCCAGTTTCAAAGCCATTTTCTCTCCGAACCAGATAGCGTGGTCCCGGTGATCTTCAAGGTCATGGCCCGTGTTGGGGTGCAGGAATATAACAAGATCACCCCTGTTCAGCGCCAACCACGGTACGATAGCGCCAAATACGTCAGAATTGAAGGCTATCTGATAACTCCAGCAAGGGTGTGGGCCAACTTCTTTTTCATGGAAACGACCCATTTCCATATCAAACGTCTGTTCAATCTTCTCGCGCAGGGCCCATGCAGTTTCCTTGCTGTCCGCGTCAAAATAGACATGGGCGTGATAGCCCGAGATTTTTGCAGGATCCTGCCAACTCATATTGAAAATGACCTCTCGACAGCTTTTTGTACCTGATGCACCCAAATGATGGTTATTGTGCAGCCTGATCAGGCGATGGGCAAGGCACGGTCCTGCTTGATTGCCTTCAGGGCAAAGCTGGTATCCACACGCTCGACACCAGGCATATGCGCCAGTTCGCCGCGTAAAAAAACATCAAAAGCTGCCATGTCTGCAAACATCACATGCACCAGATAATCCTGGCCGCCACTCATGGCATAACACTCAATAACTTCCGACCGTTTTTGTATCGCTTCCTCAAAGCCCTCGGCCTTGTGGAGATCAAGCGAAACATAGACAAAAGCATTCAATCCAAGGCCGACAGACTGGGGCCGGACCACTGCTGAGTATCCCCGGATAATACCGGCTTCCTCGAGACGTTTTTTGCGTCTCCAGCAGGGAGAAGTCGATAGTCCGACACGCTTGGCCAGGTCCGCCATGGCGATGCGGCCGTCGCGCTGTAGCTCAGTTAGAATTTTTCGGTCATAGCTATCAAGATCAGACACGGTAAATAATTCCTGATTATTTATCAATTTCGGTCATATATTTCAATTTAGCACAATTCAGCACAAATTATGCAGAGATTTTTCCCATTTTTCAGTCGTATCATTTTGGCAGAAAGCCATGTCTGGAATGGCTCCAGGCTAGCGATAATAACAGCCGCAACCAACGGGTAGACGGAAGACTGTATGACGATCACCGACGACACCAATGATTTACCTATGACAATCCAGCCAGCTCTGGCGGATGTATCACTTGATGACAAATATGACCTCCGCAAAGGTCTCGTTTTCGCGACCGGTGTCCAGGCGCTGGTGCGCGTGCTGCTGGAACAGCGCCGACGCGATGCGGCGGCCGGTCTGAATACAGCCGGATTCGTCTCTGGTTATCGGGGATCACCGTTGGGTGAACTGGACAAGGAACTGTGGAAACAAAAGGCGCGTCTTGCTGCCAACGACATTGTTTTTAAACCCGGGATTAATGAAGAACTGGCCGCGACTCAGGTGATCGGTACCCAGCAAGTCAGCTTGCGGGACGACAACAAGGTCGATGGCGTATTTTCCATGTGGTACGGCAAAGGTCCGGGCCTTGATCGGGCAGGGGATGCCCTGAAACACGCAAACTCCTATGGGGTTAGTGCGCTGGGCGGCTCACTTGTTGTTGTCGGTGATGATCATGGTGCGGTGTCTTCAAGCCTTGCCCACCAGTGTGAACAGGTCATGGCGTCGTGGATGATGCCAGTGCTGCATCCGGCAAGTATTCAGGAATATCTTGAGTTTGGTCTTCTGGGTCTTGCCTTGTCCCGGTATTCGGGCTGCGCCGTTGGGTTCAAGGCGGTCTCGGAAACTGTGGAAACTGCCGGTACTTTGCTTGTCGACCCGAACCAGCCGGAAGTGAATATCCCGACCGATTTCACCATGCCGCTGGATGGCCCGCACATCCGTCTACCTGATAATCAGATGGCCCAGGAAAACCGGCTGCATAATGTCAAAATTCCTGCAGCCCAGGCATTTGCCCGAGCCAATGGATTGGACCGGATTGCTTTGGATAGTCCGAAAGCGCGGTTTGGTATCGCAGCCACGGGCAAGTCGTATCTTTATCTCATGCAAGCCTTGCAGGATCTCGGCATCACTGACGATGTCGCCCAACAAATGGGCCTCAGGGTGTATAAGGTCGGCATGTCCTGGCCACTTGAACCCGTTGGTGCGCTTGAGTTTGCCAAAGGACTGGAAGAAATTCTGGTGATCGAGGAAAAGCGTTCCTTTATTGAAAGCCAGCTGAAAGAAATCCTTTACAGCCAGCCAGATGGTCAGCGTCCTGCTATCCTTGGCAAACATGGTCGACAGGGAGAGCCATTGATCCCGACAACAGGTGAACTGGACGCGGCAGATATTGCGCGTGTTTTGATCGGTTTGTTTGCCGGTGATCTGAACAATCAAAAAGCCAGTGCCCATTGCGCCTTGCTGGATGCCAGGGCTTCAGACAGTAACCTGCCGCCTGTTGTTAACCGTACACCCTATTTCTGCTCAGGATGTCCGCATAACCGGTCAACCAAAGTGCCTGAAGGAAGTCAGGCGATTGCCGGGACGGGGTGCCATTTGTTGGCCCTTGGCATGAACCGGCAAACCTTCAGCATCATGCATATGGGTGGAGAAGGCGTGAACTGGCTGGGCATGTCCCCGTTTGTGACCACAGAACATATTTTTCAGAACCTTGGCGATGGAACCTATATTCATTCCGGCGTTCTTGGCATGCGCCAGGCGCTTGCTGACAAGGCAACGATGACCTTCAAAATCCTTTTCAACGATGCCGTTGCCATGACAGGTGGGCAGCCGCTGGAAGGGGAAATGACTGTACCAAAGCTGGTCAATCAGGTCAGGGCTGAAGGCGCAGATCACATCGCTGTTGTTGCAGATGATCCGTCAAAATATGCCGTCGGCACTCATTTCCCTGCGGGGGTCAAGGTCTATCCGCGTGAACAACTTGATCGGGTGCAAAAGGAATTTCGGACAATCAAAGGCGTTACCGTCATTGTTTATGACCAGACCTGTGCAGCAGAACTGAGACGTCGACGGAAACGCGGTATTGTCGAAATGCCGAACAAACGCGTCTATATCAACAAGGCTGTTTGCGAAGGCTGTGGTGATTGTTCCGTGCAGTCCAACTGTCTTTCCGTCATGCCTGTCGCCACACCCTATGGTACCAAACGGGCCATCGACCAATCCGGATGTAATCGTGACTTTACTTGCGTTGATGGCTTTTGCCCGGCGTTTGTCACGCTTGAAGGCGCGACCCCTCGACGCAAGGCGGGGCGTGAGGTTTATGATACGAAAGATTTACCGCAACCCAATTTACCCGCCCTGGATCAGCCCTACGGGGTGATGATTGCGGGCGTTGGTGGCACTGGAGTTGTGACCGTTGGCCAGTTAATCGGTATGGCCGCACATCTTGAAGGCAAGGGCGTTTCCATTCTCGATTTCACCGGCATGGCGCAAAAAGGTGGCAGTGTCCTCACCCATCTCAGAATTACGGCTTCTGCGGGAGATGAGATTTCTGCCCGTGTTCCTCTGGCCGGTGCTGGTCTGGTAATCGCCGGGGATATGGTCGTGGGTGCCGGTGCCGATACCCTGGCTGCCATGCGTCCCGACGTCACACATTCTGTGATCAACAGTGACATCCTGCCCGTTGCCGAATCCGTAAACAATCCGGATTTTTTACTGGATGACGAGGAACTGGCGCGGCGCATTCGGCATGCATCCGGCAAGGATCATGCGCATTTTGTTGCGGCCAAAAAGATATCAGAAGCATTGGTTGGCGATTCGATTGCCGGCAATGTTTTCTTGCTGGGCTATGCCTGGCAGGTTGGTGCCCTGCCTTTGTCCGAAGCTGCTTTGCTTCGTGCGATAGAACTGAACGGTGCCGGTATTGAAAGCAACAAGGCGGCCTTTGCCTGGGGTCGGCTGGCGGCCCATGATTCCGCTGCCATTGCAAGTTACGCCGGGTTTGGCGCTGAGCCCATTGCCTTGAAAGAGACCCTGGAGCAGCAAGTTAGTCGCCGTATCGGTGATTTAACGGATTTCCAGGATCAGGCCTATGCCGCCCGATATCAACAGTTTGTTGAAAAGGTCAAGGCAACTGAGGAGGGCCTGGGGACCGGTTCAACGGCAATGGCCCAGGCCGTCGCGCGTAACCTGTTTCATCTGATGGCATACAAGGACGAATATGAAGTAGCGCGACTACATACAGACGGGAAATTTCTTGCTGAATTAAAGGATGTATTTGAAGGCGATTTCAAAATTACCTGGCATTTGTCACCACCTCTGATTAGTCGCGAAGACCCGGATACAGGTCGCGCGCAGAAAAAGGCGTTTGGCAACTGGATGCATGGCGCAATGAAAATTCTGGCCGGGCTGAAAAGTCTTCGTGGCGGGGTGCTGGACATTTTCAACTACTCGGCCGAGCGCCGAATGGAACAGGCTTTGATCGCAGAATATGAAAGCGTGATCGACGAACTGCTATCTGGTCTTTCGTCTGAAAACTATGCCGATGCAGCAGAAATCGCCGATCTTGCCCGAAGCATCAGAGGTTATGGTCCGGTCAAGCAGGCAACAGTTGACAAGGTGCGTGCAGAAACCACTGGACGCATGGAAATCTGGCGACAGGCATCACCTCAACAGGAAGCGGCTGAATAGGGTCAGCCAATTTCCTTTTCGCGCTTGCGCGCCATTTTGGCAGCAAGTCCGCTGGCGACGTTGGGACGGCTCCAGGGGCATATGGAAATGCAAATACCGCAGCCATAGGTTTCGTTGAAATAGGGTACGCATTTATCAAAGTTGACGTACCACTTTTCGACACCGCGGACCGTTTGTTTTTCGCTGGCGATGGCATTAGGTGGACAGGCCGCTTCACAGAGTTTGCAGCTTCGACAGAAATCATCGACGCCGATGTCGTCAGGCTCATCTGCGATCAAGGGCATGTCTGTGATCACGCCTGCCAGGCGGAAGGATGATCCATATTTCCGGTTGATGATGGAACCATGTTTGCCAAGCTCCCCCATGCCAGCTGCCAATCCGGCGGGGATCAGCGGGAAGCGACCGGCAATGGGTCCACCTTCTGGCTCCGCATCGTAACCTTTGGCCAAAATCCAGTCCGCTGTTGCCCTTGTGATCCGTGTGCCCCGGTTATAGGCCCTCATTACTTCAACAACACTTTCGGGCTCAGGTGCGGTTGCCAATTCCTTGTGGTTCATTTCAATGGCGACGATGACAACCATATGGTCTTTTGGGGCATCGTAATTATCGTAAATCCACTCCTCACGTAAATGAGTGATGCCGACAAGGTCAGCTTCATTTTCCAGCGCAAATTTTTTGACAGCCGCTGTTAACTCCGCAGGCGTCATATCGCTTTTCTGTTCAGCCTGGGGAACCCGTTCCTTGTTGCCCCGACCACCCAGGGAATTATTCATGTCGGCAACATCCGTTACCTCACGACTGGACTTTTCCAGCATCCAGCTCTGCACAGGGGCCCAGGGATGTTTCTTGCGTGGCGGGTGCCAGTATATAGGAGAAGGGCGCCGGACAGTTTCTTCGCCAAGGCCGTTAATGACATTGCCAGGAACCTCAGGCAAAAGTGCGCGTTGTTCGTCGGAAATAAAAGGTTCCAGGATTTCGCCTTTGAAGGATTTTCCGGTCATGATGAACTCCACATATTAATTCTGGCGTTGTTTGATGATTTATTTTAAGCTTAAAATAAATGGAGGGCAATCTTTATGGATATCGCTGTTATTGGTGGCGGACATGGCTGTTATGCCGCCGCTGTGGATTTGACGGAAAAAGGCCATAATGTTCGGTTGTGGCGTCGTGATGTCGCAGCGTTCGGGGCGGTGCTGGAAACAGGCATTATTAATGTCATCGACGCAAAGAGCACGCGTCCGGTAAAAATCCATAAATTGACTGGCGACCTGGCCGAAGCAATGCGGGGCGCGGAATTGGTGGTCATGCCATTGCCCTGCACAACACATTTGTCACTGGCGCCTCAAATGGCTTCTCTGTGGGAAGATGGTCAGGTTGCCTATTTACCACCAGGAACATTTGGTGGTCTGATTTATGCCAAAGCTGCGCATGATGCTGGCAACAAGGCCAATGTAGCTTTCGGTGAAACCGGTACATTGCCTTACCTTGCGCGCAAACAAGGTGCGGACGAAGTGCGCATCAGCGTTTACGCCACGCGTTTGCCAACCGGTATTTTTCCGGCGCGTGAATCTGAACGTGCCCTGGAAGTTATCTCCAAGGCCTACCCATCAGTAGAACCCCTCAAGGACTTGCTTGATGGTGCTTTGATGAATGCCGGGCCGATAATCCATCCGCCTTTGATTATGATGAACGCCGGTCCGCTCGAGCATTTTGATGCCTGGGATATTCACAATGAAGGCACCCAACCCTCAATTCGGCGCACCACGGACGCTCTGGATAATGAGCGCATAGCTATTCGTGAGGCCCTGGGGTACTCCGCCCCTCATTTCCCGCTGGCGGATCATTATGATGACAGCCGCGATGAATGGATGTACGGCAATTCATCTCATGAAAAACTGACGGACAGTGGAGACTGGCGCGAACATATCGTCTTGACCGAGCATCGATATATGCTTGAAGACACAGCGACAGGGTTATCGTTTCTGACGTCAGTTGCCAAACTGGCTGGCGTTGAAGCGCCACTGGCAACGGGTTTCCTCGCCATCGGTTCCGCGATTACAGGTGAAGACTTGTATGCGACAGGCCGTACGCTTGCCTCTCTGGGTCTTGATCTGGATCTTGCAGGATGGAAGAAGTTGTTACAGGACGGTTTCTCCTCATGACGAATATTGTCGCGCTGGGGGCCGGGCGTATGGGGCGGGGTATTGCCCAGGTCTTCGCCTATGCCGGTCACGATGTAACCGTACTTGATTTCAAACCACGTGAAGCCGCGGATTCTGAAAAACTGCTGGCTGCAGGCAAGCAGGAAGTTGCTCAAAATCTGGCGTTTCTGGTTGAACTGAATGTGCTTGATGCCTCCGAAGTAGAGGCAATTCTTGGGCGCATCCATGGTGCCGGTGCGGACAAGGCTGCGGAAGTCCTTGGTCAGGCGGACTATGTTTTTGAAGGCGTGCCGGAAGTGATGGCGGCCAAGGAAGATGCCTTGATCAGGGCAGGTAAGCTGACGCGACCTGAGTGCATCATTGCCTCAACGACATCTACCATGTCGGTCAACGCGTTGTCTGACTTTGTTGATGGCCCGGAACGGTTCCTGAACGCCCACTGGCTGAACCCGGCCTACCTCATTCCCCTTGTTGAAGTCAGTCCCGGCGACCGGACGTCTGAGGATGTTGTTACCCGGTTGATGGATTTCCTCAAATCGGTAGGCAAGGTGCCAGTGCGTTGCAAGGCCTCGCCCGGTTATATCGTACCGCGTATCCAGTCTGTCGCCATGAACGAAGCTGCTCGCATGGTCGAGGAAGGCGTGGCAACTGCTGAAGATATTGATCTGGCTGTACGGGTTGGTTTTGGATTGCGCTACGCGACGATGGGCCTGGTGGAGTTCACCGATTGGGGTGGTGTTGATATCCTCTATTACGCTTGCAACTATCTGCAAAAAGAATTGCAGTCAGACCGTTTTGCACCGGCGGAAATCGTCAAGCAAAAAATGGAATCAGGGGAACTGGGCCTGGGGCATGGCAAGGGATTTTACGACTATTCCGAAGTCGACCCCGACAAGTTCCGCAGTGACAAACTGTCGACGTTCGTTGCCCTGCTGCGTCATATGGACATGCTGCCCATGCTGGGTGGGAAGAGCCAGGGTGATCGCTAACAAGAACTGTCCTTGAAAGAGCGCTAGTCCACCCGGCTTGGTAACCAGGTTGCAACTTCAGGTACCGCGATCAGCAGGGCCAGTACAGCCAGCTCAATCAGGATAAATGGCAGCGCCGACCGGACGACTTCACCAAGGCTGACCTTGAACGGGGCGACCCCCTTCATGACATACAGCAACAAGCCGAAGGGCGGTGTCAGCAAACTGATTTCCATGGTGATCAGCATCAGGACCATCAGCCAGATCACGTCAATCTGAAAAACGACCTGCAACGATGTTGAACCCAGAAGAAAGAACGGCAGGGTCAGCAGCAACATGCTGACCTGATCCATAAAGGCACCCAGGAATAACAGTACAACCATCATCATGATCACGACCATGAACGGAGTCAGATCAAGCGAGGTAATCTGCTGCAACAATCCGTCCGTGGCACCGGAATATGACAGGGCCTGACTGAAAACCAGTGAACCGGCAATGATGAACAGGATCATGGTATTGATTTTGGCGGTTTCGACCAGGGATTTCATTACAGCACCCCAGCCAAATTCGGCACCATCAATACCGGAAATCTTCACCGTATTCTTGAAAAGTTTGAAGAAGTAACAGGCACCCAGAGATGCCAGACTGCCGAGAGCAGCGGATTCGGTTGGTGAAGCAATCCTGAAGAAGATACTGCCAACGACGACAACGAAAATAAGCAGCAGAGGCAGGATATAAAGATAGAAAGGTAGCGTGCGATTGATCAGACGATTGAAGCGTCCGTCATAAGCCCATGACCAGCGTGTCCTGCCACCAAGATTAAGCTCCATGGTCAACGGCGCATCGAGACCGCTTTCGTCAGGATCATAGGCCGGTGCCAGGTCCGGATTAATGATACAGCGGATTATCACATAGGCGAAAAACAGGATCGCCATCAAAATACCAGGAATGATCCCGGCGATTAGCAACTGGGCGACGGATTGTTCAGCCAGACTGGCCAGCAATACGGCAAGTGCCGAAGGCGGGATCAGCATGGCGATACCACCAACGGCCATAATCGGTCCCATGGAAATTGAGGGATGATAGCCACGCTTGATCATGTCCGGAAGTAACACGGAACCCAGGATCGCGGTATTGGCGATGGTGGACCCGGACAAGGAGGAAAAGACTGTACCGCCAACAATAGAGACGACGGAAAGTCGACCCGGTATTTTCGAAATCATGCGGTCGATAGCACCGATTGCCTTGAAGGCTACACCGGTCTGCAACAGGATTTCGCCCATCAGCAAAAATAGCGAGATCGGGGCCAGAGTGTATTTGATGGCGTTGTGAAACTCCATCGGCATGAACATCAAGCCAATGTCGCCGTTCAGGAATAAATATGTTCCGGCAATGTTAGCTGCAAAAAAGGCCAGCGCCACAGGCAGGCCAAGGAACATCAGGGTGCAAACGGTACCCAGCAAAAGGATAAGAGCGCCATACCATTCCATCGATCAGAACCCTGCTTCTTTGTTTTCAGCGTTTTCAGTAACCACAATTTCATTGGCGCGACGAATTCGGAACAGGAATTCAATCGCCAGCAGAAAAAACGATACGGCGAATACAGTCATCATGATCCAGTTCGCGATGCTCAGGTCTTTGTCAGGGTACGTATTGTCGACATATTCCGAAATGGCGAGGCGTACACCATAAGTGCAAAGGACCAGGCTGAGGATTGCACCGATCAAATCCAGGAAACGTTCAAGCCAGGCCGCCGCCTTTTCAGGTAATGATGAAACGATCACGTCAACACGGACATGGGCACCTTGCTGAAGCACCCACGGGGCACCCAGAAAGACACCAACATAAAGCGCATATTCTACGCCCTCGCTCAGCCACCAGATGGCACCGATACCTGTTTTTACGATCAGGAGATTGAGGGGAATAAGAACTGCGAAAGAGCCAATAGAAATCGCGACAAGGACAATCAGTGCATAGATTGTGCGATTAAAAATGGCCTCGATACGATCTATTTGCGTGCGCATTCAGAGGGCCGCCAAACTAATATTCAGGACAGGTTGTAAACGAAACGGTGGCCCCGATTGCCGGCGCCACCGTTCGCATATACAGAAGATATTTTACTTGGTGAAAAGCTTCATCAGCTTTGGACCATGGACGGGACTGCGGGCAAGAACTTCGCCCCAGGCAGCATCCTTGGCTGATTTCACCCAGAAATCACGCTCGGCACCCTTGAACTCAATGACGCCAACGCCCTGCTTTTCCAACCAGGCATGCTGCTTCTTCAATGAAGCCTTGAATTCAGGACCAGCTGGCTCGCCTTTTGCTTCAGAAGCCATAGCAGCCTTGTTGATCACATCTTTCACGTCCTGGGGAAGCGAGTTCCATTTTTTCTGGTTCGCCATTGTGAACAGTGTGCTGGTGTAGAAACCAGGCTCAACCCGGTATTTGGTGACTTTCGCCCATGGTGGGACCCAACCCAGTGCCGGCCAGCCATAACCCTGAACGGTATTGTTTTCCATCAAGGTGTAGATTTGTGGCAAGGCGGCTGTCTGTACGGTGGCACCGAGGCTTTTAAAGAATGCGGTGTAAACCGGGGCAACACGCAAGTGCAAACCCTTCAGGTTCGGTTTGTCGATTTTCTTGCTCAGCCACAGATGGAAGGGACCAAAATCGTGGTGACGAGCGACCATATGGACGCCTTTTATGCCCATCAGGTTTGCCATGTAATCCCAGCCACCGTTCTTGCGCAGCTCGGCATATGTATATTCGGCCAGACGGAATACAGGTGCTTCAGGCAACAGGTTACCAAAATAAGCTTCGGTACAACCGACGAAATCAAAGGCACCTTTTGACAATTTTTGCGTCAAGGTGAAGGGGCTGCCAATCGCTGGCGCACCGCCGATTAGTTTGACATTGACGACGCCTTTGCCCGCTGCATTGATGGCTTTGACGACGGCTTCAAACGGGCGACCCGGAGGGCTGCCGACGGGAAAGCAACTTGCTGCTGTCAGTCTTGTTTCTGCAGAGGCAGTCGTTGGCACCGCAAATGCGGCACCTGTTATAGCTACTGCCGCGGCGGCAAGTGCCAGTGATTTCAAATTCATGGTAATAAACTCCCTGTTGATACCAATTTGATGTTTGTTTTGTCGTTTGCTTTTGTTTTTGTCGATGCAATTTATTGGTTCGGTGTGCATTAGAACAATAAATAGGTGGGTAGTGCAACAATATCATTCGGTTAAATTTCAGAAGACCCACATATTGTGCGGTTGGATTACTCCGCCGCTATATCTGGACTGGTTGTCGCAAGGCCATTTGACGTTACCGTAAAATAGGTGTCAATAATTTCGTCAATCGAGGTGCCTTTCGAGGGGTCAAACCAGCGCGATAACCAGTTACACATGCCTAAAATGCCGAACGCAACCATTTTGGGGTCCAAACCATCCTTGAACTCCCCACGTTCCTGTCCCTCACGGATCAGTTCGGTCCAGTGATTACTGTATTCGTCCCACGTACCCTGCAACTGGCCCAGTTTTGACGGGTCCGCAAAAAAGTGGTCTTCGCGCAAGGCGATAGACATCTCCAGATAGGTCGGATCAAAGCTTGCCAGGTGGTTTTCGAAGGCGGCGCGCAGTTTTTCCGGGCTTGTCATATCCATTCTGCGAATGTTGCGCATGCCGGTAAGCAGGCTTTTGCTCGATGGTAACAGGACTTCAAGCAAGATGTCGTGGCGGCTTTTGAAATAATAGTAAATCGCTTCCCGCTTGATACCGACCGCCGTCGCAATATGTTCTATCGAAGTGTTGGCAACGCCTTTGTCGGCGAACAGTTCAGCCGCCCGACGCAGGATTTCAGTTCTGCGGTTCATTGCCATAATCCGGTTTCCAATAATCAGGTCATCACAAAGCTGCCGAAAATCGACAAATTCAACTCTCTCGATTTTTACTCTAGTCAGCTTCCTTACATATTGTAAAGAAAATTTTACAGTACCGTAAAATTTTTTGTTTACAGATCGTCGATTCATGTCTAGCTTTTGGCAGATGCCGATCAGGGGGACTTTCGACCTGTGTGGCGAATACGAATTCAAAAATCGGAAATATCAGAATACCCATGGACCTTTCCCGCTGGATCATACGACACGCTGATTTCACGCCTGACAAAACTGCATTGCGGTTTGAAGGCAAGGAAATCAGCTATGCCGAATTTGCGGCGATGATCGAAGCCCTGGCGGCGGCGATGGCGAACAAACTGGATGTCAGCCGTGGCGACCGTGTCGCTGTACTGTCTCTGAATTCTCCGGTGACTTTGGCTTTGCTGTTTGCCTGTGCCCGTCTGGGGGCCATGATCTCACCTCTGAACTGGCGGCTGGCGGGGCCGGAACATAACCGGATGATCGCTGATGCCCGGCCGAAGTCATTGTTCGTTGGCGAGGAATTTATCGACAACGTAGATGTCAGCCGCGACGAAATCGATGTGCCGCATTTTGTTGCCATGAACGGTGAAAAAGAAAACTGGATCAGTCTCGACAACCTGATCGAGGAATACAAAGGCGTTACCGCACCAGTCAGTGGTGGCCCGGAAGATGCGCTTTTGCTGTGTTATACATCCGGGTCAACCGGCGCGCCTAAAGGCGTTGTACTGACGCAAAATGCCATGCAGTTCAATGCGATCAACAGTATCCACATGCATGGACTGGTTGGCAGTGACGTTGCCTTGACGACGCTGCCATTGTTCCATGTCGGTGGTCTGAACATCCAGACTTTACCGGCATTGCATCTGGGGGCGACGACAATCCTGCAAAAACAGTTTGAGCCAGATGCAACATTTGATGATCTGGAATCAGGCGACGTGACGCTGACTTGTTTTGTCCCGGCCCAGATGCAGGCGATGGTCGCGCATCCCCGATGGGCGAAGGCGTCGTTTGAAGGAATACGATCCGTGACAACGGGATCGACGTTCGTGCCGCACAGCCTGATCGAACAGTTTCACAAAAAATCTGTCCCGGTTATTCAGATTTACGGGTCCACAGAAACCGCACCAATCGCTGTCTATACAACGGTAAATGATGCCCACAGCAAGCTTGGATCAACTGGCAAAGCTGCCATCCATTGCGAGGTTCGCCTTGTCGACGACGATGGCATGGATGTTGGGCAGGGAACGTCAGGAGAGATTTTGGTCCGTGGTGCCAGCGTCATGCGTGAATACTGGCAGCAGCCGGACGTAACACGTGAAGTTCTTGATGCAGATGGTTGGTTCCAGACAGGCGATATGGGACACTTTGACGAAGAGGGTTATCTTTATGTTGATGACCGTAAAAAGGACATGATCATTTCTGGTGGTGAAAATATTTATCCGGCAGAACTGGAAAATATCCTTGCCGAAGTCGACGACCTTGCCGAAGCTGCGGTAGTTGGCAAAAGTGATGCCAGATGGGGTGAAGTTGCGGTCGCCGTCTGTGTGCTGAAAGATGGACGAACGCTGAAAGAACAGGATGTGCTGGCCGCATTTGAAGACAATCTGGCACGCTATAAACATCCAAAAGAAGTAGTGTTTACTGATCAGTTGCCTCGCAACGCGATGGGCAAAGTCGTCAAGGATGACGTCAGAAAACTGGTCAGTGAAATAACAAACGACCCGGAAGAAAGCCTGGAGGCTATGAAGATATGAAGATCGGCATTGATGTTGGTGGCACGTTCACCGACTTTTTCCTTGTTCGCGAAGGTGAAGCTCCGAGAATTCACAAGGCGTTGTCTACTCCGGATGACCCTTCAATAGCAGTCATCCAGGGGATGACTGAGTTGGCCGAAATGCTGGATCCACCCATGACCCTGGAACAGTTCGCAGGCGAGCTGGAAACCATTGTTCACGGTACAACGGTGACAACGAACGCAACGCTGACGCGGCGTGGTGCCAAAAGTGGCCTGATCACCACAGAAGGACTGCGCGACGCTCTGGAAATGCGCCGTGGTATCCGCGAAGAACAATATAATAATCGCTACACCAACGTTAAACCGCTGGTCGAGCGCTATCTTCGCGCCGGTGTAGGTGGCCGCCTGGACCGCAATGGACGTGAAGTTGAACCCCTGAACCTGGATGATATCAGGGCGGCGATTGAGCTGTTCAAGGCAGAGGACGTCAAAGCGGTCTCGATCTGTTTCATGAACGCCTTTGCCAATCCCGAGCATGAACAGGCTGCAGCCGAACTTGTGCGCAAGGAAATGCCGGAAGCATATCTTACAGTTTCAACAGACCTGCTGCCGTCGATCCGCTTTTACGAGCGCATCAGCACCACGGCCCTGAACTCCTATATCGGCCCCATTCTGGATCATTACCTGAACCAGCTGGTGGGTCGGTTGTCTGACATCAGTTTCAAAGGCGTGCTGCTGATCATGCAATCCAACGGTGGCGTCATGTCGCCGCAGGTGGCGCGCGAGAATGCTGCCCTGACCCTGCTGTCTGGTCCTGCGGGCGGACCTGGAGCCGGACACATCTATGCCAAGGCGCATGACTATAACAACAGCTTGACTGTGGATATGGGCGGAACCAGTTTTGAAGCTGCCCTTGTCGTCGACAGCCCCATCATGGTCAATGACGGCCAAATCGATCGTCATCGTATTGCCCTGCCTATGCTGGGTATTCACACCATTGGCGCAGGTGGCGGCTCAATTGGCTGGATCGATGAAGGTGGCTTGTTGCGCATGGGCCCACAAAGTGCAGGTGCTGCACCGGGGCCGGTCAGCTATCAAAAGGGCGGTGAATTGCCTGCCTGTACCGATGCCAATCTGGTATTGGGTTATCTCAATCCGGGTTTCTTTGCCGGTGGCAAGATGTCCCTCGATATCGATGCCGCTCGTGCAGCGATCAAAAAGCACATCGGCGATCCGATGGGTCTGAGCATCGAAGAAGCTGCCGCCGGGATGTATCGTATAAACTGTAACAACATGGCCCAGGGTGTACGCGAAATCACGATCAAGCGAGGCTTTGATCCACGTGAGTTCCCGATGATTGTGGCTGGCGGTGCAGGACCTATTCATTCCTGCCTGATCTGTTCGGAACTGGATATGCCGTTCATGATCGTGCCGCGCGAAAGTTCGATCCTGTGTGCTGTCGGCATGCTGATGGGCGATATCAAACACGATTTCGTTCGCACCTTTGTATCGCCCCTGATGGAAGCCGACTGGACCGATTTGAATGCCCGGATCGACAGCATGATCGCTGAAGGCGACAAAATGCTGGAAGAAGAAGGCATTCCTGCTGAGCGACGCGAAGCTCATGTCAAATTCGATTGCCGGTATCTCAAGCAATATCACGAAGTCTCTTTTGTTGTGCCGCAGGATGCGTTGAAAGCGGGTGATGGTGCAACTATCGCCCAGGCCTTTCATGCCGAACACAATCGCCTCTACGGCTATTCCCTGGAAGATAACGACGAAGTGGTTCAGGTCGAGATCATCAATGTCCGGGTGCAGGCTGTGGGAATCACGGAAAAACCGGAAATCGCGACCACTGCCAGAGCCGGAAGCGATCCCTCCGCTGCACAAAAAGGTGAGCGCAGCATGTATATTCCGGAGTACAATGAATTCCGCGATACCACTGTCTTTGACGGTCACAAGCTGGAACATGGCAACCGGCTGACCGGTCCGGCCATGATCGAACAGATAACCACGGCCATCTTCGTCAGTGCCGACTATGATTGCGTGGTCGATAGTTTTGGATCGTTCGTTCTTTACAGAAAAGGTCGTGAAGACCTTGTAGCAAAAACAATTGAGGGAGGCTCCTGATGAGCAATATTGATCCCATTCTGCTATCCGTTTACGCACGGACTTTCAAATCCATCACTGATGAGATGAGCATGTCAGTAGAGAAAACTGCGCGCTCGCCCATTCTTTGTGAAGCCAAGGATTTTGTCACCGGACTTTACGATGCCAAAGGCAATATGCTGGAGCAAACCGAGAACTTGCCGATCCTCGCCTTTTCGCTGGCCCCGGTCTGCAAATATATCCTCGAATTCTTCGAAGGCGACATCCATGAAGGCGACGTGATTTTTCACAATGACGTCTTTTCCATGGGCAACCAGAACAACGATGTGGCCGTCTACAAACCCATATTCCTGGATGGCGAACTTGTTGGCTGGTCTGCGGTCAAGGGCCATCAGGCTGATATCGGCGGCAACGTCCCTGGTGGCTACAACCCGGACGCCACCGAAGTCTGGCAGGAAGCCCTGCGCATTCCACCGGTGAAAGTCTACGACAAGGGCAAACTGCGCAAGGACGTCTGGGACCTGATCTTCGCCAATATCCGTTTCGATATGGTGCAGCATGACATGCGGGCACAAATGGGGGCCTGTACCGTCGGCGAGCGTCGCCTGCTGGAGCTGCTGGGCAAGTACGGCAAGGAAAGCTTCAACGCGCACAAGAAAGCCTTGTTCCAATCAACCCGCCAGATGATGGAAAGCGAAATCTTCAAGAGCCCCAAGGGCCGGTATTCCGGCGAAGGCATGGTCTATTATGATGGCCACCATTTAGGTAGCGAATTTACCATTCGTGTTGATATCGATGTTTATGACAAGTCCATCAAGTTTGATTATTCACGCACCGACGCTCAGACCAACGGGTTTGTAAACGGCACCTATACCTCCAGTGCGTCGGCAACCATCCTGACCTTGTTGCAGATGATCAATCCGGACATTCCGCACAATGAAGGCATGATCGAACCGCTGGAAATTATCATTCCGGAGGGCACGATCCTGAATGCCTCCTACCCCAAGGCGACGACTTTTGGTAACCATCTGTGTCCACCAAATGCCGATGCCATCATGCGCGCCCTGGCACCTGCCATTCCTGACAATGTGACGGCGGGCTGGAACAATCTTTTCTGCTCCCTGACCTCCGCCCGGGACGAGGAAAAAGACGATACCTATGTCGATATCTTTTTCATGGGCCAGAAGGGCGGCTCCGGTGGCATGAAGGGTACCGACGGTTATGACCACATCGGCATGATTGATGCCTCTGGCGGCATGGTTGATCAGGACTATGAAATGTTCGAACAGCAAACACCTCATTTGCTCAAAAAACATGAATACACAACCGATTCAGGCGGTGCCGGACAGTGGCGCGGCGGTCTGGGTGTGGAGACCATCTATACCATTGGTTCCGAAGACACCCAGTTTGTGACATTCGGTGACGGTGATTTTGAACCGGCGTTCGGGCTTTTTGGCGGTCACGATTCAACCTTGAATTCAATCAAGCTGACCTACCCGGACGGCACTGAACTGGTACCCCTGAACAAATCCCTGCACAAAGGCGTGCCGAAGGGAACCAGGTATCATCAGTTTGCCGGTGGCGGCGGTGGCTGGGGCAAACCCGAAGACCGTGATCGCGATGTGCTGAAAGCTGAAATTCGCAATGGTGTGATTTCTGATGAAGTTGCCCGCGATGTCTACGGATACAAGGGCTGAAGACGATGACGCTTGGTTTAACCGAAGAACAAATCCTGGTACAGGATACCTTCGCCCGTTATGTGGATGAACAACTACTTCCTGCTGCTGAGGCCATAGATGAAGCCCATGAATACCCGCGGGAATATATCAACCAGCTGGCAGAACTTGGCTTCATCGGCATGCGTTATCCCGAAAATGTTGGTGGTTCTGATGCCGGCTTGCTAACCTTTTGCCTGGCAATTGAACAGATCGCACGCGGCTCCATGTCCGTGGCCGGTGCCATTGCCATGCAGGCCCTGATGGGCACCAAGTTTCTGCACATGCTGGGCAACGAAGACATCAAGGAACGCCTGTTTAAACCGGCACTGGAAGGCAAAATGCTGGGCGGCATTTGCATGACCGAACCCAATGCTGGCAGCGATCTTGGCGGTATTAGCACCAATGCGATAAAGGTTGATGGTGGGTACAAGATTAACGGAGCCAAAACCTGGGTAACAGCTGCCCCTGTAGCTGATTTTTTCACCGTCTTTGCCAAGGCCGGTGAAGAACAGAAGCTGACAATCTTTCTCGTTGAAAAAGACTTCGACGGCCTGATCATCGGCAAACCCATCGAAAAAATGGGTGTACGTTCTCTGCCCACGTCCGAAGTTACCTTCGATGATTGTTTTGTTCCCGACAGCCACCGCCTCAGTAAAGAAGAGGGTGATGCAGAAGGACACTTGCGCAAGTTGTTGTCCGAAATCCGCATTATGACCGCGTCTCTCGGGCTGGGCGTGGCCCAGGCGGCGCTGGATGAATCAATCAAATATGCCGAGGAGCGTAAACAGTTTGGTCGCTCCATCAATCGCTTTCAGGCGATCCAGATGAAGTTGGCCGAAATGGCAACAGACCTGGAGGCTGCCCGGCACCTGACTTATTACGCCGCGCGTCTGACAGATGAAGATTTGCCCAATCGCCAGCAAGCGTCCATGGCCAAGATGTTTGCCACGGAAGCGGCAGCCGATATTTGCGACAAGGCTTGCCGCATATTTGCCAGTTACGGTTTTGCCATGGAATACCCGGTGCAGCGTTATTTGCGCGATGTGCGCTTCACGCTGATCGGTGGCGGCACAAGTGAAATTCTTAAAATGATTATTGCCAAGGAGCTTTCAGCATGAAAGCTCGGGAGAAATGGCCAGTGATAAAAGGTAACAAGGAGCTTTCAGCATGAAAGCTCGGGAGAAATTGCCAGTGATTAAAGGTAACAAGGAGCTTTCAACATGAGTGGTGAGGAAAAACGTCCCATCAAGGTTTTGATCGGCAAGCCCGGTCTGGATGGTCACGATGTTGGCGGCAAGGTAGTCACGCGCGCCCTGATGGATGCGGGATTTGACGTGATCTACACAGGCTTGAGAAAATCACCCAGTGAGATCGCACAGCGAGCTCTGGATGAAAATGTTGATGTCATCGGCCTCAGCAGTCTGGCGGGCGCACACATCCCGTTCTCCAAAAAACTCAAAGGTCTGCTCGATCAGTATGGTCTGAGCGACAAGTTGTGGATTATCGGCGGCTGCATTCCCGAACGAGATCATGCGGAACTCAAATCCATCGGGATCGACGGTGTATTTGCAGGTGGTACAAAACTCGACGAGATTGTTGACTTCATTAATGCAAATGTAAAAAACGAAAAGGAAGCATCATGATTGAAATTAATCCTGATGGCACAAAACGGATTTTGAACGAATCCGGGATTGAAGTTCGCCCTGTCTATACAGCGGCTGATGTAGAGGAAACCGGTGGTTTTGATTTCGTCGGCGAGCCTGGCCAATATCCCTTTACCCGTGGCATCCACAGCGAAATGTATCGCAAGCGTCCCTGGACCATGCGCCAGTATGCTGGTTTTGGAAATCCGGTTGATACCAACAAACGCTTTAAATATCTGATCGAAAATGGTCAAACCGGCCTGAATGTTGCTTTTGATCTGGCGACCCAGACCGGTCTCGATTCCGATGATGTTATGGCCGAAGGCGAGGTTGGCCGGGTCGGTATGGCCGTCGACAGTTTGCGTGATTTCGAAATCGCCTTTGACGGTATTGATCTGGAAGAAATCACGGTTTCCCTGACCATCAATGGCTCTGCGGCCATTCTTATTGCCATGTATCTGGCCATGGCCGAAAAGCGTGGCTATGACCTCAAGAAACTTCGTGGCACTGCGCAGAACGATATCCTCAAGGAATTTGTTGGTCGCGGCACCTGGATTTTCCCGGTTGACCCTTCGGTCAAGCTGGTTGGCGATACCATTGAATATTGCGCTGAACACGCCCCGAAATACAGCCCGGTCAGTGTATGCGGATATCACATTCGTGAATCAGGTTGTAATCCGGCAGAGGAAATGGCTTACGCCTTTTGCATTGCCAAGGCCTATGCCGATAACGTCATCAAACGTGGTGTGCCGATTGATGAATTTGCCAACCGCCTGTCATACAACATCAACAGCTTTGGCAATATCTTTGAACAGGTTTGTAAATACCGGGCTGGTCGCAGCCTGTGGGCAAAGATCATCAAGGAAGATTACGAAGCCAAGGATCCGAAGTCGGGCTGGCTGCGTATGATTGCCGGCGGCGGAGGCGGAGGTCTGACTTTTGAACAGCCTGAAGTCAACATTATGCGCGGCGCTTATTATGCCTTGATCAGTGCGTTTGCCGGGACCCAGACGATGGCGCTGTGTTCCTTCGATGAAGCCTATACAATTCCGACCGAATATTCGGCTCGAATTTCTCTGCGCACCATGCAGTTGTTGCAAGAAGAAATGGGACTTTGCGAAACAATCGATCCCCTGGCCGGGTCCTATTATGTCGAGACCATGACCAATCAGATGCGTACGCGCATGGAAGAAATCATGGCCGAGGTTGAGGAAGAAGGCGGCATCATCGAAATGATCAAGGACGGTCGTTTACAGGCCAAGGTTTCGTCCCAGGCCTATGACATGACCCGGAATATTGAAAGTGGTGATTTTCCGAAGGTGGGCGTAAACCGTTATCGCGTCGACAAGGAAGACGAGCAGGAAGTTGAATTCCACGAATATTCCGAAGAGGACACCAGGTTGCAGACGGATAGTCTGGCCAAGGTGCGTGCCAATCGGGACGGCAAAGAAGTCACACGTTGTCTCGAACAATTATCTGCCGATGCCAAGGCTGACAAAAACGTCATGCCAGCAATTATGGCTGCGGTGAAAGCTTATGCGACAGTTGGTGAAATGACGAATGCCCTGACAGAGGTTTACGGTCATTACGAAGAACCGATTCTGTTTTAGGAAATATGAATTATGATGATTGAGTACGAAGAATACCTGGCCGCCACGTCGGTTGCGGAAGCAACCCAGGCGCTGGCGAACGGGAACGTTACAGTTGTTGCAGGCGGCACAGACCTGATGGTGCAAACGGCAGCCAGCGGACGTGGCGTGGGCACAACATTGCTTAACGTGCGGCGTATCGCTGATTTGCGCGGTGTCACCGTTGATGGTGGCCGTGTCACGATTGGTGCGCTGACAACCATCACCGATATGCTGACTGATGGTGTTGTCGCTGATACAGCACCTGTATTGGCAGAAACAGCTGACCGCTTTGCCAGTAATCAAATCCGTAATATGGCGACGGTTGGGGGCAATATCTGCAATGCCTCTCCAGCCGGTGACATGATCATTCCGCTGATGGTGCTGGACGCCGACGTTGAATTGTCCAGCTGGGTTGACGGTGCTGTTGCAACACGAACGGTGGCTCTGAATGAATTTTTCACGGGTCCCGGCAAGAGTGTCAAAACAGCCAATGAATTGTTGACGTCAGTTTCGTTTAATCGTCCCGCAGAAGGCTTTGTCGGTCAATTCGGAAAAACCGGTCCTCGTCCGGCGCTTGAAATCTCCATGGTTTCCGTTGGTGTTGGCGGTGTTGCCAGTAATGGCAGCCTGACCAACGCTCGCGTGGTTTATGGCGCTGTTGCACCAACGCCGATCAGAGCTTCGAAAACAGAAGCCGCCCTGGAAGGTACATCTCTGGATGACGCTTCGATCCAGAGTGTTCTGGACGTTGCCGACAGTGAAGTGAATCCGATTTCTGATGTGCGCGCCTCTGATTGGTATCGTCGCCATCTCGTCCGTGTCATGACTCAAGAAGTTCTGGAAAGTGTCGCAAATGTCTGAAGTTAATATCACCCTCACTGTTAACGGTGAAAAACGTCACGTCTCGGTCGCGCCTGGCCTGAGTGTGTTGAACATGCTGCGAGACAAGCTGGATTTAACCGGCGCCAAGCTGGTTTGTGGCGAAGGTGAATGCGGTGCCTGCACTGTTATTGTCGATGGCACATCGGTGAATTCCTGCCTGATGTATGCGGTGGAACTGGATGGCCGCGAGGTCACGACGGTTGAAGGCCTGCAAACATCAGAAAAGCTGGATCCTGTACAGCAAGCATTTGTCGACAAAGGAGCCATCCAGTGTGGCTATTGCACACCGGGCATGGTGATGCAGACCACACATTTGCTCAAGCAAACGGGCAAGCCGACGGAAGAACAAATTCGTCGGGGCCTGGAAGGTAATGTTTGCCGTTGCACCGGATACACAAAGATTTTTGAAGCCGTCAATCAAGCAGCAGAAGGATAAGGGAACACGCCATGTCTGAAGCTATTGAAAAAACCACTCTCATTGGTAAAAGCATTACCAAACCGGACGCCCCGGACAAATCCAACGGACGCACGCGTTATATCAACGATATGGTGCTGCCGCGCATGCTGGTCGCCAAAATCAAACGCTCTGACCGGGCGCATGCCAAAGTGCTCAGCATTGATACATCGAAGGCTGCTGCCGTTCCAGGCATCCAGGCCATCGTCACGGCTGATGATACGCCCATGGTTGGCGTCGGTGTGACCAAGGATAATCCACCACTGAAAAAAGACATTGTGCTGAGTATGCGCGATGAACTTGTGGCTGTGGCCGGTGAAACGGAAGAAGCAGTCGACAAGGCCCTGGCCCTGATCGAAATCGAATATGAAGACCTGCCGGCAATTTTTGATCCGGCAGAGGCCCTCGAAGAGGGTGCGCACCAAATGCACGATGACAAGCCGGGAAATCTCAGTCTTGGTTATCAAACAGTGCACGGCGACATCAAGCAGGCGGAAAAGAATTCCGATCATGTGCTGGATGAAGTCTATGATGTGCACTATGTCACTCATGTCTGCATGGGCCCGGGCTGTGTCATTGCCGACTTTGACACCCATGGCAAATTGACCATGTATACCCAGACCCAGTATCCCTACAATTACAAGATGGACCTGGCCCCATCACTGGGGATGCATCCCGGTGATATCCGGGTTATCCAGCCCCCTGTGGGCGGTGCATTTGGCTCAAAACTGGATGTCTATCCGTTCGAGCCCATCGCAGTATTCCTGGCCAAGAAAACACGTCGTCCGGTTAAATTGTTCTTTAGTCGTGAAGAAGAATTTTCAGCCTCCCCGACGCGCCAGCCCGCCCGCTTCCATATTCGCGCTGGTGTGAAAAATGACGGCACCCTGACCTTCCGCGATGTTGATGCCCTGTTGAACAATGGCAGTCACACGTCATGGGGGGCGACCACGCCCTTTGTCATGATGCGAACCTTTACGGGTCACTTCCGGGTGCCGGATGTCGAGTTTCGTTCGCGTGCGGCGTACACAAATATGCCTTACGCCGGTTCGTTCCGAGGTTATGGCAACGTTCAGGCGACTTATGTCACGGCAACGGTCATGGACAAACTGGCTGAAGCCGTGAACATGGACCCCATTTCCTTCCGGCTGATGAATGCCCAGAAGGCCGGTGAAGTCACGCCACAAAACAGCAAGCTGGAAGAATGTTTTCTGGGTGAGTGCATCGAAACGGTCGCGGAAAAAACAAACTTCCTTGAACAATACAATGCCTTCAAGGCCGAGCAGGATTCGCCCGGTCGTTACAAAAAGGGCATTGGCATTGCCACATCATTCCACAATGCCGGTGGTGCCAAAATTCACAAGTCAGATGGTTGCGGCACAGTGATCATGCTGGATGACTATGCCCGTGCGACGGTCATTACCGGAGCGTCGGAAATTGGCCAGGGCATTGATGCCGTGTTGACGCAAATCGTCGCCGAGGAACTCGGTATCCCGACGGAAAGTATTACACTGGTCAATAACGACAGTGCCATCGGCCCCTGGGATGTGGGCGTGCATGCCAGCCGCACAACCTTTATCGCCGGGAATTCCGCCAAGCGGGCTGCCCGCAAGGCCCGTGACCAGATACTTGATGCAGCTGCCCAGCGTTCGAACGTTGCTGCTGAGGAACTGGATTTGCGTGGCGGCAGCGTGGTGCAGAACGACAATGGTGTGCCCGTCATGAAGATCGACAGTCTTTTGCGCAAGATGCACTTTGCCGGTGAGGACGCGGAACTGGTTATTACCCACGATTATTATGAACCGCCAAGTGAGCCTGAAGGCGACAACCATGTGGGCGATATCTCTGCCGCCTATTCGCACGGTGCCTATGTGGCTGAGGTAACGGTTGATACCTGGACCGGTGTGGTCAAGCTGAACAAGATGACGGCCGTGCAGGATGTCGGCCGTGTCGTCAACAAGCTGGGTATTGAAGGTCAGATGGAAGGCGGCATTGCCTTTGGTATTGGCTATGGCCTGACAGAAGAAATGATTATCGAGGACGGCGAGGTGAAAAACCCGAACTTCCGCGATTACAAAGTCATGACTGCGCCAGAAGCGCCTGAGCTTGAATTCCACTTCATCGAAAATGATGATCCGGATGGGCCGTTTGGCGCCAAGGGTATCGCCGAATTGCCAACGATCATTCCGGCACCTGCGATTGCCAATGCAGTCTACAACGCCATTGGTATTCGCTTCAACAATCCGCCGCTGACGCCGGAAAAAGTCGCCCGGGCAATCGTCGAGAAGCAGGCAGCAAAGGTGGCTGCAGAGTGAAACAGCGCACTGTCCTGAGCATGGAACAGGCGTTGTCGATGCCGTCGGCAACGCTGCGTTTCGCCCAACTGGGTTGGCGGGTAATCCGCATCGAAGCAACGCCCACCGGTCGTGGTTTGCCCGGTGATCCCAATCGCTATATCGGGCCGAATGTGGTGGATGATGATCGTTGTACATATTTCATCGCGCCGAATGCCGGCAAGGAAGCCATTGCCCTTAATCTTAAGGAACCAGAAGGTCAGGCCGTCTTGCACCGCCTGATCAAGGAACTGGACGTAGATATCTTTTGCTGCAACACCGTGCCGTCCCGTTATGAACAACTGGGTATTGATTACGAAACCCTGAGCAAGATCAAACCAGACCTGATCTGGGCGGGTATATCTGCCATGGGACCGGAATTCCCCAAGGTGCCCGGCTATGATCCGGCTATTCAGGCCATGGCAGGGTTTATGGAAGTTACCGGCGATCCGAATGGGCCGCCGACGCTTGCTGGTATTCCCTTGATTGATCTGAAAGCCGGAGATGAAGTCTTTGCGGGCGTTTGTCTGGCTCTGGCTGATCGTGCCGAGACGGGTAAGGGTAAACGCATTGATGTTTCCATGATGCAGGCTGCATCTTCGTGGCTGATCACGACATTGCCCTTGATCGACTTCGATTGTGATGCCTCTGAAATCACCCGCAGTGGCAACGAACATCGCAAATTTGTTCCGACAAATGCCTATAAAACTTCTGATGGATTTATCTATGTGGCCATGGGCAGCGATGTCATGTGGCGGCGATTTGTGGATATTCCGAAGTTCAGCAGTGTGGATACTGAACAACGCGCCACCAACAATGGCCGTATGGAAGATCGCGTGCAGTTGAAAGACGACATCGCAGCCATCATGGCACAATACACGACGGCTGAGCTGTCATCGGATCTGGCAGCGGCGACCATTCCCAACGCGCCGATCAACACCATCCCCCAGGTTCTTGAAACACCTGCCGTTGCTACAAAGGTGACGACGACGCAGACACCTGCAGGCAAAACCATTCGCATGCAGCCCATGGCCGTTGATCAACCCGGTGCAAGTCGTGAGATGAGCTTTCCACCAAAATATGGCGAACACACTCGGTCGGTTATGCAAGAAGCCGGGTATGACGACAGTGACGTAGACAAGCTGGCGCAGTCCGGCATCGTCAGCGACTGACGTCTGAAACGGAACGGGATCATGACCGCGAAATTACCGCACGTCTTTGAAACCGTCGTGCATATGCTGAAGGTGGCCGCGGAAGCTGCCCCTTTAGCTACGGCAATCAAGTTCGATAATCGTCAACTCGACTATCAACAATATCTGCGCTGTGTGGCCGGATTTGCCTGTGAACTCGAAAACCTGGATGTCCGCGGTGAACGCGTTGTCCTGATTTGCGGTAATTCCCTGGAAATGGCTGTGGCCATGTTTGCCGTTCATGCAGCCGGGGCCCAGGCTGTTCCGGTGAACCCGCTTTACACATCGCGTGAGCTGAAACCTGTGTTGCAGGATGCAGACACGAAAGCCATTATTCTGGACGATAGCCTGGCGGGTTCGTTGGCACCTTTACTGGATGAACTGAATATCAGCCAACGCATTTCCGTTGGCCCCGATAGCCGCTTTCTGGATGGCTGGGCAGATGATCCTTCGGCAACATTACCTGCGCTGCCCTCCTCCAGTGATCTGGCAACCCTGCAATATACCGGCGGTACGACGGGCGTGCCCAAGGGTGTGAATATCACCCACGAGCAAATTACAACAAATATCAGCCAACGTGAGGCGATGCTGCCAACGGTTCAGGATGACGAACGAATTCTCTGTGTAATGCCGTTGTTTCATGTATTTGCGGTTCACATGTGCCTGTATCTGGCCGCCTGGTGTCGTGGCCAGCTTGTCATATTGCCGCGCTATCAGCCTGATACTGTATTGGCCGCCATCGAAAAACAGCGCATCACACGTTTTCCCGCAGGCCCAACGGTCTATCACGGTCTGATGGCATACGAAGGCTTTGCCAATACTGACTTTTCCTCGCTTCGGACGGCCTGGTCCGGTTCGGCCCCCCTGCCTGGTGATACCCTGAGGCGTTGGCGCGAAGAAACCGGTTGCCCGATCCTGGAAGGATATGGCCAGTCCGAAGCTGGCCCGGTTCTGACCTATGTGACTGAAAATGATGACGTCAAACCCGGCTGTGTCGGCAAGGTTTTACCTCTGACTGAATTACAGATTGTGGATACTGAGACCGGTGATCGGGTCTTGCCCATTGGTGAACAGGGCGAAATCCGTGCCCGTGGGCCACAGATCATGTCGGGCTATCGCAACCGCCCTGAAGAAACATCCCTGACATTGCGGGATGGCTGGCTCTATACCGGGGACATTGGCGAACTGGATGCCGACGGCGATCTTTATATCCGCGATCGCAAGAAGGATATGGCCATTGTCGGCGGATATAATGTTTATCCCCGGGAGATAGACGAGGTTTTGTACGCTTACTCAGGTGTCATGGAGGCAGCTGCAATTGGCATTGCCGACGACTACCGTGGGGAAGTCATCAAGGCCTTTGTTGTCCCCAACAAATCGACCATCACAGTTGATGATCTGATGGAACATTGCCGTCAGAATCTGGCGAAATACAAAATACCTGCCGCGTTTGAACTGGTTTCCGAACTTCCAAAAACGGCGGTGGGCAAGATCGACAAAAAAGCACTTCGTGAACAAGTAACTATCTGAAATTGACTATAAAAACCAAGGACTCCAACCATGTCACATACCGCACAAATCCCCTACGGCGCTTACTGGAGCACACCTTTTGCCAAATGGCAGGGCAGTCTGGCGCACCTGCACTCGGTTGAATTCGGTGCTTATGTTGCCAAAAAAGAACTGGCGAAACGTGATATTTCCGCCGATGTTTTTGACTATGGCGTGATGGGCATTTCAGTGCCGCAAAAGGGATCCTTTTATGGCGCGCCCTGGTTCATGGGCATGATCGGGGCCAATGATGTAGGTGGTCCAGCGATCTCCCAGGCTTGTGCGACCGGTGTGCGGACAATGCAAAATGCCGTGCAGGAAATCGACAATGATTTCGCCTCCGTGGCTTTGGTCGCAAACGTCGACCGGGTTTCGAACGGTCCCCACCTTTATTACCCGAACCCTAATGGGCCAGGTGGCAAAGGTAACCACGAAGACTGGACGCTGGACAACATGCAAAGCGATCCCCTGGGCGGTCATTCCATGCTGCAGACAGCTGAAAATGTCGCTGCGCGCCACCAGGTTACAACAGAAGCCCAGCACGAAGTGGTCTTGCGCCGGGAAGAGCAGTATCAGGATGCCCTGGCAGATGATTCTGCGTTCCTTAAACGCTTCATGACATTGCCCTTTGATGTGCCGTCCGCAAACTACAAGAAGACTGTTGCGACAATGAACGGCGATGAAGGCCTCAAGCCTTCAACGGCTGAGGGCCTTGCCGGATTGCGTCCCGTTATGGAAGGCGGCACGGTAACATTTGGTGGGCAAACCCACCCGGCGGACGGCAACGCCTGCATGGTTGTGGCAACGCCAGACAAGGCACGGGAACTCAGCAAGGACAAAAACGTCGTAATCGAAATTCTCGGTTTTGGTATGGCCCGGGCTGAACTGGCCTATATGCCGGAAGCACCTGTTCCAGCTGCCATGAAAGCCCTTGAAAAGGCCGGTTTGACAATTGCTGATCTGGACGCTGTAAAGACCCATAATCCCTTTGCTGCCAACGATATTTATTTCGCCAGTCAAACCGGATATGACATCCAGAAGATGAATAACTACGGCTGCCCCCTGGTCTGGGGACACCCACAATCCCCCATGGGAACGCGCGGTGTTATTGAGTTGATTGAAGAACTTGTCATCCGGGGTGGCGGCACGGGCCTGTTTACAGGCTGCGCCGCTGGCGACACGGCCATGGCGACAGTCGTGAAAGTCAGCGATGGCTCTTGATCTGACGAGGTGGTACGTCTAAGTAAAGCTTTTTGATTGCCCGGCCAGCCCGCTCCCCCGGCCCAACCTCCCAATAGTTTATCCTGTGGGAGGTTGGGCCGGGGGAGCGGGCTGGCCGGGAAGTCCAATCCAGACAAGGCCCCTCATGGCACCACCCGTCCTTCATCTCCGCGACATAGAACTCTCATTCGGCACCACACCTCTTCTTGAAGGGGCGGAAATGGCCGTCATGACCGGCGACCGGCTTTGCCTTGTCGGGCGCAATGGTTCCGGTAAATCGACGTTCCTGAAAATCGCTGCTGGTCTGATAGATATCGACGGGGGCGAACGCTTTATCCAACCTGGCACAACCGTTCGTTATCTGGCGCAGGAACCTGATCTCAGCAACTTTGAAACAACCCTGGAATATGCTGAATCCGGTTTGGCCCCGGGTGATGATACCTGGCGCGCGCAATATCTGTTGCAGCAGCTGGGTCTGACAGGTGACGAAGACCCAAAAGTCCTGTCCGGTGGTGAAGCCCGGCGCTGTGCTTTGGCCCAGGCCATGGCACCTGAACCCGACATTTTGTTGCTGGACGAGCCCACCAACCATCTTGACCTGCCTGCCATTGAATGGCTGGAAAGCGAGTTGAAGGGCCTCAAGTCAGCTATCGTCATGATCAGTCACGATCGAAGCTTCCTCAACGCCTTGTCGACGTCTACGGTCTGGCTGGATCGAGGTATGGCCCGACGTATGGATCGCGGTTTTGAACATTTTGAGAACTGGCGGGATGAGGTTCTGGAACAGGAACAGCTGGAACGTCACAAACTGGATCGCAAGATCGTTCGTGAAGAACACTGGATCACCTATGGCGTGACCGCACGGCGCAAGCGAAACCAGGGGCGCTTGCGTGAATTGGCAAATTTGCGTCAGACCCGCAAGGATCAACGCCAGGCAACCGGCAATGTAAAGATCACGGTTACCGAAGGCGATGTATCCGGTAAGCGCGTGGCTGAGGCCAAAAATATTTCCAAGACCTGGGATGGCCCACCTGTTGTGCGGGATCTCAGTTTGCGAATCCAGCGTGGGGACCGGTTGGGTATTGTCGGCCCGAATGGTGCAGGCAAAACCACATTGCTGAAGATGATGACCGGGGCACTCGCGCCGGATACCGGTGAGGTCAAACTGGGCACAACCCTGCAAATGGTGACGCTGGATCAACGCCGCGATACCCTGAAGCCAGAGTGGAGCCTGCAGGACGCCCTGACCGGCGGTGTTGGTGATCTGGTCGAGGTGAACGGCCAGTCCCGCCATGTCATGAGTTACATGAAAGATTTTCTGTTTGCACCGGAACAGGCGCGCACCGTTGTCAGTGCCTTATCGGGTGGTGAACGGGGTCGTCTGTTACTGGCAATGGCGTTGGCAAAACCGTCAAACCTGCTGATCCTGGATGAGCCGACAAACGATCTGGATCTTGAAACCCTGGATCTTTTGCAGGAAATGCTGGCGAATTATCCCGGCACAGCTCTGATCGTCAGCCACGATCGTGATTTTCTGGACCGGGTTGCAACATCCATTCTGGTTTTTGAAGGTGATGGCAACTGGATAGAATATGCCGGTGGCTATAATGACATGCTGGCCCAGCGCAAGGCATCCGTGATGTCGGGTCAGGAATCCTCGCAAAAATCCCGTTCAAACAAATCGGCGACAGCGAAACTAAAACCCACTTCGCGCATGACCTTTAAAGACAAACATGCGCTTGAAACCTTGCCGGACAAGATGGCGGAAATTCAGGTGGCTATTGCGGATTTGCAATCCACGCTGGCCGATCCGGACATGTTTGCCCGCAATCCCGACAAGTTCGATGGTGCCGTCAAAGGACTGCAAGTTGCCCAGGCCGAGCTGGAAGCAGCTGAGGAGCGCTGGCTGGAACTGGAAATGATCCGCGAAGGGATCGAAGGCGGTTAACGCCTACAACAAATTCTTGTTCAGCGAATAGGTCCCCATACATTGGCCACTGGCCAGAATGTGACCTTCCATGGCCGCAAGGGCTTCCGGGCCGCCAAAATCACCAGACAAACCGAGACTTGTCGTATCCATGGCATAAACCGTGAAGATGTAATGATGCATGATGGCGTCATTCCACGGCGGGCAGGGGCCATCGTAACCGCCATAAGTGCCGCCCATGTCAGCATCCCCGGCGAACCAGTCTGTGAAGTTATTTTTGCCGCGAATGCCGACGTCGGTCGGTCCTGTGTCCTTGCCGCCCGCGGTGATGTCAGCACCGTCCGCCCCTTCGGCCAGTGAGGTCGTAGTGGCCGCGATATCAACCAGCACCCAGTGATAGAAATCCACACGCGGCAAACTGGCCGGAACTGTTTTTCCTTCCTGATTTACATCGTCTGCGGCTGAGGGCACGTCGGGGTCATGGCAAATGATGGCATATGACTTCGTGCCTTCCGGCGCACCAGACCATGACATGCCAGGGCTTTTGTTTTCGCCCATGCTGACATTGCCTTCGTCTGCCGGAATGCAGAATGAGTTGGCACCTGGGATGCGTTCACCATCGGCCCAGTTGTCGATTGTTACGGTCAGATCAGCAGGCATAAGAAACTCCCCGGATTAAATTTGATTGATCCAATTATCCATATCCCGGACACTGGGACAAACCAATTTTGCAATTATCATGACGGACCCGGTGAAATGACAGATGTTACCGAAGACATGCTGGCAGCCCTGAGAACGGTTTCAACTGCAACGCTGACCATGCAGTTACTGAAAAGGGGTCTGCGGAGCTGCTTTATTTCGGGTGCCCGACCGCTGATCGAAGGAACACCCCGCATCGCAGCCGAAGCCTATACCCTGCGCTTCATCCCCTTGCGCGAGGACCTGAGTGTGCCTGAGGTTCTGGGCGATCCTGAATATCCGCCGCGCAAGGCCGTTGAAGATATCCCGCCTGGCCAGATCATGGTGATCGACTGCCGGGGCGTGCAAACAGCCGGCACCATCGGCGATATCCTGGCATTGCGCATGAAGATCAGGGGGGCGGTTGGCGTAGTGACGGATGGTCCCGTCCGGGATGGCGGTGCCGTCGCCGAAACGGGCTTACCGGTCTTTTGTTCGGGTACGGTGGCCCCCGCCAGCATCGGATCACATTTCGGTGCAGATCTGCAATGTCCCATCGCCTGTGGCGGGGCGGCGGTGTTTCCTGGCGATGTCATCGTTGCGGACAATGACGGGGCCATTGTGATCCCGCGCAAGCTGGTGGCAGACATCGCCATTTCAGCGCCAGAGCAGGAATTGTTAGAAGAGTTTCTCAAGTCCCGGATTGCAGAAGGGCACATGAGCTTTGGCACTTATCCGCCCAACGAAGAAACTCTTGCCGCCTATGCTGAGTGGAAAAACGGTAACGGATTACGTTAATACAAAGTCACGAGAGACTCCGGGTCAAGCCCGGAGTGACGCTGTGGGTAATCGGAATGCGGCGCAACAAACTCTCCGTCACTCCGGGCTTGACCCGGAGTCTCGGGATATCGGTGTGCGTTATTACTATCTATTCGGCAGCTTGTGCAGTGCCTGGTTTGATATCTGCACCGGCTGAGCGGGCAATGGCATCCAGGTTATCGCCAAGCGTAGGGCGGTCTTCCCTGAACAGCACACCCAGACCGGGAGCGTCTGTCTTTGTCGCCTCGCGCATAGCAGCCATTTGTGAACTGGTATCGTGATCTTCCGGCAATGGGCGCACAGCCATGCTCATGTTCTGATAAGTCATGTTCGTTTTGTCGAACGTGACGCAGGGGCTGAGGATGTGCAGATAGGAGAATCCGCGATGGGCAATGGCCTGCTTGATCATGTCTGCCAGATGATGCTGGTGACCGGCGTAGGCCTGTCCCACCCAGCTTGCCCCATAGGACAACACCATCATCAATGGTTTCAACGGCTGCTCACGATTTTCATAGGGCGTGGTGGATGTTTTGAAACCCTGGCTTGATGTGGGTGAGGTCTGGCCCTTGGTCAGGCCATAAATGCCATTATCGAACAACAGGTAAGTGATATCGACGTTGCGCTTGGCTGCGTGGGGAATGTGACCTCCGCCAATGGCGAAGCCATCTCCGTCACCGCCAACCACGACAACCGTCAGGTCATCGTTGGCCGTCTTGATCCCGGTGGCGACGGGCAGGGTGCGTCCGTGCAAAGTGTGGAAGCCATAGACATCGACAAAAAACGGAAAGCGTGAGGCGCACCCGATACCTGAAACGCAAACCACGTTTTCGTTTTTCAGGCCCAGCTCATTCAGCGAATTTGTGACGCCTTCGGTCATGCTGTAATAACCGCAGCCCGGGCACCATGTCGGCAGTGAACCGGAACGGAAATCCAGGCGACCACTGTCCTGAATATCTTTCAGTTTTTCTTCGAGATAGACCGGCTCTTTAAGTTCAGCGCTCATGATTGATATCCAATCCTCTTACGCCGCGTCGCGCTTGTCGCGCCCGGCAAGTTTGCGAATTTCAGCCAGGATGTCGTCAACCCGCATGGGGGTGCCCGGAACCATGTTCAAACGGTTCACTGGACGACCAAGGGTGCCAGAGACGATTCCGGCGAACTGGCCTTCGTAGTTCAATTCTGGAATCAGGACTTCACTGGCACTATCCATGAAATCTGTGATCGGCTGTTCCGGCAGGGGTGACATCATCACAACCTTCATGGCAGCGCATTTGATGCCTTCTTCACGTGCCAACATCATGGCTTCCAGGGATTCACCAAAGGTTGACCCCCACGCCAGAATACCCACATCAACATCACCTTCATCGCCAAAGCGTTTGGTGATGGTTATGCCTGGATGATCAATAGCTTTGGCCAACTTGTTGTGGCGCTTTTCAGACATGTCCATGTGGATATTGGGTTGGTCACTGGGCCGGCCCATATCGTTATGCTCAAGACCCGTGACCGTATGGATGCCTCCGAGTTGACCCGGAATGGCGCGCGGGCTAATGCCGTCATCCGTGGTGGCAAAGCGCTGGTATTTTTCGTCGGCCTTGCCCTTCACCATGGGCTTGCTCATATTTGGTTCAAACTGCTCATCAGGTGAAACAACTACCGTCTCGTAGCGGTTCGAGAGATAGAGGTCCAGCAAGACGATAACCGGTGTCTGGTATCGTTCAGCCATCTCAAAGGCCTTGCCGGCACAACGCCAGCAGCCTTCAACATTGGTCGGGGCCAATACAATGCGTTGGGCATCACCGGAGCCACCAAATACAGCCAGATTAAGATCGGATTGCTCGGTCTTGGTCGGCATGCCCGTTGAGGGGCCGCCCCGTTGCGAAACGAATATGACCGCAGGGACTTCTGCCATGACACTCAGGCCCAGCATTTCCGCCATCAGTGCCAGACCGGGACCAGAAGTTGCTGTGGCCGAACGAACACCGGCATAACCAGCACCAATTGTTGCCGCAATTGCGGAGATTTCGTCTTCTGTCTGCAGGGCACGTTTACCGCGCTTGGGCATTTCAGAAACCAGGCGTTCCATGATCGTCGTCGCAGGCGTAATCGGATAGCCAAAATAGGCTTCGATGCCTGCATCCAGACAACCTTCGACCACGGCGGAGTTTCCGCTCAGCATGCGGGCTTCGTGTTTTGCCTTTGCCGGTGGCTCGCCAATGGAAATTTCATCGAACAGAAATTCCCCGGCACCCAAATCAAAGCCTGCATCAAAGGCGGCTGTGTTGTCTGTCGTCACGGCGGCTGGTTTGGTTTTGAACTTGCGGGCGATGATGGTGTGAAAGACGTCCTGCTGCAGTCCATACAATCCAGCGACAAATCCCAGGGCCACCATGTTACGGCCACGGTTGCTACCTGTGGCGCGTTCCGAGATTTCGCGGATCGGCAAGGCGTAGGGGATTTGACCGGGCTGCAGGTGACCAGAAATATGTTCACCTTCCGCCATCAAGCTCATGGGGGCGTTGTCATAGATCACGGCACCAAAATCACGCACTTCCGAGGCGTGGGGAATGGCGTGGCTGTCATCCAGCGAGACCAGGATATCCGTCTGCTGTTTCATGGAATAAACTTGCTCGCCGGTGACCCGGGTGCGCGAGACACATTTACCGAAGCCGCGAATTTCCGCTGGATACTGGTCAAAGGCAATGACTCTGTAGCCTGCCATGGCCATGGCCTGTTTGAGAATGTCGCCGACAGCAATGGTGCCATCACCGGCTGAGCCACAAAAAGCGATCTGGAGGTCGGTGCCGTTTATCGTCACGCGCTGTACTCCCAAAACGGCGAATCAATGCTGCCGTCGTCCTTGATAATCAAATGTTCGTCGACCTCTGTTTCAAAAGGTACTTCTTCGCCCATCATGTTGCGGGCCGAAATCTCGCCCATTTTGCGGACATTTCGCCAGCCATAATAGAACCGGTAACCGTTGCTTTCCTGCTCCCAGATCTGGCAAACATCGCCAGCGGCATAAATTTCATCGCGTGTTGTTTTCAGTTGTGGATTGACCAACAAGCCGCGTTCGATATCTACGCCTGCGGTACTCATGAAGTCGACCATGGGGGCGAGGCCGTATTGGGTCACAACAACATCGGCTGCCACAGTTTCGCCGCTGACAAACACGACACGTCGGGCAGCAGCACTGCCGGTCGTATCCTCAATGCGTTCAACCTCTCCGTGGTTGATAACTTCCATGCCCATGGTTTCCAGGGCCGAAAGATATTTCGGACGTTCTTCTGCTGAAATTTCGTGTGGCCAGAAAGTTCTGTCGCCAGGCACGACCGTCACGTGGTATCCGGTTTCGATCAATGTACGCGCAAGATCCAGGCCAATCATATCACCGCCCAGCATGACCACACGCCCGCCCTTGGGCAGGTCCCTGTACATACCCATGGCTGAACGATACGTGGTAAATTGATGTGTCAGATGGGCCGTTTCCTGCAAACGTTCTGGCAAATAGCCCGAACCGCCCGTGGCGACCAGCAACTGATCGAAGCTGACTTCCTCACGATGGGCAAGAACCAGTTTACGTCGTTCCGTATCAACATCGGCGACGATGCTTTTGCGACGCAAAGTAATATTGTTGTCGGAAAAATACTCAGGCGGGTTTTCAAGATAATCTCGCCAATCCTGACGGCCTTTAAAGACGTCAGGCAGCTCGTAACGATTGTAAAAAAGCAACGGTCCAGCCGAAATGATGCTGATGCGGCAGTCCTTGTCTTTTTCGCGCAGGATTTCAGCGGCGCGATTACCTGCGACGCCGTTACCAATAATAACCAGATGGGGTGCGGAACTCATTTATACGTCCTGGTAGAAGATTTCCTGTTTGACTATGGAGATGCATTTGGTCGGGCAGACCATAAAGCAGGCTCCACAGCGAATGCATTCGTCGTTGTCGATCCAGATGGCACCGACCTTGTCCCACTGCTTGGTTTCCTGCAGATCGCCGTAGGTGCCGTCATCCTTGATTTCGACGCCCGACACCAGTTTGATGCAATCCCGTGGGGCAACATCAATGCAAGCCCGGCAGTATATGCAGTTGTCGACATCGATCTCATATTTCATATGGCAAAGGTAGCAACGCTTTGCTTCCTCATGTGCCATCTCTTTCTCGAAGCCGGTTTCAGCTTCTATTACCAGATCCTTGAAGCGAGTGGCCATAGGTTCGGTCGGAATGTGCTGGCGCGGAATGAAATCATAGGCGCGTTCACGCAAGGGGCCTTCAACCGGTTCGATCTTGACCACTTTCTTGCGACGCTCCCGGTTCATCAACCAGGTGTCCAGCTTGATCGCAGTTTCACGGCCGTGGCCGACAGCCTCGACAACCGTGGTGGCACCACTGACAAAATCACCGGCGGCAAACAAACCATCAACCGAGGTCATGCCGTTTTCGCCAACACGCACATTGTGCCAGCGATCGAGACCAACATCGATGTCCATGCAGTCGTTGATCGTCTTTTGACCAATAGCAACCAGGACCGTGTCGCAGGGCTCGATAAATTCAGAACCTTCAATTGGAACAGCTTCACGCCGACCATTGGCGCGATATCCACCGAGGCGGTTCTGCACAAATTTCACGCCTGTGACATTGCCATCAGCATCGCGTTCAAGACCGACCGGGGTGCGCAAACCAAGGATTTTTACACCTTCGCGTTTGGATTCGAAAATTTCCTCATGTGTGACCGGGATGTATTTTTCCGTCGTACGGATGTGTACTGAAACGTCTTCGGCGCCCAGGCGCAGGGCGACACGAGAACAATCAAGGGCGGTAAAACCGGCACCAATGACAGCAACGCGTTTGCCGACGACCTTGTCTTCGCCACGATGAAGTTCTGTCAGGAAATCCAGGCCATATTCGGCATTGGGTGCCTCCAGAACCGGATCAATATCGCCCTCCGACAAACCTTTCAGGGGCAAAGGGATCGCCAGCATGCAGCCCATGGCCATCAGGACAGCGTCATAATCCTTCATCAATTGTGACAGTTTGGTATCGTCAGGTCCGGTGCCCATGTTGATGCCGGTCTTCACCTGGACGCCAAGACGGGTCGAGTTGTGGACTTCAACATCCAGCACATCACGCGGCAGGCGGAAGACCGGAATGCCATAATATAACATACCTCCGGCGACATCTTCGCGTTCCAGAATGGTGACTTGATGCCCAAGCATGGAAAGATCGTGCGCTGCTGACAGACCGGCAGGACCGGCGCCAATGATACAGACTTTTTTGCCCGAAGGTGCATACAGGTTTTCGGTAATGCGGTGGCCGTCAGTCTTGAGATCAGCTGCCGCCCGTTTCAAGTGACAAATGTTGACCGGATCGCCGTTGCCAGCCCAGCCGTGACGGCAGGCATCTTCACACGGGCGCGAACAAATCCGCCCAAGCGTTCCAGGCAGCACATTTGCCATGCGGTTGATTTCATAGGAGCGACCGTATCGTTCCTCTACAATCGTGTGGATATAGGCCGGGACATTTGTATCTGCCGGGCAGGCCGCCTGGCAGGGAACGTTTTCGCGAACCCAGCCGACATCGCGGGGGTCCGTTGAAAATCGAACCGGTGTGACGACCCGTCGTCCATAGGATTGTGTGGTAGAAAAATCTTCGCCTTCGTCGACGTAGACCTTACGCGATTTGTTATCCGCGTCAGTCTGGTGCTCGGACATGCCGATTCCTGTACTCAAATTCAGTTCAAAAAACCCGGAATTTCGGGCGTGCTATCCTCAAGTAATCGTACTATTGACGATATCCAGATTCCCTGGTGGAAGGCAACTGGCTAAGAGCGTTATTTTTTGATTTCTTGTTTATTAGGAGTTTCTAAAATAATGAAAATTAAAGCTGCCTGATCAACCTCGTGGTCAGGCGTTCTTTATTGTCTTTCAAATTCCAACTTCTTCACCGGGAATAGTCCAGGATTCCTGGTCGCTGGCATCGCGCCACCAGACCATGCCTTCACTGGTCCAGACGGCATCTGACCAGGATTGCAATCTGTCGTTCAGATCAATTCCATATGTGTGAAATCGCGAAACCAGTGGTGCGAACATCGCGTCTGCCGCGCAAAATTCTCCAAACAAAAAGGGTCCACCAGCGATATTGCGATCAAGGCAGCTTTGCCACAGCGCCAATATCCGTTCAATGTCGACCTCGGCCGCCGGGGACAAATCGACTTTTCTGTTGGTGGCACGAATATTCATGGGGATTTCACTACGCAAAGCCGCGAAACCCGAATGCATTTCAGCACTGACCGAACGTGCCATGGCCCTGTCGGCAGCATTTTCGGGCCACCAGTGGCGGTCCGGGAAAGTTTCTGCCAGATACTCGACAATTGCCAATGTATCCCAGATCTTCAATTCACCGTGATACAGGACCGGCACACGACCGGCATCAGAATGTTCCCGCAACCGCTGTCGTGTATCCGGCAAATCAAGTGGAACCATCTCTTCGCGAAATTCCAGTCCCGCCTGTCGCATAGCCAGCCATGCCCTTAGGGACCAGGAGGAATAGTTTCTGTTGCCAATGATCAGTTTAAGTTCTGGCATGCGCGGTTGGTCCTTATAAACGCAGGGGTGAGGGATCAAGAAAATTCCTGCAACTGTGCGACAAGCGTCTGGTGGACATGGTAAACATGCCAGAAGAAAAACAAAGTCCAAAACGATATCAATACTGGGGAGCGGCCCGTGGGTTCCATCACAAATCTTGTCGGCAAATCCGAAAATCCGGTTTCATTATATCTGGTCAAGGCGGATGCCTTTGACGGATGGTTGTCTGACCAGTCGCCCGAAACGCAGAACTGGGTCTCTGCAGCCGGTTTCAAGGCGAAGTCAGGTGCCGCACTGTTGTTGCCGGATGGTGATGGCAATGCATCGACGGCTGTTGCCTGTCACGATGACGCAAGTGATATCTGGACATGGTCGGCCATCGCCGAAAAACTGCCGGCAGCGGATTATCAACTGCAAACAAACGACGTCAATGCGGACGACCTGGCACTTGGCTGGGCCTTGGCCGCCTATCGGTTTGACCGTTACCTCAAGGATGAACCGACGGCGCGGGCACAGCTGGTCTGGCCTGCGTCCTGTAATCAGACATCTGTAGAAGCCAGCTATTCAGCGATTGCCTTGACGCGGGACCTGGTGAATACACCAGCGGCAGATATGGGACCTGCAGAGCTGGCGGCATCCGCAAAAACCCTGAGTGACGCACATGGTGGAACATACCGCGAAGTGGTTGGTGATGACTTGCTGGTCGAAAATTATCCGATGATCCACGCTGTTGGTCGCGCCAGTGATCAGGCGCCGCGTTTGATCGATTTCGTCTGGGGGGAGGAAAGCCAGCCAAAGGTAACGCTGGTTGGCAAAGGTGTTTGTTTCGATTCAGGTGGCCTTGATTTGAAATCCGCCAGTGGTATGGAGATCATGAAAAAAGATATGGGGGGTGCAGCAACAGTACTGGGCCTGGCCAGCATGATCATGGCCGCCAAATTACCGATCCGACTACGTGTACTGATTCCAGCAGTAGAAAATGCTGTGTCGAGTAATGCATTTCGGCCCGGCGATATTCTGACAAGTCGCAAGGGGCTGACGGTTGAAATCGGCAATACAGATGCCGAAGGCCGTCTGGTTCTGGCGGATGCGCTGGCCGATGCCACCGATGAAGACCCGGACTTGCTGATTGACTGCGCGACATTGACCGGTGCGGCCAGAGTGGCACTGGGTCCGGAACTGCCAGCCTTTTTTACCGACGATGAAGAACTTGCGGATGATCTGTCAGCGCAATCCAGGGCAATTTCCGATCCGTTTTGGCGATTGCCCTTGTGGGGAAACTACCGCGACATGTTTGATACCCGGATGGCCGACATTAATAATGCGGGCGCCGGTGGCTTTGCTGGTGCCATTACAGCCGCCCTGTTTTTGCAGTATTTTACCGAAACTGCGCGAAGCTGGGTGCATTTTGATCTTTATGCCTGGAGCAAAAAGGCCCGTCCGGGTCGCCCGGCTGGCGGCGAAGCCCAGGCCATACGCGCCTTGTTCGCCGTTTTGCAAAAACGCTTTGGTGCCTGAGCCCGGAGAAGCTATATTGTGACAATATTTCCGGGGGCGAATTAATGTATTTTGAACAGAGTAGTCCCGATGCTTGGTAATCTTTCGTCTCAACAAATTCTTGAAATCTGGCGCGATTCGCTGGTCGAAGGTGTCCGCCGCGATGGGCCCGATCTGACGGCGCGGCAACTGGCTTTGATGCTGACGGTATATCTGAAGCCATTGCCCCATACAGTGCGCAGCCTGTCCGCGGAACTGAACATCGGCAAGCCTGCCGTAACACGGGCCCTGGATGCCCTGACCAAATTCAGCTTCCTGCGCCGTATTCCTGATCCTGACGACAAGCGCAGCGTCCAGGTTCAGCGCACAGTCAAAGGTTCAATTTATCTGGTTGAATATGCGGACCGGGTTGTTGAATCCATCCGGGAAATGGATCAGGGGTGATCTGACGTGATTCGAATAAAACCGAATACGTCCTAGTATCCGCGACCAGCCTCAACGACATTCTTGGCAGGCTTACCGGACAGCACGCCCTTGATGTTCTCCAGTATTTGCGGACAGACATCTTCGGGAAATGAATCCGCTGCATTGTGCGGCGTGATCGTCACCTTTGGATGACCCCAGTAGGCGTGATCATCGGGCAGGGGCTCGGTATGAAAGACATCCAGAGTTGCTCCTGACAATTTGCCACTGTCCAAAGCTGCCAGCAGGTCAGCATCCACAACCTGTTGCCCGCGCCCGGCATTGATGAAATAGCTATCGTCTGGTAAATCAGCCAGCATTCGCGCATTGACGATCCCTGTCGTCTGTTCCGTCAGCGGCAACAGACATACAAGCATTTTCAGACTTTGCAGAAAGGGCGTCAGTTCATCTGCCCCATGGAATGTCGCCACACCGTCAATCGACTTGGCACTGCGGCTCCAGCCCGCGACCTTGAAGCCCATGGCCCTGACTTTGTCCGCCGCAAAGAGACCTAGTTCTCCCAGACCCAGAAATCCAATGGTGGTCGCCGCCGCATCATCCGGGGCGATATAGCGCCATTGTTTGCCGGCCTGAAATTGTTGTGTCTCTGCGAAATGCCGGTGATAGCGCAGGACATGCAGGACGACATATTCAGCCATGGACCTGGTCAGGCGCGGATCAACAACGCGGGCAATCGGCACGCCCACAGGCAGGTCCGGGTCCTTGAAGATGGCTTCGACCCCGGCCCCCAGATTGCAAATAACTTTCAGGTTCGGAAAAGCGGTCAGGCTGCCCTGCACATGATGCCAGACGACGACGGCTTCGATGTCATCAGGGTTGTCAACATCCGGCCATATTCTGAGATCAAGGTTGGGATCAATAGCAAGAAAACCATCCCGCCAGATTTCCTGGAAATGAAATTCACCAATTTGAATAAGGATAGCCATGAAATTTCTTCTCTGATCAGGTGCGTACGGCACCACTGGTGTCGGCGCGCAGCTCAAATGCGGCGGCCATCAGGGCGCGTGTGTAATCGGTTTGTGGTTGGTCAAATATCTGGTCGGATGAGCCTTGTTCGACGACCTTGCCATCGCGCATGACGATAACCTCGTCGGAGAGGGCACGAACGACGCGTAAATCATGACTGATAAACAGATAAGCCAGATCATGGTCCCGCTGCAATTTTCGCAACAGGTCAACGATTTGTGCCTGGACGGACATATCAAGGGCAGACGTGGGCTCGTCCAGCACCACAAAACGGGGCTTCAGGACCATGGCCCGGGCAATAGCAACACGTTGCCTTTGGCCACCTGAAAATTCGTGGGGATATCGATCCATGGTTTCCGGCTCAAGGCCAACCTCAACCAGGGTTTGCGCAATTATCTCCCGACGCTGGTCATAATCACCGCCGAGGTCATGCACCAGCAAGCCTTCTTCAATGATCTGGGCGATGGATAATCGGGGGCTGAGGCTGGCGAAGGGGTCCTGGAAAACAACCTGCATTTCCCGGCGCAGGGGTTGCAGGGCATTGAAGCTTTCGCCCTGAATTTGTCGTCCGTCAAATTCGATTGGACCCTCGCTTTTGATCAGGCGTAACAGCGCCATGGCCAGCGTCGATTTTCCGGACCCGCTTTCACCCACCACACCCACGGTATGCCCGGCCCGGACATTGACATCAATGCCGTCGACGGCCTTTACATAATCAACGGTGCGCTTGAATACACCTCGCTTGATGGGAAACCAGACTTTCAGGTTTTCTGCGGACATAACTGTCGGCGCGTCGGGTGATGCGGTCGCCGGATGACCGCCGGGCTCTGCCGCCATCAGCATGCGCGTGTATTCGTGCTGCGGATTGTCAAAGATTTCCCTGACCGGTCCCGCTTCGACAATCTTGCCGTTTTTCATGACGGCCACGTCCTTTGCCATGTGACGCACCACACCCAGATCATGGGTAATCAACAGGATCGCCATCCCGAGGCGCGCCTGCAAGTCTTTCAACAAGGCCAGCAGCTGGGCCTGAATGGTGACATCGACCGCAGTCGTAGGCTCATCCGCGATTAACAGGTCCGGGTTGTTGGCCAGGGCCATGGCGATCATGACGCGTTGACGCTGGCCACCGGATAACTGGTGCGGAAAGGCGTCCAGCCTGTCCTCGGCGTCCTGCAGGCCGACAAGATGCAATAATTCCACGGTCCTGGCACGGGCCTGCGATTTTGACAGACCCTGGTGCAGGAACAAAACTTCGTTGATCTGGCGTTCAATCGAATGCAAAGGGTTCAGGGATGTCATAGGCTCCTGAAAAACCATGGATATCTTGTTGCCACGAATGCCGCGCATCTCGCGCTGGCTGGCACCGATGGCTTCGTTGCCGTCGACCAGAATTGAACCGCCTGGGTGACTGGCATAGGGATAGGGCAGCAATTGCAGGATCGACAAGGCAGATACTGACTTGCCCGAACCACTTTCGCCGACCAGGGCCATGGTCTCGCCGCGTTCGATCTGAAAGGACACATCGCGGACGGCCGGTACCTCATGGCCAGGTCTGCCAAAACTGACGGACAGATTTTTGACATCGACAAATGTTGTCATGTCAAAGTCTTTCGTGGATCGAAGGCATCCCGCACGGCTTCACCAACAAAGATCAACAGGGTCAGCATCACCGCGATCACGAGGAAGCCGGAAATACCGAGCCATGGAGCCTGCAGGTTGGCCTTGCCCTGGGCCAGCAATTCACCCAGTGACGCCGATCCCGGCGGCAGGCCGAAGCCCAGGAAATCCAGAGAGGTCAAGGTTGTGATTGATCCATTGAGGATGAAGGGTAAAAACGTCACGGTCGCAACCATGGCATTGGGCAGCAGGTGTTTGTACATAATGGTGATGTTACTGACACCCAGCGCCCTTGCAGCGCGGACATATTCAAAGTTTCGTGCCCGCAGGAATTCAGCCCGGACAACACCCACCAGCGCCATCCACGAAAACAACAGCATGATTGTCAGCAGGGTCCAGAAGCCAGGGACGATCATGCTGGCCATGATGATCAGCAGGTATAAGACCGGCAAACCGGACCATATTTCGATGAAGCGCTGGAACAGCAAATCCGTGGTGCCGCCCAGATATCCCTGAATGCCACCGGCAGCAATACCGACGACGGATGAGATAATTGTCAGGATCAGACCAAACAGGATGGATATGCGAAAGCCATAGATCAGCCTGGCGACAACGTCGCGACCTTGATCGTCCGTGCCCAACAGGTTTTCGCCTGAAGGTGGGGCCGGGGCTGGCACCTCCAGCTCCAGATTGATGGTGTCATAGGAATAGCGAATGGGCGGCCAGAGTATCCAGCCCTTCGCCATGATCTGGTCTTCGACAAAGGGATCTCGATACTCGGCTTCTGTTTCAAAGTCGCCGCCAAACCTGGTTTCGGGATAGCTGATCAAAACCGGGAAATGGAGTGCACCGTCATAGGACAGGACGATGGGTTTGTCATTGGCAATCAGTTCCGCGAACAGGCTGACGATAAACAAGGTCAGGAACAACCACAGGGACCACCATCCTCGCCGGTTGGCGCGAAAATTCTGCAGCCGTCGCCGGGTCAGCGGGGTGATGCGAATGCCGAGCCAATGGTCTTTGCCGGGTATGGTGCTCATCCCACATCCCGCCCTTCAAAATCGATGCGGGGATCGATGATGACGTACATCAAGTCACCGACCAGGTTCATGATCAGACCCAGCAATGTGAAAAAGAACAAGGTGCCGAAGACCACCGGATAATCGCGCGCCAGGGCTGCTTCAAAGCCCAGCAAGCCCAGGCCATCAAGTGAGAAAATAACCTCGATCAGCAACGATCCGGTAAACAGGATGCCGAGGAAGGCGCCAGGAAATCCGGCAATGACGATCAGCATGGCGTTGCGAAAGATATGTCCATACAAAACCCGGTTTTCGCTCAGGCCCTTGGCTCTGGCTGTCAGCACATATTGTTTGTTGATTTCTTCAATGAAGGAGTTCTTGGTCAACATGGTCAAAGTGGCAAAACCGCCGATGACCATGGCAATCACTGGTAAAGCCAGGTGCCAGAAATAGTCCAGAACCTTATCGAATGTGGAAAGACTGTCCCAGTTTTCAGACATCAGCCCACGCAAGGGAAACACGTCCCAGTAACTGCCACCGGCAAACAAAACGACCAGCAAGACAGCAAACAGGAACCCGGGAATAGCGTTACCGATGATTACAACGGCGCTGGACACAACATCAAATCGGCTGCCATCCCGCACAGCTTTGGCGACACCAAGGGGGATGGAGATCAGGTAAACCAGCAGCGTCGTCCACAGTCCCAGAGAGATCGAAACCGGCATTTTATCCAACACCAGATCAACAACAGCACGGTCGCGGAAATAGCTGTCGCCGAAATCAAGTTGCACATAGTTTTTCATCATCATCCAGAATCGTTCGGCGACGGGCTTGTCAAAGCCATACAGCTTTTCGATTTCCTTGATGAATTCAGGGTCTAATCCTTGCGCCCCGCGATACTTGCTGATGCCACCGGAACTGGTGGCAGACTGATTGTTTCGCGACGATGTTTCGCCCTGGTCCGCACCACCGATCCGGGCGGTGGCATCCACGGCGGTGCCACTGATCTGGGCAATCATTTGCTCGACCGGTCCCCCGGGGGCCAGTTGGATGATGAAGAAATTCAACACCATGATACCAAACAAGGTCGGGATGATCAGGGCCAGACGTCTGATGATATAGGCAAGCATGGCCTAGTTGCCGTCCTTTTCCATGGCATGTTTCAAGGCCTGTTCCCGGGCTGGATTGATCCACCAGGTATCCATAAATCCGAGATCATATTTAGGCTTGATCTCTGGTCGTTCAAACTTGTCCCAATAGGCCAGGTTATGGGTGGCGTTATACCATTCCGGAATGATGTAGTGATTGGCCAGCAACACACGATCCAGGGTCCGGGCGGCGAGGGTGAGGGACGCACGATCCGGCGCACTTTCGATACGTTTCAGCAATTCGTCAATCACCGGATCACTCAGACCTGAGTAGTTTACGCTGCCTTCCTGTTTCGCCGCCTCAGAACCCCAGAAATTACGTTCGGCAATGCCTGGTGTGGCGGATGTGCCAAAAGCTGTAGTCGTCACATCAAAATCAAAGGTCTGCATGCGATAGGTATATTGCGCCGTATCGACAATGCGGATGGTGGCCTGAATGCCGAGGCGTTTCAGGTTTTTGATGATGGGGGCAAGAATACGTTCAAACACCGGCGAGTAGGTCAGGATTTCAAGCTCCAGAACCTTGCCTTGTGGATCGGTCAGTTTGCCATCAACAATTTTCCAGCCACCCTGGCTCAGGCGTTTTTTGGCCCGGCGCAGATTCTTGCGCAAACCCTGTCCGTCGCCAGGGGGTGTGTAAACAGAAGTGCGAATGGAACTCGGGATTTTTCCCTTGATGGATTTCAGCAGCTTCTGTTCCGCGTCGTTCGGCAACGCGCGCGCAGCCATATCGGTATTTTGCCAGAGGCTGAGTGTGCGACTGTACAAGCCATAAAACAGGTTCTTGTTGGTCCAGGCGAAATCAAAGGCGAGGCCAAAGGCTTCACGCACGCGGATGTCCTGAAATTTCTTGCGCCGCAGGTTCAGGACAAAATACTGGCGCGATGCCGGAGCAAGGTTTGGTACACTTTCCTTGATCACCCAGCCCTTTTCGACGGCAGGAAATTTGTATCCGGTGGCCCAGCTTTTGGAAGTAAACTCTTCGCGAAAGTCATATTCCCCGCTTTTGAAAGCCTGCAAGGCAACCGTACGGTCACGATAAAAATCAAATTGCAATTTATCAAAATTATAACGCCCGACATTGACGGGCAGATCTTTCGCCCAGTAATTCGGAACACGTTCGTAAGCCAGGCTGCGACCCTGATCCACACGTCCGATCCGATAGGGACCAGACGTCAGGGGTGGGGTCAAAGTCGTCTTGTTGAACGGCACTTTTTCATAATAGGCCTTCGACAAGATTGGCAGTCCGGCAACAATTGCAGGAAGATCGCGGGTGACGACGCCATCGCGAAAGCTGTAGCGGATTTTGTGTGGCCCCGATGGCGTGACGGTTTCCACGTCTTTCAGGTTGATACGATATGCAGGTGTGCCTTCTGTTTTCAAAGTGTTGAAACTGTAGACAAGGTCTGCCGATGTAATCGGGCTGCCATCATGAAACCGGGCTTCTTCGCGCATAACAAATTCGACCCAGCGTCGTCCAGGTCCGATGTCGACTGTTTTTGCCACCAGACCATACATGGCGTCAGCTTCGTCTGCTGCTGAAGCCATCAGGGTATCGTATGGCAGGGTCTGGGCAATGGCCCCCATGCCGCGCAGTTTGACGCCTTTAATGATGAAGGGATTAAGGTTGTCGAAGGTGCCGACGTCCCGCAAACGAACGGTGCCGCCTTTTTGGGCCTGCGGATTGACGTAATCAAAATGTTTGAAGTCTGCCGGGTATTTCAGGTCGCCGAATGTCGACAAGCCGTGTCGGGGCTCGGCCAATACTGCACCAGTTGCAGCCACCAGCGAAAAGCCGGATATCAGCAAGCCTGAAAGAAAACGGCTATTCATTATTTCGTACGACCCATCGCGGCATTCAGCGTGGCGTCCTTCTTTGGATCGATCCACCAGCTGTAGAAGCCAACCCCGTATTTCGGTGCTGTTTTGGGCCGACCGAATCGATCCCAAAAGGCCAGGCGATAGGTTTGTGAGTGCCACTGTGGAACAACGTAATGACCCCAGAGTAAAACCCGGTCCAGTGCTCTGGTCGCCGCAACCAGTTCCGTCCGGTTGGGGGCTGATATGATTTGTTCAATCAACGCGTCCACTGCCGGATCCTTGATACCGATGAAGTTCCGGCTGCCCTTGGTTTCGGCAATGTAGGACCCCCATGAATCCCTTTGTTCGTTCCCTGGCGACAGGGTCCGGACAAATGTGTAGACGAAACAATCGAAATCAAAATCGTTCAACCGGTTTTGATACTGGGCCGTATCGACAACCCTGATCGTTGTTTGAACACCAAGTCGTTTCAGGTTTTTCACCATGGGCTGTACAATGCGCTCAAACGATGGCTGGATTAGCAGGATTTCCATTTCAAAAATCTTGCCATCTACATTTGTCAGCTTGCCACCTTTGATGGTCCAGCCTGCGTCAGCCAGCATGTTTTTGGCTGTGCGCAGGTTTTGGCGCAGGGCACCCTTTTTGTCGTTCACCGGCACGGTAAATTCCGTTGTGAACACTTCGTCGGGTATTTCGCCGCGCAGGGGGTTCAGATATTTCAGTTCGTCTTTACCAGGCAGTCCGGAAGAGGCCAGTTCAGTGTTCGGGAAATAGCTTTTGGTCCGCGTGTACTGGCCATAGAAAAGATTTTTGTTGGTCCATTCGAAATCGAAGGCATAGCCCAGCGCCCGGCGTACGCGGGGATCAGAAAATTGTGGACGACGACTGTTGAAAACAAAGGCCTGCATGCCGGTCGGATTTTCGTTTTTGACTTCGATCTTGTTGTACCAACCTTTGGTCAGGGCTTTTGATTTGTATCCCGTTGCCCAGACCTTGGCGGTGCTTTCCTGCCGAAAATCAAAATCGCCAGACTTGAATGCCTCCAGTTCAACCGTTTGATCGCGGTAGCTGTCGATGCGAATAATATCAAAGTTATACTGACCCTTCTGAACCGCCAGGTCCTTGCCCCAGTAATTCTCTACACGCTCATAGGTAATGGATCGGGGAGGATCGAGTTTCTTGATGCGATAGGGACCCGATCCCAGGGGTGGCTCCAGCGTCGTTTTTTCGAAATCGTGTTTGCTGTAGTAAGCCCTGGAAATGATCGGTAGCTGACTGGTGATGTGGGGCAATTCGCGATTGAGGTCGCCGGAAAACGAAAACTTCACCTGACGCGCGCCTGCTTTTTCAGCCTTGGCAATGCTCTTGAAATAATTTCGATAAAATGGATGGCCCTTTGCCTTGATCGTGTCGAAGGAAAAGATAACGTCATCAACCGATATCGGTGTGCCATCGTGCCACTTGGCCCGTGCATCCAGGGTATAGATGACCCAGGAAAAATCATCGGGAACTTCGATCGATTCGGCGATGTGGGCATAGGATGAACTTACTTCGTCGGATGACGACGACATCAAGCTGTCATACACCAGACCAATACTTGGCGCACTGACACCTTTCAGGATAAAGGGGTTGAGCGAATCGTAACTGCCTGTTGTCGCCAGTCGAAGTTTACCGCCCTTGGGCGCGTCCGGATTGACATAGTCAAAATGCTTGAAGCCCTTGGGATATTTCAGATCGCCATGCAAGGACGAGCCATGACTGACGGTTGATCCGGCCTGCACCGCCAGACCCGTCAAAAGCGATATGCCAGCGCCAAGGGCGACAACAACAAGAACCGCACGATTGATCATAATCATCCCCTTGAATAATATCCGATTTTGCGACACCTGGCGGTATCCTTGCAAGGGCCAGCGCCGATTTCAGCGGTAAATGTTATGTGTGCTGATTGTGGCGGTATTAAGGAACCTGGCCCGCCAGCAGTTTCAGCGTTTCTGCATGCGTCGCAGCATCACCCGCGGCCACGATGGTGTTTTCATCATCGAGGATCTTTGGATTGCCTTGCCAGTCCGTGACAATACCGCCGGCATTTTCGATAACGGGCACAACAGCGCAATAATCATAGACGTTCAAGCCCGCCTCAACGATCAGATCAATATGGCCGGAGGATAGAACCGCAAAGGCATAACAGTCCGTGCCATACCTGGTCAGGTGAGCGGTGTCCTCGACGCGCTGGTATTTTTCCAGGCGATCGCCCAAAAAATACTCAGGCGATGTTGTGAACAGGGTGGCATCGGCGACGGACGGGCAGCGACGGACGTGGGTGGGCTGGCCGTTGAAGGTCGTGCCATGGCCAGGTGCGCCGATCCAGCGTTCACCTGATACCGCCTGGTCGATAACTCCCATCCACGGGCGATGGATATCACCATCTTTTTTGGCGAGACCGATCAGCGTGCCAAACAGGGGAATGCCGGAAATAAAGGATTTGGTGCCGTCAATGGGGTCAAGATACCAGACATATTCAGCGTCTCCGCGAACGGTGCCGTGCTCTTCACCCAGAATGCCATGCTCGGGATAAGTCGCCTCGATCAGCTCGCGCATTACACGCTCCGCTTCGCGGTCGGCGATGGTTACCGGGCTTTCATCGGCCTTGGTGATAATTTCGAAGGGTTGGCGAAAATATTGCCGAACGACCTTGCCTGCAGCATCGGCGAGGTGTCCGGCAAATTCGATAAACTCAGGCGGGCAGGGTGCCGCGTCGCGAGATGACCAGGGTGCCACGCGCCTTGATCAACTGCCGCTGAGAAACTTGATCAGGTTGGCGCGATCCTTACCCTTTTTCAGACCCGGAAAGGACATCTTGTTACCTGCAACAAATGCTTTCGGCTTGGTCAGGAAAGCATCCAGGTCTTCAATCGACCATTTGCCACCAAGGGCCTTAAGTGCAGATGAATAACTGAAACCGTCAACGGATGCCTTATCACGACCGATAATGCCAAAGAGATTGGGGCCAACCTTGTTCTTGCCGCCATCCGAGAAAGAATGGCAGGCTGCGCATTTTTTGGATACTTTGGCACCGGCACCGGCATCTGCCGCCGCCATCAGGCTGGCGATAGAAGGTGCGGCAGGTGCAGCTTCGGCTTTTTCAGCCTTGGCTGGTGCAGCTTCTTCAACCTCAACAGGGAAGGCGACTTTGTCCGGGTTTTGGGGGTGAATTGCGGCGTCACCGATCAGGCTGACGACATAGACCAGCAAAATGGAGGCCAGAATACCACCGGCATATTTGTTAAACTCGAATGAATCCATCGTAAAATCCAGCACTTGAGTTGACCTGTGTGGAGCGGGAAAACCGGTCCGCACAGGCATAAATTTCTGCGACTTACATTGCGGCGCAAGATTATGGCGTATTCGGATCATTCCGAATCGCCTCATCTCATATTTGATAACCTTTTCAGATACTTAACGCAAACCTGTGTTTCAGAAAAAATCTGAAACACTCTAGCGGGTTCCCGCAGTCTCGCGCAACCCGTATAAAGGCCGTTAATCACTGTGTTAAATATGGTTATTACAGGAAAAAGCCCCCATGGCGAGTCATCAGAGCATAATTGTGATTCCCGCCCGTTTGGCGTCCCAGCGACTACCCGGCAAGCCCCTGGCTGACATCGGTGGCGACCCCATGATCGTGCATGTCCTGCGCCGCGCTGAAGAAGCCGATCTGGGACCGGTCGTTGTCGCCTGTGCCGAGGAAGAAATCGCCGAAGCTGTGACCCAGGCAGGTGGCATCGCCATCCTGACGGACCCTGATCACGCCTCAGGCTCGGACCGGGGATTTGAAGCCCTGAACAAGGCCGACCCCGAGGGAAAATATGACGCCGTGATCAATTTGCAGGGCGATTTGCCCTTGATTGATCCGGCTGCGATCCGTGCGGCCCTGATACCCTTGCAAAATCCGGAAGTGGATATCGCGACACTTGGCTGTGTGATTACGGACGCGGCCGAAAAAACAGACCCCAATGTCGTGAAAATTATTTTGTCTGCGGAAAAAGGCGCGGATCAGGGCAGGGCGCTCTATTTTACCCGCGCCACAGCCCCTACGGGTGATGGTGATCTTTGGCACCATATCGGGATTTATGCCTATCGCCGGGCGGCCTTGGCGAAATTTGTCGAACTGCCGCCGTCACCGCTGGAGCAGCGGGAACGATTGGAGCAATTGCGCGCCCTGGAAGCCGGGATGCGGGTGGATGTGGCCCTCGTTGACACTGTCCCCTTCGGCGTCGATACTCCCGCCGATCTTGAACGCGCCCGCGCCATGTATGCGGCGCGATCTGCCTGAACCTGAACTTGTTGAAAATACCAAAACCATGAGCCAGTCTGACACCGCCAACTCTGATCCAGCCCGCACCATATCCTTTCAGGGCGCGCCGGGTGCCTATTCGCACCTTGCCTGTCGCCACGCCTTTCCTGAATTTGAGGCATTGGCCTGTCCGACCTTTGAAGATGCTTTTGCTGCGGTGACAGAGGGACGCGCGGCCCAGGCCATGATTCCCATTGATAATTCTGTCGCCGGGCGGGTGGCGGATATCCATCATTTGATGCCGGATTCCGGTCTCTATATCATCGGCGAGCATTTTCAGGCCGTAAATCACCAGTTGCTGGTCGTTCCCGGCACTAAACTGGAGCAGATCGAAGCCGTTCACAGCCATATTCACGCCATCGGTCAAACTCGCAAGACCCTGCTTGGTCTGGGGCTATCACCCCGCATTCACGCGGATACAGCAGGATCTGCGCGTGATGTGGCAAAATGGGCTGATCCGGCCCATGCCTCTGTTGCCTCGACCCTGGCGGCCGAGATTTATGGCCTCGAAATTCTGAAATCAGATATTGAAGATGCCGGGCACAACACCACACGTTTTGTCGTGCTGTCTACTGATCCCGTTCAGACAGAGGCTGATCCCGGCAAAGTCATGACGACATTTGTCTTCAACGTGCGCAACGTGCCTGCTGCCCTGTACAAAGCCATGGGCGGTTTCGCCACCAACGGCGTCAACATGGTCAAACTGGAAAGCTATCAGCTCGGTGGCTCTTTTAATGCCACGCAGTTTTATGCGGACATCATCGGTCATCCGGAAGACAAATCCGTGCGTCTGGCGCTTGAGGAACTGGAGTTCTTCACCAGCCGCATCAAGATCATGGGCGTCTATCCCATGGCCCCGTTCCGTGACAGCGATATTTACTAATCCTGTAACGCCATTTCCAACAGCTTGTTGATTCAGGCTGTTTCCAACAGCTTGTTGATTCAGGCTGTTTCCAACAGCTTGTTGATTCAGGCTGTTTCCAACAGCCAGGCTCTGATCAGGTGATGGGCGATGGCGATGGGGTGTGGCATGCGGAACAGGCCGTCACCTGGCGGTGAATTAATTGACCGCTCCAGAGCTTCGGCGATTTCGTCGCGCGTGAACCAGCCCGCATGTTCCAGCTCTTCTTCGTCAATGGTAATTTCTTCTGAAATTGCCTCGGCTATACAGCCCATCATCAAAGATGACGGAAACGGCCACGGTTGCGAGAACATATAGCGGACTTCAGAGGTCTTGATGCCGCTTTCTTCCAGCACTTCGCGCCTTACGGCATCTTCTATGGTCTCGCCAGGCTCGATAAATCCGGCGAGAGCCGAATACATGCCCGGCGGGAACATGGCTTTGCGGCCCAGCAGGCATTTGTCACCCTTGACCACCAGCATGATAGATACCGGATCCGTGCGTGGAAAATGCTGGGTTTTGCAATCCGGGCATTCGCGGGTGTTTCCGGCAGCTGCTGTTTCTGTTTTGCAGCCACAATTGGCGCAAAACCGATGGCGAATGTGCCAGTCGATAACCGACCGGGCATGGGCCAGGACGCCAGCTTCGTGGGCGGATAATTGTGAAGCAACCGTTCGCACGTCGATAAATTTGCCCCGACCCTTCAATTGACCGTCTCTAGCCGGGTCGCTTTCTTCGTCCAGAGCAATGGCAAAGCGCGGAATTTCACCGTCCAGACCCAGAAAAAGAAGTTCGCTGTCGTCAGGGCAGTAATACCGAAGCTGTTTCAGTGGCTGCCAGGCGAGCATGGGATCTACTTCAATGTCGATCAGGCCGCGCAAGTCCCAGAAAGGCAATACAGTCGCGTCTTTGTGGGATTTGAACGCGTCGATTGCTGCATCGTCCTGGCGCAATAACGCTGCCCGGTCGAGCTGGTTGCCGCCAAATGTGATGGGGTCATCGGGAGAAGGTATATCCATGGCGACGAACACTGCCATAACCTTGCGTATTCGGCAATTGCGACCACCAGATATTGATTGAATTCACGCCTTTTTGAGAAGCTGCATAACAGGGCTTGCACAAGGCCGAGAATTACCTGATATAGTGTCCTTCGGGAGGTTGGCGCCTGGACGAGTTCCTCGCCAACCCGGTCAGATCCGGAAGGAAGCAGCCGTAACGAGTTTCGCTCGGGTTAGGTGTTCAGCCTCCCACCTTTCATTTTTCAGCCATTTCACCTGGTTGCCGATTTTATCGGCGCTGATCACCATGCCACCAACCGTGAGATATCCGAAATGCAGTGGTTCCGTCAAAGCCGGAAACGCATTATGATCAGGCCGTAATGACAGACACAAAATCATCATCTCCGGAAGCCAGTGGCGATCAGACACCCGATCAGACACCATATCGTGTCCTGGCACGAAAATACCGACCTTCAACCTTTGATGAACTGGTGGGCCAGGAAGCGTTGGTGCGAACCCTTGCCAACGCCATTGACCGCGGACGTCTGGCCCATGCCTTTATCCTGACAGGCGTGCGGGGGATCGGCAAAACCACCACCGCACGGATTATCGCCCGGGCCCTGAATTGCATTGGTGAAGACGGCAAGGCGGACAAACCAACGATCACACCCTGTGGTGTTTGCGACGCCTGTGTCTCCATCGCCGAAGACCGTCATGTTGATGTGCTGGAAATGGATGCGGCCAGTCACACCGGTATTGACGATGTGCGCGATATCATTGACGGCGTTAAATATGCTGCTGTGTCCGCCCGTTTCAAAGTCTACATCATTGACGAAGTCCACATGCTGTCGCGCAACGCGTTTAATGCGTTGCTGAAGACGCTGGAAGAGCCGCCAGAGCATGTGAAGTTCATCTTTGCCACCACAGAAATTCGCAAGATTCCGGTTACGGTGCTGTCGCGCTGCCAGCGCTTTGATCTGCGCCGGGTCGAGAGCAACGAACTGATGACCCACTTTGGCAATATTGCCAAACAGGAAGGGGCGGAGCTGGAAGACGAAGCCCTGGCGCTTATCGCCCGTGCTGCGGACGGGTCCGTGCGCGATGGTCTTTCCTTACTGGACCGGGCAATCGCCCATGGCAGCGACCAAATCAGCGGGGCTGAAGTCCGGGCCATGCTGGGCCTGGCGGATCGCACCGGCATTTTTGATCTGTTTGAACAGGTGATGTCCGGCGACATTGCGACAGCACTGTTAACCCTGCGCGGTCTTTATGATGGTGGTGCCGATCCGGTTGTCGTGCTGCAGGATTTACTGGATTTAACGCACTGGCTGACACGATTGAAAGTCGTCCCGTCTGCCGCCGAAGATGTCACAGTCCCGGAAGCCGAACGTATGCGCGGTGGCGAGATGGCCGGAAAACTGACCATGCCGATCCTGTCCAGGACCTGGCAAATGCTGTTGAAGGGTCTGGGCGAGGTGCGCACAGCACCCACTGCGATTTCCGCAGCTGAAATGATTTTGGTGCGACTGGCTTATGCGACCGAATTGCCGCCGCCTGGTGATCTGGTCAAACGGATTGAAGACGCCGGTGGTGTGCAAGCCGCGATCCAGCAAAGCGCTTCACCAGGGCCTGGCGGTTCTGGTGCCTCCGGTGGTCCGGCAGCACAGAGCCACATTTCGACAAATGCTGTCGGCAACGGGAACGGAGGCGCAAACGCTCAGGCGGCCCCGGCCATTGCTGCCCAGCCCACTCAGGCGCGGCTGCATTTACCAAACTTTGAGGCCGTCGCAGACTTGATGCGCCAACAAAAAGAAGCTCTGCTTGATCAGCAGCTCAGGGACAATGTCCATGTGGTGCATTTTGAGCAGGGGCGTATTGAACTGCGCCTTGATGAAATGGCATCAAGCAATTTGCCCAATGAACTGGGTGCCATCCTCAGCAATTTGACCGGCGAACGCTGGGTTGTTTCGGTCTCTGGCGAAGCCGGAGATGAAACCCTGTCGCGCCAGGCGGCTGGCAGAAAAGCGGACCGGCAACAGGTTGTGGAAAATGATCCGTTGGTGAAAGCGGTCATGGAAAAATTTCCCGGCGCCAAAATTGCCGATGTAAAAGATTTGAATTTAACGCCCGACATACCAGCACTGGATCCCGATATGGCAGATCCGGATCTTGTGGATTTTGAGACGGCAGATTTTGATGATGGAGACTTTGACGTATGAAAAATCTTGGCCAGATGATGAAGAAGGCCCAGGAGATGCAATCCAAAATGGGCGAGATGCAGGAGCGCATGGACAATGTCGAGGTCCTGGGTGTTTCCGGTGCCGGCATGGTTTCCGTGACCCTCAGTGGCAAAGGTGAGATGCGCAAGATCGAAATCGACCCTGCTTTGTTGAACAAGGATGAAGTGGAAGTCCTGGAGGACCTGATTGTCGCCGCCCACAATGATGCGAAGTCACGCGTGGAAGCCCAGGTTCAGAGCGAAATGTCGGAACTGACCGGCGGCATGGAATTGCCTGCCGGGTTCAAGTTACCGTTCTAGAACGACCGGGCATCCCGACAAGTGACCCCGACCGCGATTGAACGTCTGATCCAGCTGCTGGCCAAACTTCCAGGCCTCGGCCCCCGTTCGGCTCGTCGGGTCGCACTGCATCTGATCAAACGAAAAGAATCGTTATTAGGTCCCCTGGCAGAAGCCATGGCGGAAGCATCAACGGCGGTTCAGCCCTGTTCATCCTGCGGTAACCTCGATGCGGTAGACCCCTGCACAATATGCCGCGACGAACGACGCGATAATACCTTACTGTGTGTCGTCGAAGATGTTGCCGATTTGTGGGCGCTTGAACGCGCCATGATTTTCAAAGGCCGTTATCACGTCATGGGTGGTACATTGTCCGCCCTGGAAGGCGTGGGGCCAGAGGATTTGAATATTGAAGGTCTGGTCAGCCGGGCATCAGATGAAAATGTGTGTGAAGTTATCCTGGCCATGAATGCGACCGTCGATGGCCAGACCACCGCACATTATGTGACCGACCGCCTGGCCGATTGTCAGGTTTCAGTTTCGCGCCTGGCCCACGGTGTACCCGTTGGCGGCGAACTTGATTATCTAGACGAAGGTACGCTGGGGGCAGCCTTGCGCTCACGGACAAAAATTACTGGCGATTAACAGACAATCACGAGCCCTTTCCCCTGACTGCTGCCTTGTGTAGGCTTGGCGAAACTTCCCTCAAATTGACAGAGCATTCATCATGGCCGCTCCCAATTATCCCCGATTTGACACGCTCAGCCTGCATGCCGGGCAGGTCCCTGACCCGACAACCGGCTCGCGCGCGGTGCCGATCTATTCGACAACGTCTTATGTCTTTCAGGATACCGACCACGCGGCGTCACTGTTTAATCTTGAAACGTCGGGTCATATCTATTCGCGAATATCGAACCCGACGGTGGCTGTTCTGGAAGAACGCATCGCAGCGCTGGAAGGTGGCATTGGTGCCGTTGCAACAGCCAGCGGACAAGCCGCATTGCACCTGGCCATCGTCACGCTGATGGGGCAGGGCGGGCATATCGTATCGTCGGCCTCCGTCTATGGCGGCTCCCACAACATGTTCACACATACCCTGCCGCGGTTTGGGATCGAGACAACCTTTGTCGACCCCCGTGACCCACAAGCCTTCAAGGCAGCGATCCGGCCGGAAACCCGTTTGCTGTTCGGCGAAACCCTGGGCAATCCCGGACTTGAAGTCATGGATATCCCGGCGATCAGCGCAATCGGTCATGAAGCAGGCATTCCACTGATGATCGACAATACTTTTGCTTCGCCCTACCTCTGCAAGCCCATGTCGTTGGGGGCAGATATCGTCATGCATTCGGCCACCAAGTTCCTCGGTGGGCATGGCATCGCCATCGGCGGCATCATTGTGGACAGTGGCCATTTTGACTGGGAAGGAAGTGGCAAATTTCCCACCGTGACGGAACCCTATGCCGGTTATCACGGCTTGGACTTTGCCGAAGAATATGGCCCGGCCGCCTTCATCATGCGGGCCAGGGCTGAGGGCCTTCGGGATTTCGGGGCCTGTCTCAGCCCGACCAACGCCTTCCAGATTTTGCAAGGTGTTGAAACCTTGCCCTTGCGGATGAAACAACATGTGGCCAATGCCCGGCAAATCGTTGAATTCCTCGACCAGTCCGATGCAGTTGACCTGGTGAGTTATCCGGAGTTGCCATCCCATCCCGACCACGAACTGGCGAAGCGAAATTTACCGGACGGCTGCGGGGCAGTTTTCAGCTTTAACATAAAAGGTGGTCGCGACGCTGGTCGCAAGTTCATCGAGGCGCTGGAGATTTTCTCTCACCTTGCCAACGTGGGCGATGCCAAGTCACTGGTCATCCATCCTGCCAGCACCACGCACCAGCAAATGGACGCTGCCGCCCTCGAGGCCGCCGGTATTTCCGAAGGCATGGTTCGCCTGTCTGTGGGCCTGGAGGATATTGCCGATCTGAAAGATGATCTGGGGCGGGCGCTCAAAGCCTCGCAGCGGGGTTAGGGATATGGATATTCAGGTTCGGAACAAAAAGGCTTTTGTCGCCAACGGCGGGCGGGCGCATGATGCCGCACTGCCCTGGCTGGTTTTTGTGCACGGTGCTGCTATGGATCACAGCGCCTGGTATTTGCAAACGCGTTACTTTGCATATCATGGTTTCAATGTTGCCGCTGTTGACCTGCCGGGTCATGGTCGCTCCGAGGGGCCTCTTGTTTCCACGATCGGCGGCATGGCAGACTGGTTGGCTGAATTGCTGGATGCCCTGGGAGCGCCCTCGGCCACCATCGCAGGTCACAGCATGGGTGCATTGACGGCCCTTGATTTCGCGGCCCGGTATCCGTCAAAAATTGACAAACTGGCCCTGCTGGGTGTCGCCAATCCGATGCCTGTCGGGCAACCGCTGCTGGATGCTGCGGAAGCTGATGATCACGCGGCCTTTGACATGATCACCCTTTTTGGCCTGGCTAAACAGTCCCAGCTCGGTGGCAATCCAACGCCAGGTCTGTGGATGTCCGGTTGTGTCACGCGGTTGCAGGAAGAATCGGATGCCGGTGTTTTGTTTAATGATTTTACGGCCTGCAACAACTATCAGGACGGCGAAGAAGCGGCAGCGGCAGTTGATGCCGGAAGTATCGTGATCGTCGGGGCCGAAGATCGCATGACCGCCCCCAAATCCGCCCGTGCCCTGGCTGCACAGATCAAGGGAGCAGAGGTCAGTATTATTCCAGGCAGTGGCCACATGATGATGCTTGAGACGCCGGATGAAGTTATCGCCGCCCTCAAGAAAATTCTTTGAAAGATATCCTGTGACATCTGTAGAGCGGCCCTATAGCTGGGTTATTGCCATTGCCTCCTTGCTGTTGATGACAGTGGGCAATGCAAGCATTTATGTATTGATCGTCGGTCTGACAAAAATTACGCCTGAATTTGGAGATGCCCGCGGGGTCGTATCCCTTGGCTATGCATTGGCGCTGTTCGGTATGGGTGTTGGCGGCATCTATATGGGCAAACTTTCAGACCGAATAGGCATGGTCTGGCCCGCGGTCATTGGTGCCGTGTCAGTATGCCTGGGGGCCATTGTCGCTGCACGGGCAACCGAGGCCTGGGTATTTTTGTTCAGCCACGCGATCTTGCTGGGGGTCATTGGTAACGGTGGCCTGTTCTCACCCTTGATTGCCAATGTCACACGCTGGTTCGACCGTCGCCGGGGGATTGCCGTGGCGATTGTGGTATCCGGACAGGGTTTGGCAGGCGCGTTTGCAGCACCGATTTTTCGCTGGCTGATTGAAAATGTTGGCTGGCGGGCGACTTACGACTATTACGCTATCTTCGCCTTGTGCACCCTGGTCCCCATGGCCTTTATACTTTGGCCCAAAGCGCCGGCTGAACCGGCACCGCCCTTGTCCGCCGCCACGGACGATCAAAAAAACAAACTGGTCCTGGGACGCAGTCCTGGCAATGTTCAATGGTCGTTGAATGCCGCGATAATTGGCTGCTGTATCGCCATGGCAATGCCCATGGTGCATGTTGTTGCTCACGCTGAGGACAAGGGGCATTCAACAACTGACGCTGCGTTGATGTTGTCCCTGTTACTGGGCTTTGCATTTTTCGCCCGTATAACCTGGGGTGCGGTATCCGACAAGATTGGCGGCTTGCCAACCTTGTGTATCAGCTCGGTGTTGCAAACCCTGGCCTTATGTCTGTTTTTGTTTGTCGACAGCCTGATGGGGCTTTACGCCATATCGATATTTTTCGGACTGGCCTTTTCCGGCATAGTTCCGGCCTATGCCGTCATATTACGACGCCATTTTCCCGTCTCGGAAATCGGCCAAAGGGTCGGGGTGATTTTTCTGTTCGGTGCCCTTGGCATGGCCATGGGCGGCTGGTTGGGCGGCGCAATTTTCGATCTGACCGGCAGCTATTTTGAAGCCTTCGTCGTCGGCATTATTTTCAACGTTGTTAATCTGGCGCTGGTCCTGCCCTTGTTCAGAACAGAACGGCGACAGGACCAGACCGCTGGATAGGCTGACAGGCTTAACCTCTGTCGATAATCCTCTGGGCATGTGACCAGCCCTGGACGCTCAGCGGGCCTGCCTTGCTGGCGGTTTGCATGGCGTGCTCGCTGGCGGCGGTACCATCACGGACCCGACCCATGATGCCCTGGGCAATACCGGTCAGACGGAACATGTTGTAGGCCATGTAAAAATCCCAGTTTTCGATACCGTCGCGACCGGTCTTCTTGCAATAAGAAGCGACATATTCTTCCGTCGTCGGAATACCAAGGCTTTTCAGATCAAGCCCGGCAAGGCCCCTGAACAATTCCGGTTCGAACTCCCAGACCATGGCATGGTACGAAAAATCGCCCAATGGGTGGCCCAGTGTCGACAGTTCCCAATCGAGGACTGCGATGACACGCGGCTCGGTCGGATGGAAAACCATGTTGTCGAGGCGATAATCGCCGTGCACGATAGTTGTTTCGTCACCCGCGGGAATGTTGTCTGGCAGCCATTCGATCAGCTTGTCCATCTCTGGCATGACTTCCGTTTCGGACGCCTTGAACTGTTTGGACCAACGGCCGATCTGGCGTTCAAAATAATTGCCAGGCTTGCCGAATGTTTCAAGGCCAATCGCCTTGTAGTCAATATTATGCAGTTGGGCGATAACATCGCTCATGCCTTCGTAAATGGCTGAACGTTCGTCGTTTTCCATGCCGGGCAGAGACGGGTCCCAGAAAATCCGGCCATCGGCAAAAGACATGATGTAAAAGGCAGTACCAATGATGCTGTCGTCTTCGCACAGGGCATAACTTTTTGGCACGGGAAAGTCGGTTTTACCCAGCGCGCTGATGACACGATATTCCCGGTCAACGGCATGGGCGGAAGGCAGCAGTTTCCCAGGCGGTTTGCGGCGCATGACATAGGCATTGCCACCGGCTTCGATTTTGTAGGTCGGGTTGGACTGGCCACCCTTGAATTCAGACAGCTTGACCGTGCCGGTGAAGCCTTCGACGTTCTCTTCCATATAGGCCTGCAAGGCATTTGTATCGATGCGATGCGCTTCCAGCACGTCCTGGGTGCCGGAAAACAGTTCCTGTCCTGTGTCAGTCATAAACCTTACTCGTTTCTGTCGATCAATATGGAGGATTGGTCCAAGGTTGGCTGAGGAAACAGGTCGTTGTCCACCCCTGGAAAAGAATATTCCGTCGTCTTATGCCCTGTCGATGGCGCGCCAGCCGATATCGCGCCGACAAAATCCTTCCGGCCAGTCAATAACATCAACGGCTTCATAAGCCAGAGACTGGGCCAGCGCGACATCAGGCGCCCTGGCCGTCACCCCCAGAACCCGGCCACCGGTTGCAATGATGTCTTCATCTTTTTTGGCCGTGCCTGCATGAAATACGTTAATGCCAGGCAACTCTCCGGCTGTATCCAGATTGCGAATGCGACTGCCCTTGTTGTAGGCGCCCGGATATCCTCTGGCGGCCATAACAACCACCAATGCGGCTTCGTCTCGCCACGACAGTTCTATCTTGTCGAGACTGCCGTCTGCCGTCGCCATCAAGGCAGGCAGCAGGTCGCTGTCCAGTCTGGACATCAGGGCCTGGCATTCCGGATCGCCAAAACGGGTATTATATTCGATCAGTTCAGGGCCCTTGTCGGTAATCATCAATCCGGCAAAAAGAACGCCATTGAAGGGGTGACCTTCGGATGCCATGGCGGACACTGTAGGGCGAATGATTTCGTCCATGATACGATTGTGCATGGCGTCGTCGATGACAGGTGCGGGACTGTAGGCACCCATGCCGCCCGTATTGGGGCCGACGTCTCCGTCGCCGACAGGCTTGTGGTCCTGTGCTGATGCAAGTGCCAGGCAATGTTCACCATCGACCAGGGCAAAAAAGCTGGCTTCTTCGCCGATCAGGCACTCTTCGATGACGACTTCGGCCCCGGCGGCACCAAAGGCACCGGCGAAGATTTCGTCCACAGCGATCAAGGCCTGATCCAAGGTTTGGGCAACAATGACACCCTTGCCTGCGGCCAGGCCGTCGGCTTTAACGACAATCGGGGCCCCTTGTTGAACGATATAGGCTTTGGCCTGATCAACATCTGTAAAACGGCCATAGGCCGCGGTCGGGATATTATGCCTGGCACATAGATCCTTGGTGAAGCCCTTGCTGCCTTCCAGTTGGGCGGCGGCGGCGGATGGACCAAAAGCCGGAATGCCTTCGCTGGTCAACTGATCCACCAGACCTTCAACCAGCGGGGCTTCGGGGCCGACCACAACAAATTCGATTTCTTCGGCCCGGCAAAGTCCAATCAATCCGGAAAAGTCCATTACGTCAATATCGACGCAGGTCGCCACTGCGGCGATGCCGCCATTGCCGGGGGCACAGAAGATGCGGTCAACAGAGGGGGATTTCGCCAGCGTCCAGGCCAGTGCATGTTCGCGGCCACCAGCGCCAATGATCAGAATATTCATTTTTGGGTCATCTCCTGACCAGGTAAAGTCATAATTTATGTTGTCTTGCCTGTGAACAGCGTTTGTTCGGGAGGCGGTCTCTTGTATCATAGGGGGGCCGGGGAACAAATATTACAGCGCCATTCACCGGAATTATTTTGTGTAAGGACAGAACCCGTTGAGCCCATCGAAACCGCCAGGTGAAGCCCATAACCAGCCAGAGCTGAGTGTTAGCGAGCTTTCACAGTCGCTGAAACGCACCGTCGAGAGCAATTTCGACAGGGTTCGGGTGCGCGGAGAGATATCCGGTTTTAAACGGGCAGCATCCGGGCATATGTATATGGCCTTGAAGGACGACAATGCCGTTCTGGATGCTGTGTGCTGGCGAGGTGTGGCCGGCAAACTGGCAATTGTGCCGGAAGATGGCCTGGAAGTTATCGTTACCGGCAAACTGACAACTTATCCTTCGCGTTCGCGCTATCAAATCGTTGTCGACGGCATGGAGATGGCCGGTGAAGGCGCGCTGCTGAAATTACTGGAAGACCGCAAGCGCAAACTGGCTGCAGAAGGCTTGTTTGCAGCCGAAGGCAAACAAACGCTGCCATGGCTACCCGAGGTCATTGGCGTAGTGACATCGCCAACCGGGGCCGTCATTCGCGATATTCTACATCGTCTGGCGGATCGGTTCCCAAGGCGGGTGCTGGTCTGGCCAGTGATTGTGCAGGGCGACGGATCTGCAGAAAAAATTGCTGCTGCTATCCACGGGTTTAACAAGATCGAACCCGGCGGAGATATCCCGCGACCGGATTTGCTGATCGTGGCACGTGGTGGCGGTAGTGTTGAAGACTTGTGGTCGTTCAACGAAGAAGTGGTCGTGCGGGCGGCAGCAGCAAGCGACATACCGTTGATCTCCGCTGTTGGTCACGAAACAGATATCACCCTGATTGATTATGCCGCCGACAAACGTGCCCCTACGCCAACGGCGGCGGCTGAAATTGCTGTCCCGGTTCGGGCCGATCTTCAGGTCTCGATCCTTGATCTGGCCAGGCGTTTGTTCGCTGCCCTCAGTCGGTCGACCGAGGAACGTCGGGTACGTCTTGAAGGCCTGGCGCGAGGCTTGCGCGATCCACGAGATATGCTTCAGGCCCATCAACAGAAACTGGATGATGTAGGCGAACGTCTGAACCGCGCCTTGTCTGTGGGGGTGGAGAATCGCCGGGCCAATCTTGGACTGGTGTCTGCCGGGCTCAGGCGGTCTGTTATCGAACGACGGATCGAGCAAGGCCGTGAACAGCTGCAGCGCGCAGAAAACAGTTTGCGACGGGACATTGATCGCCTGGTGCAAGACAAAAACACCAGGTTGGGCAGTCTCGCCAAACTGTTGCAAAGTTACAGTTATGAAGGTGTTCTGGCCCGTGGCTTTGCGGCCATCCGCAGTCAGGGAACCGTTGTCACAGCCGCCGCCGGGGTTAACTCTGGTCAGGAACTCGATATCCAGTTCCATGACGGGCATGTATCCGCGATTGCAGGCAGCGGTGGTGCCAAACCAGCCCGGTCCGCGCCCCGCAAGCCAAAAGTGAAAACGGTCCCGGAAGATGATCCGCAAGGAAGTCTGTTATGACCCGCCGATTAGATACGACTGGAAACGCGCATGGATGAAATGTTTCGGGAGGCAAAGCTTTATTACAATCTTGCCAGCTTTGATGTGATCTCGCCGGGCACATATGTCATTTGTTCCGTAACGGGATTACGTGTGCTGCTGCAAGATCTGAAATACTGGAATGCCGAGCGCCAGGAACCTTATGCCAATCCAAAGGCGATGTTGCAGCGACATACAGATTTGATGGAACAGGATTAATGCGGTTTGTACTGGTTTTCCTGTTTGCTTTTCTGATCGCGGCCCCAACGGTTTCGGCTGCGGACAATCTGAAACTTGAGGGATCATTTACCCAGGGGGGAATGGCAACGGGCCGTGTGGCACCGGGGAGCAATGTACGCTTTCTGGATCGCGATGTGCGGGTGTCAAAAGAGGGTCTGTTTGTCATCGGCTTTGGCCGGGACTTTTTGAACAAGGCCGAACTTGAGATAACCTCACCCGATGGCAAGATGACCAGGCGATTGGTCGACATCAAGAAGCGGACATACAAAATCCAGCGCATCAGCGGCCTGCCAAAGAAAATGGTATCTCCTGGCAAAAAGGCACTGGAACGCATTCGCCGCGAGAACGTCTGGATTGGCAAAGTCCGGTCGAGAAATACGGAGACGCCCTGGTTCAGCGCAGGATTTATCTGGCCGGCCATTGGTCCTGTCTCGGGCGTATATGGCAGTCAGAGAATACTGAACGGCAAGCCGCGCCGACCGCATTTTGGTGTTGATGTGGCCATGCCGACAGGCACGCCGGTTGTCGCACCGGCGGCGGGGATGATTGCGCTGGCCAAAAAGGATCTTTATTTCACCGGCGGCACGATCATGATTGATCATGGCCATGGTGTGACGTCGGTGTTGATGCACCTTAGTCGTGTTGATGCCAAAGTCGGAGACATCGTCAAGGCAGGTGATCCTGTCGGTGCCATCGGGGCCACGGGACGGGCAACAGGTCCGCATCTGGACTGGCGTGTTAACTGGTTCAATCAAAGACTGGACCCGCAATTACTGGTTCCCCCCATGCCAAAGGGCAAGACCAAATAACCTGTCCATTTACCTGTTCTACGCTGGTGGTCCATCGATCCAGGGTTTAATGGCAACCCACGCTGTCCGGTGAATGGGGGTTTCGACGCCCTTTTCAATTCCCAGCCTGACCACGGCACCGCTGAGATATTTGATCTCCAGGCGCCGTCCGGCTTCCAGATCCTGATACATCGAGGTTTTGTTTTTTGGCGGGAAGGTCTGGGCCAATGCCATATTGCTGGCGACGGCTTCTTCTCCCAGATTGACGCCATGGGCGCGTGCAACGGCAGCGACCTCACGCATGGCATCCATATATAAAGCCATTGTTTCTTCATCTTCCTGGACCAAACCGCAAGGCTGCCGGGTCAGGCAGTTCAGGGCGCTCATGCTGGTCAAAAACATCAGTTTGCTCCACAGCACAACATTGATGTCGTCTGAAATTTCGGCGATGACACCTGCTTTAATGAGGGCATCCAGAAAGGCCACCGCACGAGGTGTTATCTGTTTGTCAAATTCTCCGAACACCAGCTTCGCCAGGTCTGCATTGTGCTGGATAACGCCGGGTTCAGGCAGGGATGCCGGGATGAAAGCAACGCCTCCCATTACATGACCGGTGCCTATTGCATCCTCCAGCATGGCTCGGGCTTCGACACCATTTTGGAAAGGGATGACAGCGGTGTCAGGACCGATCAGCGGTTTGATCTGTTCCGCAGCCTGCAGGGTGTCGTAGTTCTTGACCATAAACAAGACAACGTCCACGGGGCCAATCTCTGCCGGATTGTCGGTTGCTGTTGCCGGGTTAATGGCAAAGTCTCCCAGGGGGCTCAGTACCTTAAGGCCGTTTGCCTTGATAGCTTCAAGATGTGCGCCCCGGGCGATGAAACTGACGTCGTATCCGGCATCAGCCAGGCGGCCACCAAAATAGCCACCAATTGCTCCGGCTCCCATGATTGCGATTTTCATTTTGATCCCCGTGTCCTGAAAAATTATGCCACTGGCCAGCGTTTGTGGAGCCACATCCATTGGGCCGGGTTTTCCCGGACCCAGGCTTCGATGTGGGCGTTGACCTGACACATAATGTTATAGATATCTGTTGATTTGTCGCCACTGATTGAAACGGTCAGCGGGTCTTCGACAACGATACGAAATCGCGCACCCTTGAGGCGCTCACAATGGATGGGCACAATGGGTGCGTTGAATTTCAGCGCCAGTTGCGCCAGGGCCGGTGCGGTCATGGCATCACGACCAAACAACGGCACAGCAATACCATCATTCATTTTTTGATCAACCAGAAGACCAAGACTTTCGCCATTTTTGAGAGCCAGCAGCAAGGCTTTGGCACCAGCGGCACCTTTAGGCACATGCGATGCCGTCACCGCCCGCGCACGCAAATCCCGAATCATTTTATCGACCAGGGGATTATTGGCTTCACGGTAAGCGATTGTTGTTTTCATACTGCGTTGATCAACGGTCAGGGGCACGAGTTCCCAATTCGCAAAATGGGCCGAGAAAAAGATACTGGCCTGGCCCCTTGATTTGAGGCCATCAATAGTTTCTGCCCCCACCAACTCAATTCGATCATTTGAGACCGTCGTATCCAGTTTTGAAAGGTGGGGAAACTCGGCAACCGTGCGCCCGAGGTTTTCCCACATGTCGGCAACGATATCCTGAATTTCCGATTTGGATTTATCCGGGAAGAATTCCTGCAGGCGCGCCGCAGCACCCCTGGATACACCAAGTACAGGTCCAATCCAGCGGGCAAGATATCCACCACAAGCGGACGCTGCATCAATTGGCAACAAGGAAAAGAGGCCCATCAAACCACGTACGGCAACAGCTTCCAGAATGTGTTTGAGACGATACCCGGCATGACCAGTTTGTACAGTATCAGCCATTGTGCTGATTTTCCCGGCTGATCAGGTCTGCAAATACTTCGTCCAGAGTGCGAGGATTTTCAAATATCAGCCCAACCGGAATTTCCGACACCATTGATCGCGCTTCCAGGGGCAGTCGCACCATATCCTTCGAAGTGGTTACAGGACGCGCACCGTGAATGGCCGCCGTTTCAACCAGCTTCATGATTTCATCCGGCGTATAAAGATGATGGTCGGCGAAGGACTGACGTTCGACGATGTCGCACTTCAGGCTTTCAAGAGTACTGAAAAATTTCTCTGGTCGGCCAATACCTGCAAAGGCGACGACTTTCTGGCCGGAAAACTGTTCGGCCTCGATACCGGGCTCCAGACTGGCCCGAACAACCGGCAATCCTGCATCCTTGACCGGTTGGCGCCAGGTCGTGGTCTCCACATGATCACCGCCCGACATCAGAACAACGGCACTTGCCCGCGCAAGGCCATCCGATACAGACTCTCGTAAGGGGCCTGCTGGCAGGATACGACCATTCCCAAACCCGTAAGCCCGATCGATGACCACAAGTGAAAAGTCCTTCGCCAGAGCATAATTTTGATGACCGTCATCCATCAGAATCAAATCAGCTCCGTCGTGTTCGGCAGCCCGGGCGGCATCTGCGCGGTTTTTCGCCACCCAGGTGGGCGCGGCCCTTGCCAACAACAAGGCTTCATCACCAACATCAACGGCTTCGTGGGATGAGGTGTCAACTTTCACCGGTCCCGTCAGTTTGCCGCCATATCCCCGCGTCAGAATATGAGGCTTGAAACCCGCCTGACGAAAATATTGAACAAGGGCAATGACAACCGGTGTCTTGCCGGTACCGCCAGCCGTCAGGTTTCCAACGCAGACAACAGGAATTTGGGCTTTATGTGTAACCGTGCGTTTTCGTTTTATTGCTGCACCGACTTGCCAGATCGCGCTCAGCGGACTGAGAAGCCGGGGCCAGATGCCCTGGCCGTGGAAAAAGAATTCAGGTGCTTTCATGGCTGACATCACTGTCCGGGGACGCCGTTCGGCGCAACTGGGAAAGATAAGGCTCCAGGGCTTCAACGGTTTGATCGAGCACGTTCTGGCTTTTGTCGACGATATTTCCAGCCCGGGTCGCCATGGCTTCGGCGGCATCCGGTTCAGACAACAAGGCGGATACAGCCCGGGTCAACGCCTCATCATCATCGACTTGCCGGGCAGCACCGACTTCGCCCAGCTCACTGGCGACACGGGCAAAGTTTGCGATATGAGGTCCGTGCAATATGGCCGATCTTAGCCGTGCAGGTTCGCGCAGATTTTGCCCACCATGGGGCACAAGGGAGCCGCCGACAAAGACAACCGTTGCCAGACGATAGATCAAGCCAAGTTCACCAAGGGTGTCCGCGACATAGAATTCCGTATGTTCCGTGACGACATCACCCAGCGAACGTTGTGCAACATTCTTTCCACTTTGCTTCAGGCCTTGAACAATATCGGTACCACGGTCCGGATGGCGCGGCGCAATGATTGTCAGGATATTCGGAAAATCAGGCGTCAGGTGTTCGTGCACATGTTCCGCCAACCCTTCTTCACCAGGGTGGGTGCTGGCGGCAATCCACACAGGTCGTGATCCAATGGCCTTGGCCAGAATCACCAGTTCGTTCTCGTCAACGGGCAAGGGGGGACTGGCGTCTTTCAGGTTGCCCGTCAGCGTTACTCTGTTGACGCCAAAATCACGAAGCCGATCCGCCATGACATGATCGGGTGCCAGGCACAAGTCAAAACATCCGAGCAAGTTGCGCGCCGTTTTCGCCGCCTTCATCCAGCGGGCGTAGGATTTCACAGACATCCGGGCATTGACCAGGACCGTGGGGATGTTTCTCGATTTCAATTGATACAAAAGGTTTGGCCAGAATTCTGACTCGACCCATAAAGCCAGGTCCGGTTTCCAGTGATCCAGAAACCGGCCAACCCAGGCACCACGATCAACAGGCACATATTGGTGAAAGGCCTTACCGGTCAGACGGTCTTCGCACAACCGGGCGGAGGTCACGGTGCCTGTTGTCAGCAAGATATTCAGATCAGGCATGTCCTCTTGCAGGCGTTCGATCAATGGCATGACGGAAGCACTTTCACCGACGCTGGCGGCGTGAAACCAGACCAGCTTGCCATCCGGGCGAAGTTTGTCAGAAATCCCTTTTCGTTCTGCTTTTCGAAGCGGGTCTTCTTTTCCCCTGCCTGCCCGTCGCGCCAGGTGCCATGAAATCAGAGGGCCACCCAGGGAAGTGAGTGTGCGATACAAACCAAACATCAGGCGACCCCCTGCGAGGAATTGGTCGCCTGGTCCGTTTCGGGCAATGTTTCTATTTGCTGGGCTGGTGCAATCGGTGACTGGCCGCACATTTCATCGGCCCTGTTACTGATGACAGTCAGTTGATCTTCGATCAGTTGGCGGATGTCGCCAAGGTCGCTTTCGCTGGCATCGCGAGGAACATCAACGGGATCCCCCCAGATATAGACACCACGACAGAAAGGCAGGGCCACCAGAAACCGGTCCCAGGATCCCAGCACCCGGCGACGACTGGTTGCCACGGTTGCCGGGAAGATCGGGACACCAGCCAGCCTTGCGACCGAGATCACACCATCTGTTGCTCGCATGCGTGGACCACGTGGGCCATCGGGCGTAATGCCGACACTTTCTCCGTGCTTTAAGGCCTTGACCATTGTACGCAAGGCTTGCGCGCCATCACGAGAGCTGGAGCCACGGACACTTTTGATGCCGAGATGGGCGATTGTATCGGCGATCAGTTCGCCGTCGCGGTGCTGGGAAATCAGCATGTTCATGGGAACACCCTGACGCCAGATATAGGACAGCATCATCAAACGATTATGCCAGAACGCCACGATGAAAGGTTTGCCTTCATCCCAAAGACGGTTCGGAGCCTCGTCACCAATAACCTGCCAGCGACTGGTCGCATGGACAAATCTGATCCAGGTCGCAGCCAGGGCACAGGCAGCACGCCGAACCTGTCCGCTTTTCAAAATCGTTTTCAGGGGACCAGCCATCTCAGGTCAGGCCTGCGATACTTCAACAGGTGCCAGTTCAGGGCCACCGCTTTGCATCTGCCACAAACGGGCATAGGCATTGCCACGGGCCAGCAATTCGCCGTGTGAACCACTTTCAATAATGCGACCAGCTTCCAGAACATGAATGACGTCAGCATCAATAACGGTCGACAGGCGGTGAGCGACAACCAGGGTTGTGCGTCCCTTCATCAAGGTGCGCAAAGCATCCTGGACCTTGCGTTCAGATTCTGAATCAAGGGCGGAGGTTGCTTCATCCAGCAACAGAATAGGGGCATCTTTCAACATGGCACGGGCAATGGCGATGCGTTGACGCTGACCGCCAGACAAGCGTGTTCCGTCTTCACCGGTGACCGTATCGTACCCTTCTTTAAGGGCTTCAATAAAGTTTTCAGCGGCAGCAGATTTTGCGGCCCCCCGGATTTCTTCTTCGCTTGCGGTCATGCGGCCATAGGCAATATTGGCGCGAACTGTGTCGTCAAACAGGGTTGCGTCCTGGGTCACCAGGGCCACTGAATTTCGCAAACTTGCCAATGTTGTGTCGCGCACATCCTGGCCATCAATTTCAACCACGCCGCTGGAGATATCAAAAAACCGCGGGATCAAATTCAGCAGGGTGGATTTGCCAGAACCGGACGCGCCGACCAGGGCAACAACACTTCCCGACGGCACATTGAACGACACACCATTAATTGCCGAGGTGCCATCTGCGTAATCAAAATGCACATCCCGGAATTCAATTTGACCGGACGTAACCGCAAGCTCTTTCGCGCCGGGTTTGTCGGCAATGTCGGGTTTGTGGTCCAGCATCGTGAAGATGCGTTCGGCCGCTCCGAGACCGCCTTGCAACGCCGAATTCAGATTGGCCAGGGATTTGATGGGCTGGTAGGCCATCAACAAGGCGGCGATAAAGGAAAAGAAGGCACCGGCAGAAGTTTCGCCGTCGATGACCCTGTTGCCGCCGTAGAATACGACCACCGCAATGGCGATCCCGCCCAGGGCTTCCATCAAGGCCGAAACTGCCGAACCCGTGCGCAGGGATTTCAGAACCGGGATCAGTCTGAATTCGATGGCGTGGTTGGCCCGGTCAGATTCGTACTTTTCCATGGCGTATGTTTTGACGTGCTTTGACCCCTGCAAGGTCTCCGTCAGCAAGGCCGAGAACAGGCCCGTACGTTCCTGCATATCCACCGACGCCTTGCGCAGGCGGCGGCCCATGTTGCGCACGGGAATGGCCGCGACGGGCAATATAAAAAATGTCGCCAGGGCCAGACGCCAATCCTGATAAAACATCAGGCTGATCAAAAAGGTAGCCGTCAGGCTATCCTTGACCATGCCCGTCAGAGATTTTGAGACAGCTTCCCGCAACATGTTGGCATCCGTCAGGAAGTTCGACACCAGCTTGCCCGAGGCCATGGCCTGAAAATAGGCGAGGTCTGCATGCATGAGATGGGCGTATAACGCCTTTTGCACATCAGCGATTACTTTTTGACCGATGGAGCCGCTGATATAGCCCTGCAGGAACGTCGACAAACCTTTGATGAGGGCAATGGCCAGAATAGCCACCGGCACGATCATCAACATGCCCTTGTCCTTGTTCAGAAACACGTCATCGAGGATCGGTTCCATCAACCACGCGTTTGCGGCGGTGGCCGCCGCGGCGACGGCCATCCAGAGCATGCCAAACAGCATTTGGCCGATATAGGGTCGGACATATTCGCTCACCAGTCGCTTGATCAGGGCAAAGCTGGTGTTCTTTTGCTGCTGTATGGCGGTCTCGGTCTCGGTGTGCGTGGACAAACGGGCTATTCCTTCGGCGAACCCCTTGTTAAAACTAAAGAATTAAGGTGTTGCTTTTCAAGGGATCAGTTGCCGGAACATATCATGTCCAGCCCGAAGGGGCCAATGCGGATGGCGTAACTTTCCAGACACGGTATCCGCGCTTACGTTTCAGGCTAAATCGCTGCTACGTTGGAACACTATTTTGTCTCTGTGGTGAATGTGACGCTGTGTTTCCATTTCTTACCAAATCATTCTAGGCTGCGCACCAATGATAAATTACAGACACTGCCTCGAGGAATATCTGAATGTCTGACGCGTCTGAAAAAGTACCTGAAATCGCCTACTCTGCCTGCCCACATGATTGTCCCTCCACTTGCGCCTTGCAGGTCGAGAAGCTGGATGACAACACCATTGGCCGGGTGCATGGTGCCGCCGAAAACTCCTATACCTCGGGTGTTGTCTGCGCCAAAGTTGCGCGCTATGCCGAACGCACCCATCACGAAGGCCGCCTGACTACGCCGTTGAAGCGCACCGGTCCCAAGGGTTCGGGTCAGTTTGAGGCGATTTCCTGGGATGAAGCCCTGGATACGGTCGCTGATGCGTTTCGCTTAGCCACAGAAACACACGGGGCCGAAGCGGTTTGGCCGCACTTTTATGCCGGTACCATGGGCCTGGTGCAGCGTGATGGCATCAACCGTTTGCGCCACGCTATGGGTTATTCGGAAATGCTGGGCACAGTTTGCACAGCCCTGGTCGATGCGGGCTGGATGGCCGGAACCGGACGGAAGTCGGGGCCGGACCCCCGCGAAATGGGCGACGCTGATTTGATCGTCCTGTGGGGCACAAATGCTGTTACCACCCAGGTCAATGTCATGACGCATGTGGCCAGAGCGCGCAAGAACCGGGGCGCGCACCTGGTGGTCATCGATCCCTATAAAAATCCCACGGCATCGACGGCGGATACCCATCTTTGTTTGAAGCCAGGATCAGACGGGGCGCTGGCTTGTGCGATCATGCATGTGGCTTTCCGCGATGGTTATGCCGATCGAGACTATATGGCGGAATTCACGGATGTGCCGGAAGAGATGGAGGCCCATCTGAAAGACAAGACGCCGGAATGGGCCGCCGACATTACCGGTTTGACCGTGGAAGAAATTGAGGCCTTTGCAAAACTTTACTGCGATACAGACCGTGCGTTTATTCGTATGGGTTATGGTTTCTCGCGGTCGCGCAACGGGGCCGTCAATGTGCACGCAGTCAGCTGTATTCCGGCCATCGTCGGGAAATGGAAACATCCCTCCGGCGGCATTTTCTACAGCAACAGCGGCATCTTCAAATGGGACAAGACCCTGATCGAAGGCCTGGATGTGCGCGACACAAGCGTGCGTGTTCTGGACCAGTCGCGCATCGGACCCATCCTGACCGGTGATAAAAGTGATCTGGGAGATGGCCCACAAGTGACGGCGATGCTGATCCAGAACACCAATCCCATGGTCATCGCACCGGACCAGAGCCTGGTTCACAAAGGCTTTGCCCGTGACGATTTGTTCGTCTGTGTGCATGAACAAATGATGACGGAAACGGCTCTGATGGCGGACATCGTCTTGCCGGCCACGACCTTTGTTGAACATGACGACATCTATCAGGGTGGTGGTCATTCGCACATTATCCCCGGCATGAAAATCATCGAGGCTGTGGGAGAATCCCGTCCCAATCATTACGTCATCTGTGAACTGGCCAAGCGCCTTGGGGCCGAGCATCGTGGCTTTCATATGACCGAGCGGGAAATCATCGAGGAAATGCTGGCGTCTTCTGGTTGGCCTGATCTGGCGACGCTGGAGGAAAAACACTGGCATGACTGCATTCCGGATTTTGAAACAGCACACTTCCTGAACGGCTTTGGCTGGCCCGATGGCAAGTTCCGTTTCAAGCCGGACTGGGAAGCCATGGGACCGCGGGGCCATGAATTGCCCGACCTGCCCGATCATTGGGCGGCAACAGAAGCCACCACCAAAGAAACGCCTTTTCGTCTGATCACACCACCGGCCAGGAATTTTCTGAATTCGACTTTCAATAACACGCCATCATCCGTGAAAAAGGAACACCGGCCCAGTTTGCTGATCCATCCGGAAGATGCCCGCAGTCACAATATCGGTGAGGGTGCGGGTGTCAGCATTGGCAACCAGCGCGGCGATATTAACTTGCATGCAAAATTGTTTGAAGGTGTGCAGCAAGGCGTCGTGGTGGCCGAAGGCGTCTGGGGCCTGGCAGCGCATCACGGCGGCAAGGGCATCAACCAGCTCGTCAGTTCCGAAGCGGCCGCCCCGGCGGGCGGTGCCGTTTTTCATGATATCGCTGTCTGGGTGCGACCCCACTGACTGATACCGGGCATAAATCAGCAGCAGGCAAACCACGCCGGGTTCTGATTGTCTTCAACCCGATTGCCGGGCGCAGGCGGAAGCGTTTGTTCGCGCAAACGGTAGATGCCCTGAATGCACGGGGGTGTGTGCTTGATGTTCAGGTGACGCAAGGGCCGGGCGATGCTGTGCGCATATCACGCGAGGGTGTCGCCGCAGACAAGTTTGATGTCATCGTTGCCGCCGGAGGTGACGGCACCATCAACGAAGTTATTCAGGGCATGACCTGCACAGGCGAGGGGGAAGCCGGGAATGCGGCCAGTACCAACAGTATGTATGACGGCCCCGCCTTTGCCACCATTCCCTTTGGCACGGTCAATGTTCTGGCCCTGGATATCGGTCTGGCGCAAAAGGCCGAAGCCATGGCAGACACCATCGCCGGTGAAGCTTATGTGGCGGCAACTGTTGGTCTGGCCCAAAATAAAAATCTGCAACGCACCTTTTTGATTACGGCTGGTGTCGGTCTGGATTCTGCCGCCGTCAAATATCTCTCACCCCGTCTGAAACGAATATTCAGCTGGGGGGCCTATATCTTTTCCATGATCCTGGCCCTGATCCGCGATGGCGATGTCTCGCTGGAGGCTGATATCGACGGCGATGTCGTCAGGGGCTCCACCATCATCATCACCAATGTCAGCCGCTTCGGCGGCCCCCACGTTGTCGCCCCTGACGCTCGTGTTGAAGACGACAACCTGACAGTTCTGGTGGCGCTTGGCCTGGGCCGTAAAAACCTGGTGCGATATGGTCTTGCTTTCGCGCTTGGCCGGGTCCCCAAGATCAACGATATCCTCGTGCGGGATTTCACCGAAGTCCGCGTGACCTCCCCGGCTGGCTACCCCATCCAGATCGACGGCGACGGCTATGGCACAGTCCCGGTCACTTTCCGCACGGCACCCGCGAAGTTACGATTGCTGGTGCCGGAGGGTTATGTGACGGGAGTATAAAATTATGGCTATAGAACGTACTGGAGCGGAGCGCATGGACGATATTTCGTCAAAGTTCATGCGGTCGTTAAGTGAAATTCCCGGGTTCAAAGATTGGCAACGCCGGAACATGGATCGTACGTTGAATTTTGACGACCTGTGGTTTTCATCTGCTACGGACACGAACCCCTCTATGTTTGAATTCAATGAAGACGTAGAAAAGCAACACAAAGTTTTGATGAATTACCTTCAATTGCGTTCCTCTGTCGAATCTTTGAAGGGCTGTGAATTCTATTTCCGGCGCTACCCATTTAATGGCCTTCCCGTTTCCAAATATGAGCATTTGCGAAATGTTTGCGAAATGTATTTCAGCTGTTTCTATAAGGTTAAAGAACGTCTGAAAAAACTTCTAAACTCAGCAAATGCTTTGAGTGACAAACACCTGATAGATATCGGCGAATTGCTTATTATGTTTCAAGGCCGATTTTCAAGAGAATTGAAACACAGAAATATTGTTCATCACCATGGAGATTTTGATGACCTTGAAATAGATCGAATTTTCATTTTTGAAAGAGTGGTTGAGCCCGCATATCAGCAATCGAAGAATTCTTTCGCCAGCACTGAGTATCGACGCGTATCAAAGGAATGGGCGATACGTGTAAAAGAGAGTGCCCGTAGCGTGGAGGTGTTCGTTGAAGTTGTTTCAAATGTCATCGCCAACAATCTTACGGACGAGTTGACGTTAAAATTGTGACGATTTGAGGTTATTTGGGCGCAACAGACTATCCACACTTTGAACTAAGATTGCCCGAAATCCACAACAACTTATTACCAAATCACCCTTCCAGGGAGATTTGATTTCCGCTCAGGCGCCGCTGGTGGCTTTGCGCCTCAATGGCGCTGGTTACCTGTTCGTCAAATGACATTGAGAGTTGGTTTGAACTACCCCGCCTCGGTACCACCCACCGTCAACTCATCAATCTTCAGCGTTGGCTGGCCGACGCCGACCGGTACGCCCTGGCCGTCTTTGCCGCAGGTGCCGACGCCGGGGTCGAGTTCCATGTCGTTGCCGATCATGCTGACCTTGGTCAGGACGTCGGGGCCGTTGCCGATTAGCGTAGCACCTTTGACGGCGGCGCCGATTTTGCCGTCTTCGATCTGATAGGCCTCGGTGCAGGTGAAGACGAACTTGCCGCTGGTGATGTCGACCTGGCCGCCGCCAAAGTTCACGGCGTACAAACCGTTCTTGACGGATTTGATAATTTCTTCCGGGTCGCGGTCACCATTTTCCATCACGGTATTGGTCATGCGCGGGATCGGCATGTGGGCATAATCCTGGCGGCGACCGTTGCCGGGGGGGGCGACACCCATCAGGCGGGAATTCAGGCGGTCCTGCATATAACCTTTGAGGATACCGTCTTCGATTAACACAGTGCGGCTGGTGGGCGTGCCTTCATCGTCGATACTTAAACTGCCGCGCCGGTCCATCAGGGTACCATCGTCGACAACGGTTACGCCGGGGGAGGCGACGCGCTGGCCCAGCAATTCAGAAAAGGCACTGGTCTTTTTGCGATTGAAATCACCTTCCAGGCCGTGGCCGATGGCTTCGTGCAACAATATGCCAGGCCAGCCAGGGCCGAGGACAACGGGCACTGTACCAGCCGGGGCAGGCACCGAGGACAGGTTCACATCGGCCTGGCGCATGGCTTCATCAATGGCGGCTTTCCAGGATTCAGGCTTGAGGTAATCGGCATAGAGCGTTCGGCCACCAGTGCCAAAACTGCCGGTTTCCTGGCGGTCACCTTCACCCATCACAATCGAGACATTGAAGCGCACCAGGGGGCGGACATCACCGGCCCGCATGCCATCAGAGCGCAGGATTTCGACCACCTGCCATGATCCGGCAAGGGACGCAGACACCTGGCGTACGCGATCATCACGGCCACGCGCATAGGCGTCGATCTCTTCCAGCAGTTTGACCTTTTCTTCAAAAGGCACATCGTTCAGGGGATTATCGTCGATATATAAAGACTGGTTCGTGCCCGTCGGGCCATCGGCCATGGTGCCGGAGCGACCCTGGCGAACAGATTGCACCGTGTCCGAAGCCCGCTTGATGGCGGCTTCTGACAGTTCCGAGGCATGGGCATAGCCGGTTGATTCGTCTGAAACTGCCCGCAGGCCAAAGCCCTGGGAGGTGTCGAAACTGGCCGATTTAAGACGTCCATCGTCCCAGGCCAGGGCCTCGGATTGTTTGTATTCCATGAACAACTCGCCGTCGTCGCAGCCGTCCAGGGCACCATCGACCAGGGTCTGAACCTTGTTCCGATCCAGTCCGGCGCGGGTGAACAGCATTTCTTCGGCTTTGGCAGTGTCGCTCATTATTGTCTCCAGAGACTTCGGGGGATAATCAAGGTGCCAGAGAATAAGCCTCTCGCGGGGTTGAGAACAGGGCAGGGTGTTATCAACTTTTGTTGAAACACCTGAGGACTGTATCACGTTGCGATGCAACGAAGATATGAGGCGAATCGGTTAAAACTGATATCGTTCTAAAGGGTTCAAGAGCGCATTTTGTCGCACCCCGGTGAAATTACCCTGGCCGTAATCGCGTAATTGGCCAGACAACGTAAAAACATCAGGATTTCCGGGACTTTGTAATTTCCATAGAGTCATTGTGGGTATAGCTGCGACATATTGTCGCAATTAACCTGCTGCATTAAGTTCGGCAGGACCCTGCGTGGATGTCCCGCTCACCTTTATATGCAGGCGTTAAGGAAGCCTGGTACCAAAAAATCCTGTCTTTTCATAATGGTTCTACTGTTTATATGGGCTTGTTCTAAGTCTAAACAATGTGTAATCTCGCGCCGAATTCAGCATTAATCCATGCTGGTCGGGGGAGGGGTCTGTCCGACAATCACTGGTACCTTTATACATAGGTGCCGGAATTGTGCAGATGCATCCGGAACCATCGATCGGTTTGTTTGCCGCATGATATTGCGGCGTATGACGAGGAGACGGAACGGATCATGTCGTTCAGTAATAAAATTGCCGCTATTGGCGCTGGAATAGCTTCGGTTGCAGGCTTTTCTGCCGCTGCCCTGGCCTCCCAGCCTGTGCCCTGGCAAACAGGTTTTCAGGCTGCTGTCACACCCGTGATGGAACAGATTAACGATTTTCATAATCTTCTTTTGGTTATCATCATTGTCATCACCATTTTCGTGACCGCCTTGATGATCTACGTCATGTGGCGTTTCAGTGCCAAAAACAATCCGGAACCAACCAAAACGACCCATAACACATTGTTGGAAGTCGTCTGGACAGCTGTTCCGATCATGATTTTGGTTGTTATTGCGGTGCCATCGCTGAAGCTTCTGTATCTGGAAGACAAGGCACCCAACGCCGAGATGACCCTGAAAGTCACAGCCAACCAGTTCTACTGGAACTATGAATATCCCGATCATGGCGGCTTCTCCTTTGATGCGACCATGATATCAGATGATGAATTGAAGGCTGGCCAGCCCCGTCTTCTGGCAACTGACGAAGCTGTTGTCATTCCGGTCAATACCGAAGTCCGGGTTTTGCTGGCAGCAGCGGATGTCATTCACGCCTGGGCCATGCCGTCCTTTGGTGTCAAGACAGATGCTGTTCCCGGTCGTCTGAATGAGACCTGGTTCAAGGTAACAAAGGAAGGCACTTATTACGGTCAGTGTTCTGAACTTTGTGGGACCAACCATGGCTTCATGCCGATTATGGTCAAGGTTGTTTCGAAGGAAGATTTCGCCAAGTGGGTCGTCAAGGCCAAGGTCGAATATGCTTCGGACGATGCAGCAGAACCTGCTGTCAAAGTCGCAACCATCACAAAAAATTAAGGCTCAATTCCGCAAACCATTAAGCGGATAGTATCAAGAGGTTACGGATTATGAGCGATTCCCACGATCATCACCCCACCGGGCTGAAGCGTTGGCTTTACTCGACGAACCACAAAGACATTGGCACGATGTATATCATCTACGCCATCATTTTTGGTTTAATCGGGTCCCTGTTTTCAGTGATCATGCGCCTGGAATTACAAGAACCAGGCATGCAGTATTTCGGAGATGACTTCCAGTCGTTCAACGTCGTCGTTACGGCCCACGGCCTGATCATGGTTTTCTTCATGGTCATGCCGGCCCTGATCGGTGGCTTTGGCAACTGGTTTGTGCCGCTGATGATTGGCGCACCGGACATGGCGTTCCCGCGCATGAACAACATCAGCTTCTGGCTGTTGATCCCGGCAGCAATTTTGCTGGTGGCGTCACCCTTTGTTGATGGTGGTGCCGGTACGGGCTGGACGGTTTATGCCCCGTTGTCGACCTCGGGTCATCCGGGCATGGCCGTTGATATGGCCATCCTCAGTCTTCACCTGGCGGGTGCCTCTTCCATTCTGGGCGCTGCCAACTTCATCACCACGATCTTCAACATGCGTGCTCCCGGCATGACACTGCACAAGATGCCGTTGTTTGTCTGGTCGGTGTTGATCACAGCCTTCCTGCTGTTGTTGTCGCTGCCTGTACTGGCTGGCGCCATCACCATGCTGCTGACAGATCGTAACTTTGGTACGGCCTTCTATGATGCCTCGAACGGCGGTGATCCGGTTCTTTACCAGCACCTGTTCTGGTTCTTCGGTCACCCTGAAGTGTACATCCTGATCTTGCCCGGCTTTGGCATTGTCAGTCACATCATTTCGACGTTCTCGCGCAAGCCGATCTTTGGTGATCTCGGCATGGCCTATGCCATGGTCGCCATCGGCTTTGTCGGCTTCATCGTTTGGGCTCACCACATGTATACAGTGGGTCTGGATGTTGATACCCGGGCTTACTTTGTGGCCGCGACGATGGTCATTGCGGTGCCGACAGGCATCAAGATCTTCTCGTGGATTGCAACGATGTGGGGCGGTTCCATCACCTTCAAGACGCCTATGTTGTGGGCGATTGGCATGATCTTCCTGTTTGTGGTTGGTGGTGTGACGGGTGTTGTCCTTGCCAACGCAGGCGTCGATGTCGCCTTGCATGATACCTATTATGTTGTTGGCCACTTCCATTACACCATGTCCATGGGTGCCATGTTCTCGATCTTTGCCGGTTTCTACTACTGGATTGGCAAGATGTCGGGACGTCAGTATCCGGAAACACTGGGCAAGCTGCATTTCTGGATCACGTTCATCGGTGTGAACCTGACGTTCTTCCCAATGCACTTCTCGGGACTGGCTGGTATGCCACGTCGTATTCCGGATTATCCGGACGCCTTCGACGGCTGGAACTATGTTTCTTCCATGGGTGCCTATATGTCGTTTGCCGGTGCCATTCTGTTTGTCTTCATCCTCTGGCGCACTATGTCGTCCGGCGGAAAAGTTGCGGACAACCAGTGGGGCGAAAGCGCCAATACGCTGGAGTGGACGGTTTCATCACCGCCACCGTTCCATACTTTTGAAGAACTGCCACGTATCAAGTAGATACGGGTTAAACAGCACAGCTATACAAGGACAACATGACGGTGACACAAACGGTAACTTCATCTGCGGCGCAACAAGGCTCTGACCAGAGTCTTGAAGCGCAGCCCGGTGATTACATCGCCCTGCTTAAACCCAGGGTGATGTCGCTGGTTGTGTTTACCGGATTTGTTGGCCTGTGGCTGGCACCGGGTGATATTCATCCGGTGATCGGCTTTGTGGCAATTCTCTGTATCGCGATTGCTGCCGGGGCGTCCGGTTCCATTAATATGTGGTACGACGCAGATATCGATGCCGTGATGAAGCGAACCCGTAACCGGCCAATTCCGGCTGGCAAAGTTGCCGCAGGTGACGCCTTGTCAATCGGTGTAATCCTGTCAGTGGGTTCAATCACCGTTATGGCGCTGGCCGTAAACTGGACAGCGGCTGCCTTGCTGGCTGGTACCATCGCCTTTTATGTCTTCATTTATACCATGTGGCTGAAGCGTCGCACGCCGCAGAACATTGTTATCGGTGGTGCTGCCGGTGCCTTCCCGCCGATGATTGGCTGGGCGGCTGCGACGGGCAGTGTCAGCCTCGAATCAATTGCCTTGTTCGCCATTATCTTCGTGTGGACACCACCGCATTTCTGGGCCCTGGCCCTTTATCGCAGTGGTGATTACGAACGTGCTGGTGTGCCTATGCTGCCGGTTGTCGCCGGACTGCCTGAGACCCGCCGCCAGATCATGATCTACAGCGTACTGCTGGTGCCGGTCACCTTGTTGCCCTGGTACATGGGCATGTCAGGGGCTTTTTACGGTATTTCAACGGCGGTTATGGGCGTTGCTTTTCTTGGCCTGGCCGGACTGATCCTGAAAGAAGGCGACGGACCCAGGGCCACAAAGTGGGCCAAATCCCTGTTCGCCTATTCCATATTTTATCTGTTCCTGATTTTTGTCTTGCTGGTCGTTGACCGGTTCGTCACCAGCGGGGTCGCCTGATATGCCTCCCAGCAAGGAACATCATAAACGGCGCGGCCGGAATTATCTTCTGGGCGGGGCTTTGCTGGCCCTGGTCGCCTTGTTCTATGTCATCACTCTGGTGAAGTTCTAGAGCATGCCAGAAACAACTTCCACCACCACAAGCTCAACAAATCCCGCTGCTGTGCGCCGGCCTGAGGGTCGCAATGCGGCAACCGGTCTTGTGCTTGCAGGCGTGGCGCTGGGTATGGTGGGGATGGCTTTTGCCGCTGTGCCGCTTTATTCGCTTTTCTGCCAGGTCACTGGTTATGGTGGTACGTCGCAAGTTGCCGTTGAAGCACCCGGTGCTGTCAGTGGTCGCATGATAACGGTTCAATTTGATGCCAGCATCGCCAGCGGCATGCCGTGGAAATTCAAGCCGGTGCAGCGTGAAGTCAAGGTGCGCATCGGCGAAGAACAACTGGCGTTCTACCGTGCACACAATCCGCTGAACCGGGCCGTTATGGGCACAGCGACCTATAACGTGACCCCGCATAAAGCGGGCCCCTATTTCAGCAAGATCGATTGCTTTTGTTTTACCGAGCAAGTTCTCGAGCCTGGCCAGTCAGTTGATATGCCGGTCTCGTTTTTCGTCGACCCTGACATTCTGAAAGACCCAGGTCTGGATGATGTCAGGACAATTACACTGTCTTATACCTTTTTCGAAAAACCGATTGTCAAAGATGATCAGGGCAGCCAGACCTCGGCTCTCTCTTCTGTCTCGGGCAATAAAGAATTGAATTAGGGCAGGATATTGTGATGCAATTATTTGAACCATTATTTTCAGGTTTGCGGGAGTAAGAAAACCATGTCTACACACGCTAAAGGACATGACTATCATTTAGTGGACCCAAGTCCATGGCCATTCATGGGCGCCATGTCAGCACTTGTGCTGGCTGTCGGAGCCCTGTTGTTCATGCATGACATTACCCCGTGGGTAATGCCGCTTGGTTTTGCCCTGGTGCTTTACACCATGTTCGTCTGGTGGCGCGACGTCATCGATGAGGCAACATTCCGGGGTGATCACACACCGGTCGTCCAGATCGGCATGCGTTATGGCATGGTCCTGTTCATTGCTTCCGAAGTGATGTTCTTTGTGGCCTGGTTCTGGGCGTTCTTTGATGCCAGCCTGTATCCAGGCGGCGTTGCCGGCAGTGAAGAAATGATCGGTCGTGCAGCGCATACAGGTGGCATGTGGCCGCCTGAAGGCACCGAGGTTTTCAGCCCATGGGGTCTGCCGTTCCTGAACACACTGATCCTGCTGACATCCGGCACGACGGTAACCTGGGCGCATCACGCGCTTAAAAAGGGTGACCAAAAAGGCCTGATCAATGGCTTGTGGCTGACGATTATTCTGGGCGCCATCTTTACCGGCGTTCAGGCATATGAATATTCCCACGCCGGATTTGGCTTTGCCGATGGCATTTACAGCTCGACCTTCTACATGGCAACCGGCTTCCACGGTGCTCACGTATTGATCGGAACCATCTTCCTGGCGGTTTGCCTGGTGCGGTCCTACAAAGGCCACTTCAAGCCCGACCATCACTTTGGTTTTGAGGCTGCGGCCTGGTACTGGCACTTTGTTGATGTCGTCTGGCTGTTCCTGTTCTGTGGCGTTTACTGGTGGGGCGGCAGCTGAGGCTAAAAATATGATGGCCCTGCCGCCCGCTCCCCCTTCCGACCACCCAATGCAATTATACTGTGGGTGGTCGGAAGGGGGAGCGGGCGGCACGGTAATCATCCCCTGCAAAGCAGGGTAAAATGTCAGAGACTGATAAAAATACTGTTTCCCCTTTTCGTGCCGGGTTCACCTGTCGGTGTCCCGGATGCGGAAAGGGGAAACTTTATTCCGGCTTGCTGAAAGTAGCTGACAAATGTGAAATCTGCAGTCTTGATCTGGGTGCCGAAGATTCAGGTGACGGACCGGCGGTATTTGTGATCCTGATCCTGGGATTTGTTATTGTCGGCCTCGCCGTCTGGGTTGAGTTTGCATTTTCCCCGCCCCTGTGGGTTCATCCTGTTCTGTGGTTTCCCACTATTCTCGCCGGTTCCATCTTTCTGTTGCGGGTCTTCAAATCAACGCTGATTTCCCTGCAATTTCACCACAAGGCAGGTGTTGGTGTGGTAGACGATACATCTTCCCATAACGCCTCTGAATGATCCTGAATATTAGCTGACATGAACATCCGCTCCCTGGTCTGGCCCCTTGTTTTTACCATCCCCGCTGTTCTGATCTTGCTGACCATGGGGTTTTGGCAACTGGAGCGGCTTGCCTGGAAAGAACAACTGATTGCCGAGCGTGCAACAGCACTGGTTGCCGACCCGGTTTTGTTGCCGTCGACTGCGGATGATCTGCAAACAATGAATTTCAGGCGGGTATTTGTCACCGGGCACTTCCTGCACGCCAAGGCCGTACACCTACAAAACCGCAATCATAACGGGGTGCGGGGTGTGGACGTGATTACACCGCTGAAAAGAACGGCCAGCGAAGGTGGTGGCCTTGTGCTTGTGAACAGAGGCTGGGTGCCACTGGCCAAACTGGAGATGCTGGCTGACGGGAACAATTCGGCAGGCGCGATTAAACGGTTAAGCGGGGTGGTTCGCCTGGGAGCCAGAGGTCGAAACGATTTTACGCCCGACAATGTTCCGGAAAAATCATCGTGGTATTCAGTTGACCCGGCGGCCATGGCGCAAGTGATGGAGATCGACGTACCGCCGCTGGTTCTGGATGCAGATCAGGTCTCGAAGCCGGGAGAATACCCGGTCTCAGGCCTCAGCCATTATGATCTCAAGAATAATCACCTGTCCTACGCCCTGACCTGGTTCGCACTTGCCGCTGCCCTGATGGTGATCTTCGGTCTTTTTGCCTGGCGACTTCGCGAACAGGACTGATGCGGTTAAACTTGCTTCATGATGAAATCGTATAAAGAAGTAGAAGGGCGCTTCAAGCGTCTCACTGATCTTAACGGGGCCCTGGCGGTCCTGCACTGGGATTCCGCCGCCATGATGCCTGCGGGCGGGGCCACGGCCCGGGCCGACCAGATCACCGCTTTGTCCATGGTCTGTCACGAGATGATGGTCGATCCGTCGCTTGCTGAATTGATGTCGGAAGCAGAAGCGGAAGCTGACAAAAGCCCGGACGACTTTGACAATTGGCGCTTGGCCAACCTGACCGAGATGCGTCGTACGTGGCGGCATGCCAACGCCGTCCCGTCCGATCTTGTTGAAGCCCTCAGCCAGGCAACTTCCGCCTGCGAAATGGTCTGGCGTGATGCCCGCCCGGACAATGATTTTGCCAGGCTGCAACCCTTGCTCAGCGATCTGGTGTCGCTGGTGCAGGAGGTGGCCGCCGCCAAGTCAGATGCCCTGGGGGTTGCCCCCTATGATGCCTTGCTGGATGAATTCGATCCTGGCACCCGCAGTGCCGATATTGATCCGCTGTTTGACGATCTCGATATTTTTCTGCCGGAATTTTTGCAAAAAGTCACGGATGTTCAGGCCAACGGGCAACAACCGGAAGCCTTTGCCGGATCATTTGCCATTGCCGATCAACGTGCCTTGGCAGAACGCCTGATGCACCAGCTGGGCTTTGACTTCGACTTTGGCCGTCTTGATATCAGCCACCATCCCTTTACCGGGGGTGTGCCAGATGATGTGCGGATCACAACACGTTATTACGAGGACGACTTTACCCAGAGCCTGATGGGTGTTTTGCATGAAACCGGCCACGCTTTGTACGAGCGCGGATTGCCTGCACAATGGCGCCACCAACCTGTGGGCCTCGCCCGTGGCATGACCATGCATGAAAGCCAGTCGTTGATTATCGAAATGCTGGCCTGCCGTTCGGAAGAATTTGTCCGCTATCTGACACCTTTGGTCCGGGAAACCTTTTCTGGTTCGGGACCGGCCTGGGAAACTGAAAACCTGGTGCGCCTCTATCGTCGCGTAACGCCTGGTTTGATCCGGGTTGATGCGGACGAGGTAACCTATCCAGCCCATGTGATCCTGCGCTATCGCCTCGAGAAAAATCTGATTTCAGGCAACCTTGCCGTGGCTGATCTACCTGGTGCCTGGAACGAGGCCATGCAAAAAAGCCTCGGCCTGACGCCACCTGATGACCGGGACGGTGTGTTGCAGGATATTCATTGGCCCAGCGGTGCCTTCGGGTATTTCCCGACCTATACTCTGGGCGCAATTGCCGCAGCACAGTTGTTTGATGCAGCGCAATCAGACAATGACGCCGTTCTGACCGGGCTTGAACAAGGTGATTTTGAACCATTATTGTCGTGGCTGCGAGCCCATGTCCATGGGCAGGGCTCACTGATGTCGACCCAGGATCTGATGATCCAGGCCACAAAGCAGCCCCTGGATATCGATATCTACAAAGCCCATTTGACCCGGCGTTATTTGGGACATCAGGATTGATTATTCAAGCAAGGCTGGCAGCGAAGTATGCGGAGGTTTGGTTATGTCGGATAGTGTATCTACAAAGTGGGACCCCAGGTTTCGACGCAAACTAATCGCCCTTGGCGTGATCGTCGTTATTTCTGCCCTGGTCGGTGGCGGTTATGCACCCTTGGTCGGTGGCACCACAGGTGAAAGCCTGAGCCAGAAAGATATCCTTGTTTTTGGTGCCCATGGCATGCTGGTCGGTCTGTTTTTCAGTACATTCGAGTTATTTTACGTGCAGGGTTCTCCCGGACAATGGTTGCGCAGAATGCCGTTTGCCAAAGCGCTGTTGGCGAGATCCGTACTGAACACCGTGGTGATCGTATCGGCCTTTGTGATCGGTGGGCTGACAATGGTGCCGGAACGTTTCACCGACGCAGGTGCGATGGAAAGCTTCTTGCGTGATGTTGCCTTTTCCTTTGTTATCGCTTTGACATTTCAGTTTATTTTGACGGTGCGTCAGGTCATCGGTGGCCGCGTCCTGTGGAACCTGATTCTTGGCAGGTACCACCGGCCTGTAAAGGAAGACAGGATTTTTATGTTCCTCGACATGGTGGGATCGATGGTTGTGGCAGACAAGATGGGCGATCTGGGTGCCCAGTCCATGATTACCAGGTTCTTTTTTGATGTGGCCCAGGTAACCACGGCCTATGGCGGCGAGACGCATCGGTATGTTGGTGATGAAGTTGTTGTGACCTGGCCAACCAAACAAGGCATCAAGGACGCAGATTGCATTCGCTGTTGTTTGGGTATCCGGGAGAGGATTTCACAAAAGGCCGATGAATATCAGGCCATGTTTGGTGCGGTACCTGATTTCCGTATCGGTCTTCACGCTGGTTCTGTTGTGGCGGCTGAATGCGGCGATGACAAACACGAAATTGTCTATTTTGGCGATACCATAAACACTGCTGCCAGGATCGAACAATATTGCAAGGTGGCGGAGAAGAACTTCCTGGTCTCTGGTCACCTGGTGGAGATGTTGCCGGAGAATTCCGGCATCGAATTCAGTCACGTCACCAATGTGACCCTCAAGGGTCACGAAACCGAAACGTCTCTTTATACCGCTGGATAGAAATACCGCTGAATAGAAGCCGATCCCCTGATCGCTTTTTTGCCTGCTCAGGCAGGTGGGACAGTTTCGCTGAAAGATTCCCTGGTCGACAGGGCTTCGAACCATGACGCCAGGCCGGGCCGGGTATCTCGCCAGTTCATGTCTCCATGACGCAGATCGACGTAACCGAGAGCGGCGCCCAGTCCCAATGCGCCGAGGTTAATGGCTGCATCAATTGCGGGTGTGTCTTTTTCCAGGGCATCAAGACCCCGGGCAATTTTGCCGCGCTGGGCCGCGACCCAGTCGTCTGACTGCTCGCTTTCCGGGCGGCGGCGTTCCATCGTCGAAAGATAGGCCGCGTCCGTGATGCCGTCAGACAATGCCAATAGTCGCAATACCTGCCATCTGGCTTCGCCGGATGCAGGCAGCAACGGGTTCACGTCTGTCAGGCTGTCGAGATATTCGCAAATCACCGGGCTGTCAAAAAGGCTGGTGCCATCGTCACGGATCAGTGCCGGAACCTTGCTGAGGGGATTGGCATTCACGAGTTCGTCCGGTTTGTCGTAAGGCGCCGACTCAGTCATCTCAACCTGATCAGACAAACCTTTTTCGATAACAACCATACGAACCTTGCGGACATAGGGCGACAAATAGCTGATATAGAGTTTCATTTGATGATTTTCCCCCTGCCAGAGACCGTCCAGGCTTGTCGGACCCGTTGGACTTTGGTTTTAACCGGTTTTGGTGTAAAGCAGACAGTGATCTGCCTCGGATGACCTGAATTGACGATATGATGGCGGATTGTTTTAACTTTGACCATATCTAACGAAACAGAACAGATTTTGCGATATATCAGTACCCGCGGCGATGCACCCGCACTTGGATTTGAAGATGTCCTTCTAACTGGCCTGGCGCGCGATGGCGGCCTTTATCTGCCCGAGACATGGCCGACATTTTCCGCGACCGAAATTTCAGCCATGGCAGGCTTGTCCTATCCGGAACTTGCCTTGCGTGTAATGACGCCATTCGTCGGGGATGAAATCCCTGAGGCTGAATTTGCGGCCCTGATCAACGAAGCCTATTCGGTATTTGATCACAAGGCGGTCGCACCTTTGCGTCAACTGGATCACGACGAATGGCTGATGGAGCTTTTCCACGGACCAACGCTGGCATTCAAGGATTTCGCCTTGCAGTTGCTGGGGCGTTTGCTGGATCGGACGCTGACCAATAGGGGTGCACGGGCAACGATCGTCGGGGCGACATCCGGCGATACCGGGTCTGCTGCGATCGAAGCCTGCCGCGACCGCGATGCCATCGATATTTTTATCCTGCATCCCAAGGGCCGGGTCAGTGAAGTTCAGCGCCGCCAGATGACGACAGTGATGTCTGCCAATGTGCATAACATCGCCATTGAAGGCACGTTTGATGATTGCCAGGCCATGGTCAAGGCGATGTTCAACAACCATGAATTCCGCGATGAAATCAAATTGTCGGCTGTAAACTCGATCAACTGGGCCCGGGTTATGGCACAGATCGTTTACTATTTTCATGCCGCCGTTGCCCTGGGATCTCCGCATCGGGAAGTCACTTTCTCGGTGCCGACCGGGAATTTTGGCGACGTCTTTGCCGGATATTGCGCCCGTCAAATGGGCCTGCCCATTGATCAGTTAATCGTGGCGACCAACCGCAATGATATTCTGGCACGGTTTTTCCAGACAGGATCCTACGCCAAGGGAACGGTTTCACCGACCATGAGTCCCAGTATGGATATTCAGGTTTCCAGTAATTTCGAACGCTTGTTGTTTGATATGGAAGACCGTGACGGTGCCCGTATCCGGGCCCTGATGGGGGCGCTGGATCAATCCGGTGAATTTGATATTGATGCTGACCGTCTGGCCGAAAGCCAGAAACTGTTTACAGGTCTGGCGATTGACGAAGAGGAAACTCTTGAAGTAATTCGTCAGATTACCGAGACAACCGGCGTTGCGATTGATCCCCACAGTGCCATTGGTGTTGCCGCCGCACGCCGTGTCAGGCGCAATCCGGCTTCGCCACTGGTCAGTCTGGCAACAGCCCATACAGCCAAATTCCCCGACGCCGTGGAAAAGGCAACAGGTGTCAGGCCGGAGCTGCCAGCGCGCCTTGCCGATTTGATGGATCGCCCGGAACGCTATGATGTGTTGCCGAACGATCTGGGTGCCGTCATGGCCAAAGTGCGCGAGCACGCAAAAACCACGTCACAGGAAAACTGATATGGCAGTTCAAATCACAACCCTGGACAATGGATTGCGTATCGCTACCGATCCCATGGCCGAGCTGGAAACAGCAGCAGTTGGTGTCTGGGTTGATGTTGGTGCCCGCAACGAAGATGCCAGCCTCAATGGTATCTCCCATGTTCTCGAGCACATGGCGTTTAAAGGCACCGAACGTCGCAATGCCTTGCAGATCGCGGAAGAGATCGAGGCCGTTGGCGGCCATCTGAACGCCTATACCTCGCGGGAGCAAACAGCCTATTTCGCTCGAATTCTGAAGAATGACTTGCCCCTGGCGGTCGATATTCTTGCTGACATTTTGCAGAATTCCACGTTTGCAGCCGAAGAACTGGAGCGCGAACGTACTGTTATTATTCAGGAAATCGGGCAAACAAAAGATACGCCGGACGATCTGGTTTTTGAACATTTTCAGTTGGCGGCCTATCCCGATCAGCCCCTTGGGCGTTCGATCCTGGGAACGGAAGAACATGTTTCCCGGTTTGCCCGAACGACCCTGCAAGATTATATGGGCACGCACTATCGCGGACCCGGCATGGTGCTTGCTGCCGCTGGTGGTGTTGATCACGAACAACTTGTCGATCTGGCGACGAAGGCTTTTGACAGTTTACCGTCGGATCGCGGCAACCAGGTTCTGAAAGCACAATATCAGGGTGGCCAGCATTTCGAGGAACGCGCCCTGGAGCAGGTGCATTATCTGATGGGCTTTGAAGGCCTGTCTTATGACGATGATGATTTTTATGCTGCCCAAATCCTCGCAACAGTATTGGGTGGCGGTATGTCATCGCGGTTATTCCAGGAAGTACGCGAACGCCGTGGCCTGGCCTACTCGGTTTTCGCTTTTTCTTCGTCTTACGTCGACAGCGGCAATTTCGGTGTTTATGCCGGCACAGCCCAGGGCGATGTAGAGGAACTGGTGCCTGTCCTGTGTGACGAAATTAACCGGGCTGCCGTGGATATCAATGAACAGGAAACATCGCGCGCCCGGGCCCAGCACAAGGCTGGTATAATGATGGGGCTGGAAGCCGCCGGTGCACGGGCCGAACATCTGGGACGGCAATTGCAGGTCTTTGGCCGGGTTATTCCGCCGTCCGAACTGGTGGAAGAGATCGACAAGGTCGACGCTGCGGCCCTGCGCCGGGTGGCGGCGCGCATAACAAAAACGCCATTAACGGTTGCAGCTCTCGGACCGATCAATAAACTGGAGGCGCTGGAGATAACCGCAAACAGGTTCCGCTGACCTGATCGTAGAAGCGGCAAAACAAAGCAACCCGCACCGGTGTGTGATCAGCATTTGATAACCGGGGTGGAGAGGGGCAGGAGAGAGGCGAGTGGCAAGTACGTTTCTGAGTACAATAGGCCAACAATTCGAGGGCCTGAAAATAGACGGCGACCAGGTATGGTTGCGCCCGCCCAGGGCCAGCGACTTTGAACCCTGGCAGCAAGTGCGCTCTGACAGCCGTGCTTATCTGATTCCGTGGGAGCCGACCTGGCCATCAGACGTTCTTACCCGTGCATCCTTTCGCCGTCGCCTGAAACGATACGCCCGTGATGTCCGGGATGATGTCGGATATTCCTTTTTTGTATTTCGTCGCGGGGATGGCGCGCTGGTTGGCGGCGTTAATCTCAGCCATGTTCATCGCGGCGTTTCCCAATCCTGTTCCATGGGCTATTGGATGGGGGAGAACTATGCTCGACAAGGCCTGATGACCGACGCGGTCAAGGCTGTGGTCAGTTTCTCGTTTGAGGAACTGGGCCTGCACCGGATTGAGGCGGCATGCGTGCCGGAAAATATTCCCAGCCGGGATTTGCTTCGAAAAATTGGCTTCAAGGAAGAAGGCTATGCGCGGAAATATTTGCGTATCAACGGCAAATGGCAAGACCACCTGCTTTTTGCGTGGCTGTCATCTGACCGCGGTCCCTACGATTGATTCCAAAACGCCTTAACAGGTTTTGCAGCCTGATCGCGCTTCGGCGATCAACCTGCGCATTTGATCCGCATTGACATAGCCCGGTATCACGGTATCGCCGATCACAAATCCGGGCGTACCCGTAATCCCCAGATTTTGCGCAATTTCATAGTTTCCGGCGACAACTTCCTTGATCTTGGCGGCTTGCAGATTGTTTTTCAGGCGTCCGATATCCAGCCCGGTTTCTTCGGCGATATCCAGAATACGCGCTTGCGTCAGGCTACCTTTGGCTTCCATCAAAGCAGTATGAAACGGTAGATACAGCTTGCGATCCTGAAGCAGGGCGGCGATGGCGGCCTGACTGGCCAACATTGATTCGGGGCCAAGGATCGGGAATTCCTTGTAGACAACCCGCAAGTTCTTGTCCGTTTTCAACAGCTCCTCCATGACGGGGTGGAACTTCTTGCAATAACCGCAGCGATAATCAAAAAACTCAACCAGGGTCACATCGCCGTTGGGGTTCCCGCCAACATAGGAATTCGGGTCGTTGCGAATTTTGTCTTTCTTGCTTTCAAGGAAACCCATGACCTGGCTTTCCTTATTCCTTTTGTCGCGGTCTTGCATGCGTTGCAGCGCCTGGACAATGACCTCGGGATGCGAAAGAAGATAATTCTCGATCGTGGCCTCAACAGCCTTCTTCTGGGCCGGGGTCAAGGCCTCTTCGGCGTGAACCGATGTTGAGAACAGAAAGGCGACTGTGAACAGCGCAAAAGCCAGTTTAACAAGGTTCGAAAACAAGACAAATCTCCCGCAGGGTTTGGAAAGTTAAGGCGCAATATGACGACTGGCCGCCGCAGATACAAGCCGGATGCAGGTCACTTTTTCGCAATCGTGCTGCGCGTACGTGCAACCGCATCGAGCCATCCAGCGTATAAATGATCCCGGACGTCGGCAGTCATATCCGGCTCAAAGCGCTGATCACATTGCCAGCGATCCGCAATCTGATCCATCGAGGTGTAAAATTCACAACCAAGTCCGGCCAGGCAGGCAGCACCCAATGCCGTTGTTTCCGTGATAACCGGTCGCTCAACCGGAATATCCAGAATGTTACTCAGGAACTGCATGCACCAGTTGTTGTTTGACATACCACCATCAACACGCAAGGTCGGGGGCAAGGGTGCGCCGTCCGCAATCATGGCGTCGAGCAAGTCTCTGGTTTGATAACAAACGGCTTCCAGCGCTGCTCTGGTGATTTCTGCAATGCCTGTGTCTCTGTTCAGGCCCACCAGGGCCCCGCGGGCATCTGCATCCCACCAGGGAGCGCCCAGGCCAGTGAATGCCGGCACCATATAAACACCATTCGTGCCGGCAGCGGCTGCTGCGATTTTTTCACTTTCGGCGCTGTCGGTAAAAAAGTTCAGGCCATCCCGCAACCATTGCACCGCAGCACCGGCGACAAAAATACTGCCTTCCAGGGCATAGGTAACCTTGCCATCAAGCCGCCATGCCACTGTGGTCAGAAGCTGGTTTTTCGACGCAAAAGCTTCTTCGCCCGTATTCAACAAGGCGAAACAGCCGGTGCCATAGGTGCTTTTCAGGGTGCCGGGCTGGAACGCCGCCTGGCCAAAAGTTGCGGCTTGTTGATCACCGGCTATGCCCGTAATCGGCACCGGTACACCAAACAGGTCCTTGCCGGTTTCACCAAATATTCCGGCGCTGTCCCGGACGTCGGGCAGCAGACTTGCGGGAATATTATGCAGGGCCAGAAGCTCGTCATCCCAGATTTGCCGGTGGATATCAAACAGCTGGGTCCTGGCAGCGTTGGTGGCATCGGTTGCGTGCACCCTGCCATCTGTCAGCCGCCACAGCAGAAAACTATCGATTGTGCCAAAAGCCAGTTCACCTTTTTCTGCCCGTGGTCGGGCGCCGGGTACGTTATCCAGCAACCACGTCAGTTTTGTGGCTGAAAAATAGGGGTCCAGCAATAATCCGGTTCGGGATGTGACCAGGTCGCCGTGGCCTTCGTCGCGTAATGTCTGGCAGCGCGCTGCCGTGCGTCGGTCCTGCCAGACAATGGCATTGTGCAGGACTTCACCTGTCACCCGATCCCACAACAAGGTTGTTTCGCGCTGATTGGTGATGCCGATGGCGTGGACTTTCTGGTCCCCTGCAGCGGTAAAGGCCTCCCGTGCGGTCGCAAGTGTATCTCGCCAGATTTGCTCCGGGTCATGTTCAACATGGCCGGATTGCGGATAAATCTGGGGCAACTCGCGCTGGGCCACATGAACGACATTGCCGCTGCGATCAAACAACAAGGCCCGGCTGCTGGTGGTGCCCTGGTCAATGGCCAGGATGTATCCGCTGGTCATGGTGCAGCTTTCAATTCTTCTTTGCCCGGCGTTGTTGTTTTTTGATGGCATTGCCAGCAGACCGCTGAATGTCCTGGGCGCGTAGATGATCAGGCGATCCAGCGGGCAGACCAGCCTGGGCTTTGGTGGCAAAATGCCGGGCTTCGGCTGGCCGTCCTGTTAACAAGGAAAATTCGGCACTGGCCAGGGAGGAACGTGGGAGATTGCCACTGCGGCCATAGGCAATGGCGAGATGTCGCCAGATCGACGGCAGACGCGGTTCCAGCCGGGCCGCTGCCTTCAGGTGATTAATCGCATTCCGGGTCATGCCCGGGTCTTCACTGGCGATTTCAGCCTGGCCCAACAACATCAGGATCAAAAAATCATCTGGCGAAAGATCTGCTGCCTTGATCAGTACCGGCACGGCTTTTGCGGCATGACCACTTTCGAACAAAAACTGTCCCTTCAGTTCCTGGATATAGGGATCACGAGGTTGTTCTGCCTCGAGACCATCCAGAAGAACAAGCGCTTCGTCCGTACGGGCTTCGCGGTGCAGGGCAATGGCGCGGCCATATCGCCCGGCGAAGGAGCGATCTTCGGGCGGATAACGCCTGAAGGTTCTGTCCGGATCTTCCATATAGGCATAGATCTTGGCCTTCATGCGCCTCAGCATGGTTTCAAAGTGGCTGATATCCTTGCCAGGCCCTGCTTTTTCAGTGGCGGCACGCATGGTGGTAATACGTTCGGTCGTCAGGGGGTGACTGCGAACATAGGGGTCTTGCCGCGATGTAATCAGGGTTTCCTGACCACGCATTTTCTCCAGCATGGACATCATGCCTGCGGGTGAATACCCGGCTTTGTTGATGATCCGGATGGCCGCCTGATCAGCCAGGGATTCCTGAATACGGCTATATCTTAACAGTGTGCGATTGGCGACATGTTGACCGCCTGAAATGACAGCCGAGCCCACATCACCCTGGCTGCCAACAATAGCCGCCATGCCGAGAATCATGGCAATGATGCTCTGGGTGGTCGCATTTTCCATGGCCTCACGTCCGCGCACCAGATGCCCGCCAATAATGTGACCGCTTTCGTGGGCCAGGACGCCCAGGATTTCGGACGCCGAATCAACCGCCAGAATAAGGCCGGTATTCACAAATATTCTCTGTCCACCTGAGACAAAGGCGTTCAAACTGCGATCATTGACGATATGAACACTGACAGCCTCGGCGTCCAGTCCTGCTGCTGCGAACAGTGGCGCTGCAAATGCCCGGATGCTATGTTCTATTTCTGCATCACGAATAAGCGAAACCCGGGCAACCGCTGATATAGTCGGCAGGGCCAGAAAAGATACGAGAACCAGGACGATGATCTTCAGTTTCCTGCTTGAATCCTTGAAATTCCACGGGAAATCCCGCGGGCTACCAGCCCGGACGGGCAAACCTTTTGTGATGGCCGGAAATATCTGTGATCGGTTTTTTGGCAACAATTCAACTCCCGCTTTGGCCTGTCACGTTAAGACCGTGACCAGATGGCGTCAACGTGGACGGGTGTTGTTGTCAGCTTTCGTGGCTGTTGGCCTTGCAGCCTGCAGTTCCGAGCCGGAAGTCGTCAAGCTGCAGCTGGGTGAAGTTATCGAAGGATTTGTCGGTGGCGTCAGCGGAGATGAACCGCGCGCCTCGTTGGTCGCTCAGGATGTTCTGGCGTCCGGCGGCACGGCGGCAGATGCGGCGACCGCCATGGCTCTGGTCATGGGGGTTACCTATCCGGCAGCGGCCTCGCTGGGCGGGGGTGGATCCTGCCTGATTTCAGATTCTGCCACGCAAACCGTTGAAACCCTGAATTTCCTGCCCGTACCGGCGGTGGGTGGTGGACTTATTGCGGTGCCCGGCATGGTCAGGGGCATTGCAGCCCTTCACAGCCGATATGGCCGGATGTCGTGGGAAGTCCTGATTTCGAAAGCCGAGGAACTGGCACGCAAAGGCCACAATGTATCACGCGCCCTGGCGGATCCGATGAAGGCTGCGCGGCCGGTTATTCTGAATGACCTTGGCCTCAGCGAAATTTTCATGACCCCCAGCGGCAAGGTCCTCGGAGAGGGCAGCCTGTTATCGCAAATCCCGTTGTCGTCTGTTCTGGCGCAATTGCGTGTTCGGGGGCCAGGCGAGTTTTATTTCGGCAACGTTGCCACAAACCTGGTGAACGGCGCACAGAGTGCAGGTGGCGCCCTGACCATGTCTGACTTCCGGAATTACCAGCCCTCGTGGCATGAAACTGTTTCTGTGCGCCGGGGGGATCTGGTTTATCACACCAGTCGCGGACCAATGACCGGCGGAATTGTTGCCGGACAGATGTGGGCAATGTTGAAGGAAGGGGGGCGCAGCACCAAGATGGACGCCGCCCAGCGGGCCCATTTGATGGCGGAAGTCAGCATGCGCGCCTATGCCAAACGCGGCAGCAATGCGGCCCGTCCCCTGTCTGTATTTCGCGCCCACGCCTTGATGACGGGGTATCTGCCAAACCGGCATGACCCCTTGAAAGCTGTGACCCGACCTGCCCTCAGACCAGAGCAGGGGACAAGGGGGTCAACGGCCTTTGTCGTTGTTGATCGCGAAGGGTCGGCGGTATCCTGTGTTCTCAGTATGGGCAGACCGTTTGGTGCTGGCAAAGCCGAACGGTTGACGGGCATTGTTTTGTCTTCGCCACCAAAGCATGAAGATCTTGAATTTCTGAGCCCGGTGATCATCCTCAATAAAGAGGGACGTCTGATCCTGGCGGCGGCGGCTGCTGGTGGACCTGCGGCACCTGCTGCCCTGGCAGATGGTGCCTTGAGTGCGACAGAAGAAGGCAAGCTTTCTGATGCCGTGGACGCACCCCGGCTTTTCCATCCCGGCAATCCGGATGTTTTATATGTTGAACCGGAAATCACGTCGCCTGTGGTGTCGTCGCTGCGACGTCGCGGCCATACCTTGCGGGCCGCGCAAAACCTGGGCCGGGTCAATGCGATCTATTGCCCGGGTGGCCTGGACGCTAATAACGCCGTCTGTGAATACAAAAGTGACCAGCGCGGTTTCGGGCTTGCAGCAGGCGGCCAGTTCTAAGGCGACTGCGCAAGTACCCTCCTACCTACCAATCGGAAAGATGTTATGAAAGTTGCAGGCCGGACGACGGCAATCACCCCTTTTTACGCTATGGAAGTTTTGAAAGCCGCGAACGAGCGTGCGGCGCAGGGAGACGATGTTTTGCATATGGAAGTCGGGGAACCGGCTGGCGGTGCGCCCGAAGCTGTATTGCAGGCAGCAAAAGATGCCCTGAGCAATGGCACGGGGCTGGGCTATACAGAAACTTTGGGTGTACCTGAATTGCGACAAGCTATCTCGGATCACTACCGGGCCACCGGGGGGCTGGAAATCGATCCCGAGACGATTATGGTGACCACCGGGTCGTCCGGTGGCTTTTTGCTGGCTTTCCTTGCGGCTTTCGATGCCGGGGACCGCGTGGCCCTGGCCTCGCCCGGCTATCCGGCGTACCGCAACATCATGGCGGCTTTGGGGATCGAAGCCGTTGACCTAGCCAGTGATCTCGCTGATCGCTTCCAGCCGACACCGGCGTTGCTGGATGCAGCAATTGAAAAGGGTGGCAAACTGGATGGCTTGTTGATCGCAAGTCCAGCTAATCCGACAGGGACGATGCTGGATCATGACGCCCTGTCGGTCCTGGTTGATTATTGCAAGGCACGTGACATCCGGATTATTTCCGACGAGGTCTATCACGGCATTACATATGGTGCGCCGGCTGAAACCATTGTAACCCTGGATAAACAGGCCATCGCCGTGAACAGTTTTTCAAAGTATTACGCCATGACCGGTTGGCGTCTTGGCTGGATGGTTTTGCCCGACGATCTGGTTCGTCCCATCGAACGACTGGCACAAAATTTATTTATCTCTCCGCCGACCTTGTCGCAGCTGGCAGCGCTTGCCGCTTTTGATGCCAGGCCGGAACTGGAGGCCAAGGTTGCCGCCTATGCCAAAAATCGTGAAATGTTGCTGCGTGAGCTGCCAAAGTTGGGTTTTGACAAGCTGGCCCCGGCGGACGGGGCGTTTTATATCTATGCAGATGTAGGTCATTTGACCCAGGATTCGGCAGATTTTTGCAAGCGGATGCTGGCGGAAACAGGGGTTGCAGCAACGCCAGGAGTTGATTTTGACCCTGACCGTGGCCATGCCTATATACGGTTTTCTTTTGCCGGTGCATGGGACGACATGGTCAGCGCTGTCGCCAGTCTGAAAGACTGGATGCCCTGATACTTATTAGGTTCTAACTGGTCGAACTGGTTTCAGGCGTGACCCGCTGTTGTGGATAACATTGTCAGATCAATGCCCAGCATGGTGACAGCCTGGCTCCATTTGCTTTCCTGATTGTTTCCGAACACCAGATCGTCATTATATTCGATGTGCAGCCAGGCATTGGCCTGGATTTCTGCGTCCAGCTGGCCTGGTCCCCATCCGGCATATCCTAGGGCCAGCATGCTCATGATGGGACCTTCGCCGACAGACATGGCACGCAAGACGTCTACTGACGCTGTCAGCGCCATATTCTCGTCGACGGGCATGGAGCCATCCTGGGAATAATCGTTGCTGTGCAGAACAAAGCCCCGGCTTTCTTCGACCGGGCCACCAAAATGAACCTGAATGCTGTTGTCTGAATTTCCGACCGGAATATCCAGCTGGTCCAGCAAGTCCGGGAACGTCATTTGATCCGCCAGCTTGTTGACCACCAGTCCCATGGCACCTTCCGGCGAATGGGCACACATATAGATAACCGCGTGATCAAACCGGGGGTCACCCATACCTGGCATTGCGATCAACAATTGGCCGTCCAGATAGTCTGCGTTCGGCATGACATCCTCCCTGGCAAAAATATTTGTCGACTACGATCACGCCCCCGATAGCGGACTTGTGAAATGATAGCGCATGATTTCGATCATTTCATCTTATATAGATAGGACAGGAAAAATGTTTTTCAGTCAAATTTCAGGGTTTTCATGAATGCCACGGTAAAAAAGGCAGTATTGCGAGCATATTTGCGCAAGGGCTCTATCCTGTTTGCTGTTGTCATCGGATTGTCGGCTTCTTCTGCATCTGCCGTATTTGCCGCGGCAACAGCCTGGGTGAACTCCGATTTTTCCCAAATCAGATTAATTGCCGTCCGCGACAAGGACGGCCAGGGTTATCAGGCCGGATTGCACATCCGGCTGGAACCAGGCTGGAAGACCTATTGGCGCTCACCCGGTGATTCAGGTGTGCCCACAGTTGTCGACTGGTCTGCGTCCAGGAATGTATCTGTTTCCGGCATGAAGTGGCCTGTGCCGCATCGTAGCGTGGTCGCCGGTTATCAAAGCTTTGTTTATCAGGATGAAGTTGTGTTGCCAGTATCTGTAGCTTCAAAAGTATCGGTAACATCAAAAGGTACTGGCGAAAATTTACGCCTGGTGGCAGATGTGAATTATGCAGTTTGCCGGGAAATCTGTGTGCCGTTGCAGGCAGCCCTGTCACTGGATTTAAAGCCGGGGTCTTCCGGGCGCGGCGACAAGGTTCATCTTCGGTTGCTGGAAAAATATCGGGGACTTGTGCCTGTAAACAGGAACCTGCCGGGTCTCGGCCTGACATCAGTGGTTCTGGTGGACGGATCAGGTTCGCAAACCCTGAAAGTCAAAATTGAATCAGATGTGAAGTTTGTGCACCCGGATATGTTTATCGAAGCGCCTCAGCCTTTTGCCTTTTCGGTGCCAACGATCGATATTGATCCATCGGGAAAACAGGCGACATTTGCCTTTGTTGTCAGTGGCGGGCGCAACAAACTGTCCTTGGCGGGTATCGAAATCCTTGTCACCGTGGCAGAAGCCGGACAGGCAATTGAAGTTGCACACCGGCTTTCGAAAAACTGAAAAAAATCGCGATTACGCCAAATACAGCTGGACAAAAGTCGCTGGACGGCTATCTCTCATTCGTAGCTATTCCGGTTTGATGGAATAGCCTGATATTCAAGGAAAAGGAAATATTCAATGACGATCCAGGTGGGGGATAAAATCCCGGATATTACGTTGACAACAATGACCGCTGAAGGACCGGCTCCGGTTACGTCGGCAGACTTGTTCGGGGGCAAGAAAGTCGTTTTGTTTGCGGTGCCGGGTGCATTTACGCCAACATGCTCAGCCAAGCATTTGCCGGGCTTTGTCGGGAATGCTGATGCCATCAAGGCCAAAGGTGTCGACACGGTGGCTTGCCTGTCCGTGAACGATCCGTTTGTCATGGGGGCCTGGGGCAAGGACCAGAATGTCGGCAGCAATGTCATGATGCTTGCAGATGGTGCAGCTGCCTTCAACACAGCCATGGGCCTTGACTGGGACCTCAGCGCCAAAGGTCTTGGTGTGCGCTCACAGCGGTACGTGATGGTTATCGACGATGGCACCGTAACGCATCTCGCTGTTGAAGAAGCAGGTGCTTTTGACGTTTCCAGTGCTGAAAGTGTTCTCTCGGTACTCTAGGAAAACGACCAGTTAAAAACGGCGTCTGCTGAAAAGCAGGCGCCGTTTTGTCGTTCAGGTACATGCCTTTCGGCAGGCAATATTCTAGCGGTAGTTTTCAACCTCGGCCCTGGCGAGATCATCAACGCGTTCGTTCTCCGGGTGTCCAGAGTGGCCCTTGACCCAGTGCCAGTTGATGCTGTGGGGTTTGACAGTTTCATCCAGGCGTTGCCAGAGATCGACATTTTTTACCGGCTTTTTAGCCGACGTCCGCCAGCCATTTTTCTTCCAGCCGATAATCCATTTTGTAATGCCGTCCTTCAAATAGGTGCTGTCAGTGTAAAGATCGACAGCGCAGGCCTGGCTTAGCGATTCAAGGGCGACAATAGCCGCCAGCATTTCCATGCGATTATTGGTGGTGTCAGCTTCGCCGCCGGACATTTCTTTTTCGTGACCATTGTAACGCAGCAAGGCACCCCAGCCGCCGGGCCCTGGATTGCCCGAACAGGCACCGTCAGTGAATATGGCGATGGATTTTGTGTCAGCCATTAAAGTTCCAGTCCATAGGCCGCGAGACCCTTGATGCCTTTGTGAAAACGTAAATAGTCCCGAAACTGCAGCGGATCGTGCGGTTTGACCAGAGCACCGGAAGGCGTGTTCAACCAGTCATAAAGCCGGGTCAGCAAGAACCGCAGGGCAGCCCCTCGCGCCAGGGCAGGCAAGGCCAGCATTTCGGCTTCGCTCAAAGGCCGGATTTGCTGATAGGCTTGCAGCATATGCCGGGCCTTGGTGACATTGAACTGCCGGTCTGGTTCAAAGCACCAGGCATTCAGACAAACGGCAATTTCATAAGCCAGAAAATCATTGCAGGCAAAATAGAAATCGATCACCCCTGACAAGGCATCGCCCAGAAAAAAGACATTGTCCGGGAACATATCTGCATGGATAACGCCTGCGGGCAGATCCTTTGGCCAGTTTTCGTCCAGCCAGTCCAGTTCAACTTCAATTTCGCGGTGCAGCCCTGAGGCAACGCTGTCCGCCCGACCCTCGCAGGAGTCAAACAGGGGACGCCAGTTGGCATGGGTCAAGCTGTTGGCACGCGAAAGAGCGTAGCCGTCGCCAGCCAGGGCAAGACGGGCCATTGCCCGCCCGACATCTGCGCAATGGACCGTGCGTGGCTTGCGATGCCAAACACCTTTCAAAAAACTCACCATGGCGGCAGGGCGACCCGCAAGACTGCGCAAGACCTCTCCGTCACGACCATGCAGAGGCGTTGGACAGGGGAAGTCATTTTGTGCCAGATGATCCAGCAAACCCAGAAAGAAAGGCAGGTCAGCAGGATTAACCCGCTTTTCATAAAGCGTCAGAATGAAACTGTCCTGATCTGTCTGCACCAGATAGTTCGAGTTTTCGACACCTTCAGCGATGCCTTTGTACGAAACAACCTTGCCAATGTCATATTCGGCAATGAAGGCATTCAGTTCATCATTTGCTATATCGGTATATACGGCCATCAGCTTGTCTCTTGATCACGCCAACAATTGTTGGGGAAGTTTGAAACTTATATTTTCAGGTTCGGCTTCGACTTGTTCGACGGTAATTTCAAAGCGCTCACGCGCGGCATCTATTACTTCGTTCACCAGGATTTCCGGCGCAGACGCACCGGCACTGATACCCAGTGTCTTGATACCATCCAGCATGCTCCAGTCAATGTCACGGGCACGTTGGACCAGCTTTGCGCGGTCACAACCGTTTTGCCGGGCAACTTCCACCAGGCGTAGGGAATTCGAGGAATTCGGCGCACCGATTACCAGCAGGGCATCGCAGCGACCGGAAATATCTTTCATGGCTTGCTGGCGATTGGTTGTCGCGTAACAAATGTCTTCCTTATGGGGGGCTGTAATTTGCGGAAATCGCCGGGTCAGGGTGGCGACAATGTCGGCGGTTTCATCAACCGATAGCGTGGTCTGGGTCGTATAGGCCAGGGCGTCGGGGCGGTCGGGCTTGATCGTTTCGGCCTGTTCAACATTTTCGACCAGCAAAATGTTGCCCTGATCGAGCTGACCCATGGTGCCGATAACTTCCGGGTGGCCTGCATGGCCGATCAAAATGACATCGCGGCCCTCTGCATGATGGCGTTCGGCTTCGCGGTGAACCTTGCTGACCAAAGGACAAGTGGCATCCAGATAGATCAGCTCGCGGCGAGCAGCCTCAGCCGGAACGGATTTTGGCACACCGTGGGCTGAAAAGATGACTACCGCGTCGCCCGGAACTTCATCCAGTTCGTCAACAAAGACAGCACCTTTGGCTTCCAGACTTTCCACAACATAGCGATTATGCACGATTTCATGACGCACATAGACCGGTGCGCCATGCTTTTCCAGAGCACGTTCAACGATCTGGATGGCGCGATCAACGCCGGCGCAAAAACCACGCGGTGCGGCCAGCAATATGTTGAGTTCAGGTTTTGTCATGGGCGGCGCATTCTGATTTAAATTGGCTTGTGACGCAATCCAGAGAGTTTCTAACGTTAATCAAATCCTTGTTGCATTAACCATATGGGGTGCGACAAATCAAATGTTGAAGCTCTGCGCTTGAGATCAGTTTTGCGCTTCGATGGGAAAAAGCGCAAAATAGACCTGCTTTGACAACTTGTAGATGGCGGTGTGGTCAATTACAGTTTCACTGCTATCAACCCGAACGGTCCGGGATAATATTTTGGGCACTAATATTGTGGGCGAAAAAGTGAAATACTTTCAAAGAATATCCGGCCAAAAAACATCTGGCGTTTCCCGTTTTGTGGCGCTGGTCCTTGCTTCAGGCTTTCTGGCGTCCTGTTCGATGCTCGGAATGGGTGACGACAAGGAAGAAATGACCCAACTTTGTCCCGCGGCCTCCATCCTTGGAAATGCTGAACGGGTTGTTCAGTTCAAGCAAGGGTCCGGCAAGGATTTGATCGACGTCATGTTTCAGGCGGAAATAGGCAAGCTCAACATGTCCTGTCGGTATCTGAAAGGTCGGGTCGTGACCGATATCAGTTTCGAGCTGATTTCCGAACGTGGCCCCGCTGCGCGCTCTCGCAACGGCGATTTTGAGTATTTTGTTGCAATTTCAGGCCCCGATGGCCGGGTTTTGGCCAAGGAAACCTTCCACAGCAAAATCGCCTTTGCGCCAAACCGCCGCAGAGCGGGTATTCTTGAGGAAATTGAGCAAAGTATTCCCCTGCGCAAGGACGAAGACGGCGGTGGCTATGAAATTCTTGTCGGTTTTCAGCTGACAGAAGAGCAAATGAAGTTCAATCGCCGGCAATAGCGCCTGACTATAGTTTCAGGATTGGCAGCTGGTTTGCCCGGCAATTGTTGACACAATCCGGTTGCTCGCTATCATATGCGCGTTGCTGAGGGGTTGCGCCCCGGTGATTAGATGTTCCCGCCCTTGCGGGAGAGACCAGACTTGATTTTCAAACCGATGAAATGTCAGTCTGGCGCCGAAGGAGCAACCGCCCCGGAAACTCTCAGGCAACAGGGACCGCAAGGACACAGCACTCTGGAAAGCAGATCAGCGCCAAATATCAGGCCTGATCTCACCGAAGGGGTAAGCCACCACGAATAACACCGGGTGGTCAATCTCTCAGGTTCCGTGACAGAGGGGGTCGGTTTCGGCATTCTAATGTCGCTGGCTGATTCTCAATTCTGGTACCCGGAGGCAGACCTGTTGACCCATTCAGAAGAACCCCAGGCAGATAAACTGCATCAGACCCCGCTTGATGCTCTTCATCGCGAGCTCGGCGCACGCATGGTGCCGTTTGCCGGATACGATATGCCGGTACAATATCCGTCGGGGATCATCGTCGAACACAAACATACCCGCGCACAGGCCGGATTGTTCGATGTCTCCCATATGGGGCAGGTAAAATTGCATGGCGCGGACCGGATCGCGCAATTGGAGAGCCTGGTACCTGGCGATATCGAAGGCCTGGCAAGCGGTGGTATGCGATATTCGCTGTTTACAAATGACAAGGGCGGTGTGCTGGATGATCTGATGATCACCCGTTGTGATGACCATCTGTTTCTGGTGGTCAATGCCGGGTGCAAGGAAGCAGATATTGCACATCTGAAAAAACATCTCGGCGACGAAGTGGTAGAAGTGCTGGAAGACCGTGCCCTGGTGGCTTTACAAGGCCCGGCGGCGGTTGCTGTGTTATCCCGTCTTGCACCTGCGGCGGCAGATCTGGCGTTCATGTCTGCGGCTGAAATGGACATAAACGGCATCAAATGCTTCGTCTCACGCTCAGGCTATACCGGCGAAGATGGTTATGAAATTTCGGTTCCCTCGGATCAGGCCGAAACACTTGCCCGGACCTTGTTGGCGATGGAAGAGGTGGAACCGGTGGGCCTCGGGGCCCGGGACAGCTTGCGGCTGGAAGCAGGTCTTTGTCTTTACGGCCACGACCTGGACCCGGAAACAACGCCGATAGAAGCGGCTCTGACCTGGACCATCGGCAAGCGTCGTCGCCAGCCAGGCGCCTTCCCCGGCGCTGACATCATATTGGACCAGATTGAGAACAAACCTGCCCGGCGTCGGGTCGGTCTGGTGCCTGAAGGGCGTGCCCTGGCCCGTGAAGGGGTAGAAATTGTTGATGCTGACGGCACCGTCGTCGGCACTGTGACCAGCGGTGGTTTCGGCCCCAGTTTCGGGGGATCAATTGTCATGGGCTATGTGCAACTGGCCTCTGCAGCAGTGGATACAGAACTGGGTCTTGTCGTGCGCGGCAAGACCATCCCGGCGAAGGTTGTGAAAATGCCCTTTGTCGCTAAAAGCTTTGCCAAATAATAACCCGTAAATACAGGAATATTCTTATGAGTGACCATCAATATAGCGAAGACCACGAATGGATTAACATCGACGGTGACGTTGGAACCATCGGCATTTCAAACTTTGCCCAGGAGCAACTGGGTGACGTTGTGTTTGTTGATCTGCCTCAGGTTGGTGCCGAAGTCAGCAAGGGTGACGAAATAGCAGTTGTTGAATCCGTCAAGGCTGCCAGTGAAATCTACGCACCGGTATCCGGCGAGGTCGTTGCCGTCAACGACGTGTTGAATGACGCCCCCGAAACCGTCAACGCAGATGCAGAAAACACAGGCTGGTTTTTCAAGATCAAACTGGCCGATGAAGGCGAGCTGGATGGATTGATGGACGCCGAAGCTTACGCCGCATTTGCAAAAGGGTAACAGCCATGAGATATCTCCCGCTCGGCGACGCTGACCGCAGTGCTATGATGGCGCAAATCGGCATTTCATCCGTAGATGACTTGTTCGAAGGTGTGCCCCGGTCTGCCCGGTTGACCAAACCTCTTGATCTGCCGCCGGGTCAGGGAGAATTATCGGTTGAACGTGCCATCGGTCGCCTTGCGGGTAAAAACAGACCCATGGGGTCCTGTCCGTCCTTTATCGGCGGCGGGGCTTATCGTCACCATGTACCTGCATCTGTCGACCATCTGATCCAGCGCAGTGAATTCCTCACGGCCTATACACCGTACCAGCCTGAAATAAGTCAGGGCACCTTGCAGGTCCTGTTCGAATTTCAGACCCAGGTGGCGTTAATCACCGGCATGGATGTCGCCAATGCGTCGATGTATGACGGTGCCACGGCTTGTTCGGAAGCGGTGTTGATGGCGACGCGGGTAACCCGTCGCAAGCACGTTGTCCTGTCGTCCAATCTACATCCGCACTACCGGGATTGTGTGTTAACGACCTCGCAGTTTCTCGATCTGGAAATCGATGTCGTCGAGCCACTGCCTGAGATCGACAAGCAGACAGCCTGCGTTGTTGTGCAAAATCCTGATGTCTTTGGCCGCCTGCGTGATTTGACGGCCCTGTCAGAAGCCTGCCACGAAGTAGGGGCCTTGCTGGTCGTCGCGGTGCCCGAAGTTGTTTCCCTGGGGGCTGTGAAATCCCCGGGTGAGATGGGTGCCGATATCGTTGTTTGTGAAGGACAAGGGATCGGAAACGGATTGAACTACGGCGGACCTTATCTTGGTTTGTTCGCGACACGCGACAAATATGTTCGCCAGATGCCGGGCAGGCTTTGTGGCGAATCCGTAGATGCCGATGGCAAGCGTGGCTATGTCCTGACCCTGTCAGCGCGGGAGCAACATATCCGCCGGGAGAAAGCGACAAGTAATATCTGCACAAACTCCGGTCTGTGTGCACTGGCGTTCAGTATTCATTTATCCTTGCTGGGTGAGGACGGCCTGAAAGGGTTGGCGATGTTGAACCATCAGACGGCGATCAAACTGGCTGATAAACTGGCTGCAGTTCCGGGTGTTGAAGTTCTGGAAAAAACCTTTTTCAACGAATTCACCGTGAAGCTGTCCGGCAATGCAACAGAGATCGTAGAAGCATTGTTGGCCCGTGATGTCATGGGTGGAGTTCCGGCAGTGCGTCTGTTCCCTGAACGGCCTGACCTTGCCAATCACCTGATTGTTGCCGCCACGGAAACCAATACGGATGAGGATATCGATGCCTTTGCCGAAGCTCTTGGGGAGGTGTTGTCATGAATCGCCAGGGAAGACAGACCCGTCCGCACCAGGATGCAACAGGGCAAGCAGGTAAATCAACATTTACCGGTCATCAGGGCCTTGATCACGAAGAAGACCTGATTTTTGAACTCGGTCGTGACGGCCAGTGCGGCGTAGACCTGCCAGCTCTGGAAGATACCCCGGATCGCCTGGGGGGCTTGCTGCGTGATAGCGAAATCGGCTTGCCC
>JABILA010000067.1 GCA_018654745.1 Alphaproteobacteria bacterium
AAAGTCTGCGAGGGCCGCACGCCCATGCAAACCCTGGAGGATGGTAAACGTATCTGGAAGGAAAAGTTTATAGACCAAACTTGACCTGACAGACGCCGCGTCAAAATCGGTAACTGTCAGATCAGGTCTGAATTACTACATCTTAGCATCAAAACTTTCTCCATCGGCCCTGCAAGCAGTTCCGGAGATATTCGCCCTCTACAACATGTCCGTGACATTCATCTAAAACTTGATCATGTGTCGGATGCTTTCATAAACAACTTTTCACCAAAAGCTCCAAACCAACTGGATGCACTTCTAAAGTCTGTGATTTAGAGAGAAAGTTCCATTTGTGGCAATATCCATGGCGAATAGACTTCTTCAGTCAAAACGGAAAATAGTTGTTCAATTATCCTATCTCCAATTGCCTTCGCAAACAGAGGTGGGACCGCATTCCCGACCTGTTGGTACTGTTTAGTCAAGGTTCCTACAAAATGAATTCTGTCTGGAAATGATTGAATTCTTGCTGCCTCTCTTACACTAAGAACTCTATCTTGGAATGGATGAACGTAAGTTCCCCAATGGGGATCACATTTTGTCAAAATCGTACTTCCAATCCCAGTCGGATGTAGTCGGCCATACCGTTTCGTATGATCTGACCTTCTGGCTCGCTTCATTCCTTCCGGCAACAAGTCGTGAGGGATATCCCGCCAAGACCCGCCCTGAGGGATATGAGAAAACCGATCAAGATTGGTTTTACCTAACCGAGCGCAAATGTGGTTCTTAATACTTTTTGAGCCTTTACGGACAAATTTTTGAAATTCGTTAGTTGGCAAATGCGCATATACAGCATCGTCACTACCTCCACCATTCGAAATTTCCGGCAAATCGCTTATTGCGTCCCAGACGGTGGAAAACTCCAATCCAGCATAACTGTTGATATCTTTGCTGTTCAGAATGAGGCTCTTTCCGTCCAACTTAGATGTGAAATTGGCTCGACCTTCCGCCCTGTGAGTTGCTATTGGAAACATCAAATGTGGATCAATACCGATGCGATTTGCCGTTATTATTGTGCGCCATCTCATTTGGGGTACACCATAATGTGCGGCGTATAATATTCTTACAGTTGCCTCATAGCCTAGGGTCGAAAGTGCCCTCAGAATTTCTTTAATCGTCTGTCCGCTTTCATAAGAAATTATTCCCGGCACATTTTCGATCAACGCAGCACTTGGTTGAAATTCTTCCACGAAATCAAGGAAACTTCTAAACAGGTGATTTCGATCGTCATACTTGCTCCGTACAGGTGCGTTGACACTAAACCCCTGGCATGGAGGGCCACCGACAAGAAGACTTAATTGACCTCGGCGTAATCCTAGTTTTTCACGGATTTCTGAAGCGTCAATCGCCCTAATATCTTTTGTTTCGACAAGAGCGTTGGGATGACTTTTAGCAAGGGTTTCTGAGTAAACTGAAGAAACTTCATTGGCGTAGAGACACTCAAAGCCAGACATTTCCAGCCCAATGGAAAGACCACCAGCACCGGCGAATAAATCTATACAAGTGAGCTTTTCCATCAATGAATACCAAGTATTGCTATGTCTCGCATCTGCGCCAAATTATCCATTCTTATTGAAGCGGTAGCTAGTACTAGCAAGATAGGTTTCTCAGCACAAATCTAATTCTGACATGCCCATAAACAATTCAACCTCGACCTCGCCTGGGTGTGCCCCTGTAACAATGGACTTGCGACGGCCCAAAATTGAAAGTCGCTCTTCATAGTTCACATTTGGGCCAAGTCCAGGATTTGCACGGAGCTATCTGACGCGCATTAAACCCTGAAATGGGGCGAGATTATGTTTGTTTGAGGCTCAATCTGACTTTATTAGGGGTAGAGCTGACCAATATTCGAATAAACGAAAAGGGTTGGTGGTGGCCCAAAGAGGTCACGAACAGTTGTCACTCCAAATTGCAAAGCAAATAGAGCCACTTGCTCGGAATAGTTTTATTTACTAACATAGAGACCCTTAAAGATAGGATTTTTTATGTTTTTTTACAACGATGGCCAAAATGATGTCGGCCCGTTCAGTATTTCAAAGTTACTGGATCTCAAGGCTTCCAAAATAATTTCAGATCAGACATTGGTTAGATCGGAAGTTGACTCATCTTGGTCAACTTTTGAGGAGATAGTCAAAAAACACGCCATTGAAGAAGGGACCGAGAAACAATTCGACATGAAGCCTGCTCTTGAAACAAAAAGTGAAGATGAAGCGGTTAGTGGTTCCGTGGACGAGGAGGACAGGGAAAAGCCTGAAGCAGCGACAGAAGGCGGTAATTGGTTGTCGAGCCCACCTACACCTTGGCGCCGATATGGAGCGCGTATATTTGATTTTACATTCAATGGCATATTGGGTTTTTCCATTCTCGCGGCGATTTTTTTCGCAGTGGCTCCCTACACAGCGCACGAATTTTTCTCGATTTTCGAATCGAAATTTGGCCGAATCCTGGACTTAATGATGACGGGCTTCGTTGCGTCTATAATCGGTGGAGCTTTGATCGGTGTCAGTGGAATGACCTTGGGAAAGTGGGTTTTTGGCATCAAGGTAACCAAGCTCAACGGGAGCAATCTAGGCCTAGTCGATGGCATTGTGCGAGATCTGGACGTCTATATTCGAGGCCTTGGCTTCGCTATTCCCCTGATCTCATTGATGACAATGTTGACGGCGTATTCCACTTTGAAAAAGAAAGAATCGACGTCTTGGGATGCGGGTAAATATTTGATCTCACATCGGCGCAGTTCTGCAGTTCAAACGATTTTGAATATCATCGGTGTCATCATGATTTTTTTGATCATTGCGTTGACGAGGGTTGTGGATCAAATGTAAGGAATATCGATGAAAGGCGTCTTTGCGTTAATCGCTTCAGCATCATTGCTGATTGTAAGCGCACTGGCCTTCGCAGTGCCTACGTGGAGGCTTATTGTCCCCGAAAATATCGATCTTTTTTATTGGATTTGCATGTTTTGCGGAGCCTTTGCAGCTCTCCTGTCTCTTGCTGTCTCGGTTAAAATAAATTCTGGGCCTCACGGCAATCTTATTGTTCCGCGCAATTTAACATCACTATTCTGCGTAGTATTGCTGATGCCGACTGCAGGGTTCTTTGTCGGTCTGATAGCGAACAAGTCGTCGACTATTTCAATACTAACATCGTACAAAGATTACGTTGGCGTTGAAGTTTCCCTTGAATCCGACAAGTCCGCAATTTTGGATGGCCTGATAGGCACAGCAACGTTGCCGTCTCTTCAGGCGATGGCAAAGGAGAAGCCAATTAAATACTTGGTACTCAGGAGTGGCGGTGGATTAGTCGAATCCGCGATCGAACTCGCCGACTATCTTCGCTCAAAAAGGATTTCGACGGTGAACGCTACATACTGCAAAAGCGCATGCGTAATTGTTGCTCTTTCGGGCCAACCACTCTATGCGTCACCAAATGCTGTATTTGGTTTTCATCAAGGCAGTGCGATTGCTTCAGAGAATAGTCAAATTGGGCGTCTCATTGGAAAGTACGCGACGGACGACCTGATTTCTGCGCTGCGGGTTCGGGGCGTGCCGGAGAAGGTTCTAGACAAAGCGATGGAAACGCCACCCGACAAAATGCTTCATCTAACTGGCACGGAGATGTTCGATTTGGGCCTAGTAAAGCACCTTCTCAACAAAAATTGATTTCAGGTAGTTAGGAGTAACTCGGTCTTCATCTGAGCCTGAGCAATCAGTTCAACGAACTATTTACGCTATTGTTACTCCATATTTCGTTACTTATCCCTACTACTTTGGCATCATGGAAGGATGCCTACATATCAATTGAATCAAGCACTCTCCGCTGCAAACTTTCAGCGTACCCTCATGGCAAATAATCTCCGTCAGAACCACCCTCAATTAATGTCGGCTTCGAAGGGTAAACCGGACATCAAATCAACACAATGAGACCCTTCTCGTGACATAGTCTCCCATCATCCTCCCTAATGGCGGCAACACATTTGCTGTCGGGGAACCACTATGCGGAAGCCCAGTTCATTCTCAGCGACTCTGATTGCAGCGGCAATATTCTCCGTGTCCGCAGTCCTCATGTCTGCCCTTGCCGATCCAGACTCTTCTGGGGGGGGTGGTTCGCCGTTCTCTCTCGATCAAATCGCAGCCGGGGACAAAAAGGCAATTGGGCGGTTTTTCGCTGCAAACCAGATCGAATATGGTCTCGACAATTTTATGGAAATCGCTTTTCACGGCCAGGCCGACTTTACGCCACCCCCCGAGTCGTCAATTCCGTTCGCTTGGTTAGCTTCGTGCCTCAATGCGCATTCAGGCCACATATTCGTTATTGATCGGGAGGGGCGGATGGTGTTCTCCGATAGGACGGGGTGCCAGCGGAGAGTGGAAGCAAAGGATGTGAATGGAGATGGCGTGAAGGAACTGATATCGACTGACAGCAGTGGCGGGACCGGATTCAGTTCAGTATGGGGGCGGTACTACTTCTTTGACGGGGTGCGTTTCCACAAGGGTCTCGAATACGAAAAATCGTATTACGAAACGTTGCCGGGCAGCACGATCTTTCCCGGCGCGCCGGATTTGCGGCAAGAAGTTTGGGCACTCAAAGAGACTAAGGGCGAGGTCAGGTTTCTAGACGCTGATCTAGATGGCTTTAGTGAGTTAGCCACAGTTAGCTACACGACGAACTACAGCATTCAAGACTACAACAAAGATCGCGACCCCGACGGTTCTGTGCTTGCCAAGGTTAGTGAGGCTGTCAAAGATGTTTTTGGAGAGCAGTTGGGTGTAGAAAAAAACCATTCGGTGATCTGGGAATGGGACACGGTTTCTCACACATATCTGAAACAGTGACTTCCAGTTTGGACTGCTAAGGAGGTTCATTGAGCAGCGTGAAAATTGGCGGAGTTAAAACTCCTAATACCAAACAGTCGTCACTAGATACTGCGAATTATCTTCCGGAAGATAACAAATCGAAGTGTCTGTACTAGCAATTTCCTTGATGCATTTTTCTTCCAGCCAGTAGTTGATGACAGCACCTAGGTCCTCAATTTCTTCATGTCCACGAGCGATAAATATTTTTGATTTCAATTTCCATTCCTTTTTCTAAAAGTTGATATTTGCTTAGTTCTATTATACCATTTGAGGAGTACTCCTCACAAATTTGTCGCCCCTTTTTTTTTGCCAAATATTGAGTTTATTTGAGGCCATCAAGAATTTCCGGCCTAAACACTACATTGTATTCAGATACGTACAGGTGCCGTTACCAATATTCATCAGATCAAAACTGACAATTGAACAGCTTGTTCGTGGAAAGCGTGAGACAGTCGTCATGCCGAAACAGATCGTCAGATGGAAACTTTATTCCTTAGCCGCGTTGGTTATGTTTGTGAGCCTGATTGTTTCGGACAGTTATGTTCTCGCTTCAGAACCACCATCGACCGGTGTCGCTGTAATTATCGGCAACAAGAATTATGGCGGTCTGATTCCTAACGTCGATTTCGCTCAGAATGATGCAAATGCCTTCAAGCGGTTTGTGATCGACAGTCTCGGTTATTTGCCGAAGAATATCATTGATCTGAGGGACGCCACCAAAGCCCAACTTGAATCGGCTTTTGGTAATCGCGAAACCCACGAAGGTAAAATATGGCGGTACCTTGACCCACGAGGAACATCCGATGTTATCGTTTTCTATTCAGGTCATGGGGTGCCGGGGCTGAAGGACAAGCGCGGTTACCTCTTGCCTGTGGATGCCGACCCGGATACGCCTGAGATAAACGGTTATCCTATCGACACTCTTCTATCCAACCTTGGCAAACTCAACACAAAATCCGTGACTGTTTATCTGGATGCCTGTTTTTCCGGGAACAGTCCCAACGGAATGCTGATCCGGGCAGCATCTGGGATTTCCATTGTCCCAAAAGCCCCCACTGGTATGTCTTCAAAGATGACGATAATTACGGCTGCCCAAGGGGATCAGGTGGCCAGTTGGGATCTAAAAGCCAAGCACGGTCTATTTACGAAATATCTTTTAGAGGCCCTAAATGGTGCTGCAAACTCGGCAGAATATGGTGTTGATGATTTCAGTGTTTCACTCAGTGAAGTGAATAAATTTCTGGATCACAATATGACCGGTGCGGCACGCCGTTTATTTGGACGGCATCAAAATGTTTCAATTCAGGGCGTAGGAAAAAATGCTTTGGCATACCCCTACAAAAAACGCATGTTGCAACTCGATTCGGCAGATACAAAAATTGCTGAATATCAGTACTTGCTCGGCAGAGTCTATCGAACAGGCGAGTCGGGCATCAAAAAGAATATTAAAAAGTTCGTCCTCTGGACCCAAAGAGCGGCTGAACAGGGACACGTTGGAGCGCAGTATAACATCGGAGTGTTGTATTTTCTTGGCGATGGAGTTTCCAAGGATGTTCGGGAGGCTTTGAAATGGTTTCGAAAAGCTGCTGAACAGGGGCTTGCGGAAGCGCAGGATAGAATTGGATACTCTTACTATAGAGGTGAAGGCATTACCCAGAATTTCAGAGAAGCAATGAGATGGTCTCGAAAAGCCGCTGAGCAAGGACACGCAAAAGCGCAGTTCAACATTGGATCTATGTACATAAGGGGCGAGGGTGTTGCTGAGGATATTGGGGAAGCATTGAATTGGTTCCGAAAAGCTGCTGAACAGGGGCATGCGGAAGCGCAGGTTATCCTTGGATTTGTGTACGATAATGGCGAAGGCGTAACCCAGGATTTCGGTGAAGCATTGAAATGGTATCGAAAAGCCGCGGAGCAAGGAAACGCAAATGCACAGTCAAACATTGGAAGAATGCACGAGTTTGGTAGAGGGCTTACTACGGATGTGCGGGAGGCTGCGAAGTGGTACCGCAAAGCTGCGGAACATGGAGATGCGGATGCGCAGTTTTCCTTGGGAAGAATCTACCTTTTTGGCAAAGGAGTTTCAGCGGATAAACAAGAAGCAGTGACGTGGTTTCGAAAAGCTGCTGAACAGGGGCATAAACTCGCCACAGAAAAGTTGAAACAATTGGGCAAATTGTAACTACACATTTTGTTCTCAGCGTTAGCTACTTTGATGTGTTTACGAGCCTCTTGGCCAAATTGGCTGAATAGTATTTCCCAGACAACCAAATTTCCCCCTCAGGGTCCATTGGGTCCCCCTCTCTAGAGAGGGGGGGAGGACCCCAATTTTGGCCCCTCTGAAAAGGGCAGAATACGTGGACTTCTAATCTTCAGGGTCCGCTACTGGGTCCAGTGTACCTTTCAAGATTTTCGTAAGTTCTGAAATTTCCGAGACCACATAGATTTCGTTTTGTTTCTCTACATGGCCAGCAGCTACAAGTCTTTTTATTACCTTCTTGAATGTAGTGGGCGGAATACCGCAAGCTTTTCGCCATTCGGAAAAGGAAGTCCCTGAAGGACCAAATTTTCTCAGCACATCGTGTGCCTTTTGGTCGTTGTCGTTCTTGATGATTGGTCCATTTGAAATTGCCTCTTCTATAAATCGATTGTCATTGGCCGGAACCAATACGCATGACGAGTAACCAAAATCATCTTCCAAATCTTCTGGTTCCAGATTTACATACAGGTCGGAGAACCTTTCGTCGTCCTTTTGCTTGTCGCAACTGATTCTCATTTTGCGCCCTTGCTTAAGTTCAACTTTAATTGAAGTACTCAAAGCACCCAGCAGAGCAGAAGACCCTCTAAGTCCCCTGGCTCCTTCTTTGCCGGTGTGGTGAACAACAATTGCAGAGCTTCCTGGAAAACTGCTCCTGAGCAAATCTGCCCCCCGGACGAACCGACCCATATCGCTGGCGTTGTTTTCATCTCCAGAACCAAAGCTGCGTGCCAGGGTGTCGATGAAAATCACCTTCGGATTGTCAATCCCATAATACCTGATGGAGTCCACCAGACCCTGTACGCTAGCAGTGTTGGTCATGTCCACTGCACTGGGCACAAGTCTGAAATTGTCGGTACATGCAGAAGGGTTGTTTTGCTTCCACACCGCTATTCGCGGATTGTAGCCAAATACGCCTTCACCTCCCGTCACATAGACCGCGCCTCCCCGCAATACCCTTTTGGACAGCCAATCAACTCCACTTGCAATGCAAAGCGCCCAATCCAGTGCCAGGAAAGATTTCCCTGATTCAGGCTCACCAAAAACCGCTGCCAAACTTTCCTCTGTTACGATCCCTTCCACGAGGTATTTTGGCCGCTCCATTGCCAATACTTGATCGACAGTGAGCATCTCAAACATTGGCTTCGGTTTTTCCTCTTCCCATTTAGGACTGGTTATTCCGCAGTTTAGTCCAGATCGTATTGTTGGTTCAATTTCGTTGCCCTCCATCCCCGTTTGAGCGCCAACGAACTCCAGTATAGCCTCGGCACTGACCCGGTCGATCGCATTGGAGCCTATCAGTTGTCCGAAACTGTATGCCGAACGATTGAGTTGATCGTTCCTCTCCCCCTCCCTGGTCCGCATCAGAGTGTCCATCTCTTCAATCAAAACGGCCTTTGTGTAGCTTTCAATATCAACCGGTTTCTCACTTCCGGGATCTGTCGATTCCGATGATTGAGTATTTGCCGTCACTTCAGGAACCCAGTCAGGCAGTTTAGCAAATTCCATATCATCCATGCCAACTTCCCACTCATAAGATAGCTCTTCGCCTCCACTTGAAAATCTTACTGACGGAGGGGCGAGGACGCAGCCGCCATCCCCTCTGATATCCATGCCCCCAAATAGACCAGTAGCATTCGAGATTTGTTGACCGGGATGTTTGTAATAGTAATGGCGGCCCCTCGGGGTTTTCACCATTGGAGTTTCCGGAAGTCCAAACTCTTTTGCTTCGGCTTCTGCTTCTTCAGTGTCGAAATCAAGAACAACGATTCCGCTCACTTCGCCGGTCACGATCCCCCAATTGCAATCTGGGTAATCGGATGCCCACAACCTAACTCGCCCGATCCCAGCCGCCGTTTTTTGGAATTGCACCCAAGGCAATAACGGTAACTTTTGACCGTCTTTAAAGGGGATGATGCTAAATCCATGATCAAAATAGGATTGAAGCCCGATAGGTAATTCCGGTTTCATTTTGTAAGTCATTGTACCCCTCCCTGGCTGGCATTGCTGGTTGAATTGTGGCGACAGGATTCTGTCCATTTTTCAAGGTCGGCTACGCTGTAGCGAACGCAACTTCCAAATTTATGGAAAGCTGGGCCATAACCTGTCACCCGGAATTTCTGGAGCGTTCTCTTTGACAGACCGAGCAGTGCTGCCGCAGATTGCTCCCTGATAAAAGTTGTTTCTATATGATTCATTTCTCTCATTTTCATTCTCCTGTTTTAATGTCCCGGTCCAGTCGGAAACGCCTTCTGTTTGATCAAGGAATACGGCTCTAATACCGTGTTAATGCTGGTCATTTATATAGGGAAAAATGACTCCGAAATCAAGTAATTAATGTTTATTATCAATGACTTATAGCGTCTTTAAAGCCGTTCATCGATGTGCCTATTTGACTATTGGGGCCACATAAGTACCCGGATGATTCACAATTGACTTGTACGGGCATCTGAGGGGCTTGCAGGGGCTATTCATTAGCCTTCGTCAGTCACTTAGAGTGCGAAATAAAATGCGTTAGTACGCAAAAAAGTTTGCTGCTGGGCGACATCATTCGCGTGATAGGGCTGAACTGGGGCAATCCAGGGCAGTGGAGGGGGTCTAGTGGGGCTGAAGGCACTCGGTGACACTGTGCTCGATAGGGTGAAACTGGGGGTGGAGTGCCGGTCGATAGAAACAGGGAAATGGCTGTACGCTTAGCCCTGGAGAGGACTGGGTCCAGTTTTGCTCACTGTTTTGCCCCATTTGAAATATCTTGTGGGCGAGAAGCAACGGGATATAGGTCCGCCACCCCCATCCGAGTGCCCCGTGTATGAAAAAGTCGAGAACCCAAAAGCTGGTGAAATTTTCTTCGTAATACTAGTTGCAGTGACTATGGTGATTTTAACGGTGGCGGAAAGTTTGGGAGTTGTAAGATTGCTAACATTCAACGGAATGCTTGAATTGGAGGGGATGAACCTCTCAGAGGTACGGCTGGTCAAGCATACGGAAAATAAGGGAGAAGGAGGCCAAAGCCCCTACTCACTTTGGCGGTCTGACATGGATGCGTTTAGGGTTTACAACTCAATTCAAATTGAGAAACGGTTTGGAAAAGCAAAGTTTGCTGCAATTTTCTTGGGGACACATAAGGATGAAACCGTTTTTGCTTGTATTTACAGAATTCTCGGCAGCAGACAGATTCGGCCAAACACAATTTGTCCCGTCCAAAATGCTGTGCCCACTAACCCCAAAGCAATCTATTATGACCTAGTCGAAAGCGAAATTCTTGCTGATATGAGTGGAAGAATATCAATCGACTGGGGAGGCGGAGCTAGAGCCTGGAGCCAAAGGGCGGATCGACAACAAAAGAGTGTAATAGAAATCCGTACTCAGTTCAAAGAACCTGATTTTCCAGGATGGCGAAAGTTCTCATGTAGCGTCAGTGACCTCTATAGAATCTCTGACAGTTGGAAAGAATTGTTACGCAATACTTCGGGCATATATTTGTTGGTACACCAACCTAGTGGAAAACAATATGTCGGATCGGCCTATGGCTTAGATGGATTTTGGGGGCGCTGGCAAAGCTATGCAAGCAACGGGCACGGCGGGAATATCGAACTCAAGAAACTAAGGAGCAAAGACTATGTTGTTTCTGTTCTTGAAACGGCATCCTCAACCCTATCGTCAGAAGAAGTGATCCGTTTGGAGAGTGATTGGAAAAACAAGCTGGGAACCAGAACCATTGGGTTAAATGCAAACTGAATCTTTCTTCATCAAAATACCAAAACTCTGTCAGGTCTCGCCAAAGAGTTTTGACGCGATGTGACTGGATACTTGGTCAGCAGCATCCCTGAGAGGGTCATCCGCAACGTGCGCATATATCTGGGTAGTTGAAGCTTGTGTGTGCCCCAGCAATTTTCCGATGACGGGTAGAGAAGTCCCCAACCCAGCGGCTGAAGCGGCGTGTGTATGTCTAAGGTCATGTAAGCGAACATCGTTCAGGTCGCAGCGTTTGCGAATTCGCCTCCACGCTTTTTGAAGGTCAGACCATGGCTTTTCAGAACTGACATCACTGGGAATGACCCAATCACAGTTACTCCGTTCTCTGATTGTTGCCAGATATTCAATCGCACGTCCCCCCAATTGACGGACCGACTGCCCTGTTTTGGTGTTAGGTAGTACCAACTGCCCACGATCCCAATCGACATACTTAAAACGTAAAGTTCGAATTTCATCGCGGCGGCATCCCGTTAAAAGCAAGAGTCGAATAGCATCTATTACTTGGGCTTTTTCAATGCCCAGGGATTCACATTGAAGCAACTCCGTGGACAGAGCTTCCAATTCACTTTGCGACAAAAATCTCTGTCGGCTTTGCTCCTTGAATTTCTGAACAAACCGAGTTGGATTAGTCCCAGGCTCACGCAATCCCCATTGCTCAGCAAGATTAAACATCTTCGAAAGTAGGGATATAACCCGGTTGGCTCTATAGGGTCTGTTTTTTAAACTGCTATGAATGTGTGCAACATCTGCTTGCTTTACAGAGCCTGTTTTGTAATTCCCTATTTTTGGGACGATATAGTTTCTGATCATACTTTCGTCATCTTTGGCACAAACTTTCTTTTTGTGAACGATGGCATGTTCAGATAGATATCTATTACATAAGTCAACAATAGATGGAGCAAGTTTGGTGGCTTGTAGCGTGCCGCTTGGGTCTTCACCCTGTTGCACAGCAGCCTTTATATCTTTCGCACGTTCACGGGCTTGCTGGAGTGTAATTTCCCCGTGCACACCAATCTTTTGGCGACGTTCGTTTCCGGCTGTGGTGCGATAGTAGATTTGATAAACGCGCTTCCCTTTCGGCGTCATTTTGCACTGGAAGCCTTTGACCTCGGTATCATGAAGCATAACGTCCTTGGCCTGACATGGCTGAGCTTCGATAGCGTATTTTGTAAGCTTTAATGTTGGCATCGGTCACCCCCATCCTCGGCAATTAGGTCGCATATAGGTCGCACTAAGGAGACAAACCTAGCGAACAAGAGCGTAAAATATATTGAGAGTGTGGCCACAATATGGCTGTTTCTGGACGATGTATGGTATAGTATCGTAATTCAACGAAACGGTGATTTTGTTGGGCCATCAGATTCCTAATCTTGAGGCCAGAGGTTCAAATCCTCTCGGGATCACCACTTTTCCCTATAGGCCGATTAGAAAATGCCGGACGCCGTCCCAGTAGGTGCCGATGATAATAAGCATTCCAAGGAAAGCCAGACCCGTCACAC
>JABILA010000107.1 GCA_018654745.1 Alphaproteobacteria bacterium
CGCCGTTGGCACGCAAGTGCTGAACCAGCCCCTGCAAACCACACAGGTCACCAGCGCCTTTGTGCCACCCAGCCCGATCATTACCCTGCCACCTTCTGCCGCCAACCAGATGTATGGCCAGGCCCGTTCGGCCATGCCGCCGCCCCCACCGCCACGGGCGGAGCGCAGCCAGAACAACGAAGATGAAAACACCGGTGAAGGTGAACAAGCCGCAGCCCAGGGTGAAGGAGAAGGCGAGGGTGAGGGCGAAAACCAGGACGGTGATAACGCCGACGGAGAGCAAGCCGCCCAGGGAGAAGGCGAAGGCCAGCCGGTAGAGGGTGAAGGAGAACCTGTCGAAGGCGAAGGCGAAGGCACCGAGGGCCAGGAAGGCGACGGCGAACCTGCAGATGGCGAACAACAAGCTGCTGACGGGGAAGGCCAGCCGGTTAACCCGGACGGTCAGCCTGCGGATGGTGAACAACAGGCTGGCGAAGGCGATGGACAACCAGGCCCCGACGGCCCGGCAACGCCGGAAGGAGCAGCCGATAGTGGAGAGGCCGAAGCACAGGCAGCCTTCGATCAGGCGCTGGCCGACGGCAAGTCCATGGACGAAGCTTTCGCCGCAGCAGGCGACGCTGCAGGTGCGACAGCTCAACAAGGCGGCCTCGGTTTTCAACCTCCAGGTCAGGATAATCAGAACGGTCCTGGCGGTGCTGGATCAGGATTACCCTTTGGGGGTGGCGATCCATTTGCGCCGGGCAGTACTTTTGGCGGTGGGTCCGGTGACCTTTTCGGCGGCAGTGGTGGACAGGACAACCAAATTGGTGCTGGTGGACCGTTGTTTGGACCAGGATTACCCGGGTTTGGGGGAGATCCAAGCCAGTTCCTGACTCCCGGTGAATTATTGATCCAGCATGACATATTTGGGGAAGCATTATTTGGCGAACCGCTCGGTTTTGGCCTGACGTTTGACGATGTTCAAAATTTTCAGAGCGAGGAAAACGAATTTATCGACCCCAATACGACAAGTACATTTTCCGAGGTCTTGACCGCGACCACTGGAAATGACGCGTTGCTTGGCGGTGCTGGAAATACCCAGTTTGTCATGAACCAGGGAAGTTCATTGGGCGGAACCGATACTGTTTCCGGCGGCGCAGGAACGGATGAAATCACGTTCACGAACCTCAGTGATTTCCGCATGGCCTACAATGCTGATACAGATGTTGCCAACTATTCAAATTCCTCTGGCTCTATCACTGGCCAGGTATCCCTGACATCGGTCGAACAATTGTTTGTGTCTGAAGGCGAGTCTGGCGCCCGCGTGCGTTTGGCATTCTCAGATACAGACACTGGTTTTGGCTATATTGGCATCGGCACATCCGGAAACGATACAATCTCGTTTGCCGGTAACTCTTCTTCCTCTGTCGATATCTCCCACGGCACGCTTAGTCATAACATTGACGGGGCCGGTGTTTTGGGATCAATCATCGGCGGTGGCAGTGGCAATGATACGCTGACAGGCTCATCTGCCGGAGACATCATCAGTGGTGGTACCGGAGATGATCATATCATCGGTGGTGCCGGGTCAGATACGCTGGCGGGCGGTAGCGGTACGGACATTGTTGACTATTCAACTTCAACCAGCGGCATATCGCTCAGTTTGGCATCAGGCGGCGCGTCCGACGGACTTGGCAGCAGTGACGAGATCAGTGGTTTTGAAAAAGTCTATGGATCGTCACACAACGATTCTATTTCGGGTTCAGCCAACAGCGAAACAACCAAAGAGCTTTATCGCGGCCTGGCGGGGAACGACACGATCAATGGTGTCAGTGGTTTTGATGAAGTTGATTATTCCGGTGATTCGGCGGCCGGTGGCACGGCAGGCATCACGGCCAATTTCTCTACGGGAACTGTTGTTGACGGTTTTGGTAACACAGACACGATTACCAACATTGATGCCATCCAGGGTACCAACTCGGCTGACGTCATGACAGGCGGCAGCAATTTTGTTCGCTTCTCGGGGCTTGGTGGCAACGATACATTTACCGGCAGCTCAACCGATGATGAGATCAGTTATGCCCATGATGCAAGTAACGGTGGCTCTGCCGGTGTAACCGTCAATCTGGCCACAGGAACTGCGACAGATGGCTTTGGCAATACGGATACATTTTCGAGTATCGAGATGGTCCGCGGCACCAACTCCGTCGATGTCATGACCGGTGGCGGCAACGACTCTTTTGAACGCTTCCGTGGTCTTGGCGGTGCAGATACATTCATTGGCACCACAGCCGGTTTCCAGTCAATAGATTACAGCCACGATAATTTCTTTGGCGGCGGTGCGGGCGTAACTGTGAATTTCTCTACCAATACTGCGGTGGATGGTTTTGGCGCAACGGATACCTTCAGTAACATCAATCGCGCCAGAGGGACCGAATTCAACGATACCTTTATCGCTGGCAGTGCGGGCGCCAGGTTCCGTGGGCTTGACGGTGCGGACACCTTTACTGGCGGGTCGGGCAGTGACCGGATCGAATATATTTCGGATTCAAGCTTTGGCGGAACCGCTGGTGTAACGGTCAATCTTTCGACCGGTACAGCCGTTGATGGTTTTGGCAACACCGACACCTTTACCAGCATCGAGCAAGCTCGGGGAACGAACCAGGCGGATACACTCACCGGTGGTTCAGGTAGCTTCGAACAGTTTGAAGGCATGGGCGGCAATGACACCATTGATGGTGGTTCTGGAACGGATCGGGTCACCTATGAGAACGAACATTTCTTTGGCAGTACCAGCACCAATGGCGTTACCGTAAATCTGTCCTCAGGAACAGCAACTGATACATTTGGCAACACGGATACCCTGAGTAATATCGAACAGGTTACAGGTACGGCGAATGCGGACAGTCTGACCGGTGATTCAAACAATAACGCCTTGATCGGTCTGGGCGGGGCAGATGGTTTGTCTGGCGGCGCCGGAGATGATAGTTTCCGGGTGCAATCGAATACGGATATTGTCAGTGGCGAATCGATTAATGGCGGCACTGGCACGGATACAATTCTTTTTGATAGTACAAGTGCGACGTCCGTCAGCCTGGTCGGGGCAACCTTGACCAGCATTGAATTCATCGATTTTGGCAGCTCCACCGGATCGGGATTGCGCCAAACCCTTTCGGTAGACAACACAGTTAATCTGGATGCCGAAGTGATCCAGAACTTTACGGTTGGATCCGGTTCCACAACAGACATCTTTGACTGGACGTCCAGTGCCAAAAGCGGAAATGGCACGACTACTGCTTCCGGTTCGGATATCACTTTGCTTGAAACGACGTCACTGGTGTCGGATTCATTGCTTGCGACGACATCAAATGGTGCGATCGAATTTAATTATACTTCTGCGAAAGCAAGCATAGACTTCGCGACTGCTGGTGAAGCAACCATTGTTGCAAATATAGAAACGCTACTCGAGACGGCGAACGCTGTCGCGTCAACAAACCCTTTGACGAATGGCGCGATAAATACCGACATGCTGTTTGTGTTCTATGAAAGTGGTACGTCGGGCGGCAGCACAAGCGATGCCGTTATTATTCGCTATCAGGAAGGTGCTGGAGCGGAAGCTGATTTCAATGGCGAACTCAGTGTAGTTGGTATCCTCGAAAGTGTGACGGATATTACCGATACCAATCTCGCCTGATTTGTTATGTTGTTCCGGCTGAACCGGGACAATGACAAATCATGAGCGACAACGAAATCGAATTTGCGAAATCTGAAATGCGCGCCGGGCGCCACGATGTGGCGTTAGCGACCTGGCACACAATCCTTGTGGCGGAACCGGATAACATCACGGCATTGATCGGGTCTGGTGATTGTCTGATGGCGCTGAAAATGCACCAGCCTGCGGTTGATGCCTATGCCCGTGCTCACCAGTTGCGCCCGGATATCATGCCACTTGTATTTGCCCTCGGAACAGCGGAAGTTGCCGCTGGTCAGGTGGAACAGGCCAGCGTGCATCTGCAGCAATATCTGGCTCACGATGACAAAAATCCTCACGCCCACAACAATCTGGCCCTGGCCCTGACAAAACTTGGGGATCATGACAAGGCCCGGGTTCACGCTGAACAGGCACAAACGCTTCAGCAAAAAACCTCCACGATCTCGCGAAAAGTTCGTCGGCAAAATCCGAATGACTGGCAAGGACTGTTTGATGCCGGGCGCGGACATATCCGTCAGGGCGAATTCGGGCAAGCGCGGGACAGTTTTCAAAGTTACTTGATGGCTCAGCCAAATGATCATCGTGGCTGGGAATGTCTTGGTATCAGCGAACTGGGTCTGGGGTTGGCAGGAAATGCCCTGAAATCCCTGGATATGGCATTGACGCTGAAGCCGGAAGCGCTTGGTGCCTTGCATCACCGCGCGATTGCGTTGCGTGCGCTGGGACGTCTTGATGAAGCCGTTGCAGCTTGCGCCGAATTGTTACGTATGGACCCTGGCAATGTTTATGCCCACAGCGTCCGCGGTGCCATCTATCTGGAAGCTGGAAAAATTCTGGCAGCGGTTCCCGATCTGGAAACAGCCATTGCCCCCAGTAGTGATCAAACCTATGACATCGGTGATAGCCGCCCTGCCCTGCAAGGGGCACTTGCCTACGCCTACCGGGCACTTTGTCGCTGGGACCCTGGCTACGAAAAAACCAGGGCGAGTATCATCGATAACCTCGCCAAACCAGCTGGTCAGGTGGCCTTGATGGTAATTTCACCTTTTCAGGTTTTACCACTTGGCCTCAGTGGAGAAGCCCAGGCCGAGGTCGCCCGTCGCGCCAGCCACAAGGCTGCCACCAGTATTGGTGTGTTGCCAAAAATAAAGAAAGCTATGCGCCAGGACATGCGCTTGCGCATTGGATACCTGTCACCGGATTTTTGTAATCACAGTGTGGCAACGGCGCTGCATGAAGTCATTGTCTGCCATGATCGCCAAAAGTTTTATGTGGAAGGATTTTCACTTGGTCGGACGCACGACGAGATCACAAAAAAATTCAGCCAGGACTTTGATGCCCTTCATGACTTGTCTGGCCTCGCCCATGGTCAGGCTGCGGCCTTTATTGCCCACAGGGATATCGACATCCTGATCGAACTGGCAGGTCATACAAAAGGCGGGCGTCCAGAAATATTGGCCTACAAACCGGCAAAGCTACAGATCAGCGCCCTTGGCTATGGTGCGCCGATCTGTGCCGATTTCATTGACTGTCACCTGGTCGACAAGGAACTTGTCCCCGCTGCTGCCCGTAAATTCTATGATGAAAAACTGGTTGATATGCCGGATTGCTCGCTGCCTGCGTCGCCGCCTTTTTCGGTCACGTCCGGCATCAGTCGAGCCGAGGCAGGTCTGCCCGAAACCAGGTGTTTGCTGGCCAACTTTGGCGGGTCCTACAAAATCGATCCCTTCGCCTTCGATGCCTGGATGAAAATACTGCAGGGCGCGCCCCAGGCCCGCCTCGCGCTACTGGACAATACAAACATTGTAAATGACCGGCTTCGCGAGGAAGCTTTAAGCCGTGGTGTCGATCCGGATCGTCTGGTCTTTGTGCCGTTTACGGATCGTGCAATCCACCTCGCGCGTTACGCTTATGTTGATTTGTGCCTCGATACGCTCACTCATAATGGTGGCGTCACAACGACAGATGCCTTGTGGCAAGGTGCACCGGTGTTGACCATGCGACGGGATGACATGCCGGACCGGATGGGGCCGTCCTTGTTGACTGCGGCCGGGCTGCCGGAGCTGGTTGCCGCAAATGCTGATGATTTTGTCCGCCGTGCAATTGAGATGGCACAAAACCCGGATGTCCTGGCGAATTTACGTCAAAAAGTAATGAGCCAACATTCTGCGGCACCTTTGTTCGACACGGCCCTCTATACCAAAAACCTTGAGGCTGTACTGCTGGACCTCTGGGCCAAGGCAGTTGATAATCCCTTTTCTGATGAAAAATAGTTCTGGAACAACATGCTTGAAATTCTGAGCAGACTGGCGGCCCGACCTGTATTGGCATTCGAGATGCTGGTGGCGTCCCTGTTTGCAAACATACTCGCACTTGCAACACCCATATTTGTCATTCAGGTTTTGAACCGTTATGTCGCCCATGGCGTTGATTCGACATTGATAACCTTGTGCTCCGGGGCCATCATCGCGGTGGCGCTTGAATATGGTTTTCGCCGCGCCCGTTTGCACTTTGCAGAAGCCGTTAACACTGGACCCAACGAAGCCCTGGCTCTGGGCAGTTACGATGTGCTGACAACGGCCAGGGCAACTGCCATGGACATGTTGCCGCCGGGATTGCGCCGGGAGATGGTATCGGGCGCTGATACTGTGCGTCAGGCCTATACCGCACCTTATTTGTGCACGGCAATGGATGTGCCCTTTGCCCTGGTATTTGTTGCAGCTTTGTTCCTGCTGGCGCCGATGCTGGCCCTGGTTACGGTGACATTTCTGATCGTTGTTTTTGTTCTGGTGGCCGGGGGATTGATGTCCTTGCGGGGGCCGACAAAGGAGATGACAACCATAACCGGTCGGCGCGGGGCGCTTGTTGATTCTGCTATCGTTGGCGCTGATGCTGTTCGCGCTTTCAACTCAGCCGGATTTCTGAAACGTCGCTGGGCCCGTGAAATCAAGGCCCTTGAGGGTTTGCGCCGCCGTGTTGGCTTGCGTCAGTCCATGGTCACAACATCAATCCAGAGCCTGACAGCCTTGATGACCATTGCCCTGATCACTGTTGCGGCCTTGCTGGTGGTAACAGGTAAACTGGATGTGGGTGCCATGATCGGGGCCAACATCATGGCCGCCAGGGCTTTGCAGCCGGTTGCAGGTCTCGCGCAACAAACCGAGGGTTGGGCCAAGGCAAAGCAGGCGCGGGACATGTTTCGGGAGTTTACCCGCCTGCCACGCGAGCGTGTCGACGGCACCGCGATCGCAAACTATAGCGGCAGGTTGGAAATCAAGGATGCTTCATTTTCCTACCCCGGTGCCAGCGGTCCCCTGTTTGAACAACTAAATCTTTCCCTGAACGCGGGGGAAGTCATGGTGATTACCGGTGCCAATGGCAGTGGCAAAACAACACTTGCCCGCATGCTGGTTGGATTGTTGGAACCTGCCCGGGGCAACCTTCTGGTGGATGGTGTTGATCTGGCTCAGATTGCACCTGTGTGGTGGCGCGAACAAGTGGTCTATCTGCCGCAGGAACCCCGCTTTATGAATGCGACCCTGCGAGAGAATCTGCTGGCTTTTAATCAAAATCTTGATGCAGGGGCCATGCATGATTTACTCGTTCGCGTTGGCCTCGACAAATATGTGGACGAAAATCAGATGGGCATGGACTTGATGCTGGTAAACGGCGGCAGCAATCTGTCGCTGGGTATTCGCCGCCGCCTCGCCCTTGCCAGAGCCCTCTCGCACAACGGCAAACTGGTTGTCCTTGATGAACCCACTGAAGGCCTGGATGCAGACGGTGCCCGACATGTCTATCAGGTGATGAATGATCTGGCTGCGAAAGGGCATACAATTATTGCCTGCTCCCACGATGCCCAGATAATACGCGGTGCGCATCATGTCCTGGACCTTAATATCAAACCGGTTCCACGGTTTTCCTCTGCTGCTGCCCAGAACGGGCAAGCTGTCACGAGCTCAAATGGCACGGGCTCAAATGGTACGCCCCCCAATGGCACGGGAGCAGCATCATGAGCGATCCTCAAACAACCGCAGAATACCAGCCAACCCGGCTTGGCGCAGGGGCCACCACACATCTGTTTCTGATGTTGTGCGTTTTGGCCGTGGGGGCTTTCGGGGCCTGGTCCTGGTACGGCAAACTGGACATCGTCAGCGATGCGGTTGGCGAAGTGGTGCCGTCATCCCAGATCAAGTCGATCCAGCATCTGGAAGGCGGGATTGTTCAGGAAATCCTGATACGTGAAGGCGACACGGTTGAAGCCGGTCAGGAACTTGTGGTTCTGGAACGCACGGCATCCGGCGCGGATGTTCAGGAACTGGGTGTGCGCATGATGGCATTACAAGTAGATATTGCCCGCCATGAAGCCGAGCTGAAGCGTGCCAAGCGGGTCAGCTATCCCAAGAGTATTGTCAAAAGTCAGAAAACACTGATCGCACAGGCAAATCAGCGATTCAAAAATCGCATCAGTCGCATCAATAATCTGGTCGCCAGTCAGCAGCAAATGGTCACCCAGCGTCGGGAAGAAGGTCGTGAAATCAAGGCGCGTATCAATAAACGCCGCAAGAGCCTGGTGTTTCTGAAAGAACAAATCGCCATCAGTGACGAGCTGATGAAAGAGGACCTGACAAACCGTATGCTTCATCTGAACCTGCTCAAGGAAAGGACCGAGCAGGAAGGCGGCATCGCCGAGGACCTTGCGGCCCAAAAACGGATCGCCTCATCAATCATTGAGGCCCGGGCCCGGGTGAATACTTTGCGCACTTCTTTCAACGAAGAGGTCCGGGCGGAACTGGATGACAAACGTCGATCCCTCAAGGAATTTGCCGAACGCATGGGGCGACTGGAAGATAATCTGGCGCGCACTGTGCTGCGCTCTCCCGTCAGAGGCGTCGTCCAAACCCTGCATGTTGCCACCCTTGGCGGCGTTGTAAGGTCAGGTGATACCGTTGTTGATATTGTCCCTGCTGGCGACAAACTGGTGATCGAAGCCAAACTACCGGCTCAGGATGTGGGCTATGTGGCACCTGGCCAGTTGGCGATGGTCACCCTGGCCTCCGGTGATGCCATTCGCTTTGGGCGGCTTAAAGGCCGGGTCATGTCGATCAGTCCGGATACGCTGGTGACAAAAGACAACGTGCCTTATTACAAAGTCCGGGTTGAGACAGAAAGAGACTATTTCGAGCGTCGCTCAGCGCGATATTCCCTGGTGCCGGGTGTGCAGGTGATCTGCAGTATCCAGACCGGACGGCGGTCTGTGCTGGAATATATTCTGGATCCGTTTCTGGGGGCCTTCAGGGCCGCCATGCAGGAACGCTAGAACGTCTACTTAACTCCAGGCAGCGCGTGATTTTTCTGCAAGCTCAATGCGTTGCTCAGCCGGAATTTCCAGCCACAGTTCAACGCGATTGACGACGTCTTCCAGCGATGACTGTTTGGTCAAATAATCATCTCCCCCGGCATCAAATGCGTCGTTGACCGTTTTGGCATCATCCAGCGCCGAAACAAACAGCAAGGGCACGTCGCGACCGTGCCGCTCACGGATTATTTTGCAGCCTTCGATGCCGTTCGTGACCGGCATCATAATGTCCGAGATAATGATGTCAGGCAGTGCCTGATCCATCGACGTCAGGGCATCATCAACACTGTCGACCGATATCACCGAATAGCCCCTGGTTTCCAGAACAACGCCGTAAAGTTTGCTCATTTTCTTTTCATCTTCGATGAGCATGACTGTTCTGGCTGGCATAAATTTTTTCCTGAAAGGTCCACGAGGGGACAACTATTTGTCTTTCGCCATTTTCACTGTTATCGGGGTCTGGCGCAATCCCGTAATACCTTGTCACCTGTAGATGGCTTACTTTCTATATACAAGCAAAAGAAGATATTTAGTCGTTCTGAAACCAGGGTAAACATGTTGAAATCAAAGCGAAATACTCTCTCTGTATCTGTCTGCAAAAGTCTGGGCGACCAATGGATGATTCCCGAAATAGTCGACTTCGACAAAATCTATTGCCGGATTCTCATCCGATATTTCACGAAACCGTCCTTGAAGCCGATTTACCACAACGCCGGTAAACAAAAACCATGGCAAAAAGACGATGCGTTTGAAACGGCCCGGAACCACATCACGCAGGGCTTCGTCCATTTGGGGTGAGGCGACACTGGCATAACATGTTCGAAAGTGTTTCAGTCCGCATATCTCGCCGAGGCGTGCGCTGATCTCTTCCTGATGTCCAAGGGCAGATTTGTCCCGTGATCCGCGTCCGACGACCATCAAGACGGTTTGATCGTTTTCTAACCTGGCAATCTCGTTGGCCTGATCCAGGGCTGAATTAATCCGCTTGCTGGCCGCTTCTATCAGATTGTCACTGAGACCCAGCTCCCGGGCCAGGCTGATTTCCACATCCGGGTGGTCTTTCCCGAAGTCCGACAGGATTTCAGGAATATCCTCTTTGACATGGGCGGCTGCAAACAACATGCCCGGCAATGCCGTAATATTTCGACAACCGCGTTTGTACATGCTCTCCAGTGCTTCGCTGATGGAGGGGGCGGCCAGTTCCAGGAAACCGTGATCGATATCAACACCGGGCAGCAGATTTCGCAAAGCACCCACAACGCCCGTGAATTCTTCGATTGCGGCAGGGTCCCGGCTGCCATGTCCGCAAACCAGGATACTTGTAGCCTTTTGCGTCGTCATGGTCAGGCGGGGTAACCCGGTGCCTTGCGACCGAAGCCATCGAACAAATCCAGTTGCCCCGAAAACCAGCTAAAGAGGATGTCATCTTCCGCCAGAATCTGAAACGGACTTGCACATCGCGCCCATTGCAAGCTGCCGAAGACAATATAGTCGGCATAGCTGGGTGCATCTCCACCAAGATATTTCTGGCTTTTAAGCGTTTGACGTAGTGGCTGCAGACTGTTGCGAAAGGCAGCCACACGTTCCTCACGCCCCTCTTGCGCTTCCTCCAATGGTTTGCCGACCCTGGCTTCGCGTGTGCTGCGGAAAAATTCAACATCATCCGGGTGCACGTGATCGAGGATGTCCCGCACGATCAGACCAAAGACGCCTCCATTCAAAACCATGTCGGTCCAGCTGTTGATAAACCGCGCGTGCGCACGTGCGGTGTCACCGCCAAACAAAGAGGGCTGATCAGGAAAAGTTGTTTCGAGATATTCGGCGATTGACCAGGAATCATGAACCCAGGTGTCTCCGTCTACCAGCACCGGAATACGCTCCTGCCCGGATTTTTCAATGGGGCTGCGGTCACAGAATTTGACACTGCGGCTTTCATATTCCACACCCTTGTGATGCAGGGCCATCTTTGTGCGCCAGGCAAAGGGGCTAAAGCGAAAATCGTCTCGACCGGCCAGTTCATACAGTATCATTGACTTCACTCCAGAATGTCCATTTGTCACACGGCCGTCAGACTATCGTCTTTCCGGCTTCAACGGAAACATAGAGCGATTTCAGGACATTCAAACGCACAATTTCAGGTGAATATTTTTTGGATCCAACCAGGATGACGTCGATGTCATTGGAAAAAAAGGTGGTCCGGCTTCTGCTGACGGGCGAGGGGTCCCGGGGGAAAGAGAAGCCGAACCACCCTGGAAGCAATCCCTGCAATCTCTGGGAATTTGCTCCCTGAAGCAGCTTCCACTTTTACAGAAACTGCTCTGGAGGCCCAATGACAGGGATTGTGCACTGTGAATAGGGCGGTGGTTGGGCCGAAATGGGGCATTTTCAGGGCATAATGCTGCCCACAAAAGCGAAGGGCCACCCTGAGGGAGGGTGGCCCTTCTATTTGAAAACAGGCCGGAGGTCCTCGCGGCCTGAAATCTGTTTGCAAACTTCACATACTAATAAAGTAAGTGACGAAGCTGCAGGTGTGAAACGTTTTCCACGGTTGGGGGCCGAAAGAAACCGATCCACCCGCAAAATATAATTTGGCCAGTCCAAAGGGGGAAGCGAAAACGTCAATTAAATTGGCATTACGTGCCCAATTGGTTGAAAATAGTCCTATTAGTCCGCTTCCAGGCCATTTTGTCGTTTGCAGGCAGTCAAGGTATTTTGCAACAGGCAGGCGATCGTCATCGGGCCGACACCTTTTGGAACGGGTGTAATGGCGCCGGCAACCTCAATGGCTTCGGCGAATGCAACATCTCCGACAACGCGGGTTTTGCCTTCTTCTGCGGCGGGTACGCGATTAATGCCCACATCAATGACCGTAGCACCGGGCTTGATCCAGTCACCACGGACCATTTCGGCCCTGCCAACAGCTGCGACCACGATATCGGCACGTCGGACCACATCCGGCAAATCGCGGGTGCGTGAATGGGAGATGGTAACTGTGCAGCTTTCAGCCAACAGCAACGCGGCCATTGGTTTGCCGACAATGTTTGAACGCCCGATGATGACTGCATCAAGACCAGACAAATCGCCCAGCCGGTCTTTCAGCAACATCAAACAACCAAGCGGCGTACAGGACACCATGGCCTTCTGACCCGTTGCCAACAGCCCGGAATTGACAACATGAAAGCCGTCAACATCCTTGGCCGGATCAATGGCATTGATGATTTCATGTTCATCAATCTGGTCCGGCAAGGGCAACTGAACCAGGATGCCGTGAACCTTGTCATCCGCATTCAGTTCCAGGACTTTCTTCAGCAAATCAGCTTGGGAGGTGTCTTCGGGCATCTTGAATTCAAACCCGGCCATACCGGCTTCGATGGTTTGTTTATTCTTGTTGCGCACATAGATCTGACTGGCCGGGTCTTCGCCGACAATGATGACGGCAAGTCCTGGCGTCAGGCCATTGTGTGACGCTTTTAATGCCGTGACTTCTTCAGCGACCCGGGACCGCAAGCCTTCTGCAAAGCCCTTCCCGTCGATGATGCGATTGTCGATTTCTGTTGAATTCATTTGGGGGGCTCCAGGTTCAAATATCGTCGCTGTGGGACCAAAAAAATCAGGTCACGTTCCAGATGACAGCGTCTTACTCCATTCAACCAGTTGGCTCAACAAGTCTTTGTCGCCCTGGTCGATGATCAGGCGTTTTTTTCGTGATGTCGCCCCACTCACGACTTCAAAGCATCCACTGGCGATGCCAGTTTCCTTCGCCAACAGCTTTATCAGGGCTTTGTTTGCCTTGCCTTTTTCAGGTGCTGCGGTTACCCGGATTTTCAATACCGGGCCGTCTGCACCATCGGCCACACCGTCGATCCGGTTGGCTCCGGAACCTGGAGCCAGACTAATTCGCAACGACAACCCTTTGGGGCCAAGTTCGAAGGGACTGCGAACGGGTTCAGGCAAAGATCTATCCGACGACGCCGGACCCGCCCTATAGGAGGATATCGCGCAGCAGGTCCCGGATGAAGTACAGGGCCAGGATCAGGATGATCGGTGAGATGTCCAGACCGCCCATGTTGGGCATAAAGCGCCGGATGGGTCCGAGGACAGGTTCTGTTATGCGGTGCAGAAAGTCTCCAACCATATATACGAAACGATTTTGTGTGTTCACGACGTTGAACGCCACCAGCCAGCTCAAGACCACCGACATGATTAACAGGAACGTGTAAATGTCGATAATTGAAGTCAGAAGGTTAAAGATCGCTATCATGTTCGCTCCGCACATTGGCAACAGGCCGTCTGCCGGACCCATTTGCCGACACCTGCCTGAAATAAAAATATTCGACGCACATTACATCACAGGTGGGGACGCGCCAAGCTGTTCTCAAGGGGCTGATGCTGTTGTCGGAAGCGGGTGCAACAGGGTGCGCTAAACATTATTTGTCGCAGGATTGCCATGCGGCGCTTTGTCTATCAGACTTCGGCGTAAATATTTACAACCCGAGGGCCCTGTTGTGACGATGAAGCAAACGATTGAACAATCGCATATGGCGATGGTGGAAGGCCGGGATATTCCGTGGCTGCTAAATCTCTGGGTGGAGCAGACGCCGGATAATCCTTTCCTGATCTGGGCACCCTTCGAGGGCGAAGACCGCACCTGGTCCTATGCGGAATTCGGTCGGGATGTGAACGCCGTTGCTGCCGCCTTGCACAATCGGGGCGTGGTTGCAGGGGAGCGTGTGCTGCTGCATCTGGATAACAGCCCCGAATTCATGATTTCGTGGTTTGCCTGTGCACAGGTGGGGGCTGTTGCGGTTTCGACCAACACACGCTCGGTTGCCCGTGACATGACCTATTTTGCCGATCATGCCGGCGTCGTGGCGGCGATCACACAGCCCGGCTTTGCCGAACTGGTGAAAGAAAGTGCCCCCGATATCCGCTTTCTGGTGATCACTGATAACAATGCCGGTGACAAAGCGAAAACGCCGGACAGTGTTCCGCATATCCCCTTTGCTGAATTGCTCGGCGATAAGGGCGCATGCCCGGTTCGGGCAACAGACCCACATGCCAATCTTGGGATTCAGTTCACGTCCGGCACGACATCGCGGCCCAAGGCCGTGCTCTGGACCCATGCGAATACCATCTGGGGCGCGCAGATGAATGCCAGCCATATGCGTTTGTCCGGTGCGGATATCACCCTCGCATTTTTGCCATTGTTTCATACCAATGCGCAGTCCTATTCCATGCTGGGATCGTTATGGGTTGGCGGCACAATAGTTGTGCAGCCACGATTTTCGGCGTCTCGTTTCTGGCCAACGGCGCGCAAGCATAAATGCACCTGGACTTCGCTGATCCCGTTTTGTGTGAAAGCACTGCTGAGCCAGGACCCGCCTCCGGATCACAGTTTCCGCTTCTGGAACCCGGCTATTCGCATGCCGGATGTCGAGACGACTTATGGCATTCCGACTTTTGGCTGGTGGGGCATGACCGAAACCATCACCCACGGCATCGTCGGCGATATCGACCACCCAGGTGGGCCCCTGAGCATTGGCCGGGTCTCCCCTGGTTATGATATCGAAATCCGTGATTCGGACGGTAATTACATCAAACCGGGTGAACGCGGTCTTTTGTATGTTCGCGGTGTGCGCGGCGTCAGTTTGTTCAAGGAATACTTCCGGAACGATGAAGCAAATAAAAATGCCTTCGATGAAGACGGCTGGTTCGAAACCGGGGATTTCATCATCATGGGTGAAAATGGCGACCTCTATTTTGGTGACCGCGAAAAAGACATGCTCAAGGTCGGGGCAGAGAATGTCGCGGCGTCGGAAATTGAACTTGTTATTCTGGAAACTGGCTGGGTCAAGGAATGTGCCGTTGTGGCCCAGAAACATTTCATGCTGGACGAAGTGCCGGTTGTCTTCGTTATTCCGCATGCAGATGCCCCGGAAGATCTTGGCGAAAAAATCATCGAGGCCTGCCGGAAGAACCTGGCTGATTTCAAGGTTGTACGTGATGTTTTCATCGTCGACGACATGCCGCGTTCAACGCTGGAGAAGATCGCCAAGAACGAACTGAGAAAGAGGTTGCCGCCCATAGAAGCCTGATCTTACGCGCCAGGCCCGGGGTCGGAAGAATAGTAACGGGCGCGAAATTCACCGGGACTGTAGCCGCTGAATTCCCGAAAGGCGCGATTGAAAGAACTTTGCGAATTGTACCCCACATCGAAAGCAACATTCAGAACCCGGTCCTCGACATTGCTCAGTAATTCAAGTGCCCGGATCATGCGCATGCGGCGTTGCATTTGACGCCAGGTCATACCGGCTTCGCTGGCGAACGATCTGGCCAGGGAACGCGTTGACTGACCCGCTGCCTTTGCAACATCAGCAAAAGTGCAATCCGTCGCCAGATGATCCTGGGTGAAGGCCAGAGCCTTTTGCATGGCCCTGGATTTCCCCCGGGGCGTCCAGACTTCGCTGGGCGTGGCCGCAAGTTCGGCGCAGGTTCCAGCCAGGGTCCTGAAAAAGCTCAAGGCATGATCATCAAGTGCCGGTAACTCAGGCCCCCATCGACGGGTGTGCAAGATCATCTCACGGGCGATGGGGGAAAGGGTCAGGACCTGGCAGCTCGTCACCGGGCTATCGACAAAATCCTTGTGATACAGCACGGAACAGCAATCAACTTCGTGCGTGATCTCGATCCTGATTTCTGTGTCTGCCGGAATCCATGCAGCACGGGACGGCGGTAACACCCAGTTGCGATCTTCTGCCTCCAACCGGATTGCTCCACGGGCACTGTACAATAAATAATGCCGGTCGAACTGCATCACCTTCGCCGGTTCCGGCTCGAAGACCTTACTGAAACAATATGCTTGCAACGCCGTTTGCGTCATTCAGTTTCTATCCATAATCCCGCTGCACTCGTTCATTTTGCTCAAGCTGTTCCGTCAAGGTCGGGTACGTTCCAGCTTAAGGATTCTGGTGGCGATGTCATCAAGGGCTTTAAACGCTCAATTGTTTGTCCGAAGGTTTCGCTGGTACGGTAAGCATTGAAGGCCTCCTCTGTTTTCCACATGTGGATGATAAAAATCTTGCCGTTGTCATCCCAATAAACTTCGTATTTGAGGCACTCATCTGAATCCAATGCATCGGATTGCGCGGCTTTCAGGCAAGTGCGCGCTTGCGCAACATCTACAGCATCAAAAGTCGATGTTATCGTAACAATCTTCATGAGAAAGTCCTTTTTGCAGATGTATCGCCAAGGGTCGCGACATAACCCTGGCTGGTGTGTTTCGGGGGGCCGGATTTATATTGATGCACGGCGGTTCCGGTAAATCCTGCTGCCTTGAGCATGGTTTTGACTTCCGCAGCGGTCCAGGCTTTGTGGCCCCACAGGAGGCGTATCAGGCTCGTGCACCAGTGAGGTTTGCTGACGGACAGAACAAGCAGACCACCAGGCAACATGACGGACCGCAAAACCCTCAAGGCTGCCGTGGGGTTTGCGCAATGCTCAAGGGCATGGGCACAAAGAACGACATCATACTGCTTCGCGGCGGGGTCCAGATCCTGGATCGGAGCGCAAATCATTTGTGCCGACTGGCCCCGGGCACGCAGATTCTCCAGCGCCGATATCAACATCTGTTTTGATATATCCAGAAGATCAATCGATTTGGGGATATCTACAGCGTCACAGAAGGCGAGGGAGAAACCTCCGGTGCCGGCACCGGCATCCAGCACGTTCAACAAGCCCTGGTTTGTGTCGACAGGCAATCGTGTAAATGCGGTTCGGAACAGGCCTGAATAAGCCGCCAAATAGCCATTTTTATGCAGTGATTTGTGCCATTTATCTGCGGCCCGGTCATATTTTCGCGCAAGGGAAGCCGTTACCGTCCGGGTGGGGGCGAAATTTGAAATGCTCTGATCCAACACAATTGCTCCGTTTGCTTTTGAAAGTGATGGCAGCAGGCTAATCTGCTGAATAATGTCCGTCTTGCCTCTGAATGCCAACATTTTGTCCGGAACGGCCAAATGCAGGATTGATGAGTGTTCTCCTTCGCTGGAAACAGAATTTGTACAGATCGGGTGAGTGGATAAGTTAAAAGCGAAACAAATCCGTTTGGGACGGGTACGCAATGTTTGCGTTTCTGCCAATTTGGCCTAACTTTCTGTAGAGCGTTTTCTGGTCACGGAAACGCAGCGTTGCCTCAAACCCCTTGGTATGAGCTAACAACAGAAGCTCAAGCGATTCCGTCCAAGTCGGAATCGCCCTGGTTCGGGAGGGAGATCAGGATGATTTGGTGCAGAACAGGCCTTTTTGGGATGGTCTTTCTCGGCATGTCCGTTATTGCGACATCGGGAATATCTGTCGGGACGGTATATGCAAACGAGGCCGTGACAAAGGAAGAAGCGTCCAAAGTCCTTGCCGGAATGAAGTGGTATACGGAAGAATATCCGCCTTTTAATTACCGGGGTGAGGACGGACGTCTGACGGGCATTGCGGTCGACGTGTTGACCGAAGCATTCAGAAGAGTCGGTGTTAAACGCGATGTCAGCCGCTTCCGGATTGCCCCCTGGAATCGAAGCTACAAATTTGTTCAGAAAAAGCCGGGTACAGCGCTCTTCAGCATGACTTATACGCCTGAGCGTTTGAAGGTCATGAAAATTGTTGGACCGTCTGCGCCAAATATCATTGCTGTTATTGCGTTGCGGGACAGTCGGATCAAGGCCCGGACACCGGCCGAACTCAGTCAATTGTCAATTGGTGTGGTGCGCGATGATATCGGTGATCAGTTGATCCGGAAGTTTGCCATCAGTGATGAATCCATTGTGAAGAAGAATTCCCTGAAACAATTGTTGTATCTGCTTGGCCAAAAGCGAATAGACGCTGTCGCGTATTCGACTTCGGTGTTCAGTCATGCGCTGAAAACAGCCGGGCAATCCTATCGGAATTATGAAGAATTAATGATCCTGGCGAAGGGCAAAATGGGATACGCCTTTCATCGCAGCACAAATCCGAACGTGCTGGCTTACCTGCAAAAAGCGCTGGATGAGATGCGCGAAGACGGTGACATTGAAGACATCATCGAACGCTACCAAAACTGATAGAGTGACCAAAAAGGACCAGGCAATGTCGATATTCAGAAATCTTACCGCCGGATTGATGCTCAGCGGCCTGTTGCTGCCAGTGGCTGCAGAAGCAGAGATCACGATTGCTGTCGTGGGGGCCATGGCAGGGCCGTTCGAAAAAATTGGTAAGGAATTCAAGCAAGGAACACGTGGGGCGGTCAAGGAAATCAATGACGGTGGCGGACTGCTCGGTCAAAAGGTCAAATTTATTGTCAGGGATGATAATTGCAATCCGGAAGAAGCGAAGAAAATTGCGAGCGAAATTGTTGAACTGGATATTGCCTTTGTGATGGGGCATTTGTGCTCTGACGCGTCGATCGCGGCGTCGGACATATATGAAAAGCATAACTTGCTTGCCATGTCGCCCTCATCCACCAGTCCCGAATTGACGGATAGAGGCTACAATCTTGCCTTTCGTACGACAGGCCGTGATGACATGCAGGGATTTGTCCTCGCCGAACATATCCTGCGAAATTTCAAAACCAAACGCCTGGCAGTTATCTACGATGATAATGGCTATTCAAAAGGTTTGACGAAAACCACCGGAGATTTTGTCAAAAAGGGTGGCATGAAGGATATCTACCAGGTAATGGCACCGAAGGCCGAGCCATTTGATTTTTCTGCGATCATCGCACGGATGAAAAAAGACAACATTCAGCTCGCGTTCTATCCCGGGTTACCGGGCCCAGTTCTCGCTTTTGCCCGTCAGATCAAGGAAGCCAAATTAAAGGTGAGATTGTTGGGAAGTGATGCATTTTCCGGTATCAAGTTTGATGATTCCAACCGTCGTCTGCTGGATGGTGCCCAGTTCAGCTTCGCGCCGGACCCAAAGGATGACCGGCGAAACAAAAAACTGGTCAAATGGTATAAATCGGAAGGCTATTCACCAGAGGCATTTGCATTTTATAGTTATGGTGCTGTCCAGGTCTGGGCCAAAGCCGTGAAGGCGGCCGGGACTTTGGATGCTGCCAAGGTTGCGCAAACACTTCGGTCAAAGGATTTTGATACAGTTCTTGGGAAAATTTCATTTGATGACAAGGGCGACATCTCCAATCCCGGATTTGTTCTCTATTTCATCAACAAGGGGAAACGGTACTATCTTGATTAGGTTCGACGGCGGGTACAGATCACGATGAGGCTGGCAGGGTGCTAAAAGTTGCTTCCAGAATATTGAGCAGCAGCAAAAGCCTGCTCGTGCTTTCGCTCGTTTTGCTGGCGGGTTTTGGTGGACTGTTTTACGCCCAGTCCGAAGTCCGGCATTCGGTTGACCGGCTTGGCAAACTTACGATCAATGCTGAACGCATCCTGACGGGAGACTTGCGCAGTACAACTGCTGTCCGCCTGGCCGCAAGTTTGCAATCAGATCGCTACATTCTCAATTACCAGGACTTTCAGGATGCCAAGTATGATTTGTTGAGCGCAATTTCGACGCAGCAGAAAAGTGGCAAACTAAAGCAAGCCTTCCTCGCCATGGAGGAAATCCAGTCCGAAATCGAGGACGCCGAAGCCGAAGCGATCTCCCTGATCGACGAGGAAAAATGGGAAGAAGCGCTGGAGCTTGTGACGGAGCCCGCGTTCCGGCGTCAAAAAGGAATTTATCGCGCCAACCTCTCAAGTGCCTTGCGTGAAATGATTCTGGATGGAGAACAACAGGCAGAGCAGGCGCGGCGCTTGTCACAGGCTGCCCAGTACGGGGTTTTGGCAACACTTGTTTTACTGGCGTTAATCGGCTGGCTCTATTCACGGAATATGCAAACGGCCCTTGATCGCCAGCGCGAACTGGCTGTGCATCTGGAGGACGCCAACAAGAACCTGGACCAGCGTGTAAAGGACCGGACTGCTGAACTGGATGAAAGCCGGACTTTGTTCAAGTCCGTTCTGGACAACATGCCTGCCGTCGTTTTCCTGAAAGACCGCGATGGTGTCTATCAATTGATCAACAGCCGTTATGAAGAGATTTATGACGTAACACTTGATGAAGTTGTTGGCAAAAAACTGGAAGACTTTGTTCCTGAAAGTGAAATTCAGTCTCTGGCAGACATTGATTCCAGGGTGTTTGAAACCGGCGATGTGGTCGAAAGCGAACATGTCCGGGAATACAAAGGTGAAATACTGACTCTGGCTTCTGTGATGTTCCCGATCATTGGTGCCAATGGCGAAGTCACAGCCTACGGTGGTGTTGAACTGGATATTACCGAACGCAAGAAGGCCGAGGAGAGCCTGACCGTTAAGGAGGCTCAGCTTCGGGCTGCCATGGACAATATGACTGATGGCATCTACGTGCTGGATTCGGATCAGAATTACTCATTGTATAATCAGCGCTATCTCGATCTCGTCAAATTGCCTGAGGGCGCCGTTTCCCTCGGTGCCAGTGTGGAACATGCTGTTCGCGCCCACGCCATGCGCGGTGATTACAGGGATATGGATGAACTTTCCGACAGCTTTATCGAGGCACGATTACAGGGGTTGGCCACCAACGAAGCCGTTGAAACTGAACTGCAGATCGATGAAACCTCAACTGCAATCAGTATCCGTAAAGCCCCGATGACGTCGGGTGGTGCTGTTGTTGTTCTCAGCGACATTTCTGAACGCAAACGGGCCGAACAAGCTCTGATGGATGCCAGGGATGCTGCCGAAGAGGCAACGAAAGCCAAGGCCAGTTTCCTGGCGACGATGAGTCATGAGATCCGTACGCCAATGGGTGGCGTCATCGGCATGGTCGATATCCTCGGAGAAACCGAAATGGACGATGATCAGCAACAGATGCTGAGAACCGTCAAGGATTCTGCCCACGCATTGTTGACGATCATTAATGATATTCTTGATTTCTCAAAGATCGAAGCTGGAAAACTCGATCTGGAGGAAATACCTGTTTCCCTCAGGGAGGTTGTGGAAGGCGTCGGAGAAGCGATGGCGGTCAATGCCCGGAACAAGCAAATCAGTCTCAGCGTATTTGTTGATCCGGACTTGCCGCCCTTTGTCATCAGTGACCAGGTCCGGCTGCGTCAGATCCTCTATAATCTGGGCGGCAATGCCGTCAAATTCACGGAGCGCGGCAAGGTCCTGATCCGGGCAGACCAGATTGGGGGCGTTGAAAATGGTCGTGTCGGTGTCAGACTTCAGGTCATTGATGAAGGTATTGGTATCCCTGAGAAAGCACGGGCCACCTTGTTCCAGGCCTTTTCACAAGTCGACGAATCCACGACGCGCCGATTTGGCGGCACCGGGCTTGGCCTGTCGATTTGCCAACGCCTGACGGAATTGATGGGCGGTATGATTGATGTGGAAAGTGTCGAGGGCAAAGGGTCGGCCTTCAGCGTAAGTTTGTCATTGCCTGTTGCGGACCAGGCCATAGTTGATGAAGAAGAGGACCTTGCCGGCCTTAATATCTTGTTGGCCATCGGCGATGCCGACCTCGCGTCCTTGTTGCCACGGTATCTGACCTGCAACAACGCTCGTGTTGAAGTCATTGATAGCCTGGAGGGCATAACCCAGGCGGTCGCAGCCGCAAAGTATGATCAGGCGTTCGATGTTGTGGTAATGGGGTCGGAGTGGCCACTTGATGACAAAATTGACCTGGTCAAACGTCTCAAGGCAGAAACTGAATTCGAAGGTGTCCGTTTTCTCATTGCATGTCGGGGGCGTTCAAAACGCAAGCGGCTGGAGTTTCCGGAAGCAATTTATGTGGATGCCGACCCGCTGCAGCGAACATCATTTGTGCGCAGCGTTGCAATCGCTGCCGGAAGGGCCAGTCCCGAAGTCGAGTATAACGCGGATACGGATACGAAAAAGACGGCCAAATATGTGCCGACTGTCGAGGAAGCGGAGGCCGCCGGGCAACTTATTCTGCTGGCTGAAGACAACCTGACCAATCAGGACGTGATCCGCAGACAACTTGGTCTTCTGGGTTATGCCGTGGAAATAGCCAATGACGGGGTCGAAGCCCTGATGCTGCAAAAATCGAAAAGCTATGCCATTTTGCTCACCGATTGTCACATGCCAAATATTGATGGCTTCAAGCTGACCCGCTTGATCCGGGAAGCAGAGTTGGACGCAAACGATCGAATGCCGATCATTGCGATCACAGCCAGTGTGATGAAAGAAGATGTCGACGCCTGCTTCGAAGCAGATATGGATGACTATCTTTCGAAGCCGCTGGATATGGAAAAACTGAAAGAACGCCTGGTCAAGTGGATGCCGCAATCAACGGACGCGACAATCGATGCCGTCGATCCGTCACCAACCACGGACAGTCCGGAAGATGATGCGGTGGTTTCCGCTGACGTGTCAGATGTCGGCCCCGCGCCTGTCGACCCTGCTGCTTTGAAAAGTGTTTTTGGCGACGACGAAGAAACCTTCAGGGAAATATTGAGTGAATTTGTCGGACCGGCAACGGCAAATGTGGATGAAATCATGGCAGCGTTCCATGACAAGGCAGCGCCCCAAGTCGGTGGTGCCGCACACAAACTCAAATCATCTTCGCGTTCGGTTGGTGCGAATATCCTGGCAGATTTGTGCGCCGAACTAGAGGCCGCAGGTAAATCAGGCGATTGGGAAATCATTGACAACCGGATCACCTTGCTACCGAAGATTTTGCAGGATGTCACGGACTACATCGACAACATCAATAACCCATAAGATCAAGGCAGCATCATAAATGTTCGATGAGTTTTTCCTGATTGCTCTGGCAGTCTATTTTCTGGCTGGAACGATCAAGGGAACAATTGGCATCGGGTTGCCGGCAACATCGATATCATTGCTGGGGCAGGTTTATGATCCGCGGGTGGCAATTGCCCTGGCCATCATGCCGATTTTCTTTACAAATATCTGGCAGATATACCGAACCGGCAATGTCCGGCAAACACTGAAATCCTTTTGGCCCTTCGCGCTGGCATTGGCCGTCGTGTTGTGGATTTTTACGGGCTTTTCAGCGCAAATTTCAACGTCATCCCTGATTTTCGTCCTTGGCTGCGTCGTCGTTCTGTTCGCCTTTACCAGTTTATTTGTGAAGCCACCGGAATTGCCCAGGCGCTATGATCGTCTGGCCCAGGTAGTTGCCGGAAGCCTGTCAGGCGTTCTGGGTGGTTTGACGGCGATCTGGTCGCCACCGATGGTGGTCTATCTAGTATCCCGCCGGATCGAAAAGGATGACTTTGTCCGGGCCTCCGGTGTGCTGTTGTTTATCGGCAGTGTGCCGTTGTTATTTGGCTACTGGCAAAATGGCTTGATGACCAGGGATCTGGCGGTGATGTCTATGGCGATGATCGTGCCGACCTTGCTGGGATTTTCCGTTGGCGAAGCCATCCGTCGGCGAATGGATGCAACACGATTTCAAAAACTGATCTTGTTCATATTCCTGCTCATGGGCCTGAACCTTATTCGCCGTTCATTTATGTGAACGGACCTGGTGCCAAATTACGCCAGCACCAGGTCAGATCAATTGATCTATTTCTTCGGTAACCGGTAAGCTTTGTGGCAACCGCCACAGGTTTTACCTGTCGCTTTAAGGGCCAGTTTACTGGCCGCGACATCCCCTGATTTCACCGCGTTGGCCAGGTCACTGGCTGCCTTGATGAAGTTGTTGTTTGCTGAATCGAAACCAGCACTGTCAGACCAGATTTCCGGCTTGGCGCGGCTTTCGGAAAGCTCCTTGCCTTTTGGGAACAAGGCAACCAATCCATTGGATATTTTGTGAATTTCTCCCGCCTTTTGCTGTAGATCAGGTGTCACATTCCCTGATTTTACGGCCTTGCTGATCGCTTTCATGTTTTTACCAAGTGTCGTCATGGCAACGTGTCGGGGGTTTGTTTCATGTTTTTCCGAGTGGGCTTGAACGGTTGTTGTTTGAGACGCCAGGAAAACGACAAACACCAAGCTGAATACGCCGGTAATAATAATCTTCATTCTGATTTATTTATCTCTTTATTTTGATTGCTGTCATTGCGAGATGCCCTGATTTTTTTCAAGGCCTCGTTTGCCTTTGTCATCTCGGATGATGTCATTTTTGTGGCAAGCTTGTCGAGCGCACGCTGGGCGGACCGCTCGCCACCTTCAAGGGCCAGGGCGAGCCACTGCCAGGCCGCAATCCTGTCCATTTCGACATACTGGTCTTCCAGTAATAACTGTCCCAATGCCAACTGTGCAGGTGGATGCCCGGCATTTGCTGACCTCGTAAAAAGTTCGATAGCCTTTTGCACGTCTGTCTTCAACGGGCCAGTACCTGCATAATACAAGGCACCCAGACTGAACTGCGCTGGCGCATATCCTTTTGAAGCCGCCCGGAAAAATAACTCCAGCGCCATGTGTGGGTCCTTGTGAACACCGACGCCGCGCATATAAGCTATGCCGAGGACGTTCATGGCTTCGACAATGTCTCGATCAGCTGCCAGACGATACCATTTTGCCGCTTCCATTCTGCTGTTGGAAACACCATAGCCGCCGTCATACATCATACCCAGATTGTAGGCTGCACCGGCATCGCCTGCTTTCCAGGCTGATTCAAATTCACGATAGGCGCGTTTGTAATCCTTGACCGCGAAAGCCTCCAGGCCTGTTGCCATATCTGCATAGGCAGTTGTTATGAAAGCCGGAAAAAACTGGCTCATCGCCAATGAGACACCTAAAGCCAACGCGGGCAAAGTCTGTCGTTTTAATTGCATTTGACGCTTTCTCCTGGCGATAATAAATCCGGAAACGCACTGCCGGCCTCATCCGGTGCGCAAGTCTGGATCATCCTGGCAGGATAAACCACAAATTTCAGCGTCTTTTTGATGTGAAGTTCAGGAATTTTATGTGAAGTCCTGGAATTGATTACATCGCCGGGTGAAAGGGCAGCCAGATCGTAATCGTTGTTCCTTTCCCGGGTTCACTTTTAATCTTCAAACCACCCTGATGAAGTTCTGCCAGCGATGCAACGAGCGGCAATCCAAGGCCTGAGCCATCAAATTGTCGGGTAAATGTATCTTCAACCTGCCCAAAGGGCTGCATGATCCGTGGCAAATCTTTCTCTGCGATACCGATGCCATTATCAGCAACAGTCAGCTCAAATATACCGGTGTCAGATTCACCTGCCCGGATCGAGATGTGCCCGGAAGTTGGCGTGAACTTGTTGGCATTTGACAACAGGTTCAGCATCATTTGTTTCAACATCCGTTTGTCCGCGTGAAGTGTGTTTTCCATCGGGGGTAGTTCCATGGAAATCGTTTGGCGGGATTCCCGAATTCTGCCGCTCACCAGTTTCACACAATTGGTAACCAGTCTTTCTGTTTCTATCGCTTCGTACCGAAGGTTTGATTTCCCGGCTTCAATACGAGACAGATCGAGGACGTCATTGATAATCGCCAGTAAATGATCGCCGCTTTCATAGATGTCCCCTGCATATTCGGCATATCGGGTAATGTCGTCAGCGCCAAACACCTTGTCCCGAATGATCTGGGAAAAACCAAGAATGGCATTCAGCGGTGTCCTCAATTCGTGGCTCATGTTTGCCAGAAACTCTGATTTGGCCCGGTTGGCATATTCGGCTTCTTCGCGGGCCGTCAGAACTGTCTGTTCCTGCTCTTTCGATTTCGTAATATCAACGGAAATAATGTCGATGGTGTTTTCGGATTGGTTAAAAACTGACGACGTATGTAGCCAGACCGAGTTGCCTTGACGGGTGATCATTCGCAGCTCCGCGTCCCAGCTGACTTCGCCAGCTTTTTTCGACGCCAGCCATTTTTCCCGATCTTCCAGCGAATACCAGTGCTTGTGCACTTCATAATTCTCAAGCAAATCGGTGCGATCGTTATATCCCAGTATTTCAGCCTCGCGGTCGTTGGCTTCGATGGCTTTCCCGGTAATCGGGTCGGTGCGTATTATAGCTACATTGCCGGACTCGAAAATTGTCCTGTATCTGTTTTCGCTGCGGGAAAGGGATCGTTCTGTTTTTCGGCTTTCGGTCATGTCGATGACCAGACCGATCACGGCTGTAACGTTACCCTGTGGATCAATATCCGGAAGATACTGAACGCGAACTTCCCTTTCAGTGCCGTCAGGATAGATAAGCGTCTCTTCAAAATCCTGGGCTTCCCCAGAAATTGATCGGGCAATTCTGTCTCGTAAGTGCGGGTATATGCTGGATCCCACAACTTCCTCTATGGTTTTGTTTTCCGCCAGATCAGTCGTCGTTCCCAGTCGGTCAGCACTGGTCTGGTTCACAAAGACATATCTTTCAGCCGTATCAAATTGTGATATTTGAACCGGCAACTGGTCTGTGATCATGCGCAATTCACGGGCACGGGCTGCGACCCTGCTTTCCAGACTGAAATTCATTTGCCGCAATTCGGATTCGGCTTTTTTCAAGGATGTGACGTCCTGGCCAGAACTGAGAATGCCCGTGATATTGCCGTCATTATCCCTCAGAACATGATTACGCCAGATGATGAATTTCTTTTCACCGGATCGGCAAAGCAATTCACTTTCATTTCTTGCCGGCATTGGGGCTTTGCCAGAGGTTGTTGCCAGCCAGCGTTCATTTACGGCTTTATGTTTGTCAGCGGATACCGAGACAGAAGCCCAGGACCGACCCTGCAGTTCCGCTACGCTATAGCCCAGAACGCTGCATCCGAGTTCATTAATTGATTTGATGCAGAGATCTGTATCCAGCTCAATAACAATCGCTTCAGAAATCTCCAGCAACTGTTCAGCCCGCTTTTTGGCTACTTCAAGTTCAAGCAAAGTCTTTTTCAATAGCAATACGACGATCGCACAAGCCCAGATCGCAGCCAGTGCCAATATGCGATTTGAAATAACCATCCAGCTGATACCAGCTTCGCTGGAATAGAAGTATCCAATGACAGTCGCAATCGATGACAGAATTGCGATAACGATGACATCACGTTGCCCCGGTAACCACAATCCAATCATAACCGCAGCGATATAGGGCACGCCGGCAGCGACTCCCAGCGGGATCTGGAGATCGACAACCAGCACCAGAAGACCGACCAGAACAGTCAGTATCCTGACTTGAAGTATTGAAAGTGTCATGTGACCACGCAATAAGGAAACCTTGATGCAAAAAGCGAGACTGCTCATTGCACCTTTCTTGAACGACAATGTTGCAATATCGGGTTCCCGATCTCCATGTGGCAAATCGCAGCAGGCTTTTTCCAGCCTGTGTCAGTTGCAGATTGCCGATCAGGCTGAGGTCATTAATAGTGTGGAGGTGGGCGGTCCTGGGGCAGAACGGTATGTAAATCGCCTTCTGCAGCCGCCAGCCGGTCGTTCAACTTGCTGACCTGACGGGTGAGCTTGTCAATTTTCTGCCACTGATCGGCAAGAGTGTCACTCAGTTCATCAATTGTGCGATTTTGAATGGCGATTTGTGCCTCAAGATCAAACAGCTTTTGTTCCAAATCGGTGGCGTCTGACATGTCAGGCATTTCTTTCTGCGCATATTGGCTCAGATCGGCGGGTTGCCGTCCAGGACGATACAGTTGCGCCCTTGCTCCTTGGCTTGATACAGGGCCAGGTCCGCCCTTGCAATCAGATCATTCAGATTATCCACGTCCTTGTTGCTGCCCGCAATTGTCGTTGCCAATCCGAAGCTTGCCGTCAGCACATCGGAACCTGGAGAAGTGTCATGGGGAATATCCAACCACTCAACCGCCTTTCGCATTTTTTCCGCAACATCTTTGGCCCCTTTGATGTCGGTATCAGGCATCAAACAAACGAATTCTTCACCGCCGTATCGTGCGAACAGATCGCCTGGACGATGGAGACATTTCCGTAGACTGTCGGAAAATCTTTTCAGGCAATCGTCTCCTTCAAGGTGGCCGTAACTGTCGTTGAAGGGTTTGAAGTGATCGATGTCAATCATTGCCAGTGATAGTGACGTCTTGTTGCGTTGAGAGCGACGCCATTCCATAGCCAAGGCATCATCAAAGGCGCGGCGATTGGGTATGCCGGTCAAGCCATCAAGGGTGGCCAGTTTTCTTAGGAAATCCCGTTGGTTTTTGATTTCGAGATGGGCATTCACACGGGCCGTGACGACGATGGGCACCAGGGGTTTTGTAATATAGTCAACTGCGCCGACAGCCAGGCCGTTTACCTCGTCATCAGCTGAGCTGGACGCAGTCACAAAAATTACAGGAATGTCGGTCGTGATCGGGTCGCTTTTCAAAGCCCTTAGTACGTCATATCCATCCATCCCCGGCATGCGAATATCCAGAAGGATAAGATCGGGGTTGGACTTTCGCGCGATGTCCAGTGCCTCTTCGCCATTTGTTGCCTTGAGCACGGAATGCTCCTGATCGACAATAGCAGTCAGAAAATCCAGAAACAGTTTTTCGTCATCAACAACCAGGACGGTTGAAGCTTTTGGCTCTACCACCATTATTCAGTTCCTGCCCTCTAGACGCCCGAGACGTGGTCGACAGCCCGAATTTTAGTCGACAGACAGAGTATGCACACGACAGATAGCAAAAGCCATCAAGCGATGCCTGAAATCATGATTTCGAATTTTTCAGTGGCCGAGCGGATTTTTCTGACGGCTTTCAGCTCGCACTATCTTCTTTTTTCATCTGCAGATACGCCTCGCTAGCAACAAATTCCTTAAGCTGCTGATAGGCGTTGTAGGCATTGTCGCGATTATAGACGAGCGACATTTCGAGCAAGCGAGGGAGGACACATATACTGGAACAAACACCTGAAGCGGTATGTATAGTGCAGTTTTCCGGTGCACATTCGTGCCGGGTTGACCACATTAACAATGCGTCTTCATGCCGACCTTCCAGAGTTGTCCGGATAACCTGATCAAGCAAGTCGCGCAAAGTCATATTATCAGTCCATGTCAGTGAAAATTAAAAGTAGCGAAAAAATGAAGCAGCGAAAATCAGGGTATGAGCGAAAATAATAACCAGATACTAATAAATGGTTCGTTTTAGGTCAGGTATTACCCGTACAAAGAGAATGATGAAAAACGTATGGAATAATTGATTGTTTGGCAAGGCCATTTAATCAAGCAAAATCAATTAATTATACAACTTCACAGTGTTTTTTCTCAATTGGTAATTATGTTACCGAAATTAAAAGCAATATTCAGGCAGTTTCTATTCGCCAATAAGTTCAGTTTGAACAAAATATTGTATCCATTTGCCAAATAATATTTGCTGAATACCTGAAATCGAGCAACAATCGGGCAAATTTTGGTCGATTGGGTGGTAATCCCCCCGAAAATTAGTGGTGTTCACGGGTAGAATTTTCTCGGCATTATATCTGAGGAGATTTTGAATGAAAAATGGACGATTTAGCGACACGCAGATTATGGGTATTCTGAAGCAGGCGGAGGGCGGTGTGCC
>JABILA010000108.1 GCA_018654745.1 Alphaproteobacteria bacterium
GCGTTTGCCGCGTCTGGTTGGTGTTGAAAAAGCGCTCGACATGATGACAACCGGCAAGCCCATCGGTGCCAAAGAAGCTTTGGCTCAAGGCGTGATTGATCACATCGTTGACGGTGACCTGCTGGATGGCGCCGTGGCTTATGCACAACAAGTAGTGGCTGAAGGCAAACCGCTGGTACGGGTTCAGGATCTGGACGACAAGATCGCCCCGGCCCGTGGCAACGATGATGTCTATGACAATTATCGCAAAAGTGTCGCCCGTCGCACGCGTGGCTTTTTTGCCCCCGACCAGATTATCGATTGCGTAAAGGATGCCGTGAACCTGCCCTTTGCCGAGGGCTTGAAGATGGAGCGTGAGCGCTTTGTCAAATGCATGGAGTCACCGCAGTCATCCGGTTTGATGTACGCCTTTTTCACCGAGCGTGCGGCCAACAAAATTCCCGATATTCCCAAGGATACGCCGCTGCGTGACCTGAAAAAGATTGGCATCATCGGCTGTGGCACCATGGGTGGCGGTATCGCCATGAACTTTGCCAGTGCCGGTATTCCGGTAACTATCCTGGAGATGACGGAAGAAGCACTGGAGCGGGGCCTCGGTATTATCGAAGGCAACTATGCCGCCACGGTCAAAAAAGGCCGCCTCAGCCAGGATCGTATGGATGCGGCCATGGGCAACATTACCGGCACGAACAATTACGAAGATCTGAGCGACGTCGACATGGTGATCGAAGCCGTGTTTGAGGAAATGGACGTCAAGCACAAGGTCTTTGCCCGCCTCGATGAAGTTTGCAAGCCAGGAGCGATCCTCGCCACCAACACTTCGGGTCTGGATGTCAATGAAATCGCTGACGGCACCTCGCGGCCAGGCGATGTGGTCGGACTGCATTTCTTCTCACCGGCCAACGTCATGCGCTTGCTGGAAGTTGTGCGCGGTGCCAAAACCGAAAAGGATGTTTTGGCTACGGTCATGAAGATGACCAAATCCATAGGCAAGATCGGCGTCATGGTTGGCGTCTGCGAAGGCTTCGTTGGCAACAGGATGCTTGGCCCTTACTTAAGGGAAGCTAACTTCCTGATCGAAGAAGGTGCCACACCGGCACAGGTTGATGCCGCTGTCTTTGGCCTCGGTCTGGCCATGGGCCCCTTCACCATGAGTGATCTGGCTGGTAACGATGTGGGCTGGCGCATCCGCAAGGGCAAGGCTGGCGAGCGTCGCAATGATGTGCGCTATTCCGATGTGGGTGACCGCATTTGCGAACAAGGCTGGTTTGGTCAAAAAACAAAACGTGGCTGGTACATCTACGAAGAAGGCAGTCGCACACCGAAGCCCGATCCAGAAGTCGAAGCCATCATTCGTCAGTCCGCCGAAGAAAAAGGTATCGCACAGCGCGACATAACTGATCAGGAAATTATTGAGCGTTGCTTCTATTCCATGGTCAATGAAGGGGCCAAGATCCTTGAAGAAGGCATGGCCATTCGTGCCAGCGACATCGACGTGATCTGGCTTAACGGTTACGGTTTCCCAAGCTATCGTGGCGGACCCATGATGTGGGGCGATACCGAAGGTCTGGCAAATGTTGTTGATCGCCTGAAGCATTATCAGGCCGAACATCCCGGCCCGTTCTGGGAAATTTCACCGTTGCTGATCCGTCTGGCCGAAGAAGGCAAGACATTCGCTGACTACGATAAGGAATAGGGAACAGATATGTCTGTCACAGATCATTTTTCCGACACCTACGCTGAAGCAAGGGAAAAATTTCTTGCATCAGCCGAATGGGCCAAAGGAGAAATTGAAAGTTATCCTCACCCGTTGAAAGGACCCGATGGTGGTGACCTTGCCATGGACATCGCTTGGTTTGGTCCTCGTGATGCGAGGGGACTGCTGATCATTTCTTCTGGCACACACGGCGTCGAAGGCTATTGCGGTTCGGGTATTCAAGTCGGTTTGCTTCGAAACAACATCGTCGATGAGTTACCTGAAAACGTTGCCCTGTTGATGGTGCATGCGCACAATCCACATGGTTTTGCCTGGCAGCGCCGGGTGACGGAAGACAACGTCGATCTGAACCGGAACTTCCGTGACTATGACGACATCCCGAAAAATGAAGCCTATGCCGGTGTGCATGAAATGCTGATCCCGGCGGACTGGGACGGACCGGCAAGGGAGGCCGCCGACAAAGCCATTGCGGCTTATAAGGAAGAGTACGGGGCTCCGACTTTCCAGTCAGCTGTTGGCCAGGGCCAGCATGATTTTGCGGACGGCCTGTTTTTTGGTGGGAATAAACCCACTTGGTCACGAGTGACAATGGATCTTATGGCCCGGAAATATTGTATTCAGGCGGCTAACGTCGCCATGCTTGACCTGCATACCGGCCTTGGCCCCAGGGGCTATGGCGAAATGCTGTTTGTGGAAAAAGGTATTCCCGCAGAATGGCACCGGGCCCAGGCCTGGTACGGAGCGGATGAAGTTCGCAACCCGGCCCTGGGAACATCAGTTTCAACACCCGTTACCGGCACCATCGACGGCGCTTATCGCCCGGCCATCGGTGACGCGAACTATACCGGCTGCGCCATCGAATATGGCACACTGCCACAGCCGGAAGTCATGGACGCCTTACGCGGCGACCACTGGCTTTATGCCCATGGCGAAATGGACTCAGACCAGGGTCGTCAAATCAAGAAGGATATCCGGGCGGCCTTTTTCGGTGAAGATGAAAAGTGGCAGCAAGATGTCTATGATCGTGGTCTGTGGGCCGCACAAAAGGCCCTGGCTGGTCTGGCGGGAAGCTGACGCTCAAAGACTTTTCTAGCAAGATGATGCTGCCTCGCGTGAAGGCATTTTGTGCCTCACGCCTGGGCTCACGCTGGACCGGTGCCTATGGTGCTCTGCCACCCGGCGTTGATTTCGACGCCATCATCAACCGCGCCGCTACAGATTAAGTAGTTTGCGGGCGTTTTCCTTCAGAATCAGGGGACGGACATCGTCCTTGATGGCGATCTTTTCGAAATCTGACAACCAGCGGTCTGGCGAGATTGCTGGCCAGTCTGATCCGAACAATACCTTGTGCTTCAACATGGTGTTGGCATAGCCCACAAGATTGGCCGGGAAGTATTTTGGTGACCAGCCCGATAAATCGATATAGACGTTGGGCTTCAGTGAGGCGATGGACAGGGCCTCGTCCTGCCAGGGAAAAGAAGGATGCGCCATGATGATCGGCATGTCAGGAAAATCGACGGCGACGTCATCCAGGTAAACCGGATTGGAATATTTCAGTCGCATGCCCATCTGTCCGCGCATGCCTGCACCTACGCCGGTCTGGCCGGTATGAAACAACGCCATGGCCCCTTCGTCCTGGATGGCCTCATAAAGCCCATAGGCGCTGCGGTCGTTGGGGTAAAAGCCCTGCATGGTCGGGTGAAACTTGAAACCGCGCACACCAAATTCCCTGACCAGGCGGCGGGCTTCGCGGGCACCCATTTTGCCCTTGGCCGGGTCGATTGAGGCAAAAGGGATCATGATATCGTCATTTTCGGCCGCGATCCGGGCAACTTCTTCGTTGGAATAACGTCGAAAACCTGTTTCACGCTCGGCATCCACCGGGAAAATCACACAACCGATCTTGCGCTCGCGGAAATACCCGGCAGTTTCGTTCATGTCTGGCGGGTAACTGCGCCCGGTATGGAAATATTCGCCCATACCAGCCTGAAATTCGTTATAGCCGTCATCGCGAGTGGAGCAACAAGGCTCCTCGGCGTGGGTGTGGAAATCAATGGCGATCAGATCGTCAATATTCATGTTTGTCACTTTTCCGGGCATAAAATTCGGGGGGTAAGTCGTCCAACAGGCTATCTCCCGTCCCGGATCAGGTCAATCAAGCCGGTTGATCAATCCGGATCATTCCCAATGTCATATGATGTCATTTATTGACACTTTACAGACATTCCAGAGATAAGGGTTTGTGGTTGAATATGATTGTCGGCCCATATCGTTTTCGGGACGGGAACAGAACGTATCTGGATCAATCCGACTGTTTCGACCTCTGCCAGCTGTGTCTGGCGGAGGGGCAATTGTGTTCTGTTTCTTGAGTATGGGTTGGTAGATTTTGGTCAAATGCGTAGGAGATCTGTTATTTCAAACGATGGAAATAATAGCACCGCACAAGGTGCGGTCAGGCGGTTGACGGATATAACGCGTCTTACAGCCGATCTGATCTGGGAGACAGACAAGGCTCACAGAATTGTGCAGCTGTCTGACAACGCACAGGAGCATCTGGGACGCCACTGGTCAGAGTTTCTCGGTTTGACGATTGCAGAAGTGATCCGGCCGGACGACAGCAATTTGGACAAGGGCTGGCCGGAGGAACGACGACCGTTTCGTGAGCGGAATTTTACATATCTTCATCCAAACGGCGAAAAGCGTTTGTTCCAGATCAGCGCCCTGCCGGTGTTTGATGATCATACCGGTGAATATGAAGGATTAAGGGGGATCGCCAAGGACATCACAAAACTTGCCGCCCAGGAAAAAGAGCTGATCGAATACCGCGATAATCTTGAAAAACTCGTTGAATCACGGACAGCAGATCTCGAATTTGCCAATCAACAAAAAACCGATGCGATCCGGAACCTGGAGATCAGGACCCGTGAACTGGAAGTCAGTCAACGGTCGCTGAATGTTGCCGGTGAACAACTGGATAGTGCTGTCCAGAGTTTCACGGACGGTTTTATTCTGTTTGATGCAGAAGACAAATTTGTTGTTGCCAACGACCACTTTTATGATGCCCATCCTGAAACGCGTTCGTTGTATGTGCCAGGGGTGCATTTTGAAAAACTGGTACGGGAACTGGATGAGTTGGGTGTTTTCGGAACGGAACCTTCCGACCCGGAATTGCGGATTCAAAACAGGGTGTCGCTGTTTCGATCAGGCAAACCATATGAATATCGAAGTAGATCGGGCAGGTGGTACCAGACAAACCACTACAAAACGAGATTTGGCGGCACCAGTCTGGTACGGACTGACGTTACAGAAATCAAGCGCTCCGAGCATAAGTTGCGGGTTCGCGGCGATATTATCGAGAGTTTGGCAGAAGGTGTTTCTGTCACCCGCCTGGATGATATGACCTTGATCTTTACCAATCGAAAATTTGCCGAAATGTTTGGTTATGCACCTGGGGACCTTGTGGGCAAACATGTCAGTATACTCAATGCGGGAACCCGGGAAGAAGCGCAAAAATCTGCTGAAGAAATCGGTGCGTCCGTCGAAGCAACGGGTGCCTGGAACGGTGAAATACTGAATAGTCGAAAAGATGGTACAACATTCTGGTGTGCAGCCACTGTGTCTACCTATGAGCACCCGGATTTTGGTCCTGCCGCGATCTCCGTTCACAGCGACATTACGGATCGCAAGAAGCTGGAGGTCCAGATGCAAAGTATCCGGCGGCTGGAGGCTCTGGGTCAACTTACCGGTGGTGTAGCCCATGATTTCAACAATCTGTTATCGATCATCAATGGCAACGCCGACTTGCTGGGCATGAAGGCTGGCACTGACGAGGACATCAAGACCAAAGTGAATTCGATCAAGCAAGCCGTAAACCGCGGATCATCCCTGACAAAACGCCTGCTGGCTTTTTCCCGCAACCAGCCCCTGGCGCCGGTTCTGGCCGATATTGATGATCTGGTCGAAGGGCTGGCCCTGATGCTGCATCGCACGCTGGGTGATGATATTAATCTGGATGTAAAGGCCCCTGCTGACACCTGGATGTCCGAGATCGATCCTCACCAGTTTGAAGATGCCTTGTTGAACCTTGCGATCAATGCCAGAGACGCCATGCCCGATGGCGGCAACCTTAAAATCGAAATTGAAAATATAACGCTGAAGACCTCAAGCGGGAAAATGCCGGGCAACGTGGCCCCGGGTGACTATATCAAACTATCCGTAAGTGATGACGGAACCGGCATGTCCGAGGATGTTCTTGAAAAGGCGATGGAGCCGTTTTTCACGACAAAGGAAGTCGGCAGGGGAAGCGGCCTTGGCCTTAGTATGGTTTACGGCTTTGCCAAACAATCAAACGGCCACCTTGAAGTGCGGAGCGAAGTCGGCAACGGCACGACCGTGATTATGTATCTACCCAGAAGCGATGAATCGCACGTTTGATCGATCTTCCCCGCAACGTCGTCGCGAATGACGTTGCGGGGTTGAAGGATCAGTTTTTATTCAGCAGCCTCAGGCGCCGAAGCACTTCCCGGTACTTCATCAAGCTTGCGGGACTTCATGAAGTTGGCGGCAAGAATGATCAGGCCAACGGCCATCAACAGGCCAGTGACCAGGATCAGATCGCCATAGACGGCCCAGCCACCTTGTGCCCAGTCAGCGAAGCGGCGCGGCATACCTGCGGCCCCACCTGCCAGCATCACAAGGCCAGCGCCGAGGGCACCGGCGGTAAACAGGACCATGAACCAGTTGCCTTGTTTGGCGCTGAGTGTACGACCCGTGAGCACCGGATAATGGTGATACAGCACACCGATCCACATCATCGACATGGCGATCAGTACGGTCATGGTATGTCCGCTTTGCCACATGGTGCCGTGTAACTGGAAGGACCAGGCGACGTTCGACGTGACCAGGGCAGACGCCCCGTCCATGACGTAAATCACAAAACCCATCAGGGCGATCATGATACCGGGTTCCTTACGCAAACCATGTTTCCAGATCGTGGCGAGGATCGTGAAGATACTGAGCGCCGCACCAATGCCTGTACCCCAGCTCATGATGTTGCCGTGATAGGCCAGTGAGGCTGGCAGGTTAGGCAACAGGGTAATGAAGTGGTGGAAGAACGAACTGAAAGATGTGATCAGCAATATCCACAAGGCCGCATTGGCCAGGCGTTTGCTGTAAAGCTCACGCGTGCCATCCGCCAGATACAGCGGCAAGGTGGCGTAGATGCCACTGATCACCATCAGGGCCATGGCTTCCATCAGGTTATGGGCAAACGTGAAGAAGGCGAACTGGAAGACCACAGGCTTGGTCGCCCAGGCCACAACGTCCAGCGGAATGATGCCGTACAATGCCACCAGCACATAAGACGCGATGATCATCAAAGGCGTGCCCATGACGATCAACACCAGGGCGGCAATGACCATGCCCAGCATGCCGGGATCATCCAGTGTGCGTTCTGACAGGATCAGGTCTTCACGCTTTTTGCCAAAGAACATCATCTTCAACAATTGAACCGGATAAAGATAAATCATCATGGTCAGCACAAGGGCAATACCCGTGAAGCCCAGCACCAGGGTGTTGAAGCTCCATTGACCGTTGGCGACACCAACGACGGGCAGGGGATACATCACCACCAGCGAAACACTGAAGCCCAGCAAAATGGCAACCGTCAACAAGGCGGCACCCAGGTTCATGCAAATGAAGATCAGCGCCGGTAAAACACCTGTTATGGGTTTGCCCACACAACCACCGGCACGATGCAAACTGATGCCTGCCATTAACTGGAAGGAAAACGGGAAGGCCAGGGCCGCACCGTGGGCCGTCAGGGCCATGTAAAAGAGCTCTGATCCAAGATCAAACCGCTGGATCAACGGCATGGCGACGCCCAGCAGACCGGCAACGGCCAGCCAGATAAAGGATGACGCGATCATCAACGCCGGCCAGGAATTGATCTCCTGTAATCCGTCCTCGGCATCGACGCCAAACATGCGATTGAAGAAAGGCAGGCGTTGTAGAATTTTTGTTGCAGCTAACATGATGTCTATATCCCCCGAATGATTATTCAGCTACCGGCAGCGACGACAACAAGTTCGTCGCGCATCTCGTGATGAGAATTGCCGCAATATTCAAGACAACGCACTGTGTAGGTACCAGCGTCCTTGAAGGTGTGGACCAGAGACGTCGGACCTTCCAGGCCTGGCATCAACATCATCGTAAACAGCACTTTGCCGTCCGGGTGATAAACCGCAAAGCCATGCATGGTATCCAGGCTCTTGCCTGAAAAGCGGATGGGTTTGCCAACTTCGATCTTTGTTTCAGTGATATCGTAACTCCAGGATTCAGCCGTAAAGCTGACTTCTGTAAGTTTTTCACCAGAGGCCATGGCTTTGGCTGTCGCGGTTGTCGGCATGAAATCTATGCTGGCAATATTGACGGCCACAAAGACGACAATAACCAGTCCGATCCACGCCCGTTCCATTTTCACAAAACTGGATTGTGGGGCTTTACTGGGCGACGAATCGCCGTAGGATTTGCTTATAACGACATAAAAAAAGACGGCCATGAAAGGCACAAGCATGAATAACATCATGCCGAATGCACCCCAGCCCGTCAGGTAAAATGACTCAAGCATAGTGAGAACTCCCCCGCGATTATCGTGTGAAAATGAGTACCCCTGGCAAACCACTGATTTAATGTGTGGATAGTGAAGTTCAGACATCCCCGATCTGTCAATGATTAAAATTCATAACTGAGAGTGATATGCATTGTCATTAACGAGTGAAATAATTTATTGTTTATTATCAACAAGTAAGAAGTAAAGTTAGTGTCATACTGGATCACATGAAAAATAGATTTTGCCAGGTCGTCGGGGAGTTGGGATACTGCAAAACAGATATCGACGACAGCGGGTATTCAATCAGCTGTTTTATTGTGGGGGTCGTCTGAATGTTTCCTGGTGTCATCCTCTGGAAAATTTATGTCTTTGTCTGACTGCAAGCTCTGTGGCCTGCCGGTCCCGGACCTGGCTGTCGAAGCGGACGGTCATGCCTTTTGCTGTTTTGGCTGCCGCGAGGTTTATCGAAATTTCGGCGAGGCTGTCTTTGGTGCCAGCGAGACCAGCGGAGTTGATGAACAAATCCAGCCCGAACCCGAGGGGGCTGAAGCCTTCCTGCGCATCGATGGCATGCATTGTTCTTCCTGTGAAATTCTGATCGAACGTCTGGCCCAAAAAATCCCCGGCATTCATTTGGCGCAAACAAGTTATGCGACGTCGACAGCGCGCATTGTTTACGACCCGGACATCATCACCGAAGCACAACTGCCCGATGCCTTGCGGCTGACAGGATATCGCGCCAGACCCGGCACCGACGATGCGCCTGAATATGATTACCGGCTCGATCTTTTAAGGTTGCTGGTCGGCGTGGCGCTGGCCGGGTTCGTGATGATGATGTATGTGGCCTTTTTCTATCCGGTACATCTGGGCCTGGTCACTGAGGCAGAACTGAAACCCGTTCTGTGGCTGGCCCATGGCGTCGCCCCCTGGGTGATGTGTGTGCTGACGACCATTTTGCTGATCTATGTTGCCGCCCCGATATTCCACGGCGCCTGGATCGGGCTGCGGGCCAGGGTTCTGAACATGGATAATCTGCTGGCCATCGCCATTCTGGCTGCCTGGGGATACAGCCTCGGGCAATTACTGTCCGGGTCGCTTGATCTTTATTTTGATGTTGCGGTGACAATCATCGCTGTCGTGACCATTGGCCGATATGTTGAACGCAACGCGCGCCATGCTGCCACCGCTGAATTGTCAAAAATCCTCAAGAAATGGGCACCCCGGGCGCGTACACGCTGGGGCGGGGATTACCGGTTTCAAACCCTGGAAGAACTGGAACCTGGTGACCACGTCATCATCTGGCAGGGGGAAGCGGTACCTGTCGACGGTACCGTTGTGTACGGTCGGGCGGCAGTGGACGAATCTCTGATGACGGGTGAGCCCTTTCCGGCAACCCACGGTCCCGGCGACCAGGTTCACGGTGGCTCCCTCGTGGTCGATGGCGAGCTGGAAATCCAGGTTGGAGCACGCATCGAAAGTCGCATGGAAGACCTCGCCCGGGTTTTGTGGAATGTACAAAGTGCCAGCAGCGGGGCACAGACTGTGGCCGACCGCGTGGCGCGTTTCTTTGTGCCGGTGGTGTTGGTCCTGGCCGTGACGGTGACCGGCGCTACATTGATGTCAGGTGCCGGGACAGGTGCTGCTTTGTTGGCAGGCCTTGCCACCCTGATCGTCTCCTGCCCCTGTACCTTTGGCCTCGCCATTCCCCTGACGACAGCAGCCGGTATTTCAGAGGCCCTGCGCAAGGGCATCATTGTCACCAGTGCTGACGCCTTCGAAAAAATCCCGCATATCGATATTGTTGTCATGGACAAGACCGGCACCCTGTCGACCGGTGACATGCAGGTGGTTGAAGTCCTCGGTGATCCCGCCTGCGCTGCCTATGCAGCCGCCGTTGAACGCTTGTCACCGCATCCTGTTGCCAAGGCCATAGCGCGGCTGGGGGATCAACATACCGCCGATGAATTTGAAGCCCGTCCCGGCAAGGGTGCCAAAGCCAGGGTCGATGAAAAAGAAGTTGCAGTTGGCGGGAAATCCCTGTTCGAACAACTCGGCTGGCCCATACCAGATGACCTGGCGAAACAGGTCGCTGCCTGGCCACAGGGGCAGGGCATTGTTTCCTGGGTTGGCTGGCAGGGCCAGGTCAGGGGCGCCATTTTAACCCGCGACAGTGCCCGTCCGGAATGGGCGCAGGTGACAGAGCGTCTGGCCCGACACTGCCGCCTTGTGTTGCTGACAGGTGCAGAAAGTCCGGGTGAATATGGTGACGATACGCATGTCATGGGCAGGGTGTTTGCAGGCGTACCACCCGAAGGCAAGGCCGCTGTTATTCGCCAGCTTCGTCGCGAAGGTACGGTTGTGATGATTGGTGACGGCAGCAACGATGCCCCCGCCCTGGCCGCAGCGGATCTCGGCATTGCCTTTGGCGCCCCGACGGCTCTGGCGGCTGAAGCGGCGGATGTGATTATTCCGGGCGACGGGTTGGAGCGCATATTCCCGGCCCTTGATCTGATCCACACCATCCGCAGGCGCGTGCGGCAAAATCTTGGCTGGGCCCTGGTCTATAACGCCATCGCCATTCCCCTGGCCCTGACCGGATTGCTCAATCCCCTGTTCGCTGCCCTGGCCATGTCATCCAGCAGTTTGCTGGTGGTGTGGAATTCGTCGCGCGCTATTCTGTCGGTACCGGCATATGCTGCTGCGGTGCCTGATGATCCGGCTGCATCTGTGCCCCATGATCATGACCAGCACCACCAAGGGCATTAGCCGCTGTATAGACGCCGAACAACATTACCGCCATACCGGCGCCGCGTCGCAAGGTTGATTTCCGGATCAGGTTTTTCAAAAAATCCGCCGCCCGTCCCATGACCATCAACATGGGCAAGGTACCAAGGCCAAACACCAACATGACCGCGCCGCCGTCGGTGCCCGATCCAGTTGTCATGGCCAGGGCCAGGGCTGAATAAACCAGGCCGCAGGGCAACCAGCCCCAGACAACACCCAGCCCGAAGGCATGCAGGGGAGAGCGCACAGGCAGAAAATATTTGCCGAAGGGCTGAATGAATTTCCAGAAATATTGCCCCAGGCGTTCCAGCCAGACGATGGCACTGTTCCAGCCCCCGATATAAAAGCCCAGCGAAATCAGGATCGCTGCCGATATCAATTGACCGACCGGCAGCACCATATCCAGCATCAGCGGCGACGACGTTTGCGCCACCCATCCCAGGCCTGCCCCCGCCAGACAATAGCTGACGATCCGCCCGGCATTATACAAAAGATTATAGACCGCCTTCAGAAAGTCAGAGCGCGCATGAAACGGTGGCAACCCGGCATTCAACGCCGTAATGATCCCGCCGCACATTCCAATGCAGTGGGTCGATCCAAGAAAGCCAATCGCCAGGGCCGTAAGCAGCGTGGGGGTCATGCCCGGAGAAAACCATATTCGCTCGATATTAACCAGAGTGCAAAGACAATTCCTTTAACTCGTATCTCCGTCACCCCGCACTTGATGCGGGGTCCATGCAGTACACCAAATGAGATACGTAGATCATTATGACGGAGGCGTATACCCCGCATCAAGTGCGGGGTGACGGGGAGTGTGTTTGGCTCTCCGCGCTACACCCCGGAAAACCAACCTGCCTGGAACCTCAAGACATTGTGAATTTGCCCGAACGCCGTGTGCAGTTACTCTGTCCATCATGATCTATGCTGTCAGCGCAAAATTAAACGCCGGACTGGCCGCTGAGTTTCACGATAAACTCACCAACGGCACCATCGCCGGGCAAGAACCGGACGGCAATGAAATCATCGCCGCCATGGCCCGCGCCCGCGTGACAGATGACGGTCATGTGCGCTGGACAGAAACATGCTTCTGCCCAACCCCTCTCAAGCACGAACGCGAAACCTGCCTGGACCGCTATTTTCAGAAAATCAAAACCCGCCTTGTCGACGACCACCAGGTCTACGACGGCGCGCCACTGATGGATCATCTGCTCGCCTGAGGTGGAAAGCAGGATTGCCTACCATAAGTGCTCAATCCACAGGCGGGGCACCTGCAATCGTGACGCCGCCGTCGATGACCATGGTTTGGCCGGTCATAAAGCTGCCGGCGCTGGAGGCCAGGAAGACGGCGGCACCGGCGATTTCGTTGGGCTCACCGATGCGTTCCAGTGGTGCGCCTGAGGTTACGCGTTTATAGATTTCAGGATTTTCCCACAGGGCTTTGGCCATGTCGGTGCGGACGAGGCCTGGGGCGATGCAGTTGACGCGGATGTTGTCGGGTCCCCATTCAACGGCCAGGTTTCTGGCAAGCTGCATGTCGGCGGCTTTGGAGATGGCATAGACGCCGAGATTAGCATCGCCTTTCAGGCCGCCAATGGACGACGTAATGATGATGACGCCGTCTTTACGTTCGCGCATTTGCGGTGCGGCCATGGTGGCCAGCCAGACGTTGGATTTGATATTGGTTTCCATGGTCTTGTCGAACAGGTCATCCGGTATATCGCTGAGTGAGCCAAAAAACGGATTGGCTGCGGCGTTACAAACCAGAATGTCGATGCGGCCCCATTTTTCCATGGTCGCGTCGATCAGGTTCCGACATTGATCCTTGTCACCGATGTGACACGGCACGGCGATGGCTTCGCCACCGGCGGCGTTGATCTCGGCGGCAACTTCATCACAGGGTCCGGCCTTGCGCGAGGAGACAACAACCTTGGCTCCGGCCTGTGACATCTGTTCGGCCATGGCCTTGCCAATGCCTTTGGTGGAACCAGTAATGACAGCAACTTTGCCGCTCAGATCAAAAATATTTTCAGACATCAAGTTTCTTTCGTTTTGAGATTAGTAAAAAAATTTCAAGCCCAGCCAGTTTGTTTGATGGGCGACATGGGTCAAGCCCAGCCATGTTTTGACTTGAGTGGCATGGTCAAGCCCAGCCACCGGCATAAGGCATCACCATCCCCGTAATAAAATCCGAGCCATCACCCGCGAGGAAAGCGACGACCTTGCCGACTTCCTCCGGTTTGGCGAGGCGTCCAAGCGGGATGTTTTTGGTGATCTTTGCCAGGGTTTCAGGATTTTCCGTCAGCTCTTTCGGGAAATAAGCCGGGCTTTCAACAAAGTTGGGGGCGAGGGCGTTGACCTGGATATTATGGCCCGCCAATTCGTGCGCCAGTGACAACGCCAGGGCATTAGTCGCCCCCCGCGCTGTGACATACATGGCGTAATTGGGCAAACCCTTCAGCGGCGTGGCTGAGGTGACAAAGATGATCTTGCCGGATTTGCGGGCCTTCATGGCCGGGGTCATGGCACCGGTCAGCACAAAAGGCCAGACCACCATGCTTTCGAGGGCATCGCGCAAATCGGCGGGGTCTGCATCTTCGATTTTGGCGCGTTTGGCTTCGCCGTCGTCGTTGTTCACCAGCACATCAACAGGCCCATGGCTTTCGGCTTCGGCAACCAGGTCTTCCGGGGTTTGGGCGGCAAGTGCTTTTGCCCCATCGAATTCAGCGTCGAATGCGGCACGGATGTCCGGATCAACAAAGCTGCGGTCGTGGGCCATGACCATGGCACCGCCGTCCAGCAAGGCACGGGTGCCGGGCTTGCCGACAAAGCTGGAAACGTTGGTGACAAGAATATTGCGGTTTTGCACGGACAAAGGTCTTCTCCTGATCGACGAATTGGACATATGCTAAAGGTCGGACAAGGGGTTGTGCAACGCGCGCGGACAAATATATGCAACGCGCGCGGACAAATACGTGCAACGCACGGGGACAAATAAAGGAACGGGTTCATGAGCAAGCAGGAAGACAACATCACCTGGATGGATGCCACGGCCCAGGCTGAGCTGGTGCAAAAGGGTGAGGTCAGTCCCATTGAACTGCTGGAAGGAGCCATCGAGCGCGCCGAGCAGGTCAATCCCGAAATCAATGCCATCATCAATCCCCTGTATGACATGGCGCGCAAGGCGACCAGTGACCTGCCGGATGGGCCCTTCAAGGGAGTGCCGTTCCTGATGAAGGATATCGGGGCCGAAGTGGCTGGCGTGAAGATGGAAGAGGGCTCACGCTTCATGGCCGGATATGTCTCGCCGGAAGACAGTGAACTGACATCGCGTTTTAAACGAGCCGGTCTGAATATCATGGGCAAGACCAACACGCCGGAATTTGGTCTCCTGCCAACGACTGAGCCTGAACTATATGGCGCAACCCGCAATCCCTGGAACCCGGATCTGGGGTCGGGCGGATCATCAGGCGGGGCCTGCGCCGCAGTGGCCGCCGGGATTGTGCCGGTGGCCCATGCCAATGATGGCGGTGGTTCCATTCGTATTCCGGCATCGGCCTGTGGCCTGGTGGGCCTGAAGCCGACCCGGGGTCGAAATTCACTGGCCCCGGCAGGCGATATGGCCAACGGCATAGTCGCCCAGCATGTTGTCACCCGGTCCGTGCGCGACAGTGCGGCGATCCTGGATGCAACCCAGGGGGCGGTGCCGGGCGATCCCTATTTCGCACCACCACCGGAACGGCCCTATCTGGAAGAAGTGCGCCGTGATCCCGGCAAGTTGCGCATCGCCTTTTCAAGTTTGCCCCTGACGGGTGCACCGGTTTCAGATGAAATCCGGGCTGCCCTGGAGGACACCGCGAAGCTGTGTGAAGATTTGGGCCATACCGTTGAAGAAGCTGAACCGCCGCTGGATCGCGCGGGCCTTGAAGGCTTTTGGCCGTGTCTGGGTGGGTATGTTGGGCTGGGCGGTCAAGTCGTGGTCGAAGAAGCTGGGGCGTGAGGCCACCGAGGCAGATTTCGAAGCCATTACCTGGCGCATGTATCAAAGCAACCAGCGCGTCAGTGCAGCGGAATATCTGGGAGCGATTGAAGATTTGCAGGCCATGAGCCGCGATATTGCGGAGTTGTTCAATACTTATGATGTCTGGCTGACACCGACCCTGTGCCGCGACCCGGCGCCTTTGGGATATTTTGCCTTCACGGCCGAAGCACGGGATGAACATATCCGCAGGCTGGGTGAATATTCAGGCTTCACATCGATGTTCAATGCGACGGGCCAGCCAGCCATGACCTTGCCCTTGCAGTGGGGTGAAACCGGTTTGCCGCTGGGCATGCAGATCATTGGCCGTTATGCCGATGAAGCCACTTTGTTTCGCCTCGCCGGGCAACTTGAAGAAGCCCGGCCGTGGTCCCATCGCAGGCCTATGGTGAGTGCCTGATCGACTTTTAGTGTGTGGCGTAGACAGGTGGGTTTTCCATGCCAGCGTCTTCGCCTTCGTCATCGTCCATGTCCGTGAACATTTCGATCTGCTCAAGGGTTGGTGCGGGGATGCTGGCCAGTACGTGCTGACGCCATGAGACTGAGACGATGGCTGTGACGGCCAGGATGATGGCCAGGTTTGCTGTCATTTTGGCCCAGGGTGACTTTGTGATGAGTTTTGACATGATTTCCTCGTTTGGTTGATTGTCTGGTTGGTTGCTGTTGAGAAGCAATATGCCCTGACCTCAGACAAAAAAGGTTTCCGGGATGTTTCTGAGCAAATTTTTCGCTAACGTTGGATAAATCAGTAAAAAAGGGGAGAGAAACCATGAATAAAGCCAGCAATCCGAAGACAGTCGCGACACCTCTCGGGGCCTACAGCCATACCGTGGCCGTGCCCGCCAGTGCCAGCTGGCTGGTGATTTCCGGTCAGGTAGGTCTGGATGTAAAAGGAAAACTACAGCCAGGCATCCGTAAACAGGCCGAGCAGGTCTTTCGCAATATTCTTGCTTGCCTGAAAGATGGCGGCATGGCCAAAAAGGATCTGGTGAAGTTCACGGTGTTTTTAACCGACAGTCGCCACATCGCCGATTATCGTGCCGCCCGCAAGAAGGTTATCGGTGATGCCACGGTCCCGGCCTCGACGTTGCTGATCGTCAACGGTCTGGCCTCACCGGATATACTGATCGAGATTGAGGCCACGGCGGCGAAGGGGTAGGGGCTCACCAGAGCGCTGTCTGGCACCTAATTTCCCCTGGTCCCCACAACCGGAACAATGATAGGGTTCGGGGGCGTTAAAGCCGATATCGAGGGGGCCGAAACATTGTGACGGCAACATTCAGGGACGAATTGGCGGCTATGGATATTCTGGCGTGGTTGCCGGAAGCCCAACTGATCGACCTGGCTGCCACCTGCGTTCGACAAGTCGTGACAAGCGGGACAGCGGTTGAATTTCCGGTCAGATCGGCAGGCGCTGTTTTCGTTTTGCTAACGGGGGCCCTGAAAACAGTCAATGAATCAGAATTGGGCGAAGCAGATCACAATCCACACTGGTTCAGGTCCGGCGATGTCTTTGCTGATCCTGAAACCCTGAGCCATCGACTAAGTGAAATCACTTTGGTGGCAGAGGGCGATTGTGTTCTGGCGTGCATAGGGACTGCTGATTTTCGGTCATTGATGGCCAATAATCTGGAGTTTTCACTTGTGCTTCGCAAGCATCTACAGGACCTGGATGCGGGTTCGACATCAGCGCAGGCGAACGGACATGACGTCACTTCAGTCACAAAACTGATCAATGCCGGGATGCTTAATCTGGTGAAACAGGCCCCCGCAGTGACCGAAGGAATAAATATATCGCCACCAAAAAACAGTATAAACAACACTGTCCCCGTAAGCATCGAGCAGGATGAGGTTCGCGGCCGGCTGGTTTTGGTGGTGGAGGATGATCCGGTTAGTCAGCGGATGATTGAAGTTCAACTGGATGGCCTGGGCTACGCTGCCCTGATGGCCGACAATGGTGCCGAGGGGTTGCAGATATGGCGAACCCGGCACATCGGCTTGGTGCTGACAGATTGTCATATGCCGGAAATGGATGGCTATGAATTATGCATGGCCATCCGGGAGGCCGAAGAAGGGCTTGTATTGCGCACCCCGGTAATTGCGGTGACGGCCAGCGCCCGCGACTATGGCGACCGTGCCACACAATCTGGCATGGACGGGCTGATCGCCAAGCCCGTCGATATGTTTGAGTTGGAAAGCCTTCTGGTGAAGTGGCTGCCTGGTGGAGAAGATCAGGCAGGAGCCAACAATGCGGCGGCTGGTTTTCAGGATGCTGACGATACGACGGACAAGGTCGGACCGCCGGTCGTTGATCTGGCCAGATTATCGGAAACCATGGGCAGTGAAGACCCCGGTTTCCTGAGTCATAACCTGCTGATTTTTCTTGAAACCATTTCCGCCACGCCGGAGGAAATCCGGACCCTGATCCAGGGCAGGCGCCAGGAGGAGCTTTATAAACTGGCGCATACAGCAAAAGGCGCTGTGGCGATTATCGCCGCCAGACCGCTCACGCAAATGCTGCAGGATTTGCAAGAGGCAACCGGCGCGGCTGATTGGCAGGCGATAGAGGATCTGCAGCCAGCTCTGGAGCAATGTTTTAGCGAAGTTGAAGCGTTTATTCGAAAATTTTCCTCTGCAAAGAGGTGAAAATATGCTATAGTTTGCAACGTCAGGGTGATTTGATAGAAATTGAATTCGCCTTGAGTGTGATGTAGCAGGCGGTCGACCAGGGGACGGTTGCTGGTCTGCATGACACGGGAGCGGGGACAGCGTGATAGCAGAAGCAGCAATTCGCTTTGGGGGACTGCACTTTTTGGTCGTTGATGACCAAAAATTTGTGCGCCATTTTGTCAGCCAGAATTTGATGTCAGTCGGCGTCCGGGATATCTCAATCGCCAACAGCGGCGCTGAGGCCATTGATCAAATTCGCACGATCGCAACCGTTCATAACGAGCTTAATTCGCGGGTATCAGATGTGCCCTTCAAGCCGGGTGACATCAGCCGACAATGCGGCAATTTTGATTGCGTTATTGTCGATTTTAATATGCAGCCATTGACCGGCCTTCATGTCTTGAAAGCGATACGAACAGGGGCAACGGGAGCACCGAGAGGCACCCCGGTGATTGTTTTGACCGGGCACTCCGATGATTCTCTGGTGGCGGCTGCCCATGCCCTGGATGCCAATGCTTTTCTGGTCAAACCGGTTAGCCGTGGCGCCATGATTTCAAGAATTGAAAGTACGCTGATGAGAATGGTGGAACTCAAGGACCTGGAAGAATATGAAGCTATCGAAATTCCCGATCCCGACGAAACGATTCTGACGGCCAAATACAACGACGGCGGTCAGTCGGCAGGTATTGAACAGGATATCCCCAGGGCAGCAGACGACAAAGCCGTGCTCGTGGCTCTGGACGACATCAGGGAAGGGGCATTGTTGGCGACACCGATCAAGGATGATCAGGGCCAAACCATAGTTTCGGGCGGCGCAACTTTGTCACGCGAACTGATCGACAAGTTAAAAGACTTGCATGAATTGAAGTAGTTTCGACCTGATCTGACACCGCTCCTTGCAAAAGGAGAGGGTTACCGGTTTTGATAACGGTGCAAATAAAATTATCGAAACACAATCGAAAGGTAACCCTCATGTTACAGAATAGCGAAAAGATCA
>JABILA010000084.1 GCA_018654745.1 Alphaproteobacteria bacterium
CGCCGTTGGCACGCAAGTGCTGAACCAGCCCCTGCAAACCACACAGGTCACCAGCGCCTTTGTGCCACCCAGCCCGATCATTACCCTGCCACCTTCTGCCGCCAACCAGATGTATGGCCAGGCCCGTTCGGCCATGCCGCCACCGCCACCGCCAAGGGCAGAGCGCAGCCAGAACAACGATGATGAAAACACCGGTGAAGGTGAACAAGCCGCAGCCGAGGGTGAAGGCGAAGGAGAAGGTGAGGGCGAAAACCAGGACGGTGATAACGCCGACGGAGAGCAAGCCGCCCAGGGAGAAGGCGAAGGCCAGCCGGTAGAGGGCGAAGGCGAACCCGCGGATGGCGAGCAACAAGCCGCTGATGGTGAAGGTGAGCAACAGCCCGCCGATGGCGAGGGTGAACAGCAAGTCGCGTCGAACGACGGCCAGCCTCAACAGGAAGGTCAGGCAGTGGAAGACCAGGCCCCGGATGGACAACCAGGTCCTGGTGGCCCCGCGACACCGCAAGGTGCCGCCGATAATGCAGAAGCCGAAGCACAGGCCGCCTTCGATCAGGCGCTGGCCGACGGCAAGTCTATGGACGAAGCCTTCAATGCGGCCGGGCAGGCCGCTGGTGCTGTCGGCCAACAGGGCGGCCTTAATATTGTGCCTGCCGGGCCGGATGGACCAGGTGGTCCGGCCGGACCTGACGGCCCGGGTCAACAGGCATTCTCACCTTTTGGCGGCAGCCCCTTTGGTCCGTCGGATCCATTCTCGGGTGACACCGGGGGAGATTTTTTTGGACCCGGACCAGACGATGATTTCGGCCCCGAGGATAATTTCGGTCCCCAGTTTGGCCCGGATTTCGGACCGGATTTTGGCCCGGAGTTCGGACCGGAAATCGGATTTGACGCATTTGGGCCTGATCCGATATTTGGCGATCAGTTTGGTCTTGATCCATTTTTTGACCAGGATTTTGTCGACGACCCGTTTTTTGTTGATCCATTCTTTGACGAGGTAAATTTCACATTTGACGATAATTTCGAAGATTTTTTCTTTGACGATACGACAAGTGAATTCTCTGAGATCCTGACAGCCACAACAGGTAACGATGCCCTGGTCGGTGGTGATGGTAATACACAATTTGAAATGTTCCAGGGCTCGTCCCTTGGCGGCAATGACACTGTGGATGGTGGTGCCGGGACCGACGAAATATCCTTCCGCAGTCTTAGTGATATGCAAGCGATTTTTGACGGTGCCAACAATACGATCTTTTACGGTAACCGGGATGGCTCAATCACTGGCCAGGTCAGATTGACATCAATCGAACAAATTTTCGTTGACGACGGAACCGAGGCACGCGTGCGTCTTGGCCTGGACGACAACCCGACCGATCACGGGTTTATTCTGGTGGGCACGTCCGGGAATGATGTTCTCAGCACCGATGGCGATGGTACGTCGGCAGCTGATTTTACCTTTGGCAATCTGAATTTCGATATCGATGCCCTGTCAACGCAACTTGGGTCTCTCATATTTGCCGGGGCCGGAAATGATACGATTACCGGCAGCGACTTTGAAGACGATATTTTTGGCGGCACAGGGAATGACACGATCCGCGGACTTGATGGTGATGATCATTTATTTGGCGGTGCCGGTGACGATACCTTTATCTATGAAGACGATGTGGAGTGGCAACAATCGTCCGGCTCTCTTGACGAGGAGATTGATGGTGGCAGCAATACGACGTCGACCGGCGATACAATCCAGCTTGGCCTTGGGACATCCACTGGCCAAACGTTCACGTTCAGCACCAGCAACAATGGCAGCGTCACTGTATCGGGCATTGAAACCCTCAAATTCATGGAAGACCAGACGACTTTTGTGGCCGATAACAGTTTCCTGAGTTCCCTGACAAATATTACATCTGCCAGTGGTGCCAACAACCTGACCATCACTGGCGCCTTTGGCACCCTGAACCTCAGCAGTCTCAGTTCAGTGACCAGTGATGTCACCGATTTGAAGGTCAGTTCTTCATCCAGTTCCCGGGCGCAAATAACAGATGCTGACGACGGCATTGGACGCACCTTGCATGGGACCGACTTTGCCAATGACCAACTCGCAGGCAATGGCGGCGATGATATCCTGATCGGGGGCCTGGGGGGCGACACCATGAGCGGTGGTGACGGCAATGACACCTTCGAGATGTACACAAATTCCGATCTGGTATCCGGTGAAGTGATCGTCGGTGGCAGCGGCACAGATTCAATCCGGGCGGCGTCGACATCCGTGACAGCAATTGATGTCACCTCCGCCAGCCTGTCTTCGATGGAAGCCTTTGTTCTGGAAGCCGGTGCAGCCAGTGGCGTCACCCTGACGGCCAGTTCATCCAAGCTCTCAGGTATTTCGTCAATTTCTGCGGATGGCACCAATGATATCCTCAGCCTGACAGACTCCGCCAACATCAGCAGTATCAATATTACCGGGGTCGACACCCTGAAGCTTGCCGACAGCACGACAGTGACGGGCATCGCCCAGAGCTTCTCCATGGATAATTACACAGGTACCTCGGGCGGCGGCAACGAAGTCTTGTCCTTGAGCAGCGGCAACGTAGATGCTTCCGGGGCCACCTTTACGGATATTTCCAGTTTGTCCCTGTCTCAGTCCGGTACCGTCCAGACCCTGACAATCGATGGCTCCACAATTTTCAACGGCATGAGCATTGTTGGCACGTCTGGCACCGGTGACCAGATCTCGGGCAACGGAGATATCGATCTGACCGGGGTCGGCATAACCTTCATCAACAATCTGACGCTGGCCGATGGCAATGGCACGCGCCAGACCCTGTCCGTTGATAGCAATGCATCTTTGGGAACAACTGACAACAATATCAGCGGTATGTTCGTCAAAGGCTTTGAGCAGGGTGCCGCCGGAACAACAGATATTTTTGACTGGAAATCAACGGTCACATCCAGTGACGGCACCACGGTTTTGGGCAGTGCTGATCTTTCACTCAGTGAACAGACAGGTCAGGTTACTGACACTTTTCTCAGCGGCAACATCGCGGCGGTCGAGTTTAATTTTACCCAGGCCAAAATTGGTGGGGATTTTAAAACAAAGACTTTGCAGCAAATCATTGATTCCGTCGATTCCTTGCTGGAGGGCTCTAACAAGGTTTCATCCGGCGCTGGTGTAAGCAAGGGGGGCACTGGAACAGACATGCTCATGGTTTTCTACGAAAGCGGTGTCAGTGGCGGCAGTACCAGTGACGCGGTGATCATTCGTTATCAGGAAACCAATGGCACGGATCTGTTTGACGGAGAGCTCAGTGTTGTTGCCATTCTCGAAGACGTAACCGATATTTCAGACACGAATATCGCGTAAAAACCTGACCACTGACAGGTTCTGATTGAACGACAAAGTTTTGTTCCGTTAACCCATTCCCCCGGCGTCTGCGCTATACTTGTCTCACAGCTACGAAGTTCGGACGCTCTGTTGCATTTTAATCAGAGTGTGTGCGTACCGGTCAGCAATTACCGTACACACATTCTGATACGGAACAGATAGAAGCCGTTAACGCGTGGCATCACTTTAAACTCCTTTGACAGGAGGTTGTGATGTTGACCGTTTGGTACTTTGATCCGCCAGTACGTGTTGGAGGAGCCTGATGCTTCAGTCTCCTGCGATATTCGGACCCCCCGGTGCAAATGGCATCCAGTCCGCCCCCTCCATTGAAACCCTGGTCATTGATGCGTCTGGCGTTATTGGTGCGTTGGCTGTGCCCGGTGGTGATCTTGTTTTGCGGGCGGATTATGTTCGCCAGGGCCCGGACCTTTTGCTGGAAAATGGCAATCAGTCCGTTCTGGTTCAGGATTATTTTACGACCTCAACGCCGCCTGATCTGACAACGTCGGACGGCGGCGGCATTATCAGTGCAAGCCTTGCCCAGCGTCTGGCAGGCCCCATGGCACCCGGTCAGTTTGTGCAAGCCAGTGCAACACCCGCCGCAGCCTCAATCGGTCAGGTTGAAAACGTTTCGGGTTCCGCCTTCCTTACGCGGGTTGATGGCAATCGGGTGCCTGCGGCGAATGGCGAAAAGGTTTTCCAGGGGGATATCGTTGAAACGGAAGCTGGTGCCAGCATCGGTATTCTGTTTGCCGACGACACAACCTTTGCCCTCGGTGAAGACGGTCGCATGGTGGTCGATGAACTGATCTTTGATCCGGCGGCTGGCACGGGCAATGCGGCCTTCAATGTGGTGCAGGGTGTTTTTTCCTTCGTCAGTGGCGAAATTTCCAAGGCTGGTTCCGAGGCCATGATCGTCAAGACACCGGTTGTCACCATCGGTATCCGGGGAACATCTGTCGCCGGTCGCGCGGCCCAGGAAGGCCAGGCGAATACCGTGACCTTGCTGGCCGACCCGGGTGGGCAGGTCGGCGAAATCAGCGTCAGCAACGCAGTCGACACACAAGTTCTGAACCAGCCTCTGCAAACAACCCAGATCACAAGTGCCTTTGTGCCACCCAGTGCAATTGTCGTTTTGCCAGCGTCTGCGGCCAATCAATTGTACGGCCAGGCGAGGGCCGCCATGCCGCCACCGCCACCACCACGGGAAGAGCGTAGCCAGAACAACGATGACGACGCAGCTCAGGAAGGTGATCAAGCCACAGCTGAAGGCGAAGGTGAACAAGCCGATGCCGAGGGGGATGAAAATGCAGACGGTGATACTGCAGACGGTGAGGGCGAGGGCGAGCAAGCTGTGGATGCCGACGGCCAACCCCTGGAAGGGGAAGGTGAGGGCGAAGGAGAAGGAGACGGTGAACAAGTCGCTGCTGCGGGTGGCTAGGCAGGTCAACAAGATGCGGATGGTGACCAGGCTGGACCAGACGGTCCGGCAGAAATAGAGGACGAAGCGGAAGCAGAAGCCCAGGCCGCATTTGACCAGGCCCTGGCAGATGGCAAGTCCATGGACGAAGCGTTCGCCGCTGCAGGTCAGGCCGCCGGTGCTATCGGTCCCCAGGGCGGGTTGAATTTTGATGCCAACAGACCCGACGGACCTGAAGGACCAGACGGGCCGCAGGCTTTTTCACCTTTCGGCCCCGGAGACCCATTTGGATCGGGATCAGGCAACTACTATTTTGATCATGGTCCGGACGATGATGATTTTGGGCCGGACGATCAATTTGGCCCCGATTTTGGCCCGGACTTTGGCCCGGACTTTGGTCATGGATTCGGTGACGATCTGTTTTTTGGTGATTTCCAGGATGACTTCTTTGGTGAAGAATTCGGTTTTGACTTGTTTAATGATTTCCAGTTCTTTGGCAACGAATTTGGAGACGACGAATTTTTCTTCTTTGACGATGATTTCTTCTTCGACGAAACAACAGATGAGTTTTCAGAAATCCTGACGGCGACAGTTGGCAATGACAACCTTGTTGGCGGCAGCGGCAATACCCAGTTCAACATGTTCCAGGGTTCATCCCTGGGCGGCACGGATTCGGTGAACGGTGGGTTGGGCACGGACGAGATTACTTTCCGCAGCCTCAATGACATGCAAATGATTTATGATAGTTCGACGGATACCATTACCTATGCCAATGGCAGTAATTCCGTTTCGGGGACGGTGACGCTGACGTCGATTGAACAAGTCTTTGCCGATGACGGTGACGAATCCCGTGTGCGGCTTGAATTTGATGATCACGAATCGGGGTTCGGTTTTATTCTGGCAGGCACTTCCGGCAACGATACACTGCGCCTCGATGGCGACGGCACTTCGGCGGCAGACCTGACTAATGGCAGTCTCAATTTTGATATGGATACGGTGACTTCCGGTCTGGGCTCAATCATTTTTGCCGGGGCTGGAAACGATACTGTTCATGGCACAGATCTGGAAGATGATATATTTGGCGGCAGTGGCAATGATACGCTGCGGGGCTTTGACGAATCAGATATTTTGAACGGAGGCGGTGGTGATGACACTTTCATCATTGGTTCGCAATCGGAATTGCAGACGTCTTCGGACTCCATCAGCGAAGTCATTTCCGGTGGCAGTAACGATAGTTCAACCGGTGACACCGTTCAGCTCGGAACCGGCAGCAGTAGTGGCCAGACTTTCACCTTCAGCAGCACCAGCAATGGCTCCATCAGTATTTCCGGTATTGAAACGCTGAATTTTCAGGAAGCCTCGACAACCCTGGTTGCAACCAATTCGTTTCTCAGTGGACTGACCCATATTACAACCGAAAGCGGGGCCACCGGCCAAACGTTGAAAAGCTCGTCCGCGACTTTGAGCCTGAGTTCCCTGTCTTCTGTTTCCAGTGATGTGTCTGAATTGGAGGCGACACAATCCGGCTCATCAGGTGTCTCGATTACCGACTCCAGTGACAGCAATGGCCGCACATTAACGGGCTCCAGCTTCGCCGATACGCTTAGCGGCAATGGCGGAAATGATATTCTGGTTGGTGGCCAGGGGGCCGATACCCTCAATGGCGGGGACGGTGATGATATCTTCCGTCTTGATGCGGACAACGACCTCACGACCGGCGAAACAATAAACGGTGGCAGCGGTTCAGATACCATCAAGGCAGGTAGTACGAGCCTGTCAATTGTGGACCTGAGAGGATCAACTCTTTCCGGAATTGAGTTTCTTGACCTTGGCAGTTCTATTGGTTCGAGTTTGCGTCAGACCATAGACATCGAAAATTCAACTTCATTTGATTCAACAATCATCCAGAATTTTGAGACCGGAACCAGTTCAACAACAGATATATTCGATTGGAATTCCACCCTGGTTGCCGGCAATGGCAGCACCACAATCAGCACCAGCGCGGACGTTTCGCTTCAGGAACTCGCCACGATCGGTACAGACATCAATCTTATCTCAAGCGTCAATACCACTGGTGCCATCGAGTTTAACTTCACGACGGCCAAGCTGGGCATCGATTTTTCAACGGCGGGTGCATCGACAATTGCCAGCACCGTTGAAACGACTATGAATACCTCCGGTTCCCTTGTCTCGGGTGGTGTGTTGTCAGCCGGTGCGCCCAACACGGATATGCTGTTGGTGTTTTATGAAAGTGGCACGTCGGGGGGCTCGACCAGTGATGCTGTGATCATGCGTTACCAGGAGGGCGCTTCTGCTGAAGCCAGTTTCTCCGGTGAACTCAGCGTTGTTGCTATCCTCGAAGGTGTGACGGACATCACGGATACGAATCTCGCCTGAGCAACTGCGGTTCCGGTATAAACGGAACCGCTCATGATTCGTTTGTTGCCTCATACCGAAGTGTTTGCGGCAACGCTGCATTTTCGTGAAATCCGGAAACACATAAGGTGGCGACAATTTGCCCCGACCGTTTCTACAAATGCGGCCGGGGCAATTGTGATATCAGACAACGCCAAAAGCCATCATGGCATCGGCGACTTTCCGGAATCCCGCAATATTGGCGCCACGCACATAGTTGCAATAACCACCATCCTGCAAACCGGCTTCGTAACAGCGTCCGTGAATGCCATCCATAATATCGCGCAACAATGTACGCAGTTCATCCTGGCCCCAGGCGCGGCGTCCTGAATTCTGGCTCATCTCCAGACCGGACATGGCGACACCACCTGCATTTGCGGCCTTGGAAGGACCAAACAGAATTTTGCTTTCAAGGAATGCCTCAATACCGGCAATCTCAGTTGGCATGTTTGCCCCTTCGGACACTGCTGATACACCGTTGGCCAAAAGCGTTTTGGCATCTTCCACCGAGACCTCGTTTTGGGTGGCACAAGGCATGGCCGCATCACAGGTTACACCCCAGGGGCGTTTGCCCTCATGGAATTCAGCGCCCGTAAACTCGTCCGCATATTCACTGATCCGTCCCCGGCGGACTCCTTTTAACTCTTTGATCCAGGCCAGTTTTTCTTCATCTATGCCATTCGGATCATAGATAAATCCACCAGAGTCAGACAGGGTCAGAACCTTGCCGCCGCGATGATTGATTTTTTCGGCTGCGAAAGTTGCGACATTTCCCGATCCCGAAATGGCGACGCTTTTGCCGTCGATTTGTTCACCCTTTGTGTGCAGCATATCTTCCAGAAAATAAACCGCACCATAGCCTGTCGCCTCCGGTCGCATTTCGCTGCCACCATATTCCAGACCCTTGCCAGTCAGTACGCCGGTGAACTGGTTTGTGATCCGTTTGAACTGACCAAACATATAGCCGATTTCACGCGCACCAACGCCGATGTCTCCGGCGGGCACATCTACATCCGCGCCGACATGGCGATAAAGCTCGGTCATGAAGGACTGACAAAACCGCATGACTTCGTTGTCTGATTTGCCTTTGGGATTAAAGTCCGCACCGCCCTTGCCACCACCCATGGGCAGACCGGTCAGGGAATTCTTGAAGGTTTGTTCGAACGCAAGAAACTTCAGAATGGACTGGGTAACGGACGGGTGAAAACGCAAGCCGCCTTTATAGGGTCCAATGGCATTGTTGTTCTGAACGCGATAGCCACGGTTCACCCGGACATTGCCGTCGTCGTCGGCCCAGCATACCCGGAAGGAAACCAGGCGATCCGGTTCCGCCATGCGCTCAAGGATTTGCGCATCCATATATTTTGGATTGTCCTGGATATAAGGAATGACATCTGCAGCGACTTCCCGCACGGCCTGATGAAATTCGACTTCACCTGGATTTCGCTTGATGACGCCGTCCATAAAGGATTGAACATCAGTTGATCGTTGAGCACACATACACATTTCCCCCTGTTAATATGATGAAACACTCTAAAAACCGGAAATTGCTTTTGAAAGCCCTGTCGGTCTGGTGCCGAAAATTGTACGATCAGGCTTCCTCACAAGTTATTTGAACCTATTAAAGCCGGAATCAATGAATACGCCAAAACTTTTTGATGACGCCGTCATGCGGGAAATCCGCGATCAGTTCCACCACGTCGATTATTGCCCGGTTATCAAGGAACCACGGGTGTTTTTTGAAAACGGCGGTGGCTCTCTGAAACTCAAGGCTGCAATTGCTGCCAGTGCTGAAGTCGAAGCCCTGCCAGATCAGGAAGGACGGCAAAATCCGGCCTCGAAGTATCTTTCCAGTGTGCTGGACGCCGGGCGTGAAGACCTGCATTTCGTTTTTGGCTCGGCCAACCTGCCACAACGGGGACAGGTGATTTCCGGCGAAACCGGTACCAGGCTGCTTTATCGCATTATTCGCTCTATTGCCCTGGCAGCACCGGAAGGCCCTATCCTCAGCTGCGATCTTGAACATCCGGCCAGCCTGCATGCTGCCAAACAGTGGGCGCAAAATACCGGTCGGGAATGGCTGGATGTGCCGTTTGATACAGATACCGGCACGGCAGGACCTGAGCATTATGCCTCAAAGGTTACCCCCGACACCCGCATTGCCACCGTCATCCACACCAGCATGTTGACCGGATTTGTGGTCGATCTGGAAGGCATCGTCAAAGCCATCCGCGATGTATCACCGGATTGTTATATTATTGTCGATGGTATCCAGCACGCACCACACGGGGCCATGCATGTCGATCAATATGGCGTCGATGCCTATGTCTATTCGCCGTACAAGGCTTACTCCCGTCTGTCGCTGGGCTTCGGCTGGGTAAACGACCGGGTCAGTGCTGTGCCACACGAACACATGATTGGCCATAACCCGGAAGGCTGGGAACTGGGTAGCCGTGATCCCGCCTTCTATGCCGCCCAAAGCAAGGTCACAGATTATTTCTGTTGGCTGGGCGCGCATTTCACAGATTCAGACGCCCGTCAGGACCAGTTCGACGCCGGTACTTCTGCCATGGAAGCCCATGAAGCCGCGTTGTTGCAGTTATTGATTTTTGGTGATGACAAGTCACCGGGGCTGACATCGTTTGACAAGATCACCCTGGTCGGCCCTGCACAGCTGGAAGGCCGGGAAGGTATCGTTTCGTTTAATCTCGCCGGGGTAACTTCACCGGATCTGGTGCAGGAATTTGCCAAACGCGGCATTCGTGTTCACGCCAGAATCTCGGACGCCTATTCAGGTCACATCCTGCAGGCCTTGGGCATTGAAGATTGCCTGCGGGTGTCCATGTGCCACTATAACTCGCCGGATGAAGTCAGGATGTTCCTGAAACATCTGGCCGAGATTGCGGGATAGGCGTAAACGCAACCAGCTTTATCTGCTTGCCGTTCCTGCTGCCAGATCGACGGTAACGCCGTAATTCTTCTTCGCGCCTTCGACAGATACGGCACCTTTTTTCACATCTGCCAGGACAGCCTGCGGATCGCGTGCGCTTGCATCACCGTAACCGCCGCCACCAGCTTCATAGACGGTGAAGGTCTGGCCAGGTTTTATCACCAGCTTGCCCTTGGGTGGAACCGGTTTGCCGTCGACTTCAAATCGACGCGCAGCACCTTCTGATCCGCCCTGGCTGCCCTGTGCCGGGAAATTGGTGCGCATGCCAAACATGAACAGGGTTTTGTCGTGATCCGTCGTGTTGGTCATTTGTGCGACCTGACCCAGACCACCGCGGTAAGCACCGGGCCCACCTGAATCCGTAAGCAGTCGCCGGAAATCGATTGTCATACCGGTTTCATCTTCCCAGACTTCACTGGCAACCACGGCATTGTTGGTGGGCGATGGTGTGGTGTTGTGTCCATCCAGGCCATCCATGGCACCCAGACCCCCTGCCAGAAAATACTGGATGCTGGCGGCTTCGCCACTTGTCACATCACCCTGAACAATAAACAAGGATGCCATGCCTGCATCGGCTTGTACCCGGTCCGGAATGGCGTCTGCCAGGGCACCCATAATCAGGGGCACAATAAACCAGCCGACGGAATGCCTGCCGCCTGTGGGTGACGGACGTTGCGCGTTCAGGATACTGCCTTCTGGTGCTGTCACCGTAATCGGCAGTGTCGCGCCTTCATTATTGGGGATGCGCGGCGTCGTCAGGCATTTGATGGTGTAGGCCGTAAAGGCACGGGTATAACAAAGCGGCACATTGACTGCAAAACTGACACTGTCGCCCGAGCCTGTGAAGTCCACATCGATGTGATCTCCCTTGACGGTCAGGGTGCATTTCAGTTCCGTATCATCACCGACGGTTTCGACCTGAACGGTGTTTTTGTAGACACCATCCGGGATGCTTTCGATGCGGGCACGGATGGCTTTTTCCGATTGGCGGATGACACCTTCGGAAAGGTCAGCGAGATCAGGCAGATCATATTCTGCCATCAGTTCCAGGATCAAACGTTCACCCACGGTGCAACCGGACACATTGGCCAGCAGGTCACCAAAGACCATGTCGGCGCCGCGCACATTGCCCTCGATCAATTCATGCAAGGTCTCATCTGGTTTGCCGTCGCGATATAATTTGCAGATCGGCAGGATCAGGCCTTCCTGATAAATTTCTGTATTGTGGGCTGACAGACCAACGCCACCAATGTCCGGCAGATGACTAATCGTCATGACAAAGCCGACCAACAGGTCGCCGGAAAAAACCGGACGGGCGACGCAGATATCGGGCGTGTGGCCGGTACCCAGCCACGGATCATTGGTCACCACGATATCGCCAGGATTCCATTGATCAACCGGATAGCGTTTCAGCATCTGTTGCATGGTGAAAGGCGCAGTGCCGATAAAGGCCGGCATACTCAGGGTCGCCTGCCCGATGGAGCGGCCGTTGGCATCAAAGATGATACAGGCAGCATCCCAGGCCTCACGCACACCCACCGAAAAAGCCGTGCGCACTATGGAGATCAGGACTTCGTCCGTGATGGCCGTCAGACGATCCCACATAATGCCTAAATCAACGGAGTCAATTTGTTTGCTCATGAGGCTGCTCCCCTATCGGTATCGGCAACCGGTTGGTTGCCCCGACCATCTATTGCAACCATCAGGTTGCCGTGTTCATCGACAGTTACAACATCACCGTCACCGACGACATATGTTGATTCGCGCTCTTCCACCAACGCCGGTCCGGTGAAGCTGTCACCCACTGCCAGGGCGTAACGATCGTACACCGGGCAATCGGCGAATTCATTTATGTCCGGATTGAATGCCGGGCGGTGACCCTTGATGGCGTCGCCGCCGGGGTTGGCCGCATCCAGGACATAGTCGCCAACACCCGGAGGTGTCGGGCCAATGACTTCGGCTTTCCAGTTAATGATCTCGATGGCGTTCGTCGGGAAGCTTTTGGAAAAGATAATTTCGTAGGCCCTGGCAAACAGGTCGGGCAGTTGTGCGACGATATTGTCCAGATCGCCTGGCAGATTAACTTCGATCTCGTACCCCTGGCCCTGGTATCGCATATCCAGGCGGTGGATGACCGACATTTCATCCCGCTTTAATCCGGCTTCTTTCAGGTGGGCGGCAGCCTCATCAATCAGACTTTCAAAACGGGTTGCCACTTCGGCATCAGCCAGTTCAGCCAGGGCCTTGCGCTCTGATCGCATGATCTCAAAGGACAGGGGACTGGCCAGCAGACCGACCGCCGACATCACCCCGGCACCGACCGGGAAAATTACCGTGGGGACACGAAGTTTGCGTGCGACCCGACAGGCGTGGGCTGGACCCGATCCACCAAAGGCAGCCATGGCACAGGCGCGGTAATCAAATCCGCGTTCCGAGGCATGATTGCGAAAGGCGCGGGCGATGTCTTCGTTGACCGATTCGTGAATACCCCAGGCAGCACGCGTGGCGCTGACCTCCAGGGGACCGGCAATAACCTTGTCGATGGCCGCCATGGCCCCGGCCTGATCCAGCTCCATTTCACCACCCAGGAAGAACGACGCATCCAGGTAACCCAGCGACAGATTTGCATCCGTCAGGGTTGGTTGCTCACCGCCCTGGTTGTAACAAACCGGGCCTGGGACGGCACTGGCACTCAAGGGGCCGACGCGGATGGTACCGCGCTCATCAACAGCGGCAATTGAGCCACCGCCAGAACCAATTTCAATCAGATCAATGACCGGAATTTTGGCAGGCAAGCCGCTGCCCAGTTTGAATTCATGGACACGGGCAACTTCCAGCTCATAGCGTTTCAGCGGCTCGCCCCCACGGACCAGGGCGCCCTTGGCTGTGGTGCCACCCATGTCATAGGACAATAAATCCAGGCGGTTCAACTGGCGGCCCAGCATGGCCGATTGCAGGACACCGGCAGCAGGTCCTGATTCCAGCATTCGAACCGGATATTTACGTGCGGTATCCAGGGTTACGGTGCCGCCGGAAGAAGACATGATGTAGAACGACGCGTTAAATCCCAGTTCAGCCAGTCCGCTTTCCAGCCGGTTCAAATATGTATCGAACATGGGTCCGGTAAAGGCATTCATGACCGTTGTCGTCCAGCGTTCATATTCCCGCAGAAACGGGAAGATATCGGTTGACGTGGATACATAAAGCTCGGGGAATTTATCGGTGACGATACGGGCCGCTTCCAGTTCGTGCGCCGGATTGGTCGGGCTGTTCAGGAAGCAGATTGCCAGGGCCTCAAGACCATGATCATCAATCATCGCCTGGACGGCAGCAACCAGTTCATCAGGGTCCAGGGCTTGTGCGATGCTGCCGTCTGCCCGGACACGCTCGTTGATTTCACGCCGCAAATGGGGTGGCGCCAGCGGCTCCGGGTAGGTGATTGTCAGGTCGTACATGTCGTAGCGACGTTCACGCGCGATATCAAATACGTCGGAAAAACCTGCCGTGCACAAAACGCCTGTAACCGCACCGCGCCGTTCAATCAGGGAATTTGTGACCAGGGTCGTGCCGTGGGCAATAGCAGAAACATCTGCTGGATTTACACCGGCCTTTTCAACCAGGGTTTTCATACCGGAGAGCACAGATTGTGATGGGTCCGAAGGCGTCGTCAGCTGCTTGTGAATGACCAGACGATGGTCTTCTTCGGAGAGAAGAGCAAAGTCGGTAAAGGTCCCGCCAATATCTACGCCAACACGGTAACTCATTGAGCTAGTCTTTCCTGGTGTCTCTCAAATCCTTGAAGCGGGCCCAGGGCATATAAATCCTGGGACCATGCTGAATTAAAAAATGCCCACGCACTGTTTCTATATCACAAATGTCGACGGGCAGGGGCGCGTCATCGCCTGCCAGCAGCCCGGCCAGATGAGGCCCCAGCGCTGTGGCGACAGCAATGCCGCGACCATTGCAGCCGATGGCCGCATATAGTCCTGGTTCCGGCTGGTGCAGGCGCGGCAGGAAATCGCTGGTCAGGGCCGCTGTGCCCTCCCAGATAAATTCCTCTTCCGGCACCTGATCCAGATGCAGCAATTTCGCAACGCGTTTGCGAATGTAAGGCGACAGCCTGTCTTTTTCGCCAAAGGGCCAGACGCCAACGGCGGCACTGATCAATCTGTTTTGCGCATCGAGGCGGAAGGAAAAAGGATGGCCACGGGTATCCGTTGCAGCATGGCGTCCGGGTAAAATACGTTTGACGGTTTCAGCGTCCAGCGGCTTTGTCGCCAGCTGCGTTACCGTTAAGGGCAGGAAGGAACGTTTTAACTTAGGCCACAGACCATCGACATAGGCGTTGGTTGCCAACAACACCTTTTGTGCGGTCAATGTGCCTTGCGGTGTCAGAATGCGCCAGCCCCGACTGGTCCGGCGCATGTTCAGGGCAGGTGTGTTTTCATGCACCACAGCCCCGGCCTTCTGGGCTGCTGTGATCAGGCCAAGGGTGAATTTTGCCGGATTGATCTGACCACCGGATAAATCCAGCAAGGCACCCGGAAAACTGTCTGTGCCGGTTACCTTTTCCGTTGCCGCCTGATCCAGCAATTCAACTTTTTTACCGTGGCGTTGCCATTGTTCGAACCGACGCTGCAGGCCAGGCAAAGCGGCCTTTGCATGAGCGGGCTGCAGGAAACCGGTTTGTTCGGCATCACAATCAATGTCGTGGCGCCTGGCCAGGTCAAAGACCAGGTCGCCAGCGCCTGCGATAAATCCGTTCAGACGGCCACCTTTGTCTTCGCCAAGGCGAGAGATCACATCGTCGGGGTCACCGCGGGCAAACATCGGTGCCACAACACCGGCATTGCGACCGGAAGCACCCCAGGCAAGGCAATGTTTTTCCAGCAATGTGACCGATATACCGCGCTCGGCCAGGTGCAACGCCGTCGACGCACCCATAAAGCCGCCGCCAATGATGGCAACGTCGGTTACATGTTCGTCACGAAGGGACGGGCGCGGGGCAATATCGGCAACAGTCGACAGCCACAGCACCTCGGTGGGGCGTGCAGGTTTCAAGATTTTTCCGGATCAGTCGCTTTGACGCAGGGCTGTAACTTCGATCTCAACCTTCATGGCCGGATCGGCAAAGCCGGTGATCAGGGTCGTGTTGGTCGGGGTGAAATGTCCGAATTTTGCTTTCAGGATCATAGAGATCGGCATGACATATTCGCGATCCGATGCAAAGACACGCACGCGGACGATATCTTCTATGCGGGAGTTTGCTTCCTGAAGGGCATCTTCGATCACCTGCAGGCACTGATTTGTCTGCGCTTCGACACTTTCTTCAATGGCACCGGATTTTGGTTCGTGGCCAGAGGTGCCGGACACAAAAATCCAGTTGCCATCGACAACTGCGCGGCAGTAACCGGCCATATCCTCGAATTTTGAACCTGAAAAAATGTGACTGCGGGCCATGATAAAATCCTTTTACTAAACCTGAAATGAGCATATTTGCCGCAACCCATGGACAGGGCTGGACGGCACAGGGCACAATCCGGGTTGGCTTGAAATTGTAAGCTGTATAAACAGCACCCGTGTTTTTCACATTTTTTGCCGCCCACGCCAATGCTTTTCCGGATTATTTATTGAGAGGCCTGATTATGACAGATGATGACAGTTTTGACTTATATGACCTCAAAGTTGAATGGGTCCCTGGAGACAAGCCTTGCTGGTGCTATGCCAAAGAAGGTGATCACTTTACCTTGAGCGGCGAACATATGGAAATGGCACCGGGCACAAAGTGGTCCATGTACACCATGGCAGCCATATTGCCGGTGTTGCCGGCCAAACAGCGCGAAACCCATGCCAATGACTGGATGACAACAGATGCCCTGGTTGCCTGTCCTGATCCAAGCTGTGGCTCGCAATTCCGGGTGACGCGCACGGGTAAACGCACGTTCAGGCATTCGGAAACAACCGCAGTAGAATTAGTAAAAGAGGAAAAATAACCCATGACGACAATTGAGCAGTTCGAGATCAAACCGGGTTATTCCGTCTCGCGTATTCTGAAAGGCGGCTGGCATCTGGCCGGTGGCCACGGTGATATTGACCGTAAGCAGGCAATTGAGGATATGGCAGCTTTTGTCGAAGCCGGGGTCACCACATTTGATTGTGCTGATATCTATACCGGCGTCGAAGAATTAATCGGCGATTTCCGAACCGCTTATCCCGAGCTTGCTGCAAAAATCAGGATACATACCAAGTTTGTCCCGGACCATGATCAGCTTGGCAATGTCGATTTCAAATATGTTGAAACGATTATCAACCGCTCGCTGGAGCGCTTGCGCATGGATCAGGTCGATCTGGTGCAATATTGCTGGTGGGACCTGAGCATTCCGGGTTATGTCGATGCGGCACGGTCACTGACCAAACTGAAAGAGCAAGGCAAGATCGCTGAACTGGCTGTGACAAACCTGGGTGTGGTCAACATGCAGGAACTGGCAGACGCTGGATATCCTATATTTACCAATCAGTTACAGTATTCTTTGATTGATGCCCGGGCAGAAAACGGCACCATTGAATTCAGTCAGAAAAACAACATTCACCTCCTGTGTTTTGGCTCACTGGCAGGTGGCTTCCTGTCGGACGAATGGCTGGGCAAGCCGGAGCCAACAGAGGCTTTCACCAATCGCTCCCTGACCAAATACAAACTGATCATCGATGATTTTGGTGGCTGGGATTTGTTCCAGGACCTGCTTAAGGTCCTGCGTACAGTGGCTGATCGCCATGATGCCACTATTGGCCAGGTCGCTGTGCGCTGGGTGCATTCCCGGCCCATGGTTGCGGCTGCAATTGTGGGTGCGACATCAACACGGCATCTCGACGAGAATGTGCGGATTTTTGACCTGACCCTGACGGACCAGGATTATGCAGATATCGAAGCTGTACGCAGCAAACGCCAGGGGCCAGAAGGTGATTGTTATGATCTTGAACGTGACAAGACCGGACGTCATGGCAGCATCATGAAATATAATCTCAACGACGACCGCGACTGATGCAACGGACCGAGCTGCGACCCGGCAGATCCATCTCCCGCATCGTCAAGGGCGGCTGGCATCTGGCAGGTGGTCACGGCGATATTGATCACGACCAGGCCGTGCGCGACATGGCGACATTTGTCGAGGCCGGGATCACCACCTTCGATGTCGCCGATATTTATACAGGCGTTGAAGACCTGATCGGTGCCTTCCGCAGAGACTATCCGTCACTTGCAGACAGCATCAATATCAATTCAAAGTTCGTGCCCGACTTTGATTCCATCGGGCAGGTGGACGAAGCCTATGTCGAGACGATGATCCAAAAATCGCTCAAACGTCTGGGCAAGGAACAGCTGGATATGGCGCAGTTCCACTGGTGGGACACGGATGTGCCCGGCTATGTCGATTTCGCCATGAATATGAAAAAGATGCAGGACAAGGGCCTGATCGGTCTGCTGGGCGTCACCAATTTCAATACCGCAGCTTTACGCAAACTGGTTGACGCTGGTTATCCGCTGGTCACCAATCATATCCAGTATTCCGTGCTCGACCGTCGCCCGGAACAACAGATGATCGACTTTTGTGCCGATCAGGATGCCCATCTATTTTGCTACGGGGCCCTGGCCGGTGGCTTTTTGACCGATGACTGGCTGGGCCAGCCGGAACCGACCGGAATGTTCAGTAATCGCTCCCTGACCAAATACAAACTGATCATCGATGACTTTGGCGGCTGGGATTTATTCCAGCAACTGCTTGGTGCCTTACGCGCCGTCGCCGACCGCCACGAGGCAAGCATCGGCCAGATCGCCGTCGCCTGGAACCTCAGTCGTCCGCAAGTGGGCTGCGCCGTTGTTGGTGCCACTTCGACCCGCCACCTGGATGAAAACCTGCACATTCTCGACATCCAGTTATCGGACCAGGATTTTGCCGATATCGACGCTGTCAGCGACAGGGCCACAGGCCCGGCCGGCGATGTCTACGACCTGGAACGCGACAAGCAAGGCCGCCACGGCAGCATCATGCATTACAACCTGAACGACGGACGGGTCTAGAGAACCTGTAACCCTTCTGAACGGGTCTCAGCCTTCTGCTTGCGCTTTGCGGGTCTCTTCGATCAGTTTCCGGAAGGCGCCGTCGGGGTCGCGCTCCAGTTCACCCGGACCTCCTTGCGGTGCCTTCTTTTGGGCAAGAACCTGATCGATGTCCGCCCGGTCCTGATCGCTCAGTTGCAGATTAAAGACCATAAGGTTACGGGCAATGTTGCGAGGGTTGCTGGCTCCCAGCAGCAAAGCCGAAACACCTGGTTGATCCAATAACCAGCGCAGAGCAATGACACCTGGCGTTACCGCATGCCTTTCCGCGATACCGGTCAACGCGGCAACCAGCTCCTGAAGCAGTGCCCAGCCACCAAACAGTTCAACCATCAGCCGGTATTCACGGTGATGTTCGGTATCTGGCTCCAGGGCGGGATCGGGTTTGGGACCGGTCAGAAATCCACCACACAGAGGGCCATAGGCCAGCAGGGAAACATTGTGCTTGAGGCACAGGTCGCTCATGGCAACCAGGGCACGATGGTCGACCAGTGATATCTGAACCTGATTACTGACAACGGGCAGGCCTGCATCAAGGATCGTTTGCAAGGCGGACAGATCAAAATTACTCAGGCCCACATGGCCAATTTTCCCCACCTGTTGTAATTCACAAAGCCAGCCATAGACGTCCAGCCAGCCCCCGGTTTCAAGCTGCCACCACTGTAGCTGCAATAAATCTATTTGCTCGGAGCGCAGGCGTAGCAAGGCGTCATCCACGACTTTGGCGACGGCCATACTGGTTGGCGGGCCAGAGGTAACATCGGGGGAATAGCGCGTGTGGACCCGAACGGGTGCTTCGTTGTTTCGGCGGCGCAAGGCCTGGAATGCGCCCAGCAGATTTTCGCCGTCCGGATAGGTGTCAGATGTTTCAAAGGCGATGAGGCCAGCGTCCGCCTGGCTGCCCAGCAAGGCTTTGACGTCTTCAGGATTTTGCCCCTGTATTTGCCAGCCACCATTGATGATCCGGGGGACGACGTAACCAGGGGCGAGTTCTACATTTTCGATTTCGGTCATGTTTTCATACTAGCCCAAAAAAAAGGGGCCGGTCAGTTAGGGCGATTCCGCTTTAGCGGAATCGCCTGGCCGACCGGCCCCGATTAATTGATGTGCCTTGATCTTATTTGATCATGGCTTTCACTTTGGCAACATCGTCAAGGGAAATGGCCATCTCGTTGGAGAAATCACCGCCCTTGAATTTCATGCCCACAAAAGGCTGGGCCACATCGCCGTACTCATCAAAATTGATGGGGCCGGTTGCGCCAACATACTGGATCTTCTTGCCAGCTTTCAGCAAGTTGATCGCCTTGGTCAAACCAGCAACACCGGCATAGACTTTTTCGCCTGTGCTGCCTGTAATGGCGCGAACATGAGCGGCCAGCGTGCCGCCCTTGATGTCCTTGCCCTGAATGTCAGAAAGCACCATGGCCAGACCCAGCAGAACGCCACTGTCATAACCGGAGTTACGACCAGGGCCTTTGGGGCTTAAGTCAAAGCGCTTTTGATAATCAGCTTCCATGGTTGTGATCGACGGGGTGTCCGGCTGACCGGGGCTCATGAACCAGCCGTCTTTCAACAGGTCCGGGCCGATGGTGTTGACGAACTTGGTGTCGTTCATGCCTTGCGGGAAGACATATTTTGACGGGCCTTCAAACTTGATCCACTCACGGATCTGCTTGGTGCCGTCCTGTGGCTGGGAAACCAGATACAGGCTGTCAGGATTTCCCTTCAAGGCCTTGTTGATTTCCGAACGGTAAGAAGGCTGGTCTGCATTAAATGCAACGGCAGCCGCGATCTTGCCACCCAGGGCCGCAAAGGCACGTTTGAATTCAGCCTGGTTGTGTTTGCCCCAGTCGTTGTTCAGATAAATGATTGCCGGATTACGGTACCCGACATCCCAGGCCAGCTTCGCAGTGGCAACAGCTTGCAGGCTGTCAGCCGGAAGTGTGCGGAAAAACAGACCTTTGGTTTTACCCTGACGACCCATCTCTGTGAATGTGGACGAGGTCGATGCCGTGGCAATCAGAATAACGTTCTTTTCGACCGTCACAGATGAAAGCAGTGGCGCTGTGATGCCTGAAGAAATCGGACCAACCATGGCTGTAACGCCTTCGAGGTCGATCATCTTCCGGGCCGCATCCACAGCAACAGATGCCTGGGTCTGTGAATCGCGTACATCATAGGCGAGGTCACAGCCGACGCTTGCTGCCATGCGCGCTGCGTTGACCTGTTCCACACCCATCTGGGCAGCCTTGGAAATAGGCACGCCGTAAGCGCCATAGGATCCAGTGAGCGAAAGCACTGCGCCGATTTTGTGTTTGCATTCTGCTGCCTGTGCTGATGTGCTGGCCAATGCCAGTGTACCAGCCACAGTAACCGCAGCGGATAGTGCTGCAACGGTGGTTTTAATTTTCATTTTCAGGAATCCCTTTCCGAATAATTACACAAAGATTTTTTTCGTTATTTGCAAAGGTAAGCCAAAAGAGGTAGCAATTGAAAGTCATTCCGAGGTTGATTTATTTTACAAAACGTCAAAAATTTCCCGCAAAAAGTATGTGAATTATATGCTCAAAGTTGAATCACTTGTTAAGGACTTTGGTGGCCTGCGCGCCGTCGACGGCACTACGTTTGACGTAAAAAAGGGCACGATTACGGGCCTTATCGGACCAAACGGGGCCGGAAAAACAACGACATTTAATGCCATAGCTGGCGAGTTCCCTATAACTTCCGGCAAGATAGTCTTTGATGGTGAGGACATTTCCGCCCTGCCTTCCTATGAAACTTTCAAGCGCGGACTGGTGCGGACATTTCAGATTCCGAAGCCTTTTGGCGGCATGACAGTGCTGGAAAACCTGATGATGGTGCCCAAGGGACAACTTGGCGAACGGTTCTGGAATAACTGGATCAGACCAAAAGCTGTCATGGAAGAAGAATTGCGGATCCGCGATGAAGCGGTGAAGGTCATGGATTTTCTGAACCTGACGCAAGTGGCGGAAGAACGCGGTGGTAACCTGTCCGGTGGACAGATGAAGCTGCTGGAGCTGGGCCGCGCCCTGATGTCCGATCCGAAGATGGTGATGCTGGATGAACCCGGTGCCGGCGTGAACCCGACATTGCTGGGTGAAATTGTTGAAAAAATTGCAGAGCTGAACCGGCGCGGACTGACGTTCCTGATCATCGAACACAACATGGACCTGATCATGAACCTGTGTGATCCGATCCTGGTCATGGCCAGCGGCGAGATGTTGATGCAGGGGACCGCAAGCGAGGTTCAGAATGATGCCCGGGTTCTTGAAGCCTTCCTCGGCGGCGTGGTGGAGGAAGAGACATGACACCGATAAATCAGCACAAGGTGAATAATCCCAATAACAAAATTCTTGAAGTGCACAATCTTGTGGCGGGCTACATTCCGAACCTGAATATTTTGCATGGCTGTTCCATTCATGTCTGTGTCGGTGAGATCGTGACGATACTGGGGCCAAACGGGGCCGGGAAATCGACCCTGATCAAGGCCATTGCCGGGTTGTTGAATGTAGTCGAAGGCCATATCGAATTGCAGGGCAAAAACATCACCGGCATGGAAACCCACCGCCTGGTGCGCGAAGGTCTCGGCTATGTGCCGCAAACAGAAAACGTCTTTGCCAAACTTTCCGTGGCGGAAAACCTTGAACTGGGTGCCATACACCATCGTGACACGATGGCGGAAACACGCGAAAAACTTTATGACCTGTTTCCCGATCTGGCACGTTTTCGCAATTTGCATGCCGGGAAGCTTTCCGGTGGCCAGCGTCAGATGGTGGCCGTTGGGCGTGCCTTGATGGCCAGCCCGTCATTGTTAATGCTGGACGAGCCGTCGGCCGGGCTGTCACCTAAACTGACCCAGGTCGTCTTTCAACAGCTTCTGAAAATCCGTGACTCCGGTGTTACTATTTTGATGGTTGAACAAAATGCCAAGGCGGGGCTTCAAATCTCCGACCGTGGGTATGTGCTGGCAGAGGGCGTGGATCGGGTAACCGGTGATGCCCAATCCCTGTTGCACAATCCGGAAGTCGGGGAATTGTATATGGGCGGGCATGGTAAAAGTACGATGGAAAACGTTGTGACGGCGACGACAGAAGTCTCTGAACCTTCAAATGGAGGAGACAGCGCATGATGCAGTTTATCGCCGACGGCATTCTCAATGCCTCCCTGATCGCCCTCGGGGCGCTGGGTCTCAGCATGACCTATAATGTTTTGCGCTTCGCCAACTTTGCGCAAGGCGAAGTCCTGGCCATTGGTGCCTATTTTGCCCTTGGCGCGGTAACCGTCATTGGTGCCGGTGTTGGCGTTATGGGACCGATCAAGTTTGGCTGGCCTCTGTTGGTATCAATCCCGATTGCAATTGTCTGTACCTCCATTGTGGTTCTGATGGTGGACTATCTTGTGTTTCGCCCGCTTCGCAACAGCAATGCCTCACGCATTACACTGATCATGGCAGCTTTCGGGCTGTCGCTGATGGGGCGTAACCTGATCCATCTGTTTGCTGGCGGCGATCCAAAATATTTCAGTTTCTATATTCCCAAGGCCATTGAAATCATGCCCGGCGTCAAAATGGTGCCGGATGACCTCGCCATCATTGCCCTGTCTGCCATTGCGGTGGTTTCGCTGCACTTGTTTTTAAAGCGCACAAACATGGGCCGGATGATGCGGGCGGTTTCTGAAAACCCGACCCTGGCGCGGATCAACGGTATCGATCTGAAAATGATCATTCGCATGACCTGGATCATCGGTACTGCCCTTGCCGTGACGGCAGGAACGTTGCAGGGGCACATTTTTCAGGCCAAGGCCGAGATGGGTTTTGATATGTTATTGCCCATGTTCGCGGCCCTGATCCTGGGCGGCGTCGGCAACTTGTACGGCACGGTGCTGGGGGCTCTCGTGATCGGCCTGGCTGAATCCTTTGCCGTCTATTTCGATCTCTCGGCCTATCGGGCGGCGGTCAGTTTTATGATCATGCTTGCGGTGCTTCTTGTGCGACCCCAGGGCTTGTTGGGGGAGCGTGAATAATGGAATTTCTCGGCATCCTTTCCTTCCTGATTTTCTTTCTGATCCAGGCGTCGTTCTTTTCCCTGACCTCAATCGGTCTGAACATCCAGTGGGGTTTCACCGGTTTGTTCAACGTCGGCATCGCCGGGTTTTTTGCGGTCGGTGCCTATACTTCCGGTATCATGACGGGCCCCAGATATGCTGAGACCTGGTTTGGTGGTTTCGGATTGCCGGTGCCGCTGGGATTTTTGGCAGCACTCATCGTGACCGCCATTGTAGCAACGTTAATCGGCTATATCACCTTGCGTCTGCGGGAGGATTTTCTGGCCATATCGACCTTTGGTATTGCCGTATCGATCCAGCTGGTAGCCAACAATCTTGACGAACTGACACGGGGTCCGGAAGGTCTTTATTCCCTGCCCAAGCCCTTGTCGGAGTTGTCAGAATCACCGCTGGTGGATAACGCCTTGTACCTGCTCATATGTGTGGCGGTCATCGGGCTGGTTTACTGGGCGTTCGAACGGATCCTGCGCTCGCCCTGGGGGCGTGTTCTGCGCGCGATCCGCGAAGACGAACATGCAGCCATGGCCATGGGCAAGAATGTATTTCTCTTTCGCTTGCAGGCTTTTGTGCTGGGTTCAGCCACCATGGGACTTGCCGGCGCCCTTTATGCCAACTTCATTGGCTTCATCAGTCCAACCGATTTTCTGCCGATCTTCACCATCCAGATTTTTGTCATGGTGATCGTTGGCGGCAGTGGTAATAACCTCGGTGCTATAGTCGGCAGTGTTGTCATGTGGGCCGTCTGGTCCGCCAGTGACAGCCTGATCGCCGCCGTTGTTTCACCTGATTTCCAGACCCAGGCTGCGGCGGCACGGATTGTGCTGATCGGCCTGATCCTGGTTCTGATGCTGCTTTATCGGCCACAGGGATTGTTGCCAGAGAAACACGTGGTTTCGGCAGCCGGGCGCATGAAGTTAAAGGGCGAGGACTAGGCCCTTACTCCATACCCCGCTGCCACCAGTCTTTTGGCAATACCCGGGCGCCATAGCCCAGACGGTCGTCCAGCCACAGCATGAAGCGGCGCAGGCCAGTGCCCATCAGGCGCTGGTACAAGCGCATGGTCCACCTCGAATAGTCCTTGTTGTAGGGACAGGCGCGCATGCAGATGGCGCAGTCAGCCCGCAACTTGGTCCAGTATTTGAAACATTTTTCGGCGTTTGACGTCCACTTGGTGACGCCCTTGATCGAAGACCGATTGGGGCCGCCCTCTTCGGGTGGACCTTTTGGCAAGGCCTTGGGCGGACAGGCATCGGCGCATTTGTTGCAGATGCTACAAAATTCGTGCACGCCGAAGCGTTTGGGTTTGTTGTGCACCAGCGGCAGGTCGGTAAATATCTTGGAAAATCTGACGCGGGGGCCAAATTCCGGTGTGATGATCATCTGGTTGCGGCCATATTCACCCATACCGGCCTTGATGGCATAAGGGATGCTGAGGGCGGTATCGTTGGATGAAGCCACAGCCTTGTATCCAAGGCCATGAATAAAGCTGGCAATCGACGTCACAATCGCCGCTTCATGGGAATATTCCCGTCCCGTCGCTGCCGCTGCCAGGGCAGACGGATAGGCCCGGACCAGTTCGTGATCCATATGGTGGCCCAGCACGATAACTGTCGTCATGCCGGACATATCCACATTGTCCTTTTCTTCCCGCGTTGGCGTATCGATGCGCGCGGCGTGGGCATAGACCCAGCGGTCATCATAGGCTGTCACGCCGAACAGGTCAGCGCCCAGAAATTTTGCTACCTGTTTGACCCGCGCCGTTGTTTCAATCTCATTTGGCAGATCGGCTTTGTCGCCTGCCTGGGGCACAAATGTTGCGAAGCTGTCGAGAAATCCCTCCCGTACACCATCGGCCATGCCCCGGGCGGCATAATCACGCGCCACAGCCCATGAAGAATTCAGCAGGGCAAAATCCCATTGGGTATAACCGTCTCCCTTGCGGGGGTCGGGGCGTTGCTGGGCGCTGTAAAATGCGACAACGTCGTCACTCATGACGGCTTCATCCCACCAGGCCCGGTTAAAGATATCGTCGCGCTGGTCATAGCGCTGGAAATTTTCGCTGATTTTGAACCCGGCTTCCCTGTCGCTCGCCAGCGTGGCAGCGTCCGGGGCCTCCGGCCTGTTGGCAGGCCAGTTTGCAGCGTATCCGGATTCTTCCTTGATATCGTTGGACATGGAACAGATTACTCCTGGAACATCATGAAGACGTGACAAGGTGCATTTGATTTTCAGAACCATAAAATGTGGAATTTTCAATGTGTTAACAAGCTAAAAATCGAAAAGAATTTTTACAGGTTGTCAGAAAATTTTCTATTAACACGATAGCGGGCAACTTGATTGCAGTTGCGACAAAGTCGCGAAACAGTATAATCTTATACCAAGGAAACAAAATTTCCCGCTCTCGTTTCAAAATTGACAGAGCCAGACCGGAAACTGAAAGCAAAGCTTCTTTGATTTCCAGAAAATAAACAGGGAGAACGTCTTAATATGTCTAAGCCAATTTCAAGGACTCTGAAAACGCTTGCGGGTGTGGCAGCATTTGGTGTTGTCGCGTCGTTCGCCAGCCTGACCCAGGCAGCAGAAACCAAGCTGACCATGATCCACCCCTTCCCGGATTTCCTGCAATATACGAAGAACTGCAAAAATCTGGTTGCTGTCATCAATGAACGTGGCAAGGGTGTGGTGAACATCGAGATGTTGCCTTTCAACTCGATCAAGATGTTCCAGCAACCAGGGGCTGTCAGCAAGGGTCGCGTTGATCTGGTCTGCACACCTGCAGCATTTTATGCGCGTGGCATTCCTGAAAATGAAGCTGTATCAACAGCATCTTCATCTGCCATGCAGGCACGTGCTGCTGGCGGTACCGCCATTCTCGATGGCCTTCACCAGAAGCACTTCAATACCAAATATCTGGGCTGGACGTCTTCGGGTAACCGTTTTCGCATCTACATGAAAAACGCCCCGAAATTTGGCAGCAATGGTTTGCCTGACTTTGGCGGTGTGAAAATGCGGGACAACCCGATTTATGGTGCGTTCCTGAAAGCCTTGAAGGCAACGACGCATAACCTGCCTTCATCTGCGGTGTTCTCTGCCCTTGAAAAAGGTGTGGTCGATGCCAGTGCCTGGGCAACCCTGGGTCTCAAGGGCCTGAAGTGGGACAAGTTCCTGCGCCATGCAGTTGCTGAAGAATTCTACCAGACTGATATCGGCTGGATGATGAACCTTGATAAGTGGAAATCACTGAGCCCCGCTGCCCAGAAGCTGATCCAGGATACTGTCATCGAGTTCGAACGCATGAACTATTATATCCTGACTGGTATGGCCGATGGTGAAACAGCGACGCTGAAAGCGGAAGGTATGAAGTTCCATGCTGTTCCAGCAGCGGCAACGTTCACCAAGATGGCCGTTGATTCTGCCTATGCCCGTATGGACGAGCGTCTGACCAAAGCCGGTCGCGACAAGTCCAGCATTGCCAAACTTCGGGCTGCATTCCAGCAGTAGACCATTGACGCCCGCCGGTCATACGGCGGGCGTCTCTTTTTGCCCAAAGACGTAATTAGTCGACGGATAATTCTGAATATGCTGAGTGTGGTTGACCGCATCTGGGAGAAGGTTTTGTGGTGCCTGATGGCCCTGGCTTCCCTGTATGTCGGTCTGATAATGGTTGCGATTATCTACATGACGACCAGCCGTGCCATGGGTTGGTCCTACAACGGGCTGACCTTTGTCTTCATCGAATATGGCTTCCTATACATCATGTTTCTGGGATCACCCTGGCTGATCCGTACGCGCAGCCACGTCTATATCGAGATGCTGACGGCGGCTGTGCCGGACCCGGTTCGGGTTGTCCTTTCCCGACTTATTTGTCTTGTCGGTGCGATCGTCTGTTTGATCTGGGCCTGGTACACTTTCCAGATCTTTCTCGAACAGTTTGATGATCCCATGGCCTATGATGAACTCCGCGCCCAGTTCGACCTGCGCCTTTGGGTCAGCACTGTTATTTTCCCCATAGGCTTCCTGCTCATGAGTATTGAATTCTTGCGCTTTGTTTTTACGGCCGAGCCCATGCATACGGGTCATGCAGGTGTTGCCAGTGACCGGGTAGAGCTGGAAGAAACCCGGCGCAATATTGAACAGGAACAATCAGCATCGGCAGGGCTTCGCTAGATGGAGTGGTACTGGACGCTTTCGCTGCTGCTGGGCTCGATCCTGTTCCTGATGTTCATCGGCTTGCCGGTGGGCCTCGCCTTCATTCTGGTCAACACGGTTGCGGCGGTGGTCCTGTTTGGCCGATTTGGTGATCTTGATGTCAACATGCTGGAAGGTATTCACCAGCTCACAGACAATGCCTTTGCCAATATAACAATCTTTGCCATCGTGCCGATTCCGATGTTCCTGTTGATGGGTGAGATGTTTTTTCATACCGGCCTCGCCAACAAGATGTTCAATGCCGTTGAACAACTGATGGGCCGGGTGCCAGCGCGTTTGTCTTATGTGACTGTCGCAGGCGGCACGGTATTTGCCACCCTGTCCGGGTCTTCCATGGGCAGCACGGCCTTGCTTGGCACCTTGATGATCCCCGAGATGTCGGAGCGCGGATACAAGAAAAAAATGTCTATCGGGCCGATCCTGGGTACCGGTGGTCTGGCCATGTTGATCCCTCCCTCGGCCCTTGCCGTATTGCTGGGGACGTTGGCGGAACTGGATATCGGTCGTTTGCTGATTGCCGGAATTTTGCCAGGGCTGATCCTGGCCGGATTTTACATCGTCCTGATTTTTGTACAGGCGACTTTGGATAAGGATGCCGCCCCGGCTTACGATGTCGTGCCGGTGCCTCTGGCAACCCGGATAAAACTTGTGATGACGGATGTTGTGCCAATGATTTCGGTGATCGTCATGGTCATCCTGTTGATCATGTTTGGTATTGCCACACCGTCCGAATCAGCGGCCTATGGATCACTGGGTGTGATTTTGCTGTCGATGATTTATCTTTTTATAGTGCCTTTGTTGCGCGGTGACACGGCAGCCGCCAAAGCGTTTTGGCCCCAGTTTACGAAAGCCTTGTGGCGTTCCATGTGGGGTGCCGGGCGGGTGACAGTTATTGCCATTTTCATTTTGTTCGGCTCGTCGCTATTCAGCAATGTGCTGGCGGCATCCCAGGCCAGCGTCGCCTTGATTGAATGGGTTACCAGCTTTGATGTGTCGGGCTATGCCTTGCTGATGATCATGTTCGGGGTCTTGCTTTTGCTGGGCATGTTCATGGATCAGTTCGCCATGATGTTGCTGACAGTGCCGATTTTCTTCCCGATTGTTCAGGGCATCGACTTTGGCATGCCCATGAATATGCAGATGATCTGGTTTGCCGTCATCATGTTGCTGGCCATGGAGATCAGTTTCACGACGCCCCCCTTCGGCTTGTTATTGTTCGTCATGCAAGGCGTGGCCCCGCCCGGGACCAGGTTCAGTGAAATCTGTCTGGCGGCATTGCCGTTCATGATGTGCGCCATGTTACTTGTCGCGCTGATCGTGATCTTCCCGTCGATAGCTCTGTGGCTACCATTCTTTGGCGGAGGTTAGCCAGGGGCTAGCCTGTTCAGGCAACGTCAAACACCCTTTTACGCAACATGGCAAAATGTGTGGTCGGGCCGCTGAAGGGCGGGAACCTGGCGAAGTCTTCGCGCATTAAAAGCCGTACATCCGATTTCATCGCTGCGTTGAAACCATCGAGCGAATCAAAAACAACCTCGTTGCCAATCATGCAATCCTCGACCGGAACAGTTGTCGGGTTCTGCCAGGGAACCGGCAGATAACAATAGATGTTTCTGATGTTCGGAAACTTTGCTTCGACCTGCGGATGGTGGGAAACATAAAAATCCGTAAATTCCTTTTCGTTTTCTGCCGGGCGAAAATATCTGACCACATAAGAAAGCGCTGCAGTGCGTGGCTGCACTTCTGTTCGCCCATCCACAACCTGGTCAATCACGTCGTAAACGCCTTGGGCAGCTTCGCAATTTTCAGGCAACTTTTGTTCAAACAGAAAACTCGTTTGCAAGCCTTCAGTCTGCAGCAAGTTGTCCAGACTGCTGATGCTATCGAAATCGACCTGGACCATCATCAGGGGACCGGCTCCGTCATCGTGATAGGGGTCTGATCCTCTCTCGCCGGTAAAAATGTCGATGCCCTGCACACCGGGCTGCCCGGCGATGGCTGGCAGAACATTGTCTCTGAACCAGCCCGGCATACCAGGGCGTTGTTCTTCCGGGCCGTCGAAAGTTAAAAACCAGGCGATTGTCATGCGGCTTCCTTTTTTGGATCTGTAAATTCCTGCAGCAATTCGTCAAGCCGGGTTTGCGCCTCGGTCATGGATTGCTGTTTGACATGGCCATATCCCCGAATGGCCAAAGGCAGTTCGGCAATGGCGATGGCAGTTACAATATTTTGTTCAGCGAGATCACTTACCAGGGCCGCGATATTCTTTTCATAGTCAGCGATCAGCGCGCGCTCATCCCGTCGTTCCTGTTGGTAACCAAAAACATCTAATACAGTGCCACGCAGCCCTTTGAAGCGTGACAGCAGACGCAAGGCGGGAAGTATCCAGCTGCCAAATCGTCGCTTGCCACTGGCATTGCCGGGATGCGCCAGGAAGGGTGGGGCCAGATGCAGGTGCATCTTTGCCTTGCCCTCGAAACGATCCGTCAGGCTTTGTAAAAACACCGGATGGCTCAACAAGCGGGCGACTTCATATTCATCCTTGTAAGCCAGAAGCTTGAAATATCCCCGCGCGACGGCCTCACTGAATTCTCCCGCCTGACCGGATAACCGGCTTTCTGCAGTAACTGCCTGGTCGACAAGTTGGCGATAACGAACCGCCAGCGCCATGTCCTGATAATCCGTTAAAAATGTTTCCCGAAAAGCAATGATGTCCTCAAGGGTTTCGGGTTCGCTCTCAACGTCTGCCAATCCGGCAGCTTGATAGACGCTGGCCTCATCCGCAATCAACTGGCGACCCCAGCGAAAGGCTGTGAGATTATTGGCAACCGCGATACCGTTCAGATTGATGGCGCTTTCCAGGGTTTCAGCGGCCAGGGGAAGTGTGCCGCGCTGGAAGGCCATGCCCAGCAATAACATGTTGGCGTAAATACCATCCCCAAACAGACGCTCGGCGAGGACTGTCACATCCTCCAGAATCAGCTGGTCAGGCCCGAAGGTTTCGGCCAGCAGGTTTTCGCCCTCGGCTGCCGGGAACGGTGCGTCCGGGTCCAGGGCATGGGCGGATGTTGGCTGACGATGGCTGTTCACGATGGCGGTGGCCATGTCCGGTCTGGCGCGCGAGAGTACATCGCTGCCACCGGTCACGATAACATCACCGCCCAGCACCAGCTGCGCCCGGCCCTCGCCAATGCGTGCGGCATGAATGGCACCTTTGTTGCCCAGACGCACATGGGTTGTCACGCCGCCACCCTTGCGGGCAAGACCTGTGTTATCCAGAATGGAACAGGCGATGCCTTCCATATGTGCCGCCATGCCGATCAGGGCACCGATGGTGATCAGGCCCGTGCCGCCAACTCCTGCAATGACAATATTGTAAACGCCCTTGATGGTTACGACCTCGGGTGCAGGCAGGTCGTCGTTCGGACTGACGCTACTGACCGGGTCTGGCTTGCGTGGGGTGACGCCTTCAAGAGTCACAAAGCTTGGGCAAAAACCATCTGTACAGGCCTGGTCCATATTGCATGTTGACTGGTCGATCAGGCGTTTAGGCCCCAATGGTGTCTCTTTCAGATGCACGGCAACGCAGCGGGATTTTGCCGAACAATCGCCGCAGCCTTCGCAGACCAGATCGTTGATCACGACACGTGGTGCGTTGAATTCATCGGGCTGGCGCTTGCGGTCCCGACGCTTTTCCGTGGCGCATTGCTGATCGAACAGGATGATCGATACACCGGGTGTGTCGCGGCATTCCTGCATGACCGCATTCATGTCGTCGCGATCCCGGAACGGCACATTTGGCGGGAAGTCATCGCCGATATGACGGTCAGGGTCTTCGGCGACAACGGAAATCTTGCGCACACCCTCGCCATACATTTGCCAGGCAATGGCGTTGACGTCGGGCGCACCTTCAACCGGCTGGCCTCCGGTCATGGCGACGGCGCTGTTGTAAAGAATCTTGTAAGTGATGTTAGACCCGGCGGCGATGGCAGCGCGTATGGCCAGCAGGCCCGAATGGTAATAGGTACCATCCCCCATGTTCTGGAAAATATGTTTGCTTTCCACATAGGGTTCGAGGCCGATCCATGTAGCGCCTTCGCCGCCCATCTGACACAGGGTCAGTGTGTTTGATCCCGGCACCCACATGGACAGGGAATGACAACCAATTCCTGCCATGGCCCGTGAACCATCCGGCAACCGGGTGGATCGGGCATGGGGACAGCCTGCGCAAAAATAAGGTGTGCGCATGGCCTGAATGGATTTCATCTGAACCTTTTTGGCGCGCGCCACCAAACCAGCAAGATTTTCCTTGATCGTGGCATTGTCTGTCAGCCGGATCAGACGTTCGCCGATCAGACGTGCCAGTTGTCCGGCGCTGGTTTCACCCGTTGACGGCAACAAGGAGTTACCCAGTTCATCTGATTTGCCGACAATGCGGGGCCGGGATTCTTCAGGCCAGTGGAATGCCATATCCTTGAACTGGCTTTCAATGACTGAACGACGCTCTTCAATGACGAACAATTCTTCAAGCCCGCGGGCGAATTTTTCCGCTCTCTCGTTCTCCAGTGGCCAGACCAGACCGATTTTGTAAACCGTCAAACCAAGTTCTTCAGCCAGGACCTGATCAATGCCCAGATCGTCCAGCGCCTGACAGACATCCAGCCAGGATTTGCCGGCCGCTGCAATGCCGATCCGGGCGTGGGTGACAGTATGTGAGATGCGATCAATCGGGTTGGCTCTGGCAAAGCTGGTGAACGCAGGCAGTTTGATATTCTGGGTGCGGTCATCCTGGCTCCAGCGATTGTCGGGCCAGCGACCATGAACACCATCCTGCGGCAGTTCAAAATCTGCGGGTGCTGTGAATTCCGGCAGGCTGTCGGGCAGGTCAATGCTGGCTGTTGTCTCCAGCGTATCCGCCACCATTTTCATGCCGACCCACAAGCCGCTGTAGCGTGAGGCAGCATAGCCCATGAGGCCAAATTCAATAATTTCTTCAACATTGGCTGGATACAAAACCGGTATTAACGCGCCGATGAAGGCCTGTTCGCACTGGTTGGGAATGGTGGATGAACTGGCACCCGGATCGTCGCCACTTATCGCCAGTACGCCGCCAAACTTTGATGTTCCGGCCATGTTGGCATGTTTGAGGACATCGCCACTGCGGTCCACGCCCGGATTTTTGCCATACCACAGGCCAAAAACACCGTCATATCTGGCATCCCCGAAAATGTCGCTTTGCTGGCTGCCCCAAACGGAAGTTGCGGCCAGGTCTTCGTTCAGACCTGGCTGAAAACGGACGTTCGCCTTTTCGATTTCCAGGCGGGCACTCCACAAGGCGAAATCCAGGGAACCCAGCGGTGATCCACGGTAGCCGGATACAAAACCCGCCGTATTCAGACCATTGGTTTTGTCCATGTCGGCCTGGGTCATCAGCAACCGCACCAACGCCTGAACACCTGTTATGAAAACCGGGTTTGCTTTCAGGTCATATTTGTCGGCGAGAGTTACCGTTCGCTGCGTCATATCCGGGCCTGTGGGAAAAGATTGTGCCAGAAGGTTAATTCAGGGTCAGGAAACATTAGCGCGAAGAACAATCCTGTAAGATCAAACGTATTTGGAAAATCCAAACCGCCTCGGCTCATATCTACACAGTTTTTCAGATGCCTGCTTCAATCCTGTATATCAATAGTAGACCGGAAAACTTTAGTGCGTGCAACAGGTTGCTTGCAAAGCCAAACCTGGGTCTTTCTCAATGTTTGCTTTGAAAATACCTATGATCCAGGGTTGAAATGTGGCATTTTGATCGGAGGGTTGCGTTGAGGGACGTTGTCCGGTTTTGGGGTTCTATTCAGGTTCAGGCAGTATGATGATTTTGAAATATTTGATTGCAGTTTGCCTTGCTGCAAGTTTTTTTGTGACCGGTGTGCAAGCGCAAACGACGGTGACCTATCCGCCATTGGTATCAGATGTGCAGGCGCATCAGAAAGCATACAACCGGACAACAGGTGACCAGCCCACACGTGTTGCCAAAAAAGCTGTCAGCACGTCACCGCGAACCAGCCGCTACGCCAAGTTGCTAAAGTCACAGGAAGAAGAAAATGGCTGGAAGATAAATTCGAAGGTCGTAACGTCTCTCGGATTTGGCCTTGCCGCAGTAATTGCGATTGGTCTGGCAGCAATATTAGGTGATGACGACGACACCAGCGCCTCCAGCACGTCGACAACAACTTCTACGCAATAGAGTTAGCAGCACTCCGATAAATCCGAACAGGCTTCAGTGCTCACCTTTTTCGGGATCAAGCAATCGGTGCATGTGCACGATAAAATATCGGGTCATGGCGTCATCGACCGTGGCATAGGCTTTTGCCTGCCAGGCTTTGTGCGCAGTCTCGTAATTGGGGAACACACCGACGATATCAACTTCGTCGAGATTTTCGAATTCGGTACTTGTTGCGTCGATTAATCGTCCGCCAAGGACCATATGCAGGAGTTGTTTACTCATCGGTCATTTCTCACATTGGAATTTCGCGACACCCTACGCTGAACTCTGAAATTTCGCCATGGCCTGGCGAGTCATTTTAAATCATGTGCCATCGCTAAATCTTGCTATGTGTGCCATCGCTAAATCTTGCTATGTGTGCCATCGCACAACGGAGCCCGGCCGCTTTTCTTGCAGCCACAAAAAAAGGCGGTTTTTGTCGCCGGGGCAACCCACTTTTCAGGGCTCATGCCAAAATCCTTGTGTGAACCGTCGCAAAAAGGCTGGCTCTTGCTGCGTCCACAGGCGCACCAGAAATAGGTTTTCCCCTCTTCGACATCGACAGGAAAAGAACCTTTTTTGGCAACAATCGACTCAGACATTTCGTACGCTCCGGTTCATCAAGGATTTAGACCTATAGACCTGGATCGATTTGCCTGATTTTCAACGGTCAGATTTCACCAGAACATAACTGGCGTCAGCTTTCGGGGATTGCTTCAACTATCAGGGTTGATCCGTTGACCTCTGTTACTTTTGCATGGGCACCTTCGCCGAGGTCAGGCCCTTCGACCAGCCAGATCGTGTCTCCGATCCTTGTCCGACCCTCACCATTATGAATGGCTTCCACAAGTGTGATCTCACGCCCGATCATATCCCGGGAACGCTCATTCAGGGCGGGGTGATCCGTATCCGTGGGCCGTGTCTTCATGAACTTGCGCCAGACAACGATGCTGACGACCGAAAGAACTGCAAACAAACTGGTTTGGATTTCCCAACTAAGGCCTGGATTTAACCAGGCGATCAGACCAACAAACGCACCGGAAATGCCCAGCCATAAAAATACTGCACCTGGTGCGAGGGCTTCCAGAATGATCAACAGACCCGCTGCGATCCACCAGGTCCAGAAACCCAGCTGATCAAATATATTTGTGATTTGTTCAATCGACATTGATCAATTCCTGTCAGGCATCCGAATCCGGTACACGTGATGACGCCGGAGATGTCGATTTATCAGATGCCCCGAACGCTTCCTTGGCTATTTCGGCGATGCCACCAACTGCACCAATGACACTGGAGGCTTCCAGAGGCATCAGCAGAACCTTTGAATTGCGGGCGGAGGCAATGTTGCCCAGCGCATCAATATATTTTTGGGCGACAAAATAATTGATGGCCTGAACATTGCCGCTGGAAATGGCATCGGAGACCATTTTGGTGGCCTTGCCTTCAGCCTCGGCCTGGCGTTCACGCGCTTCGGCGTCGCGATAAGCTGCTTCCTTACGGCCTTCGGCATCCAGAATGGCAGCCTGCTTTTCGCCTTCGGCTTTAAGAATTTCCGCAGCTCTGAAACCTTCTGCTTCCAGGATATTGGCGCGTTTATCGCGCTCTGCCTTCATTTGTCGGGCCATGGCATCCACCAGATCACGAGGTGGAGCAATGTCCTTGATTTCGATCCGCGTTACCTTGACGCCCCACGGCGACGTGGCCCGGTCGACAACATCCAGAAGCCGGGCGTTAATCTCGTCTCGCTTTGAAAGCAATTCATCCAGGTCCATGCCGCCCATGACGGTCCGGATGTTGGTCATGGTCAGATTGAGCGTCGCCACTTCCAGCTGACTGACTTCGTAGGCCGCCTTAGGGGCATCCAGCACCTGGAAAAACAATACGCCATCGACGCTGACCATGGCGTTGTCCTTGGTGATGACTTCCTGAGTTGGCACGTCAACGACCTGTTCCATCATGTTCATTTCGGCCCCAATACGATCAACAATGGGCACGATTAGATGCAAACCTGGTGACAGTGTTCGCGTGTAGCGACCAAATCGTTCAACGGTATATTGATAGCCCTGGGGAATGGCTTTGACGCCCATGAAAACAATGGCGATGGCCACCAGCAGAAGAACGATGACGAATATTGTTGAGCCACTCACAGGAAAGTCCATATCATCCTCGGGAAATTGAAACTGCAGAAAATGGTTACTTTGTTTGACGTGCACAAATTTGAATATAATGAAACTTATAGAGGTTTACAGTCTTGAATATCGTTTGCTTAATGCAGCATATCCCTAATCAGCAGTAATTAAGTGCCAAAACCGGATTATTTTGGCCCCAAACCCGCCTTTTTCATGGCTTCGACATAATGCGCCCGGTCTTCGTCTCGGGCAAAGGGTTCTGTTGATAGCTGAAAATCAAAATCAAAATCCGGTGTGCGTTTCAGGTATTCAGCTGCCGCAGCTTTTGCCTCATCCGGCAGGTCCGCCATGGCATAACAAATTGCCAGCCAACGCAATGTACCGGCACCAGGTGACTGGGACGAGCGCAGGGCCGTGATGGCGTTGTCATAATCGCGCGTCAAAAAACTTATGGAGCCAATGAACCAGTGATACCAGCCCGGCGGGATTTCGATCATTTCACGGCCAATAGCCATTTGTCGGGCCGCTTCTTCAAATTCGCCGGCATAGGCCAGGGCCCGGCCATACAGCATGTAGCCATCCGGGTCATTTGGATTTAGGGCGATCGTCCGGCGATAGGCTTCAATTGCTTCCGCATGCATACCTTTGGCCAGATAGACCTGGCCGAGCGTGCCGTGATTGGAATGGTTGTCAGGCATCGTGCGCACACCTGCCTGCGCTGCCTCAAGGGCCTTGTCCAGCAAGGCTTTCGGATCATCGGACCAGCGTTCCGATGCCTCTATCATATAGGTCCAGGCAATACTGGCACTTGCCCGGCCATAGGACGGATCAAGCTCCAGAGCCTTTTGATACATGGCTCGGGCAGCCTTGTTGTCTTCCGCATTGAATTTGAACCACAGCTCCCGCCCCTTCAGGACCAGGTCGTAAGCAGCGAGCGAATCGCCCTCCAGTGTGCGGGCGCGGTTGCGTTCGGTTTCGACCAGCTTTCCGGACATGGTGGCGACAATTTTTTGTACAACCTCATCCTGAACGGCAAAAACATCCTCCAGATTGCGGTCAAAGCGTTCGGCCCATAAATGGTGCCCGGAAGCGGCATCGACCAGCTGGGCCGCGATCCGAACCCTGTCGCCTGCGCGGCGAACGCTGCCCTCAAGGACATAACGGATGTTCAGTTCATTGGCGATGTCCTGGGTTTTTACCTGCCGGTTTTTGTACGTAAAGGCAGTGTTTCGCGCGATGACCAGCAGTTCCTGAAAGCGCGACAGTTCAGTAATCAGGTCTTCGGTCATGCCGTCCGCAAAATAATCCTGCTCAGGGTCATTGCCCAGATTGTTGAATGGTAAAACCACAATCGACGGTCGGTCTGACTTTTTACCTGTCGGGCCCTGGACGGCACTGGGTTGGAAAACAAGACCAGGCACCGTTCCCGCCCCGGCCATTTCGGCAACGGCGGATTCTGTTTTTGGCCTGGCTTCTTCCAGAGCATCGCCCGTCTGGTGGCCCAGTTTCACTCTCCAGGTTTGCACCGGTCCGGCAATATTCTCGACGGTATGCTCCCCGGCGTTTTCCAGTGAGAATTCGCTGCGATTGCGGACTTGTTCATAAACGCTGGAGGAAACCAGGATACCACCCGGTTCAGCCAACGCTTCCATGCTTGCTGCCAGATTGACACCATCGCCATAGATATCTTCATCATCCTTCAGGATATCGCCCAGATTGATGCCGATGCGAAATTCGACCCGCTTCTCCTTTGGCGTATCGGCAAGGCGTTCGGCAATCTCGCTCTGAATTCTGACAGCGGCAGCCATAGCCGCGGCGACAGATGAAAATTCAACCAGAAAACCATCACCGGTCAGTTTGACAATTCGTCCCAGATTGGCGGCAACAGCCGGGTCAATGATTTCGCTGCGATAGCTCCACCAGGCGGCCATCGTGGCATCTTCGTCCTGTTGCATCAGTCGGGAATATCCGACGATATCAGCAGCCAGAACAGCTGCCAGGGTCCTGGAATAGGTTAGTTCAGTCAAAAAATCGTCTCCAACCCGGTCAGCGGGCAATGTGAAGTCGTGATAAACGCGTGGATAAACTTATATAGGGTGCCTCAAGTATCGATGCATGTCCCGATCAACAAATTATTACCTGAGGCCACGAGAAACAGGGGATAATGGAATATCATATACGCAATCTAGTATAGGTAAGTATGCGTATTGCATAGATGCATCTGAATCGTCAGTATTCGTTCAAATTCTTGCAAATTTGTGTTTCAAGGTGCTAATATCCTTGAAATATCAGAGATAATTGTGGTTGAGGGGCCTTACGATGAATTTTCGATTTATGCGATGTGCAATTGTTGCACTCGTTGGATTTGGTGCTCTTTCCAGTGTCTCTGCACCATCGCATGCAGAATCACTGAAAGACTCGATTTCTGGTCTTCTCAAGAATCATCAAAGGATTCAGGCTGCGCGCGCGGACGTCGCGTCTGCCAGCGAAGGTGTCCAGGTCGCCCGGAAGGCTTATCTTCCGACGCTCGATATCACAACCTTTTATGGCTTTGAAGAGCAGCGCAAGGACAACGCCGACAATACGCACATGCCAACACGTGAACTTGATTTCAAGGTCACGCAGTTGATGTACGATTTTGGCTCCACCGCCAGCGGTAAGGAGCAGGCTGAGCTTGCCGTGAGCCAGGCCGAGGCGGTTCTCAGTGCGACAGAGCAAGGCCTGATCCTTGAATCAATTTCTGCACATCTTGGCCTCATCAGTGCCTTCGAAATTCTCAACTTCGCCAAGGGCTCCGAAGCCAACATCAAACGCCAGACCGAACTGGAAGATGCGCGCGTCCAGCGGGGTTCCGGTTTCTCGACGGATGTCTTGCAAGCCAAGGCACAGTTGGCCGGCGCTCAGGCACGACGGGTTCAGGCCGAAGGTGCCTTGCATCAGGCACGGTATCGTTATCAGGCTGTTTTTGGTGTCTTGCCTGAAAAGGTTGCGGGTCTGAAAAAACCACGCGTTCCTCTGGACCTGTTGCCAGGCTCGATGGAAGACGCTGTTGATATGGCGCTGAAAACCAGCAAGCAACTTGAAGTCACGCAAATTGTTTCCGACGTGGCGCGTGCACAAACCAAAAAATCCCGTGCTGACGGATTGTTTCCGGTTATCAACCTGATCGGTGAAAACAAATACAAGCAGGATGTCGGTGGCACAGAAGGTTTCAAAGGCGAACAAATTATCCGCGTTGAAGCCACATACAGCTTCAATATTTTTGGATCGTCCCTGAATACCATTGAAGCCAGCAAACATGCTTATCTGGCAAGTGCCAGCAGGGTGATGGATGCAAAGAGCATTGTCGCCGAGCAAGTCCGGGCATCATGGCAACAACTCCAGACCAGTCGTGAGAACGCACAGTTCCTGCGTAACCAGGCAAATATCGCCAGTGAGTTTCTTGAGCTTGCCCGCAAGGAAAGGCGATTGGGGCGACGATCATTGATCGATGTGCTGGCCGGTGAAACAGCCTTGATCAACGCTTCTTCGGATGCCGCAGCAGCAGAGTCCTCGATTTCAACTGCTGCCTTTACGCTGCTTGGCGTAATGGGAAATCTGGGTATCGACGCAATCCAATAATCAGACACAAGGCCTAATCTCATGGTGCATACTGCTGCAACGTTTGGCCCTGTGGGTCTGAATGACACGATATCCGGGGCTAATGCTCTCCCCGGTTCATTAACAACCACAGTTCTTGACGCCTCGGATGTATCCGGCACGCTTGCGGTGCCGGGCGGTGATTTTGTGTTGCGGGCGGATTACGTCCGCCAGGGACCTGATTTGCTGCTGGAAAAAGGCAACCAGTCGGTCCTGATCCAGGACTATTTTACCTCCG
>JABILA010000114.1 GCA_018654745.1 Alphaproteobacteria bacterium
CGGAGGTAAAATAGTCCTGGATCAGGACCGACTGGTTGCCTTTTTCCAGCAGCAAATCAGGTCCCTGGCGGACGTAATCCGCCCGCAACACAAAATCACCGCCCGGCACCGCAAGCGTGCCGGATACATCCGAGGCGTCAAAAACTGTGGTGGAAACAGGCGTGGTCGAATTACCAGCAGGACCAAACGTTGCGGGACCAAAAGTTGCAGGAGAATAAACCATCAGGACAAGCCATTCGAAAAAGTACCAACGAACCAGCTTTCTGCTGCAACCCGGAACGGGCCAAGTCCACCTAATATGGCAAAAACAGGTTAGAAAACCGTTACCGACTTATACCCTTGATTCCTGACAACTATTAGCGATTCTGGATAGAAATTAGCTCAATCAGCAAAAAATCGTTCCAGACTCTCGATAACCCGGTCACATTCTTCCGTCGTTCCGACTGTAATACGCAAATAGTCATCCAGCCCATAATCTTCGTTGGAACGAACATAGATGTTTTCTGCGGCCAGATGGCGGTGGGCATCCATGGCCCGGCGATTGGTGTTTTCGATCGGGAATTTGACCAGCACAAAGTTGGCAGCACCGGGAACTGTCACAACACCAAAACGTTGCAGGTCATGGTCAAATTTCGCCCGGGCTTCGTCCGTTTTTGTGCGGACCATATCAACATGGGCCGGATCTTTCAGGGCTGCAACGGCACCGGCCTGAGCCATGGCATTGACGTTGCCAATGCCGCGCATCAAATTCAGCGCACCAATCATCGATGCGGGACCATAACCCCAACCCACGCGTAATCCAGCCAGCCCCCAGGCTTTGGAAAATGTGCGGGTGACGATGACATTGTCGTGGCCTTCAACCAGTTCCATACCGTCGGTGAAATCCGGATGATCAACATATTCACAATAGGCGGAGTCGACGACCAGCACGACATGGCCGGGCAAATTGTCCCGCAAACGCCGCATCTCGGTTGAGGGAATCCACGTGCCGGTTGGATTGTCCGGATTGGCCACAAAAACGATTTTGGTTTTGTCGGTCACGGCAGCCAGTAAATTATCGACGTCGGTTTTCAGCCCATCAGCCGCTGCAATGACCGCTGTGGCACCTGTGCGATGGCAGACAATTGGAAATTGCAAAAATCCATATTCGCTGAACAGGATTTCGTCACCGGGCCGGGCATAGACCCGGGCGATGCCGTCAATCACCTCTTCCGATCCGTTGCCGCAAGTAATCAGGGCCGGATCAAGATCAAAGGCATTGCCAATGGCATTGCGCAAATCAGTGCTGGAAGGATCAGGGTAGCGGTGTGGATCACTGGCCCGTTTCTGTATGGCTTCCAGTGCCAGCGGTGAGGCCCCAAAGCTTGATTCATTGGTTGCCAGATTAAGGATCGGCAAATCAAGATTGGCCACGCCGCCCGCCTTGATGACTGAAGGCGCACCGGCGGCGATATAGGAAACAGGTTTATCAGAAGAAGTGGTCATATCCAGGGATCCTGTGATCGATTGAAAGTGAAGGGGGTTTCCTAAATCGCGACTTTGGCAAAACGGGGGTCGCGCCAGGCTTCGGTTTGAATGATTTCTTTCAGCAAGGCAACGCCATGCCAGAGTTTTTCGTGACTGTGATAAAGCGGGCTGAGACCGAGGCGCAAACTGTCAGGCTTGCGAAAAGAACAGATCATGCCGCGATCAAACAGCGCTTCCGAGATGGCCCCGGCACCGTGATGGCTGAAGGCAACATGGCCTCCTTGTTCGTCATAATTACGCGGCGAGATAACCTCGACCCCCAGATCACCACATTCCTGATCCAGCAAGGCGATAACTGTCTGGCTCAGGGATTTGTGTTTGGCAACCATGTCCACGACCTTGACGTCCCGCCAGATATCGGAAGCACAGGAAAAGATTTCATTGGCAATGACCGAAGGTGTGCCGGTGTTTTGGCCGTGCACGGACGGGGCTGGATCATAGCGATGTTTGAACGCCATAAAATCGGCCTGTCCGAACCAGCCACAAATTGTCGGCCAGGAGGCGGTGCGGTGCCTTGGATGCATGTAGATCAACGCTGGGGAGCCCGGACCGCCACAGAGATATTTATAGCCACAGGCCACGGCGAAATCGACATCGCAGCCTTTCAGATCGACCTCGACGGCACCGGCGGAATGCGACAGGTCCCAGATCACCAGGGCGCCAACATCATGGGCAGCCTTGGTCAAGGCAGCCATGTCCCATTTGCGACTGTAGCGGTAATCCGTATGGGTGAGATACAATACGGCTGTGTCCTCACCGAGGCGGGCAATGACGTCTTCCGGGCTGTCAGCCAGATCAAGTTTGACGTCCTGACCGGCGCTGCCGAGAAAATCCTGCAAGCCTTCTGCAACAAATATGTCGGTCGGAAAATTGTGGGATTCTGTCAGGATGGTGTTGCCGCTGGTGCGGTTGCGCCAGGCGTAACTCAGGATTTTGTACAGATTGATCGTGGTATTATCACAGACCACAACATCGTCTTTGTCCGCACCAACAATATGGGCCAGGCCCTCGGCCATTGTACGGGGCTTGTCCAGCCAGTCCAGCTCAGCCCAGCCACGTCGGCTTAATTCGCGCCAGCCCTGCTCCATCAAGACGCGCACTCTTTCAGGCGCATCCTTTGGCATGGCACCAATGGAGTTGGCATCAAAATGCAGGGCACCGGAGTGTGGCAGGTCGAACCGGTCCCGGATGGCGCGCAGGGGATCACTTTGATCAAGTTCGATGCAGGATTGAAGCGTCAGGTGAGACGGATTTGTCTGATTGGGGGTCATGTCTTATGTGAACCTTGTATTAAGCTTAGGGGGGAAATATTTCATATTTGCAATTTTCTTGCAACTATGTATTTTTATTGTTTATGCTGATCATCAAGCAAAATAGCAGGAAACCCGCCACACCATGAGCACCGAAGCCCACATTCGTCTGGCCGCAGATATCGGCGGCACCTTTACTGACGTTGTTCTGGATGCTGCCGGGCAGCGTTTTACGACCAAGGTTCTGACAACACCCCGCGCGCCGGAAATTGGAGTCATGAACGGCGTGGAGATTGTTCTGGCAGACAGCGGTGTACAGGCATCAGAAATTGAAATCTTTGTCCACGGCACCACCCTTGCCACCAATGCATTGATCGAACGCAAGGGGGCCAGGCTAGCTTTCCTGACCACCGACGGTTTTCGCGACATCATGGAAATGGGGTTCGAGAAACGCTTTGAACATTATGACGTCTTTATGGACAAGCCGGTTTCTCTGGTGCCCCGTACCTTGCGTTATACGGTCGCGGAGCGGATCAGTGCCCGCGGACAAACACTCTTACCGTTGAACGAACAACAGGTTCGCGATGTTGCGACCCGGATGAAAGCGCAAGGAATTGAAGCCATTGCCGTTGGCTTGATGCATGCCTATGCCCATCCCGCCCACGAACAACGGGTGCGGGACATCCTGGCAGAAGAACTGCCCGATGCCACGATCTGTATCTCCAGCGAGGTGTGTCCGGAAATCCGCGAATATGAACGCTTTTCGACGACCTGCGCCAACGCCTATGTGCGCCCCCTGATGTCGGGTTATCTGTATCGCCTGCGGGATTTGCTGGATCAAAAGGGTCTGAACTGCCCCTTGTTTCTGATGATGTCAGGCGGTGGTCTGACGACACTTGATCATGCAGCACGCTATCCTATTCGCCTTGTTGAGTCCGGCCCGGCAGGTGGGGCCATCCTGGCGGCGGACGTTGCCCTGGAATGTGACATCAATGAAGTCTTGTCATTTGACATGGGCGGCACGACCGCAAAAATTTGCCTGATTGAAAATGGCCAACCGGAACGCTCTCGCAGTTTCGAAGTCGCCCGCATGTATCGCGATCTGAAAGGCAGTGGCATGCCTGTGCGCATCCCGGTGATCGAAATGGTTGAGATCGGGGCTGGTGGTGGCTCTATTGCACGGGTCGATGACATGGGCCGGATCACCGTCGGCCCGGACAGTGCCGGATCAGAACCCGGTCCCGCCTGTTACGGGCTGGGGGGCGACAATGCCACAGTGACGGATGCCAATCTGGCTTTGGGCAAGCTGGACCCGGACCGGTTCGCGGGCGGCAAGATTACGTTATCGTCGGAAAAATCACAGGTCGTTCTCGATCGCGACGTCGGTGACAAACTGGAATTGAAAGATCATTGGTCAGCGGCAGGTATCGCCGAAATCGTTGAGGAAAACATGGCCAATGCAGCGCGTGTGCATGCCATCGAACGCGGCAAGGTGATCAACCGCCACACCATGATTGCCTTCGGCGGTGGCGCACCTTTGCATGCCGGGCGTCTGGCCCAGAAACTGGGTATCAATACCGTGATCGTTCCCAAGGGCGCCGGTGTTGGATCAGCCATTGGCTTTCTGCGTGCGCCGGTTTCGTTCGAGGTTGTGCGGACCCTAAGCATCAATTTTGAAGATTTTGACGCCCACCGGGTGAATACAGTGCTGGCGGAAATGAGCCGTGAAGCACGCAGCGTTGTTGAAGACGGTGCCACAGAAACAACCGATCTGGTCGAGACCAGGATCGTGGAATTGCGTTATGTCGGCCAGGGCCACGAGCTGCGCGTTGCCTTGCCGGATCGTGACCTGACGACAGACGATGCCGGGGCCTTGCGAGAAGAATATCAGCGTCTCTATAAAACAATTTATGGATTGACGATTGATGACATGGATATCCAGAGTGTGTCCTGGTCTCTGACAGTTTCAACCCGTAGCACACCGCCTGAAAAAGCCATCGCAACATCTGCTGCCACAGCCCCGTCTGCAATCGGAGAACGTGATTTATATGACGCAGGCCTGGGTGAGGTTTGCAAGGCACCTGTGTATTGGCGACCGGATTTTACACCAGGTGCCAGTATCGACGGTCCCGCAATCATTGCCGAAGACGAAACATCGACCATCGTGCCTGCAGGTTTTAATGCAACAATAAATTCACTGAGCTATATTGTGTTGCAGGACCAGACGGCAGCGATAACGGAAAAGGGGGAATAGGATCATGTCAAAAGAAGCCCTCGAAAAAATTCACCAGCAAGTTATGTGGAACCGCCTGATCGCGGTGGTCGAAGAACAGGCCCAGGCGATCCTGCGCACAGCATTTGGCTCCATCGTACGTGAAGCCGGGGACTTGTCCGCTGGTGTCTATAATCTGGAAGGTCAAATGCTGGCCCAGGCCGTGACCGGCACCCCTGGTCACGTCAATACCATGGCCCGTGCCGTTGATCATTTTCTGGTCCGCTTCCCTGTCGACAGCATGAAGCCGGGTGACGTTTATGTCACCAACGATCCATGGCTGGGCACCGGGCATCTGTTCGATTTCGTTGTGGTCTCGCCTGCGTGGCACCAAGGCAAGATCGTGGCGTTGTTTGCCTCGACCTGTCATGTCATCGATATCGGTGGGCGCGGCTTTACCGCGGATGCCGCATCGGTCTTTGAAGAAGGCGTCAACATTCCGCACATGAAGCTGCGATCCGAGGGCACGCTGAACGACGACCTGATCCGGCTTATCGAAAGCAACAGCCGCAACCCGGTTGAGGTCAAGGGCGATATCCTGTCGCTGGTCAGTTGCAATGACACAGGTGCCGCCCGTCTGACGGAAATGATGGCGGAGTTCGATCTGGACAGCATTGCACCGCTGGGCAAGTTCATCATGGACAATTCCCGCGATGCCATGATCAAGGCCATCAAGGCCGTGCCCAACGGGGCCTATGACACCGAAATGGAACTGGACGGGTACGAAAGTCCTGTGTTCCTGCGGGCGGAAATGACGGTCTCGGACGATGAAATTGTAGTCGATTACGCAGGCACTTCACCTGCATCTTCCTATGGCATCAATTCACCGCTTTGTTATACCGAGGCCTATACCTGTTTTGGCCTGAAATGCATTGTCGCCCCGGCGGTTCCAAACAATCATGGCTCGCTGGAAGTGTTCAGGGTCGCGGCAGAAGAAGGCTCCGCCGTGCACCCCCTGCATCCCAGCCCGGTCACAGCCCGGCATGTCATCGGCCAGATGTTACCGGACGTGGCCTTTGGCTGTTTGTCGAAAGCCCTGAAGGGCCAGGTCCCGGCCGAGAGCGCTGGCAGTATCTGGGTTCTGCCCATGGCAAACGTGGGGGGCGCAAGCGGCAACAACGCCGCCAACACATCCCGCTTCAATGTCATGAATGTAGGCATGGGCGGTATCGGGGCCCGGCCCGGCAAGGACGGCTTGTCGGTCACAGCGTTCCCCAGTGGCATCGGCGCAGTCCCTGTGGAAGTCACCGAAGCAGATTCACCACTGGTTTTCTGGCGCAAGGAATTTGCCCCGGATTCAGGAGGCCCCGGTGCCTTTCGCGGCGGCCTTGGCCAGATCATCGAAATCGGCAATTCAGAGGAAGCGCCGTTCACCATTTCAGGTGCCACCTTTGACCGCATGCGCAACGCACCACGGGGTCGCGACGACGGCCAGAGCGGCGCCTTGGGTCGAGCATATTTAGCATCCGGGCAGGAATTTCACGACAAATCCGTACACACCGTGCCGGAAGGCGAACGGTTCGTTGTTGAACTGCCGGGCGGTGGCGGACTTGGTGATCCGCACCAGCGTGAATTATCTTCTATCGAGCAGGATATCGAAGGCGGCTATGTTACGCCCGAAGGTGCTGCGCGTGATTACGGATACAAAAAATGAATTTCGCCCGACCTGAAAAATTCAGGGAGGCCTGCCGTACGGGTCAGTTCACAGGCCCCAGCGGTGGTCAGGCCCCGGGGTTTGAACAGGCCAATATTGTCATCCTGCCTGACGCCTATGCCGACAGCTTTCACCGCTATTGCCTGTTGAACCCGCAGCCCTGCCCGATCCTGCATATTGCAGAATATGGCGATCCGATGATGAAGGATTTGGGCGACGATATCGACATTCGCCGCGACCTGCCGCGCTACCGGGTGTTCCGGGATGGTGAGCCCGCCGGTGACGTCGCGGATATCACAGATATCTGGCGCGACGATCTTGTGACGTTTGTTTTGGGATGCTCACTGTCTTTCGAAGCGGCCCTGATTTCAGGCGGCGTCAACCTTCGTCACGTGGCTGAAGGCATACCCTGCGCCGCCTATCGCACGGAACGGGTAACACAAACGGTTGAACCCTTTTCTGCACCGCTGACCGTGAGCATGCGGGTGGTGCCGGATGACCAGGTTGCCCTGGCCACAAATATCTCCCAGAAATTTCCGCTCTCGCATGGTGGGCCTGTGCATGTGGGCGACCCTGCAGCGCTGGGTATCGTTTCACTTGAAAACAACATCGACGGCATTGGTCTGAATTCAATTGGTGAAGGTGAGACCGCCATGTTCTGGGCCTGCGGTGTGACGGCCATCGAAGCCGCTGTGTCTGCGGCCTGTGATTTGACGATATCCCACGCCCCGGCCCATATGCTGATCACGGACCGACGCGCCTGGAAATCAAACTGAGAACGCCCATGTCACAAGCCACGACACAGCAACTTAACGCCGCAGAAACCTCGCAATCCGATCAGTTGAAAATCGGCGAGCGATTATTGGAGCTGCGCAAATCACGCGGCCTGACCCTGGCGGCGTTGGCGAAACTGACCGGCATTTCCGAGGCAACATTGTCCCGGGCTGAAAATGATATCGCCTCGCCCAATGCGCACAATTTGTATGTTCTGGCCAAGGCGCTGGAAGTTGATATCACGACTTTCTTCCGGACGGATTCTGTCAGCTTTGGCGCTGGCCTGCGTAGCATCACCCGCCGTGACGACGGTGAAAGGCGATCTACCGAGCGTTATGACTTTGAGCTTCTGTGCGCCGACCTTGCCCACAAAAACATGATGCCCAGCAAGAACCGGGTCACCGCCCAAAACCTGGAAGAAGCCGGTGGCTTGCGCGGTCACGAGGGCGAGGAGTTCGTCTATGTCCTGAAGGGCGCGTTTTATCTGCACAGCGAACAGTATGTCCCGACCTTGCTGGAAGAGGGCGACAGCATGTATTTCGACAGCAACATGCCGCACGCTTACGTCGCTGCGGATGAAGACGGTGCCGATATACTTTCCCTGACCATGATGCCGTCATGACGCCTGCATATGACGGCCACGCCCACATCACCTCGGCCCGGGTTGAACGACCCGCAGCCAGCGCCATCGCGTTTCTGACAAACCCGGACAATCTAGCGACGTGGGCCCTGACGAAGGGCAAGGTTGAAATTCTGGGACCCGATATGGTGAAAGGTATCGCCACAGGCGATGGATCGGATGTCTTTGTCCGCATTCACAATCCGAAAGATTCAGACGCAGTTTATTATCACGTAGGCGGCACCCCGGATCAGCTGGCACCGCGCATCATGGTCCAGGTCATGAAAGGGCCCCATATCGACACGCATGATGATTGCTGCGTCGTCTCAATGCTGGCGTGGCGATCCGCCGACTGGGATGACCCCCGCTGGCAAGCCCTGGTTGACGCCCATGAAATCGAGATTGGCCAGATCAAGGAGTTGATTGAAAGGGTTTGAGTTTTAACGACTCGTCATGCCCGGACTTGATCCGGGTACCCAC
>JABILA010000153.1 GCA_018654745.1 Alphaproteobacteria bacterium
CCGTCACCTCAAGAAAAAACGTTAGGGAGACGCGACAGTGTCACGTTCAGTTTGGAAGGGACCGTTTGTAGACGGATACCTGCTGAAAAAAGCCGAAGCTGCAAGGCAGTCCGGGCGCAAGACAGTGATCAAGATCTGGTCTCGTCGCTCGACTATTTTGCCGCAGTTTGTCGGACTTACTTTTGGCGTCTACAACGGCCACAAATTCATACCTGTGCTGGTTAACGAAAGCATGGTTGGTCACAAGTTTGGCGAGTTCTCGCCAACACGGACTTACTATGGCCACGCAGCCGACAAGAAAGTGCGGAGGTAGTCATGGGCAAGCAATCTGTTGCAAGAAGTTTGCCTGACACAGACGCGCGTGCTGTTTCTAGCAACCTTCGGGGCAGCCCTCAGAAGCTGAACCTGGTGGCGCAAATGATCCGCGGCAAGAACGTGGATAGTGCGCTGGCACAGCTGACATTTTCAAAACGTCGCATCGCTGTTGACGTCAAGAAAGCATTGCAGTCAGCAATCGCCAACGCCGAGAACAATCATCAGCTGGATGTTGACCGCTTGTTTGTTGCCGAAGCCTTTGTTGGCAAGAAGATGGTGATGAAACGCTGGCGCGCACGTGCCCGTGGTCGTGTCGGCAAAATCCAGAAACCTTTCAGTGTGATCACAGTGGTCGTGCGTGAGCGCGAGGAGACAGCGTAATGGGTCAAAAAGTAAACCCGATTGGACTTCGTCTTGGTATTAACCGGACCTGGGACTCCCGTTGGTTCGCCGACGGTGCCGATTATGGCAAGCTGCTGCACGAAGATCTTATGATCCGCGAATATCTGACGTCCAACCTGAAGCAGGCTGGTGTCAGCAAGGTCATTATCGAACGCCCGGCGAAAAAAGCACGTGTGACAATTCACACAGCGCGTCCAGGTGTTGTGATTGGTCGTAAAGGCCAGGATATCGAAAAGTTGCGTGCCAAGCTCAGCGGTATGACAGGCAGTGAAGTTGCCTTGAATATTGTTGAAATTCGCAAGCCGGAAATTGATGCCATGCTGGTTGCCGAGAATATTGCCCAGCAGCTCGAGCGTCGTGTTGCTTTCCGTCGCGCCATGAAGCGCTCGGTTCAATCTGCCATGCGCCTCGGCGCACTGGGCATCCGGATCAACTGTGCCGGTCGTCTTGGTGGTGCTGAAATCGCACGGACGGAATGGTACCGCGAAGGCCGTGTGCCGTTGCACACACTTCGTGCCGATATTGATTACGGCGAAGCAACCGGTTTCACAACTTACGGCGCGTGTGGGGTCAAGGTTTGGGTCTTCAAGGGCGAGATTATGGCCCACGATCCGATGGCTCAGGACAAGCGCCTGAACGAACAGGCCAATCGCTAAGCGCGACGATCATCAGGAAACAAGAATATGTTGCAACCCAAGCGCACAAAATTCCGCAAGGCCCACAAAGGCCGGATTCATGGCAATGCCAAGAGCGGAACAACACTGAACTTTGGTACCTATGGTCTCAAGGCAATGAAACCTGGTCGGATTAACGCCCGTCAGATCGAAGCCTGCCGTCGTGCCATTACCCGTCACATCAAACGTGCCGGTCGTATCTGGATCCGCGTCTTCCCGGACGTTCCTGTCTCGAAGAAACCGACAGAAGTACGTATGGGTAAAGGTAAGGGTTCACCGGAATTCTGGGCAGCCAAAGTTAAACCAGGTCGAATTATGTTCGAACTGGATGGTGTTGCCCCTGAACTTGCTATAGAAGCCCTGAAGCGTGGCTCTGCCAAATTGTCAATTGACACGCGTATCGTCACCCGTCCGGGTGAGGGAGCATAGAAGATGAAAGCTGAAGAACTTCGCGGCAAATCTGCCGACGAACTGAATGCCCAGCTTCTGGACCTGAAAAAGGAATCGCTGAATTTGCGTTTCCAACAGGCGTCTGGTCAGTTGGAAAACACGGCGCGTATGCGTCAGGTGCGACGTGATGTTGCCCGTATTAAAACCCAGTTGCGCACCGCGCAACAAGCCTCGTAAACGGAGCTCAAGGAATGCCCAAACGCATCCTGCAGGGTGAAGTGGTCAGTGACAAGGGCGACAAAACTATTGTCGTCAATGTCGAACGCCGCGTCATGCACCCGCTGTATAAGAAATTTATTCGCCGTTCCAAACGGTATCATGCTCATGATGAAAACAATGTCGTAAAGACTGGTGACATCGTGCGTATTCAGGAGTGCCGTCCGCACTCCAAGAAGAAATGCTGGGAAGTTTTGCCAGCTTCGGAATAGTCCGAAGTTGAGCAGTAAAAAAGGTATAGTTCTATGATTCAGGTGCAAACTAACCTGGAGGTTGCCGACAACTCCGGCGCCCGCAGGGTCCAGTGCATCAAAGTCCTGGGTGGCTCAAAGCGCCGGACTGCTTCTGTTGGCGATACAATTGTTGTGTCGATCAAGGAAGCAATTCCACGCGGCAGGGTCAAAAAGGGCGACGTGCACCGTGCTGTTATCGTTCGTACAGCCAAGGAAGTTCGTCGCGCTGATGGCAGTGCCATTCGCTTTGATCGCAATGCAGCCGTTCTGATCAATGCTCAGGGCGAGCCGATCGGTACGCGTATTTTTGGCCCGGTTACACGTGAGCTGCGTTCGCGCTCTCACATGAAAATCGTGTCACTGGCACCGGAGGTGCTGTAATGGCCGAAACATTCAAAATCCGTAAAGGCGACGAAGTTGTTGTCAACACCGGTAAGGACAAGGGCCGCAAGGGCAGTGTCCTGAATGTCAATCGCAAGGATCGCCGCGTCCTGGTTCAGGGTGTCAACATGGTGAAACGTCACACACGTCCAACACAGGGCAGTGCCGGTGGCATCATTGAGAAAGAAGCATCCGTTGCCCTTTCCAATGTCTCCATAGTTGATCCGAAAACCGGTGAAGCTTCGCGCGTTGGTTACAAAACACTCGACGACGGTCGCAAAGTACGCTTTGCGAAGAAGTCGGGTGAAGTCATCGATCTGTAGGACAGTCCAATGGCACGTTTGATTAAAGAATATAATGACGTTGTTAAACCACAGCTTCGCGAGAAGTTTGGTTACACAAACGACATGCAAATCCCCAAAATCGAAAAAATCGTGATTAACATGGGTGTGGGCGAAGCTGCCCGCGATTCCAAGTTGATTAAAGGTGCTTTCGAAGATATGACCAAGATCGCCGGCCAAAAGCCGCTGATCACAAAAGCCAAAAAGTCGATCGCAAACTACAAACTGCGTGATGGCATGAACGTAGGTGTCAAAGTGACACTGCGTGCCAAGCGCATGTATGAATTTTATGATCGTCTGGTCAACATTGCGATGCCGCGTATCCGGGATTTCCAGGGTGTGTCGACAAAAAGCTTTGACGGCCGTGGCAACTACGCCATGGGGATCAAGGAACAAATCGTTTTTCCCGAAATTGAATACGACCAAGTCGATCAGGTTCGCGGTATGGACATTATCATTGTCACATCTGCGAAAACCGACGATGAAGCCAAAGAGCTTCTGGCCGGATTAAACATGCCGTTTCGCAAGTAACGGTCGGTAAAGGAGCACTTAGACTATGGCTAAAAAAAGCGCCATCGAAAAAAACAAGACACGCCGCCTGAAAGTTGCGCGCGACGCTGAGAAGCGCGCTCGTTTGAAGGCAATGTCAAAAGACGAATCACTGTCCCAGGAAGAGCGCTTCAATGCTCGCCTGAAACTGGCAACGCTGCCGCGTGATGGCTCTGCCACACGCGTTCGCAACCGCTGCGAAATCACTGGTCGTCCCCGTGGTTATTATCGCAAGCTGAAAATGTCGCGGATTGCGCTGCGTGAACTGTCCTCTGCGGGTCAAATCCCCGGCATGACCAAGTCAAGCTGGTAGAGGAGAGCTGAAATGTCATTTACTGATCCAATCGGCGATATGCTGACTCGTATCCGTAACGGCCAGCGTGCTGGCCTCGGTCGTGTCAAAACGCCTGCCTCGCGGTTCCGTTCCAATGTTCTGGAAGTACTGCAGCGTGAAGGCTACATCCGTGGTTACGTGCCCGGCGAAAGTACTGCCGGTAAGCCTGAGATCACCATCGAGTTGAAATACTCGGAAGGTGAGCCGGTTATTCGCACGATTAGCCGCGTTTCAACACCGGGTCGTCGCGTCTATTCCTCTATCAAGGATCTGCCGCGCGTATGTAACGGCCTTGGTATCGCAATTTTGTCTACCCCACGTGGTGTCATGTCTGACGCCGAGGCTCGTGAAGCCAACGTAGGCGGCGAAGTTATCTGTAACGTCATTTAAGGGAAGGAAACGATATGTCACGTATTGGACAAAAACCGGTTCCCGTGCCCTCAGGTGTTACGGTTGAACTAAAAGGTCAGGACCTGAAGGCCAAAGGCCCCAAGGGTGAACTGGCTTTGACGCTGGTCGACGAAGTTGAAGCAAAGCAGGAAGACGGCACCATCGTCGTTATTCCACGCGACAAGAGCAAGAAATCCCGCATGATGTGGGGAATGCAACGGACACTGATCAACAACATCGTTATTGGTGTGACAGAAGGCTTTCAAATTGAGCTTGAAATCATTGGTGTTGGTTACCGTGCCGCAGTTCAGGGTCGTACGCTGAACCTGCAGCTGGGTTTCAGTCATGATGTGAACTATGCATTGCCTGACGGTGTGGACGCCAAATGTCCGAAGCCAACCTCGATTATTTTGACTGGTATCGACAACCAGAAAGTCGGACAGGTTGCCGCTGAGATCCGCGCATACCGCAAACCTGAACCTTACAAAGGTAAGGGCGTGCGCTATTTGAACGAACAAGTCTTCCGCAAAGAAGGCAAGAAGAAGTAGGGCCGCTGGATTATGAGCACAGGAAAACCATTGTTCGACCGCCGCAAACGTCGTGTGCGTGGCAGTATCTCGAAAACCGCAAGTGGACGCCCACGTCTCAGCGTTCACCGTTCCGGCCGTCACATCTATGCGCAGGTCATTGATGACACGCAGGGTGCGACACTGGCTTCAGCTTCCAGTCTTGAAAAAGACATGCGTGGTAAAATGAAGACAGGCGCCGACAAGACTGCTGCCACGGAAGTTGGCACATTGGTCGCGGAACGCGCCAAGGCAGCCGGTATCACAACAGTCGTGTTTGATCGCGGCGGTTACATCTATCACGGGCGTGTCAAAGCGCTTGCCGATGCCGCGCGTGAAGCCGGCCTCGAATTTTAAGCGCGGGAGAAAATAAGTATGTCTTCATATAACGCCGAACGTGGCGAAAGTGAAATCGTCGACAAGCTTGTTGGCATTAACCGCGTCGCCAAGGTTGTTAAGGGTGGCCGTCGTTTCGGCTTCGCAGCTCTGGTTGTTGTTGGTGATCAAAAAGGCCGCGTTGGCTTTGGTCACGGCAAGGCCCGGGAAGTGCCTGAAGCAATCCGCAAGGCAACTGAAGCTGCCAAGCGCAACATGATCCGCGTGCCTCTGCGCGAAGGTCGTACGTTGCACCATGACGTCAAGGGCCGTTTCGGCGCTGGTCGCGTGGTTCTGCGGGCAGCCCCGGCTGGTACCGGCATCATTGCCGGTGGTCCAATGCGTGCCATCTTCGAAACCCTGGGCGTTCAGGATGTGGTCACCAAGTCGATCGGCACCTCGAACCCCTATAACATGATCAAGGCGACCTTCGCCGCTCTTGAAAGCATGATGTCTCCGCGCTCCGTCGCGGCCCGTCGTGGCAAAAAAGTCAGCGAAATCGTCGGACGCCGTACCAAGGGTACGGAAGAGGTTCAGGAGCAAGCATAATGGCAAAAGCCAAAGCAACTGTCACCGTGACACAGATCAAAAGCCCGATTGGCCGCCCCGGCGATCAGCGTGCGACCCTCAAAGGTCTTGGTCTGAACAAAATGCATAAAACCCGCACCCTGGAAGATACGCCTTCAGTTCGCGGCATGATAAACAAAGTCCACCATCTGGTGCGCGTCGAAGAAGCCGGTTAACGGCATCGTTCGAAAATTGATTTCAGGAACAGTAAAATGAAACTCAATCAGCTCTCTGATAATCCAGGCGCTACCAAAGACCGCATTCGTGTGGGTCGCGGTATCGGCTCTGGCAAGGGAAAAACCGGTGGCCGTGGTCACAAGGGTCAGAAATCACGTTCCGGCGTCGCCATCAAAGGCTTCGAAGGCGGACAGATGCCGATTTATCGTCGTTTGCCTAAACGCGGTTTCACAAACCTTTTCCGTAAGGAATTTGAGCCGGTAAACGTTGGTGGTATTCAAAAAGCCATTGATGACAAGAAGATCGATGCCAAAAAGCCGATTACAGCTGAAGTTCTTCAGGCTGTCGGTCTGGTCGGCAAGATCAAGGACGGCGTTCGTGTGCTGGCCAAAGGCAAGATCACTGCGAAGATCGATATCCAGGTCAATGGTGCTTCCAAGGCTGCGGTTGCAGCTATTGAAGCTGCCGGCGGCAAGGTTACTGTTGCGGCTCCTGCCAAGGCTTCGGCCAAAGCAGAAGCTGAATAATCGCTCCAGCGTACTTCGGGATAAGACTTCATGGCTTCAGCCGCTGAACAACTTGCTGCCAACATAAACCTTGGTGCCTTTTCCAAGGCGACTGAACTGAAGAAGCGTCTTTGGTTCACGTTGGGCGCGTTGATCATTTACCGTTTGGGAACTTATATTCCCTTGCCCGGTATTGATCCGGCGGTCCTGCAGGACATTTTCAACCAAAATCAGAGCGGTATCCTCGGCATGTTCGACATGTTCGCGGGTGGTGCTCTGGGGCGGATGACGATTTTTGCCCTGAATATTATGCCCTACATTTCTGCGTCGATTATCATTCAGTTGATGACGACGGTGTCTCCGCAACTGGAGGCGCTAAAGAAAGAAGGCGAATCAGGCCGTAAGAAGATTAACCAGTACACACGTTACGGCACAGTTTTGCTGGCGATAGTTCAAGGTTATGGCATCTCGGTTGGTCTTGAAGGCATGTCCAGCTCGCAAGGTGCTGCAGTTGGTGAGCCCGGAATGTTCTTCCGTCTGGTTACCGTTGTTACCTTGACGGGCGGTACAGTTTTCCTGATGTGGCTGGGTGAACAGATTACGGCGCGCGGTGTTGGTAACGGTATCTCGCTGATTATTTTCTCAGGCATTGTTGCTGAACTTCCAAGTGCACTTGTTGGAACCCTTGAATTGGGTCGTACGGGCGCTCTGGATACATTGTTCATCATGTTCCTTTTCGTCATGGTCATCGGTGTGATCATGTTCATCGTCTTCATGGAACGGGCACAGCGACGCATCCTGGTGCAATATCCCAAGCGACAGCAGGGTAACAAGATGACGGGCGGCGAAAGCTCCCACATTCCGCTGAAGCTTAATACAGCCGGTGTTATTCCGCCAATTTTTGCCTCCTCGCTGTTGTTGCTGCCGATTACCATGGCCAACTTCTCAGCGGGCCAGGGCCCGGAATGGTTGACAACTGTGACAGCATTGCTTGGTCGCGGTCAGCCTTTGTACATGGCCATGTATATGGGCGGTATCGTGTTCTTCTGTTTCTTCTATACAGCCGTGGTTTTCAACCCGGTTGATACAGCGGATAACCTGAAGAAATATGGCGGCTTTATTCCTGGTATTCGTCCCGGCAAGAACACTTCAGACTATCTGGATCATGTCCTGACCCGTTTGACGGTCCTGGGCGCGGCTTACCTGAGTGCGGTTTGTCTGCTGCCGGAGATCCTGATCTCACAATATTCGGTTCCATTTTACTTTGGTGGTACGTCGCTGTTGATTGTTGTGACAGTGACAATGGATACCGTGGGGCAAATCCAGTCTCACTTGCTCGCCCATCAGTATGAAGGGTTGATCAAGAAGTCGAAACTAAGAGGACGCAAGCGGTGAACATCGTTCTGTTTGGCCCCCCGGGCTGCGGCAAGGGAACTCAGGCCAAGCGACTACAAGCGAATACGGGTCTTGTGCAATTGTCGACAGGAGACATGCTTCGGGCCGCAATTGCTTCGGGGTCGGAAATTGGTAACCGGGTAAAAGACATAATGGCTGAGGGCAAGCTCGTCGACGACGAAACTGTTATCGCCATGCTTTCCGAACGCATTGATGCGCCGGATTGCGACAAAGGTTTTATTCTGGATGGCTTCCCGCGCACCCTGGCGCAGGCCGAAGCCCTGGACGCCCTGCTGAAAGGCAAGGAATTGGAAATTAACGCTGTTGTGGAAATGACAGTAAATGACGAAGCCCTGATCGAGCGGATCTCCGGACGATATTCGTGCGGAAACTGTGGAGCAGGGTATCACGACACCTTCAAGAAGCCTGAGACCGAAGGCGTATGTGATGAATGTGGTGGCAAAGATTTTGACCGTCGCGCCGATGACAATGCAGATTCGGTGCGAATCAGACTGGATGCTTATCGTAATCAGTCGGCTCCATTGCTCCCTTATTACCGGGAACGAGGCAAGCTGATTGCTGTAAACGGTATGGCGGAGATGGATGAGGTCGAAAAAGAGATTAAAGCGGTGATTAAGACTGCTTAAATGGTTGACTTGAGGCCTTCGTTTCAAGATAATCCGGCAACTTTTCAACAGAGCCGCGATTATTGCGAATCTCTGGGCCTCATGCCCCGGGTCATAAAGACTCGGCACGGGGCGTTTTGTGTTTAAACATAGGCGTTTACAGGGTTTTCCTGTCAACAGATTAACGAGGAGTTCCGGACGTGGCGCGAATAGCTGGCGTTAACATTCCGAGCAATAAGCGGGTCGAAATTGGTTTGACCTACATATTCGGGATCGGGCGGACTAAAGCCGTCGAGATTTGCAACAAGGCATCCATTCCATCCGAACGTCGGGTGAATGAACTTGCCGACTCAGAAGTCATTCAGATCCGCGAGATCATTGACAATGACTATCTGGTCGAAGGTGACTTGCGGCGTGAAACGTCGATGAACATCAAACGTTTGATGGACCTCGGCTGCTATCGTGGACTGCGTCACCGTCGTGGCCTGCCAGTTCGCGGTCAGCGTACCCACACCAACGCACGCACCCGCAAGGGTCCAGCGCGTGCGATTGCTGGCAAAAAGAAATAACCTTCTGCCCTGACGGGCAGTACAGGTTCAAGGAAAGTAAAGATCGATGGCTCGGGATACCACCACAGTTCGTCGCCGCGAGCGCAAAAATATCAGTTCTGGTATTGCGCACGTTCACGCGACTTTCAACAACACAATGGTGACCATTGCCGATGCACAGGGAAATACAATTTCCTGGTCGTCAGCTGGTCAGCAGGGCTTCAAAGGCTCACGTAAATCCACTCCTTATGCTGCTCAGCTTGCTGCTGAAGATGCTGGCAAAAAGGCAATGGAACATGGCGTAAAGACTTTGGAAGTACAGGTAAAAGGTCCTGGTTCAGGACGTGAATCTGCACTGCGGGCTTTGCAGGTTGTTGGTTTTAACGTGACATCTATTACTGATGTTACGCCGATCCCACACAATGGCTGTCGTCCCCCGAAACGTCGTCGGGTCTAGTCTTAGTCGTTCCGGTGGTCATTATTGACCGCCACACAAACACATTTCTGGTGCCTTTCAATTGTTGACTGGCATCGAATCGGGCTTAAAGGTGAACTGCGTGATTCATAAAAACTGGCAAGAAATGATTAAGCCTGGCAAGCTTGAAATCGCCGCTGGCGACGAAGCATCCAGCCGCGCGACAATCGTCGCGGAACCGCTGGAGCGCGGTTTTGGTCTGACGTTGGGCAATGCCCTGCGTCGTGTGTTGCTGTCTTCGCTTCAGGGCGCTGCAGTAACATCTATTCAGATCGATGGCGTTTTGCATGAGTTCTCTTCGATTTCCGGTGTACGCGAAGATGTCACCGATATCGTTTTGAACATCAAGGGCCTGGCCCTGCGCAGCCACAGCGAAGGCTCCAAGCGCATGAGCCTCAAGGCAACAGGTCCAGGTGAAGTGACGGCCGGTGATATTGATCCGGGTCACGAAATCGAAGTGATGAACCCTGATCTGGTTATCTGCACATTGGACAAAGGTGCGACCCTGTCCATGGAACTGAATGTAGATACCGGCAAAGGCTATGTACCGGCTGCGCAAAATCGCGCCGAAGATGCACCAATTGGTCTGATCCCGGTTGATGCTTTGTACAGCCCTGTACGTCGGGTTTCCTACAAAGTTGAAAATGCTCGTGAAGGGCAAGTTCTGGATTATGATCGCTTGAATCTGGATGTTGAGACTGACGGCACAGTGACCCCTGAAGATGCCGTGGCTTTTGCTGCGCGTATTCTGCAGGACCAGTTGCAGTTGTTCATCAACTTCGAAGAGCCCAAGCAGCATGAATCAGTTGAAGAGTCAGATGAGCCGGAATTCAACCGGAACCTGCTTCGCAAAGTCGACGAATTGGAGCTTTCTGTTCGTTCTGCAAACTGCCTGAAGAACGACAATATTGTTTATATTGGCGATCTTATCCAGAAGACCGAAGCCGAAATGCTTCGTACACCTAATTTCGGTCGTAAGTCTTTGAACGAAATCAAGGAAGTACTGGCTCAGATGGGTTTGCACCTTGGTATGGATGTCCCGGACTGGCCGCCGGAAAACATCGAAGAGATGGCTAAAAAGCTGGAAGAGCCCTTTTAGGGCGCCGGCACACAGTAATTGAAGGTCCAGGAGACACCCAATGCGACATCGTTTAGCCGGGCGTAAGCTCAATCGCACCAGTTCACACCGTAAAGCCATGTTCCGTAACATGGTCGCGGCATTGATTAAACACGAGCAGATTGAAACAACTCTGCCCAAAGCCAAAGAATTGCGAGCCGTTGCCGACAAGGTGATTACGCTCGGTAAGCGCGGTGGTCTGCACGCCCGTCGTCAGGCATTGGCTATCATCAATGACACTGCCCTTGTGGAAAAGCTGTTTTCGGTTTTGGCCGAACGTTACAGCGACCGCCCAGGTGGTTATACACGCGTCCTTAAGGCCGGCTTCCGCTATGGCGACGCTGCCCCCATGGGTGTGATCGAACTTGTTGACCGTGATGTTGACGCCAAAGGCCAGGATTCAGGTCCTGTTTACAGCGACGACGAAGAAGAAGCAGCAGCCTGAGGCTGATTTTTCGCCCTGTTTCGCGGGTAATTAATTAAAGGGCGGCCTTATTGGCTGCCCTTTTTTTGTCTCAGGCAAATCCCTATTTGAAGGGCTGTGACAATCAGGGAAACAAAGCGTTAAACTGGAACCATGTTCAGAACCAAAATTGCCATTCTATCAGTGCTGCTGTTGCCTTTTGCCATATGGAGCAGCGTTTCTATTGCCGGGGCCAAATCCGCAGGTACAGACCGCGTTTTACCCATCTCACGCCAGCAAGTGCAGCTTTCATTTGCACCTTTGGTAAAAAAGGTGCGACCAGCCGTCGTTAATATTTACACCCGGAAGATCGTCCAGAAATCATTCCGCTCGCCTTTTTTCAACGATCCGTTTTTCAAGCGGTTTTTTGGTGAAGATTTTGCTTTGGGGACGCCACGTAAACGCATTCAAAACTCACTTGGATCGGGCGTCATTGTGCGCGCTGATGGACTTGTTGTAACAAATCACCATGTCATCAAAGGGGCGGATGAGATAACCGTTGCCCTTGCAGACAGACGTGAATTTGCCGCCGAGGTCGTGGTTAAGGATGAGCGTACGGATCTGGCCGTTCTGCGGATCGACCCGCAAGGCGAAGTCCTGTCACACCTTGAATTGATTGATTCAGACGACCTGGCGGTTGGTGATCTTGTTCTCGCGATCGGTAATCCCTTTGGTGTCGGGCAAACCGTCACCAGTGGTATCGTTTCGGCGCTCGCCCGGACCCAGGTCGGTGTTGCTGATTTTGCCTCTTTTATCCAAACTGACGCGGCGATCAATCCGGGAAATTCCGGGGGTGCGTTGGTGACGATGGAAGGGAAACTCGCAGGCGTAAATACTGCAATCTTTTCCCGTTCCGGCGGATCCAATGGTATCGGCTTTGCCATACCTGCAAACATGGTGCGGTCGGTCATCGCTGGCGCTGTCAGTGGCGGGGAGATCGTGCGGCCATGGCTCGGGGCCTCAGGACAGGCTGTCACCCGCGATATTGCCCAGGCGCAGGGCCTGGACCGGCCCGGTGGCGTGCTGATCAATTCATTATTCAAAGGTGGCCCCGCAAACGAAGCCGGGCTCAAAGTCGGTGACATCGTTACTGCAGTCGATGATCATGAAATATTTGATCCCCAGGGATTGCGCTTCCGAATTGCCACACGGCCTGTGGGAGGCAATGCAAAACTTTCAATTCTGCGCCGTGGCAAACCCGACAAGATAAGGGTTGCCCTCAAAGCTGCACCTGAAATTCCCAAACGCAATGTCACCACGCTTCAGGGACGTCATATCCTGGCGGGCGCGACGATTGGTAATCTGTCGCCAGCCTTTGCAGAGGACCTGGGTCTTGATACCCAGGTACAGGGTGTGATTGTCTTGCAAACAGCCCAGCGCAGCCCTGCCAGTCGTTTGCGGCTGCGACCTGGCGATATTCTGTTGCGTATCAACCGACATGAAGTTGAACGGGTCGCTGACGTCAAACAGATCATGTCGGGTTCCGCCGATGAATGGCAGTTGGCCATAAAACGCGGTGACCAGGTTCTTCAAGTCAGGTTTCGGGAGTGAGTAACCTTTTCGAAGCCGCGGGCCTTTCTGACGGGGCACCACGCCCTCTGGCAGACCGGTTGCGGCCCCAGACACTGGATGATGTCGTTGGGCAGGATCACCTGTTGGGAGACGAAAACCCGCTGGGGCGCATGACCAAAAGCGGTCGTTTTGCGTCTCTGGTCTTATGGGGACCGCCAGGCACTGGAAAAACGACCATTGCACGCTTGCTGGCCCAGCACACCGGTTTGTTTTTTGATCAGATTTCGGCGGTGTTCAGCGGAGTTGCAGATCTCAGAAAATCGTTTGAGGCCGCGAAACAACGCCGTGAGCAAGGGCAGGGGACGCTGTTATTTGTCGATGAAATCCACCGCTTCAATCGATCCCAGCAAGATGCATTTTTACCTTATGTCGAAGACGGCACTGTCATCCTGGTGGGTGCGACAACTGAAAATCCCTCATTTGAGCTGAATTCCGCCTTGCTCTCCAGATGTCAGGTTCTTGTTCTGAATCGCCTGGATGATGCGGCCATGGAGCAATTGCTGGAGCGTGCTGAAGCCGAAGAACGGGTAAGTCTGCCTTTGGATGAGGATGCGCGGAATGCCCTGCGCGCCATGGCAGACGGCGATGGCCGGTATTTGCTGAACCTAGCGGAAGAATTGTTTGCAGTTGGTGGAGACAAGAAGCTGGATACCAGCGCCCTGGCGGCGGCGGTTCAGCGTCGTGCGCCTGTCTATGATAAAGGCCAGGATGGCCACTTCAACCTCATCAGTGCCTTGCACAAGTCCTTGCGCGGGTCAGATACAGATGCGTCGTTGTACTGGCTGGCGCGCATGCTGACAGCGGGTGAAGACCCGCTTTACCTGCTACGACGGCTGGTCCGTTTTGCGGTTGAAGATATTGGTCTGGCGGACCCCCAGGCACTGGTTCAGGCCAATGCGGCTTTGCAGGCTTTCCAGTTTATCGGATCTCCCGAGGGAGAGTTGGCCATTGCCCAGGCAGTCATATATCTGGCGACCGCACCAAAATCGAATTCTGCTTATGTCGCCCTGAAAGCAGCCTCAAAGTCTGCCCGGCAAACTGGATCCCTGATGCCACCCATGCATATCCTGAACGCGCCTACGGGAATGATGAAGGAACTGGGATATGGGCAGGGTTATGCCTATGATCACAATTCCGAGCACGGATTTTCCGGTCAGGAGTATTTTCCGGATGACATGTCACGTGAAACATATTACGAGCCAGGAGAACGTGGGTTTGAACGCGACATTGGCAAACGCCTGGCCTATTGGGCTAAATTGCGGGCAGATGTGCAAAATGAAAAGGATAACTAGGTGAAACTCGTGTTGGCCATAGCTGCCGGCGGTGCTCTGGGTGCTGTTGCCAGACATCAGGTATCAGCTTCTGTGATGCGTCTGGCCGGGTCAGGTTTTCCCTGGGGCACCGTCGTCGTTAATGTCCTTGGATCATTTTTGATGGGCGTGTTGATTGAGCTGATGGCGCAACGCCTGAATGTGGGTATTGAGTTGCGCGCATTTTTAACAGTCGGTTTCCTGGGAGCCTTTACGACTTTTTCGACATTTTCACTGGATTTCGCGACGCTGTTTGAGCGTGGCGCGGGTGTTGCGGCTTTGGGCTATGCGGCCTTGTCCGTTGTATTGGCAATTGGTGCCCTGTTTGCCGGACTGGCGGTTATGAGGTTTTTGCTTTCATGAGTGGCGTACAATTAGTAACAGTGACCGAAAATGACGAAGGCGTGCGTCTGGATCGCTGGTTTAAACGGCAGTTTCCAGGGCTTGGCCATGGGCACCTGGAAAAAATGCTGCGCAAGCGCCAGATCAAAGTGGACGGCGCCCGGGCCAAGACATCAACCCGCCTTGAAGCAGGTCAGGAAATTCGTATTCCCCCCATGGACCCGATCCTGAGTGAGAATATGGAGCCGAAAGCGCAGATTGTTTCAGCCGCGGATACGGCTGACCTTCAGGAACGGGTGATCTATCGGGACAAGGATATTCTGGCAATCAACAAACCCGCCGGACTTGCGGTGCAAGGGGGCAGCCGAACGCATCGCCACCTGGATGGTATGCTGGACGTTTTGCAGTTTGATGCGGTTGAGCGGCCCCGGTTGGTGCACCGTCTGGACAAGGATACCAGCGGCGTGTTGCTGCTTGGTCGAAATGCCCGATCCACTGCGGCATTAACCGAAGCTTTCAGGGAAAAGGAAACCGGTAAAACCTATTGGGCTTTGGTGTATGGCAAGCCGGGCAAACAATCCGGTCAAATCTCCCTGAATCTCGCCAAGCGACAGAGCCAGACACCTGGCAAGCGGGGTGAACGGGTTGAAGTGGATATGGAACAGGGCAAACCTGCCGTAACCAATTTTGAAATCATCGACGTAACGGAATTTGCAGGCAGTACTTTTTCCTGGGTGCAACTGGAGCCCCTGACAGGGCGGACCCATCAATTGCGTGTCCATATGACGGCGACAGGCACACCCATTGTCGGTGACGGAAAATATTCAGATGGTCGCGCCTTGCCAGAAGAACTTTCTGCGCATTTGTATTTGCACGCGAGGAAAATCCGGCTACCTGGCTCAAAGGGAAAAGCCGGCGATATTGTTGCTCCAATGCCCCCGCATATGGAAGCCGCCTGGGGTAAGCTGGGCTTTAAACTACCCTAGCCGCGCCCTCTGTAAGCTGGCACGCCCTGATCTGCCAGCCACAATCCTACGGGCACCGGTCCTGTTTGATAGAAGACATCAATGGGTATGCCGCCGCGCGGGTACCAGTAGCCTCCGATGCGCAACCAGACCGGATCGAGCACATCAACAAGCCTTTTGGCAATGTCGATTGTACAGCCCTCGTGAAAGGCTCCATGGTTGCGAAATGAGCCCAGAAAGAGCTTCAGTGACTTGCTTTCGACCAACCGTTCACCCGGGACATAATCGATCACCAGATGGGCAAAGTCGGGCTGCCCTGTCATAGGACACAAAGACGTGAACTCCGGGGCGACAAACCGGACGGCGTAAAGCGTTCCTGGATGCGGATTAGGCACCGTCTCGAGGACGGCCTCCTCAGGCGATTTTGGCTGTACGGTATTCTGGCCGAGCTGGGTTAATTCATCATATGTCATAGGTCCATCACCATTGTCAGAGCGTTTGCGGGTTTAACGGAATAGCCCAGGTTGTGGCGGATAGTTATCACACCGTGGCTGGAACACAAAATAAAACCCCGGCAATCCTGGTGGCGGGATTGCCGGGGAAAAGAGGATACTCCAAGGGGGGGTAGGAGTATCCCGGGTCGATCGAAGGGTAGGCTGACATCTGGATCAACACCCGTCACTCAGGTGGGTGAGAAATTGACGGACTGACACGTGATCCCGATATCACCGCCGCCGTACCTTGGATAAATCCCGGTACCACGTCGACAAATTCATAATCGCTTATTTCGCGGAATAAATCGCGTGGCATATTGTCGCACAGGATGCTTCACTGCTATGGGTAATCAAGCATTTAAGGGAAACAGGGTCCGACCACATGACAGCACCGCTCAAACTGGTCATTTTTGATTGTGACGGCACGATTGTCGATAGTCAGCATACGATTGTCGCTTGTATGCAGAAGGGCTTTCAACGTCACGGTCTGGATGCACCGGAGGCTGAATCAATACGCAGAACCGTCGGACTTTCCCTGATTGAAGGCATCGCACGCCTCGCACCAGACCACCCCCATGAAACGCATGAACTACTCGTTGACGGATACAGGTCATCCTTCAAGGAAGTCAAAGCCCAACCTGATCACCACGAAGCCGTTTATCCAGGTGTACAAAATGCGATCACGCGTCTGGATGAAGGTGGTTATTTATTGGGTGTTGCAACCGGAAAATCGCAGGTCGGCCTTCGTGAAACGCTCGAGAGACACGATTTTTCATCGATGTTCATGACCTTGCAGACGGCAGACATTAATCCAGGGAAACCTCATCCGGGAATGATTGAATCCGCGCTCAGGGAAACCGGTGCAGAAATCGAAAATACGGTTATGATCGGGGATACGACATTTGATATGGAAATGGCCGTCAATGCCGGGGCGTTGGCTATTGGTGTCTCGTGGGGGTACCATGGCAAAGAAGAATTGCTCGAAGCCGGTGCACATATTATCGTTGATCACGGCAATGAATTACTCCATCAAGTAACAGTATTATTGGGAGAAAAAGAATGAACGGCAAAAAGATTTTAATCGGCGTTGTCGCGCTGATCGTCATTATTGTTGGTGGCCTTTATGCCGTCATCGCCTCACTGGATGTTAATGAATACAGGGATGTGATTGCCGCAGAAGCAGAAAAGGCAACTGGTCGCAAATTGACTTTGGCGGGTGAGCTTGAATTGAACGTCTCTCTGTCACCATCCATTACGGCTTCAGATATTACGTTTACCAATGCTGGCTGGGGCTCGCGCCCGGAAATGATCAAGTTAAAGGATGTATCCGTTGAGGTCGCGTTGTTGCCATTGATCTCCGGAAATATTCAGGTGAAACGACTGGTGATGAGCGGCCTGGATGTGTTGCTCGAGACAGATAAAAAGGGCACCCCGAACTGGGTATTCGCCAGCGCCAAAAAAGCAGAAAAAGAATCTTCTGACAATGATGATGGCGACGCAGGCGATGCGGCTTTGCCGACGGTCAATCTGGTGGAATTGCGAGACATTCATTTGACCTGGAAAGATGGCCAAAGCGGCGACAGCAAGATTGTCAAAATTTCAAAACTGATCGGACAGGCAGACGGTGCATCGTCTCCTCTCGATTTTGAACTTGTTGCTGCTCTGAACGACAGTGCCATTACAGCGTCGGGCAAACTGGGCCCACTGGCTGAACTTTCAAACGACGACAAACCTTGGCCTTTGAGCGTTTCCTTGCAAGCAGGCGGTGCCACGGTAAAAATTGCTGGCAGCATCGCAAATCCAATGGCAGCGTCAGGTATGGCGTTGAAACTGGCAGTGAGCGGAAATTCTGTCGCCGATATGTCAGCACTTGCTGGTGCTTCGCTGCCGCCGCTTGGCCCCTATAGCGTCAGCGGTGACCTGAAAGGAAGCCCGGCCAACATTTCCCTGAGCAACCTTGCAGTCAAAATGGGTGGAAGTGATCTTTCCGGAAAGGTTCAGGTCAAGGCAGGGAAGGGTAAACCTTCAATCGCTGCAACCTTGTCTTCGAAACTCCTGAACGTTGATGACTTCACAGGACCTAAACAGGAAGCCGCCGCACCGGCAGCAACCGAGAAAAAAGAAGAAGGCGGTGAAAAACGCGTATTCAGTGCTGATCCGTTACCTCTGGAAGCACTGTCATCCGTCGATGTCGCGGCCAACGTCGCTATCGCGAAACTGATGGCTTCCGGTGTTGTGCTGGAGGGCATCGATCTTGTCGCGAACATCAAGGGTGGCAAAGCTGATGTGAACCTGAAAAAAGGATCACTTTCGGGTGGTGCGCTTTCGGCACGGATTACAGCAGACGGGCGAAAAGGCAAGTCAGATGTAACCGCGAAGTTCAAAGCGACAGACGTTGATGTTGGCAAGATGCTGAAGGAGATGAAAGTAACAGATCTTCTCGATGCAAAAGTCAGTACCGGTGCAGATATCAAGGGTAAGGGAACGTCGGTTCGTGCCATCATGGCGGGCCTGAATGGCAAGCTTGATGTCGTTTCAACCAATGCCATTGTCGGCAGCAAATACCTTGATCTAATCGCCGCTGATCTACTTACGGCCATGGTGCCGGGCGGCGACAAAAAGGATGAAACCAAGGTCAATTGTTTCGTGACAGGGTTCGACATCAAGAATGGTATTGCAACCAATTCGGCTTTCCTTTTTGACACGGCGCGGGTGGTCATTACCGGCGGCGGTACCATCAATCTGCAAAATGAAAAAATTGATCTTGATTTTGAACCAAAGCCCAAGGAAGCAAGTCTGCTCAGTCTGGCTGTTCCACTGGAAGTGACCGGTACTTTGGCGGAACCATCTGCTGGTCCAAACAAGGGCGCTGTGGCTGCGGGTGTTGCTGTTGCCGTTGTGACGACAGCCATCAATCCACTGGGACTATTGATCCCGCTGATCAGTGGCGGCAGTGAGGATAAGAACCCGTGTGTTGCAGCCCTGCAGGGCAGTGGCAAGACGGCGCCAAAACCTGCTGCGGCACAGGTTCAACCGGCACCTGAGAAAAAAGAGGAAAGCGGTGGGGTTGGTGGATTGCTGAAAGGTCTCTTGAAGAAATAAAACCTTTTCGCCAAGACCAGGAACCAATCAGACTAAAGCCAAATGAAGTGGCAGTAAATAAATGAAGCGTTTCTACAAGAATGCCACTGTCGATGGGGCGGACCCTGTCGACAGTGGTTTTGTTGTTTTGCTGGACGGCAGGTCCATCAAGACTCCTGGAAAAAACAGCATGATCTTGCCCACACGCGATGTTGCCGAAGCGGTTGCAGGTGAATGGCAGGGTCAGGGAGAAAAGATCGACCCTGCCTCCATGCCGATGATGCGGTTTGGTGCAACAGCGATTGATCGCGTCGCCACGCAGCGAGAGGCCGTAATTAACGAAATTTCGGCGTTCGGGGGGCATGATCTGCTGTGCTATCGCGGTGACGATCCTGATTTGGCCGTCTTGCAGGCCAAATCATGGCAGCCTTTGCTGGATTGGGCGTCTGAATTCCTGGGTGCAAATCTGACTGTTACCGAGGGCATTACATCTGTTGATCAGGATCCGGTGGCGCTTGAGAAATTGGAACGACGTGTATCAGATTGTTCTGATATGCAGCTCTCAGCGCTACATACAATGACCTCGATCACGGGTTCGCTGATCATTTCTCTCGCGCTGATTGATCAGGAAATAGATGTTGAACAAGCCTGGGAAGCAGCGACTGTCGACGAGCGGTTCCAGGAAGCGCAATGGGGAACAGATGCAGAGGCTCTGGAACGGATGGCTATCAGACATGAAGCTGTGAGAGATGCGAACAAGTTCTATTCGCTTTGCAAATCGGGCGATCCGGCTACGAATTGATCTCGGTACTGGTTTTTGCTTTCGGATGATGCTATCTCCCATGCATCCCCCCTGAGTGTATCCAATCTTCATGGAAACACCGGCTTGTGGATGCTGATTTGCATCTGCTTGTTTTTATCGTCTGAACGATTTCATCAGAGGTGAAATCGCTCTGAACAGTGGCTGGCAAGAGGACCATATGCAGCACATCATTCAGCAGCTTGAAGAGAAACGCGCCCGCGCCCGTCAAGGCGGCGGCGAAAAAAGAGCCCAGGCCCAGCACGCCAAAGGCAAGCTGACCGCCCGCGAACGTATCGAGCTTTTGCTCGACGAAAACTCCTTTGAAGAATATGACATGTTCGTTGAGCACCGCTGTGCTGATTTCGGCATGCCGGATCAAAAAGTTCCTGGTGACGGTGTAGTCACCGGTTCTGGCACAATCAACGGTCGTCTGGTCTTTGTCTTCAGCCAGGACTTTACAGTGTTTGGAGGTTCTCTATCCGAATCTCACGCTGAAAAAATTTGCAAGATTATGGATCAGGCCATGAAGGTTGGCGCGCCGGTCATCGGATTGAATGACTCTGGTGGTGCCCGCATCCAGGAGGGCGTCGCATCGCTCGCCGGATATGCCGAAGTCTTTCAGCGCAACGTAATGGCATCGGGAGTTATCCCGCAGATTTCTGTCATCATGGGACCTTGCGCAGGTGGTGCTGTTTATTCACCGGCAATGACTGACTTCATCTTTATGGTGAAAGATTCGTCCTACATGTTTGTGACCGGTCCTGATGTTGTGAAAACAGTGACCCAGGAAACCGTGACGCAAGAAGAACTGGGTGGCGCAGTTACACACACCAGCAAATCTGGTGTCGCCGACCTGGCTTTTGAAAATGATGTTGAAGCGCTGGAGCAAGTCCGGCGCTTTGTTGATTTTCTGCCCGCCAGCAACCGGGAAAAATCACCCATTCGCGAAACACCGGATTCGGTTGAACGGACGGAGATGTCGCTGGATTCGCTGATCCCGTCAGATCCACACAAGCCTTACGACATGAAGGAATTGATCCACAAGATTGTCGACGAAGGTGATTTTTTCGAAACCCAGGCCGAGCATGCCAAAAACATTATTGTTGGCACGGCCCGGATCGGTGGTGAAACTGTTGGCATCGTGGCCAACCAGCCGATGGTTCTGGCCGGTTGTCTGGATATTGATTCCAGCCGCAAGGCCGCGCGCTTTGTGCGCTTTTGCGATTGCTTTAATATTCCGATATTAACGCTGGTCGACGTGCCAGGGTTTCTGCCCGGTACGGCTCAGGAATACAGCGGTATCATCAAACATGGTGCCAAGCTTTTGTATGCCTTCGCCGAAGCAACGGTGCCAAAAGTTACCTTGATCACGCGCAAGGCCTATGGCGGTGCCTATGACGTGATGAGTTCCAAACATTTGCGTGGTGATATGAACTATGCCTGGCCGACAGCGGAGATTGCTGTCATGGGCTCCAAAGGTGCGGTGGAAATTATTTTCCGCAGTGAAATTGGGGACGAAGGCAAGATCGAAGAGCGTACACAAGAGTACCAGGAAAAGTTTGCCAATCCGTTTGTCGCCAGTAACCGGGGCTTCGTTGATGATGTCATCATGCCGCACAATACGCGGCGCAGACTGGCACGAGCCTTTGCGATGTTGCGCAACAAGGAACTGGAAAACCCCTGGAAAAAGCACGGCAATATTCCGCTATAGCCTGACGCTTAATCCTTTTTCCTGATCTGACACGTAACCTGATAGAGAGTTTATCGGCATGTTTTCAAAAATACTTATTGCGAACCGCGGCGAAATCGCCTGCAGGGTTATCCGCAGCGCCCAGGCCATGGGCATCAAAACCGTGGCAATCTATTCTGATGCAGACAGCAGCGCTTTGCATGTAGAGATGGCAGATGAAGCCGTTCATATTGGGCCTTCTGCTGCAGCTGAAAGTTATCTTGTTATCGACAAGGTGATTGCTGCCGTGAAGGAAACCGGTGCAGAAGCCGTGCATCCGGGGTACGGCTTCCTGTCAGAGAATGCAGCTTTTGTGGAAGCGCTTGAAGCAGCCGGTGTGGCGTTCATCGGGCCTGGCACCAAGGCAATTGCTGCCATGGGTGACAAGATCGAATCCAAAAAGCTTGCCGACAAAGCGGGTGTGAGTACGGTCCCGGGATACCTTGGTGTCATCGTCGATGCAGATGAAGCCGTGAAGATCGCCAATGATGTTGGCTATCCGGTAATGATCAAGGCTTCCGCCGGTGGTGGCGGGAAGGGTATGCGCGTTGCCTGGAATGACGGCGAAGCTCGTGAGGGTTTTGATCGCTCGGTATCTGAAGCCAAATCCAGTTTTGGTGATGATCGGGTATTTATTGAGAAATATATCGTTGAGCCACGCCACATCGAAATTCAGGTTCTGGCCGACAGCCACGGGAATACGATTTATCTGGGTGAGCGAGAATGCTCCATTCAACGTCGCCACCAAAAGGTTATCGAAGAAGCTCCAAGTCCCTTCATTGACGAAGCCACACGTAAAGCGATGGGTGAGGAAGCTGTCGCCATGTCAAAGGCGGTTGACTACAAATCTGCCGGTACGGTTGAATTCATTGTCGATGTCGAACGGAACTTCTATTTTCTGGAAATGAACACACGTTTGCAGGTCGAACATCCGGTGACAGAATTAATCACCGGCATCGATCTGGTTGAACAAATGATCCGGGTTGCAGATGGTGAAGTTCTCGGCATCAAGCAGGAAGACGTCAAGCTTGAAGGCTGGGCCATCGAATCGCGTTTATATGCAGAAGACCCCGTTCGCGGTTTCCTGCCGTCCATTGGCCGATTGGCAACCTACAGACCACCTGTCCACGATTTTGTTCGCAATGATACCGGCGTCGTCGAAGGTGACGAAATTTCGTTATTTTATGACCCGATGATCGCCAAACTGTGTACGTTTGGTAATACGCGTGCCCAGGCGATTGAGCGTATGTCGACGGCACTGGATGAATTCCAGTTGCGCGGTATTGGTAACAATGTCGGATTCCTCGCTGCTGTGATGGCGCATCCGCGTTTTCGCGAAGGCAGGCTGTCGACAAACTTTATCGCAGATGAATATCCGGATGGTTTTGTTGGTGCCGAGATCAATGATGCTGATGCTTCAGTACTGATAGCTGTCGCGACGGCCGTTCATCAGGAATATGCGACACGTGAGGCAAATGGACCTGGCCAGTTGGCTGGATATCATCCTCAGGTACCGAACCAATGGTCTGTCGTGTTGAACGAGCAGGAGCATATTGTTGAAGTCGCTATCGAAGGACCGATAACGAATATTACCCTGGACGGGCGCTTGATTGCTGTTCACAGCGACTGGCAATTTGGTGATTTGCTGTTTTCCGGCACGGTAAACGGCGACGACGTGGCTGTAAAAATTGAACGCCAGCCTGGCGGCTATAAAGTTGCTCGCCGTGGTGCTGATACGGTCATTGCTGTCCGAAGCCGCAAGGCAGCCGTTCTGGCGGCCAAGATGCCCGTCAAGGAGCCTGCCGATCTGTCACGTTTCCTGCTGTCGCCAATGCCTGGCCTGGTTGTTGAAATCAAGGTGGTTGAAGGTGAAGAGGTTAAAGCTGGCCAACAGTTGGCGATCATTGATGCCATGAAGATGGAAAATGTTTTGCTGGCCGAAAACGATGGCGTCGTTGCGACCGTTAAAGCCGCTGCAGGCGATAGTCTTGCCACTGATCAAATAATTATCGAGTTTGAGTAGCATTCAAATGAATTTATGGTTTAACCTTACCTCAGGGGAGGGTGTGTTATTCAATCCTGATTCAATTTAAGGTGGGTGGAGCTCCTTGATTGCGTCAGGTGACCTGGATCGGGCGTAGGTATTTTGGCATCAGGCATGAAGATGGACGTGGATCACAGTGATGGCTGGCAGTCGATGTCGGAATTGCTGGATCGTTCCGGCATACATATCTGGCAAACGGATCAAGACCATATTCTAATGTTTGCGTCGGCCGGATTTCAGACGCTGTTTACAACGCCAAATATCGCGATTGTGGGAAAGCCATTTTCGGACATTGGATGGGAAATTGCCGGTGAAGGGAAATGGTCAGACATACTAACGACCAGCACCCGTGGCAAATCGACAGAGAATGTAACTGTCGTAATCCCTGGTCCGGAAAGTTCCTCCCGCGAGTTTATTCTCAACATCGAAAAACTATGCGATGAAGAGGGGCGTGTTTCAGGTCATCGCGGGACCTGCCAGGCGATAATTTCAGATCAGAACGACGACCCGGCATCCCTCGGCATTGTGTCGGAATTGGCTGTGTGGAAAGACTATGCGCACGCAGCTTCTGACTGGTTCTGGGCCGTCGATTCAGACCTGAAAGTTTCCTACGTTTCGGACAACCAGGAAAAAGTAACAGGCATCCCGAATTTGAGTTTCATGGGAATGAAACGAAGTGAATTTGATGGGCCGGATTATGATGAAGCCAGGTTGCGTGAGCACGAAGCCGACATGGCCGCCAGGCGACCCTTCAAGGACTTCACATATCCCAATGTAACGCCCGACGGTAATGCAAGGTGGATACGCGTAAGCGGGGTTCCTCAGTTCGACAAGGCTGGAAATTTCTCAGGCTATCGGGGCGTCGGTCGTGATTTCACTGATCAACAGGAAGCTATTCTGAAAGGCAGGCATACTGAGCAAACCTTGCTTGACGCTCTTGAACTCATGCCGATCGGTATTTCTCTTTGGGATAAAGACGAAAAATTTGTGATTTCCAACTCAGTCATGCGCAAGAATTCACCTACGTTTGCCCATCTGTTGGAGAAGCCTGGCATTTCATTTGAAGACTATGCCCGGACTGTTGCCGAATCCGGATTTGTTCTCAGGGCTGTTGGAGATGAAGAAGCGTGGCTGGCCAACGCATTGACTAATCTTCGGGAAGCTTCAGGCACCCTTTATGAAGATGCCAGAGCAGATGGAACATGGGTACGTGTATCCGCTTTCAGAACAAGCAACGGCGGTGCGTTGCTGACTTTCGTTGACATCACTGAATTGAAAGAAAGAGAAAGCGAAGCGCAAGCCGCACAGTCGCTTTTGGCAGATGCCCTGGAAGCGATAGGGCTGGGATTTGCCGTCTATGACAAGGATGAGCGACTGGTCATGGTAAACACTGCTTTCAGGGATATGTTTCCAGGCATGGAACATGTCCTTGTTCCAGGTGCCAGTTTCGCTGAGGTAACCAGGGCCGGTGGCGTTGCCAACAAGATGCCGAACGTTGAGGCCTTTGTCGAAACACGGGTTGAGATGCGCAAAAAGGGTATCAAGGACAAAGTCGTTGAAATCCGTCCCGGCGTCTGGAAAGTTGTCAGCGACTTTAATTCACGGGATGGCCACAAAGTCAGTGTCTGGACCGATGTTTCTCAAATCAAGAAACAGGAACAAGCGTTGCGGGAAACCGAAGGCCGGTTCTCGATTGCTTTTCACTTCAGCCCCTTGCTTATGGCGATCGCGCGCCTCTCTGACGGTGGCTATGTCGAAGTCAACGAAAAATTCGTTGAAATGACCGGCTATTCCCGCGCTGAGTTGTTGGCCAATGATGGAATTGGCGTTTCTGTATTTGCTGAAGAAGATACAAAGGATGGTATCCGGTCGAGGTTGAAGCGCGGCCAGGAAATTGACGATGTAGAAATCGTTATGCATCGCAAAGACGGCGAACCGTTCGAAGTTCTAATTTCAAGCGATATTATCGAGGTTGCTGGCGAACAGCGGATACTGATTATCGGGATGGATTTCTCCAGTCATAAACGATTGGAAAACTCGCTGATTGCAGCCAAGAATGAGGCAGAATTTGCCAACCGCACCAAGAGTGAATTTTTGGCAAATATGAGCCACGAACTGCGAACACCCTTGAACGCTGTAATTGGTTTTTCTGAATTCCTTGCGAATGAAACCTACGGCCCTTTGGGTGACCCACGGTACGTCGAATATATAGGTGACATACGTGATAGTGGCACGCATCTGCTGAACCTGATCAACGAAATCCTTGATGTTGCCAAGGTCGAAGCTGGCAAGATGGAGCTTCGGGAAAACGAGGTTGATCTGGATGATATGGTTGTGCGCTGTATTCGTTCTGTAGAAGGTCGAGCGATTAAATCCGGTCTTTCAATTGACGGCTCGGTTTCACCCGATCTGCCATTTTTGCGTTGTGACGAAACCAAGTTTCGTCAGATATTGATCAACGTATTGAACAATGCTGTGAAATTCACTGATCGAGGCGGGGCGATCGTGGTAGGTGGTGGCCTGAACGAAGAAGGCGAGATGGAGATTCAGATCAAGGACAGCGGCATCGGTATTGCTGAGTCCGACATGGAAGCTGTTTTCAAGGTGTTTGGACAAGCAGAGTCGTCATTTGATCGACGGTTTGAAGGGGCGGGACTTGGGTTGCCTTTGACCAAAGCTCTGGTGGAATTGCATGGTGGCGATTTTCGACTGGAAAGCGAACTGGGTGTGGGCACAACGGTGTACATTGTTTTTCCGAAAGATCGCCTCGTCACCCGGAACTGATGCCATGAAATCAAAACAGGTTACGCCGTGATTTGCAGGGTCATTATCAGCGGACGTGTTCAAGGTGTCTGGTATCGTGCCTGGACCCGACAGGAAGCCATTAAACGTCAACTGGATGGCTGGGTCCGCAATCGCAGGGACGGTACGGTCGAGGCCTTGTTTTCAGGTCCAGCGGATCAAATTGACGATATGATCCTGGCTTGCCGGGAAGAGCCACCAATGGCCTTGGTTGATGACATCCAGATCGTGGATGCAGAGCCGGGCTCTGTCACGACAGGGCAGGGGTTCGCGACGCTGGACACGGATTAGGCCTTGTCTGGCTCGCCAAATACTTCTGCCCATGTTTCCTGCAGCGCACTGTCAACTTCCGCCATCGATACCGGCAGCCCCAGATCTATCAATGATGTCACACCCTGATCTGCGATACCGCAGGGGACAATGCCGTCATAGTGACTGAGGTCCGGTTCGACATTCAGCGAAATGCCGTGAAATGTCACCCAGTGGCGGACCCTGACACCGATTGCCCCGATCTTGTCTTCTTGTCCGTCGCCCTGGTCTACCCAGATACCAACACGACCCTCACGGCGTTCACCGTGGATGTTAAAGCGCCCCAGGGCTGCGATGACCCAGGCCTCAAGATTTCGTACATGCGCGCGCACATCTTTTCCACGGCGCCTGAGGTCCAGCATTACATATGCAATCCGCTGACCGGGACCGTGATATGTGTATCGGCCACCGCGACCAGCATCGAAAACCGGAAACTTTTCCTTGTCGACAAGTTCAAGCGGGTCGGCACTTGTGCCGGCCGTATAAAGTGGCGGATGTTCCAGCAGCCAGACAGTTTCAGGCGCTTTACCGTCAACAATTTGTGCGACTCTTTCTTCCATAAAGGCGCGAGCATCCTCATACTCGACCAATTCGTCGGAAATGCGCCATTCAATTGAATCTGTTTCGTTAATCATTTGCTAACCGTAAGTCGTCAGTATCAGGCGATATCAAAATCTGAGAGCTATTATGTCTGATGCAGAACAAGCAATCCAGGGTGTATCCGTCGAGATTTCCGTTGTTCTTGGCCGTTCCAGCATGCCTATCCATCAATTGTTGAAGATGGGCCGTGGCGCTGTCATTGAACTGGATGCGACTGTCGAGGACGATGCCTGGGTTTACGCGAACAATCGCTTGATCGCCCGTGGCATGGTCATGGTATCCGGCGAAAATGTTGCTGTTTCAATAACAGAAAAAATGGTCGTCAGCGAGACCTGACCGGATAAAGACCTTGTTTGACTGGATCGTTTCCGGGTTTCACGGACATGCAGTGGTATCTCAATCTGCTGATGGGCAACATACAGCACAATAGAATTAAACTCGCTAAGGCCGAATATGCCTTAGTTTCCATTACAGACTTGATCCATGCCTGCGGAGGTGCTATTTCCGCAATAAGTTCCGTGCGGCCGTGGCGGAACTGGTAGACGCGCAGCGTTGAGGTCGCTGTGGGATAATATCCCGTGGAAGTTCGAGTCTTCTCGGCCGCACCAATTATAGAGAACCCGCAATTCAGATTGCGGGTTCTTTTTGTTGATAAGCACATCATCACCACATCATTAAGCCCCCATAACTAAAGAATAAATCACACATCATAGAGAGATTCGCTATAGTGAAGCCAACCTGGGCGTTTCCGGGTTTAATGGAAGTGCAGCGTTGCTTCAAAGCGTGAAAGCGCGCCAGATACCAAATAAAGGCGATTTCCTTCAATCCGGAATCGCCCAGACAGTCGAACAACCAGGGGACCTTGTTATGGCCGATGATCTGGACGAAATGGCGCTGGCCTACCACAGTAATCCTGTGCCGGGTAAAATCAGCGTCACACCGACCAAACCGCTTTCAAACCAGCGCGATCTGGCGCTGGCCTATTCTCCAGGTGTCGCTGCGGCGTCCATGGCAATTGCCAACGATCCCGCGCTGGCAGAAAAATACACAGCCAGGGGAAATCTCGTCGGTGTTGTCACCAATGGCACCGCCGTACTGGGTCTGGGCGCTATCGGTCCCCTGGCGTCCAAACCCGTGATGGAAGGAAAAGGCGTCCTGTTCAAGGTTTTTTCCGGCATTGATGTTTTTGATATCGAAGTTGATGAAACCGATGCTGACAGATTTGTTGAAGCTGTCGCAGCGCTTGAACCCACATTTGGCGGTATTAATCTGGAAGATATCAAGGCACCGGAGTGCTTTGAAATTGAAGCGCGCCTGCGCGAGCGAATGAACATCCCTGTCTTTCACGACGACCAGCATGGCACCGCGATTTGCGTTGGTGCAGCGATTTACAATGGCCTCAGGGTTGTCGGTAAAAAAATTGAAGATGTGAAACTTGTTTGCTCAGGCGCGGGTGCGGCAGCGCTGGCCTGCCTTGATATCCTGCAATCACTTGGGCTAAAGCCCGAAAATGTGGTTGTGACTGACTTGTATGGCGTGCTGTACAAGGGACGCAAGGAAGACATGGACAAATACCGCTCTCGCTGGGCGGTTGAAACGGATGCCAGAACATTGGGGGATGTTATCGGCGGTGCAGATGTTTTTCTGGGGCTGTCGGCGCCCGGTGTTCTGAAGCCTGAAATGGTCAAATCCATGGCAGCAAAACCCCTGATCATGGCGCTGGCCAATCCCACGCCGGAAATTACGCCAGAAGAAGTTGAAGCCGTGCGTGATGATGCCGTCATGGCGACAGGGCGGTCCGATTATCCCAATCAGGTCAATAACGTCTTGTGCTTTCCGTTTCTGTTCAGAGGGGCATTGGATGTCGGGGCAACCGAAATCAATCGGGAAATGGAAATCGCCTGCCTGCGCGCAATTGCCAATCTGGCGATGGCGGAATCAACGGATATCGTGGCGAACGCTTATGGTGATCAAAGCCAGAGTTTTGGCGCAGATTATCTCATCCCGAAACCGTTCGATCCCCGCTTGATAATCGAGATAGCGCCTGCAGTAGCCAAAGCCGCCATGGACAGCGGTGTCGCGACGAGACCGATCGAGGACTTCGATGCCTACCGGAACAAGCTGACGCAGTTTGTTTATCGAACAGGCTTTGTCATGAAGCCTGTCTTTGAACGCGCAAGTGCCGATCCAAAGCGTGTGGCCTATGCTGAAGGCGAGGACCCACGTGTTTTGCGAGCAGCTCAGGTCGCGATTGACGAAGGTATTGCCCATCCGATTTTGATCGGCAGACGGGCGATTGTGGCGCGTCGAATCGAGCGGCTTGGATTGCGGTTGCAACTGGACAAGGACGTCAGCCTGGTTGACCCGGAAAACGATTCCAGGTACCGCGAATACTGGCAGCACTATCACAGCCTGATGGAACGAAAAGGCATATCGGAAGATGCCGCACGAACGGTTATTCGCACCCGCGCCACAGTAATTGGTGCCTTGATGGTATTGCGCGGTGACGCAGACGCTGTTCTTTGCGGGACCGTGGGGCGGTATAATCGCCACCTTCGTGACATCCGGGACGTTATTGGCAAGGCGGACGGGGTGAAGGATCTTGCGGCCCTGCACCTGTTGCTGGCACCCAAAAATACGGTATTTATCGCGGATACCCACGTGACTGAACTACCCAGCGCCGAACAGTTGGCGGAGATCGCCATATTGTCCGCTGAGGAAGTTCAGCGTTTTGGCATTGAACCCCGGGTCGCCCTGGTATCGCATTCCAGTTTTGGAACATCGGATTCAAAGACGGCCAAACGTATGCGTAAAGCGCTGGAAATTATCACAGAGCAAGCGCCTGATCTTGTGGTGGAAGGGGAGATGCGCGCGGATACGGCCATTGATCCTCATGTCCGCGATATGGTTTTCCCGAATTCCCGTCTCAAGGGCAGCGCCAATTTGTTGATCATGCCAACCCTTGACGCCGCCAGTATTGCCTTTAATCTCGCGCGCGTTCTGACCGACGGTTTGTCCGTGGGGCCTATGTTGGTCGGGGCGGCGCAACCTGCACATATTGTCAGTACGACAATCACAGTGCGCGGCATGGTAAATATGACGGCCCTGGCCGTCGTCGATGCCCAGATGCAAAAGCAGGCTGCCGAATAATCGTTCAAGGGGAAACCGGGCATGTCATCTGTGCAACCACCTGATCTGGATGTTGATTACAGCAGCCAGGAAGTGACCGAGGAGCAACTTGGTCTGACGCACGAGCGCGTCGTGGCGATCACTGATGCCCTGGATGATGGCAATATCGAGCTGGTCAACGAACTGGTCGATTATCTTCATACCGCCGATATCGCCGATCTGATGGAACAGATCACGCCCGATCATCGTCATCTGTTGATCGATGCGACGCGCGGTTTACTTGATCCTGAATATCTGGTTGACCTCGAAGAAGACGTTCTTGATGACGTCGTTGATCAACTCGGAACCGCCGAAGTTGCCGCAGCTGTTGCCGAACTTGATATTGATGACGCTGTTGATGTCATCGAGGATCTGGACGAAGACGAGCAACGAGAAGTCCTGCGCGCTGTTCCCGAGGAAGAACGTGGACATATTGAACAGGCCCTCAGCTACCCTGAGGATAGTGCCGGACGCCTGATGCAGCGAGACCTGATTGCGGTCCCGGCATTCTGGTCCATTGGTCAGATGATCGATTACCTGCGGGACAGCGAAGACTTGCCGGAAGATTTCTACGAAATTTTTGTTGTTGATCCGGGACATAGACCCATTGGCTCTATTCCCCTGAACAAGGCCATGCGAACGAAGCGGCCCGTGATCCTCAGTGAAGTCATGGAAAATGAACCTGTTTTCATTCAGGTGGAAACAGACCAGGAAGATGTTGCGTTTCAGTTCCAGCAATATGATCTGACATCGGCACCTGTTATCGACGCTTCGGGCCGCCTGGTGGGCGTGATCATGCACGACGACGTCGTCGACGTGATCCACGAAGAAGCCGAAGAAGACATCATGCACCTGGCTGGTTTGTCAGAAGGCAATATTTATTCCACCGTGCTCAATACCTCGAAGCGCCGGTTTTCATGGTTGCTGATCAATCTGTTGACGGCGGTACTTGCCTCAGTGGTTATCGCCCAGTTTGATGCTGCGATTGAAGAAATTGTGGCCCTGGCCATCCTGATGCCCATCGTTGCATCCATGGGCGGGAACGCCGGAACCCAGACCATGACCGTTGCCGTGCGCGCCTTGGCCACCCGCGAATTGACGGAAACAAACGCAAGGCGGTTCGTGAACAAGGAACTACTGGTCGGCGTGGCCAATGGCGTTGTGTTCGCGATTTTAGCTGGTCTACTGGCCGGAGGCTGGTTTCAGGATGCTGCATTGGGGGCCGTTATCGCGGCAGCCATGGTTATTAATATGATTGTTGCTGGCCTCGGTGGTGTGCTGGTGCCGTTAGGGTTTGGCCGACTGGGGATTGATCCGGCCATCGCTGCCAGTGTTTTTGTGACAACCATTACCGATGTCATCGGCTTTCTGGCATTTCTGAGCCTGGCAGCCACATTCCTGATATAGCGCTGGTTTAATGGGCCCAGTTAAGACGGGCAGCTGATGCGTCGTCACCATCGTGGGGTTTCCAGTCGTGGCTGGCCGCAAAAGTTCGAAACAATTCTACACCTTCATTCGCTTCGCCGGTTTGACCGGCGAGAACAATCGTTGATTGCAGGTTCAATCCGTCTATGGGGCGAAAGATCACCCCCGGCCAATTCAGTGTGTCTGGCAAGATCGTGACCCCCAGACCGGCTGCGACCAATGACAAGGCCCGGGTTTCCTGGCGTGTACGACAAAGCACATTTGGGCGAATGCTGCGTTCGGTAAAATAGGTGTTCAATGTGCGTACATAAGGACAATGTTGGCGCAGGACATAGGCCAGGTCTTTCAGATCGTCCGGCCGGATGGTTTGTCGCAAGGCGAGGGGGTGATCGTGCACCATAGCCAGAACCATGTTTTGTCGAAATAACGGTGTGCGATTTGTTTGCCCCTGATCTGCTTCGACATTTGGATCATTGGCCGTCAGGGCGATGTCGATGCGCCCTTGTTCAAGCCATTGCTCCAGTCGCCCGGATTCAGCTTCCAGAACTTCCAGAGTGATGTCGCTGTAGGCATTTGAAAAAGTCGCGAGTAACTCACCAAGGCGACCGCCAGGGATGCTGGGCAAACAGCCAAGTCTTATAGAACGGGATTCCCTGCTATCCGTCAGTTCGGCACGGGCCCGTTCACACTCAGCCATGATAGTCCGGGCACGATCAAGAAAGCGTATTCCGGCCGGAGACAGGACTGAACGGCGCGCCTGCCGATCAAACAGGGAGGATTGCAGGGTTTGCTCCAGCTTCTTGATGCCCGCAGACAAGGTCGGTTGTGACACATGTACACGGTCGGCAGCTTTGGTAAAGCTTCCGGTTTCCGCGGCCGCCAGAAAGTATCTGATCTGGTAAATTTCCATCCATAGAAGATATCTATGTATGACATAGAAAGAAACAAATATTTCTATGGATGAAGCTCGCCTATAATCAGGCAGGTTTTTGAAAATTGAAGGGTGGGAAGCGTATGTCTGATCTGGTCACAACTTATATTGGCGTTGTTTATCCATGGCACCACGATCAGATGGGGCACATGAATGTGCAGCACTATGTCGGCATGTTTGACGGCGGTACGTGGAACCTGTTTGCCCAGGTCGGCCTCACCAGTGAATGGATGAAGAACAACGATCGCGGTATGGCTGCTGTCCAGATGAACATTTCCTATCGCCGTGAAATGACCTCCGGCGATCTGGTGGAAGTTCGGTCCGGTTTCCTGAATGTCAGCGAACGCAAAGTGATGTTTGTGCATGAAATGATCAACAGGCAAACCGGCGATGTGGCAGCTGTTGCCGAGATCACGGGCGTTATGCTGGATTCAGTGAAGCGCAAGAGCGCCTTGATACCGCAGGAGAATCTCGAACGGGCAAAAGAGCTTATCGTCGAATATGATTTTGGCCGACGCAGTTGAGGAGGCGGTGATGGACGTGAGCAAACAGGATTTTGTCGTCCGCGACCCGGAATTTCGCGCGCGCGTCCAGGGCAGCTTTGACCGCCAGGGATTCATGAAGTTGATAGGGGCTGAAATAACCGGTCTGGAACCAGGTTTTTGTGAGATCGCCATTGATCACCGACCGGAGTTGACGCAGCAAATAGGTCTGTTTCACGGTGGCGTCATGGGCACTCTGGCTGACACCGCGTGTGGATATGCGGCATATTCCTTGATGGCCGCACAAGATTCTTTGCTTACGGTTGAATATAAATTGAACATCATGGGGCCAGGAGATGGTGAGCGTCTTAGCGTCAGAGCGAACGTCGTCAGAGCCGGAGCACGGCTGACAGTTTGCGAAGGACGCCTCTATATCGAAAAAACCGGCATTGAAAAAGAATGTGGTCTGGTGACAGCGACCATGATGCGCCTGCCAGATACATCTGACATGCCAGATTGATTCCCCACTAACCTGAACGTTACAATACAATAATTCCCTGAGGAGCTTCTGATATGATTCCCAACAGTCTTCCGTCGCTGGATTTTGATCTCGGTGAAAGCGCCGACATGTTGCGCGAGTCGGTGATGAATTTCACCGCCGATGAAATTTCACCGCGCGCCGCACAAATTGATCTCGATAATGATTTTCCCGCCGACCTCTGGCAAAAAATGGGTGCCATGGGATTATTGGGCGTAACCGTCGACGAAGAATATGGCGGGTCTGGTATGGGCTATGTTGACCATGTCATTGCCATGGAAGAAATCAGCCGGGGCTCGGCATCGGTCGGGCTGTCCTATGGTGCACATTCAAACCTGTGTGTGAACCAGATCCACCGCAACGGATCCAGCGAACAGAAAAGCAAATATTTGCCGAAGCTGGTTTCCGGTGAACATGTCGGTGCCCTTGCCATGAGTGAGCCAGGTGCCGGTTCAGATGTTGTCAGCATGCGTTTGCGCGCCGAGAAAAAAGGCGACAAATACATTTTGAACGGCAACAAGATGTGGATCACGAACGGTCCCAATGCCGATGTGTTGGTCGTCTATGCCAAGACCGATCCAGAAGCTGGACCACGCGGGATTACAACTTTTCTCATTGAAAAAGACTTCAAGGGGTTTTCCACATCGCAGAAACTGGACAAGCTGGGCATGCGCGGGTCAAACACCTGCGAACTGGTGTTTGAAGATTGCGAAGTGCCGGAAGAAAATGTCATGGCTGGTGTCGGCGCCGGTGTAAATGTTTTGATGAGCGGCCTGGATTATGAACGTGCTGTGTTATCCGGCGGACCCCTGGGGATCATGCAGGCCTGTATGGATGTTGTGCTGCCTTATATCCATGAGCGTGAGCAGTTCGGCAAACCCATTGGCGAGTTCCAGTTGATGCAGGGCAAGATCGCCGACATGTACACGATCATGAACGCTGCCCGGGCTTATGTTTATACTGTCGCCAAGGCTTGTGATCGCGGTCAGACGACGCGCAAGGATGCCGCCGGGGCTATTCTCTATTCTGCCGAAAAGGCAACGTGGATGGCACTGGAAGCAATCCAGGCACTGGGGGGCATGGGTTATATGAATGAAAGCCCGACCGGGCGTTTGTTGCGCGATGCCAAACTCTATGAAATTGGTGCTGGTACGTCCGAAATCCGGCGTATGTTAATCGGGCGCGAACTGTTCAACGAAACAGCCTGAGGGGGAATTTGAATGCCACTGGAAATGAGAGAGATTTGCGAAAAATGCGAAACGGCTCTGGGGCACGATGATGAAGCTTGTATCTGTTCATACGAGTGTACATTTTGCGTGCCCTGTTCGGTGGACATGAACCAGATTTGCCCCAATTGCAGCGGCGAACTCGTCGCCCGGCCCAAACGGCGAGCGGACGTCGCAACGGCCTGAATAATTTCTACCGGTAAACATATTTTAGTATCACCAGGAACCAAAAATGATTTTGACGGAACAGCAACAACTGATTCAACAAACAGCGCGTCAGTTTGCACAAAAAGAATTGCTGCCAAATGCGGCGGAGTGGGATCGTACGTCGTTCCACCCCGAAGATGAAATATCGAAAATGGGTGCCCTTGGTTTCATGGGTATGCTGGTGCCGGAAGAATGGGATGGCGTTGGCGTGGATCACGTCACCTATATGTTGGCGCTGGAAGAAATTGCCGCTGGTGATGGTTCCTGTTCGACGATCATGAGTGTACAAAATTCGACCTGTAATTTGCCCGTTCTGAATTATGGGACCGAAGCCCAGAAAGATAGTTATTTGCGCAGGATGGCGACAGGTGAATTGATTTCGGCTTTTTGTCTGACAGAACCGCACACCGGGTCAGACGCGTCTGCCATTCGCACGCGTGCTGTGTTTGAGGGCAATCGCTGGGTTCTCAATGGCACCAAGCAATTTATCACGTCGGGCCAAAGCGGCGATATCGCTATCGTTTTTGCCGTGACCGATCCGGATGCTGGAAAGAAGGGTCTATCTGCTTTTCTGGTGCCAACAACCAGCGTTGGCTATCGCGTTGCCAGTGTCGAAAAGAAAATGGGTCAGCGCGCCTCCGATACCTGCCAGATCGTTTTGGAAAATGTTGAAGTGCCACCGGACATGATGCTGGGTGAGCCGGGGCAGGGATACAAAATAGCCCTGTCGAACCTGGAAGGCGGTCGCATTGGTATTGGTGCCCAGTCAGTTGGTATGGCACGTGCAGCCTTCGAAGCGGCGCGCGACTATGCCAAGGAACGCGAAGCCTTTGGCAAGCCGATTATCGAGCATCAGGCCGTGGCTTTTCGACTGGCAGATATGGCAACACAAATTCATGCGGCCAGACTGATGGTCCATGAGGCCGCACGCTTGCGGGATGCCGGGCGACCGTGTTTGAAAGAAGCGTCCATGGTCAAGGTTTTCGCCTCGGAGATGGCCGAGAAGGTTTGCTCCCAGGCACTGCAAACATTCGGTGGTTACGGATACACAAATGATTTTCCGGTGGAGAGAATTTGCCGTGATGTTCGCGTTTGCCAGATTTACGAAGGGACAAGCGACGTACAGCGCCTCGTGATTTCCCGCGCCATTGCAGGGGAATAACCACATGAGCAAGTATTTTGAAACCTATCGCGGCGGTGTCATGCCCTGGCACTGTGACATGGTCGAACACATGACGATCGCAGCCTATTTTGAACGTCTTGGGGATGCCTATGTCAGCTTCACCGAGCGTATGGGGCTGGGCTCGGACTATCGCAAAAATGACCGGCGCGCCTTTGCAGCGGTGCGGTCGTTTGTTGGCCTGCATCGGGAACTGCGATCCGGTGATGTCCTGCATATGGAAGGCGGCGTTGTTGGCACAGAAGGCAAAATCCTGAAGCTTTGCAACAACATCATTAACTCGGCAACGGGCGACAAGGTTTCAACATTTGAAAGCCATGCCATCCATCTGGATCTGGATGCGAGGCGAGCCGCAGTCATTTCAGACACAACAATGGAAAAACTGGACGCCCATAAAGTGGAATGGGAAAGCCCTGTTGTTGATCGCTGGTACCCTGAAAGCACAGATGGATTTGCCACAACCCTGCGTGATTCTGTGAAGATGTGGGAACTGGATGTCCTCGAACACATGAGTGCGCATTTTTATATTCAGCGCTTTTCGCTGGCCTGTATGCAGGCCATGGCCATGACCGGGATGACACCGCACTATAACCGCGACAACCGTCGGGGCATGTCGACGTTCGAACTTGATGTACGCTATCTGAAGGAATTGAATGGCGGCGATACGGTAACGATCAAATCCGCCGTGACGGATATCGGCAATTCCTCCATCCGTTATGTGCATTCCATGATCAACGAAGCTTCGGGCGAGGTGGTCGCGACCATGAGCCAGTATGGTGCTTTCCTCGACATGGATGCGCGCAAGTCCACACCCATGCCTGACGAAATTCGCGAAAAAGCCACGGCTTTACTGGTCACACCGGATTAATCATGCCCTTAGAAAAGGAAATAGCCGCCGTCAATCAGGAAGGTATCACCGGTGTGATACGAACTGGCGTCGCTCATGAGATAAACCGCGGTGCCGCCAAAATCTTCCGGGCGACCCCAGCGCTGGGCCGGAATTCGTGGCAAGACAGCGTCAGAAAATTTGTCCCATGTCGTCAGGCGTTCGGTCATGTCGGTTTCAATCCAGCCCGGCAAAACTGCGTTGGCGGTGACGCCATCACGGGCAAACTCAACTGCAAGCGCCTTGATCATGGAAATCACACCGCCTTTGGTCGCGGCATAATGTTCATTGCGCGCCGCACCGGAGATCGCCGCCAGGCTGGCGGTCGCGACCAGGCGCCCACCTGGGTCGCCGTTTTTCGCCCGGTCAGACATATGGGCAGCAGCAGCCTTCAAGGTATAAAAGACACCATCAAGATTTACGCTCAACACGCGTTTCCATTCATCCGCACTGATATCGAGGAACGATTTGGAGCGTCCGGTCACACCAGCATTGGCGACGCACATATCGACCCGGCCCAGGCTGTCGAGTGTTTTGGCAAAGGCCTCGTCAACAGAGGCTTCATTGGCCACATCACAGATCATGGCGTCAATTTTGGTGCCGTGTGCCTTGAGGCTTTCAACCGCAGCTGCGTTTTTATCGGCGTTGGTACCCCAGATACAGACATCCGCGCCAGCCTGAGCCGCAGCATCCGCCATGCCGAGGCCAATGCCGCCATTGCCGCCCGTTACAAGCAAAACTTTGCCGGTCAGGTCAAAGGGTTGATACGCCATACAATTTTCTCCCGAATAAGTTTGTCAATTTGCGCTACTATATCAGCCAGGCGAATTGCGCCAAGGGAGTGGCGGCGTTTCTCTCTGGTTGATGCTACCCGTTTATCAAGTTCGCTTTGCTATCGAAAAATAATGCCTGCCCTGATTCCAGGGAATCGGGTGACAGAAATTCAGTCAGGAGTTTGACGTCGAATGAGTGTTCTGGAAAGTCGGGTTAACACCCGATCTCAAGCCTTCAAGGATAATGAAGCAGCCATGTTGGCGCTTGTCGATCAGCTGCGCGAAGAAGTGGGCAAGGTCAAACTGGGTGGTGGTGATCGTGCACGCGCCAAACATGTGGGGCGGGGCAAGCTGTTGCCGCGTGAGCGTGTACGTATGTTGCTGGACCCCGGATCACCTTTTCTGGAGTTCTCCCAACTTGCAGCCCACGGCATGTATTCAGGTGATATTGCCTCTGCCGGGGTGATCACGGGTATTGGTCGGGTAAAAGGGCAGGAGTGCGTTGTTGTCTGCAATGACGCAACGGTAAAAGGCGGAACTTATTATCCCCTGACCGTCAAAAAACACCTTCGTGCCCAGGAAATTGCTGCGCAGAATAATTTGCCTTGTGTATATCTGGTCGATTCCGGTGGCGCAAATTTGCCAAACCAGGATGAGGTCTTTCCCGACCGCGAACACTTTGGTCGAATATTCTTCAACCAGGCCAACATGTCGGCTCAGGGTATTCCCCAGGTGGCTGTTGTCATGGGCAGTTGCACGGCTGGTGGCGCCTATGTTCCGGCCATGTCGGACGAAAGCATTATCGTTAAAAACCAGGGCACAATTTTTCTGGGTGGTCCACCATTGGTAAAAGCGGCAACCGGAGAAGTTGTCAGTGCCGAAGACCTTGGCGGCGCAGATGTGCATTCGCGCACGTCCGGTGTGACAGATCATCTGGCATTGAATGATGAACATGCACTGGCCCTGGCCCGAAGGATCATTGGTAATACCAACCGCGAGAAACTGCCCGAAGTCGTGACCAGGGAGGTCATGGAGCCGCTTTATGATCCAGCTGAAATCCGGGGCATTGTACCGAATGATGACCGCACACCTTTCGATGTGCGTGAGGTTATTGCCCGTATTGTCGACGGCAGTGAGTTTGATGAATTCAAGAAGCTGTATGGCACAACACTTGTGACCGGCTTTGCCCATATCCACGGTTATCCGGTTGGCATCGTCGCAAACAACGGCATTTTGTTTTCCGAATCAGCCTTGAAGGGCGCACATTTTGTTGAGCTGTGCGCGCAGCGTGGTATTCCGTTGATCTTCATGCAAAATATCACCGGCTTTATGGTGGGGCAGAAGTACGAAAATGGCGGCATTGCCAAGGACGGTGCCAAATTGGTGACAGCCGTCGCCTGCGCCAAGGTGCCGAAGTTTACTATGATCATTGGTGGCTCCCATGGTGCCGGGAACTATGGCATGTGTGGCCGCGCCTACAGCCCAAGATTTTTGTGGATGTGGCCTAATGCACGGGTGTCGGTTATGGGCGGAGAGCAGGCTGCCAACGTTCTGGCCCAGGTCAAACGCGATGCCATGGAAGCCGGTGACAAGGAATGGCCGGCCGAAGAAGAAGAGGCGTTCAAGGCTCCGATCCGCGAACAGTACGCGGTTCAGGGCCATCCTTATTACGCCAGTGCACGGTTGTGGGATGACGGCATTTTTGATCCAGCGGACACCCGCATGGTTCTGGGACTGTCAATTTCCGCTGCCCTCAATCAACCCGTCGAAAAAACTGATTTCGGCATATTCCGGATGTAGTGACATGTCAGATACCACGACATTACAAATCGATGATTTGGGCGTAGCAACCATCACGATCAATCGCCCGGAAGTTCATAATGCTTTTGACGATCATCTGATTGAAGAATTGTCTGCCCGCTTTGAGTCGGCTGAAAATGAAGATGATGTTCGGCTGGTGGTGATTGCGGCGCGCGGGCGGACCTTTTGCGCCGGGGCCGATCTTGAATGGATGCGCAAATCTGCCAACTTCAGCAAAGAAGAGAATATCGCAGATTCGCGCAAACTGGCAGAAGCGCTGCATCGGTTGGACACCATGTCCAAACCCACGCTGGCGCTGATCCAGGGCCCGGCCTATGGCGGTGGCATCGGTGTAATTGCCGCCTGTGATATTGCTATCGCCGTGCGCAGTGCAACGTTCTCGTTGTCTGAGGTCAAACTGGGACTAATCCCGGCAGTAGTGTCGCCTTATGTCATTGGCGCGGTTGGTGCCCGCCAGGCCAGGCGCTATTTTCTGACAGCGGAACGCTTCGATGCCCAGGAGGCTTATCGCATTGGCCTGGTGCATCTGATCGTGAATGACGAAGGCGAAATGCGGGCGGCGGCTGAACGCTACGCCCGTATGTTCATGGAAACGGCCCCTGGTGCTGTTGCGGCCTCAAAGGATTTAATCGCCTCGGTTCGCGACAAGGCCATATCGGCTGATTTAATGGAAGATACCGCACGCCGAATTGCCGACCGGCGGGCCAGCGACGAAGCCCGTGAAGGCATTGGTGCCTTTTTCGATAAACGAAAACCTGAATGGTGATACCTGCCCGATTACCTGACTGCCTGGTATTTCCCTCTCACTGAATTGGTCTGACACATTGTTTGATACTTTGCTTATTGCCAACCGCGGCGAAATCGCTTGCCGCGTCATGGAAACAGCCCGTCATATGGGTATTCGGTCCGTCGCGGTTTATTCCGACGCTGATGCGACATCGCGTCATGTCTCAAAGGCTGATGAGGCCCATCATATTGGCCCATCACCTGCGACCCAGAGCTATCTGGATGCGGACAAGGTGCTGGCTGCGGCCAAGGCCTCCGGCGCCAGGGCAGTGCATCCTGGCTATGGATTTTTGTCCGAAAATGCGGCTTTCGCTGAAGCTTGTGAGGCTGCCGGCATAATTTTTGTGGGACCCCCGCCGTCAGCCATCCGGGCCATGGGTGAAAAGCATGCGGCCAAGGCCCTGATGGTGACCAGCGGTGTACCTGTGGTGCCGGGCTATCATGAAGAAAATCAAGACGATGCGGTTTTAAGAAAGGCCGCAGATGAAATTGGTTATCCGGTTTTGATCAAAGCCACATCTGGCGGTGGCGGTAAAGGTATGCGCCGGGTGAACAAAGGCGATGAATTTGCCGATGCCCTGGCCGGTGCCCGACGGGAAGGTAAAAATTCCTTTGGCGATGATCGGGTGCTGATTGAAAAGTATCTTGAAATTCCACGCCATATCGAAGTCCAGGTCTTTGCGGATAATCATGGCAATGCGGTTTATCTGTTCGAGCGCGATTGCTCCCTGCAACGTCGCCATCAAAAGGTCATCGAAGAAGCCCCGGCGCCGGATTTATCGCCCGATATTCGCAAAGCCATGGGCGAGGCAGCGGTCAAGGCGGCACTGGCCATTGGTTATCGCGGGGCAGGAACCATCGAGTTTATCGTCGATGTCTCGAACGGCCTGGCGGACGCGCCTTTCTATTTTATGGAAATGAATACCCGCCTACAGGTCGAACATCCTGTGACAGAATTGATCACAGGTGTGGATCTGGTGGAATGGCAATTACGTGTTGCGGCGGGCGAGCCCTTGCCGTTGCGACAGGAAGAGCTTTCCATCACCGGTCATGCCCTGGAAGTCCGCATCTATGCTGAAAATCCGGACAAGGGTTTTCTGCCTTCAACCGGTCGCTTGAAACGTCTGCGATTCCCGGCTGCCGGTCCGCACGTGCGCATTGATACCGGCGTGGAAGAGGGCGACGAGGTAACGCCTTTTTACGATCCCATGATTGCCAAATTAATCGTCTGGGATGAAGACCGGACCCGTGCCCTGCGACGCTTGCGCCGGGCCTTACAGCAAACCGAAGTGGTCGGGGTGAAAACCAACACAGCGTTCCTTGCCCGCATTGCCGTCAACGAAGATTTTGCATCAGCAAATCTGGATACAGGCTTCATTGAACGCCACATTGCTGAACTTGTGCCTGAACCAGGAGCGGCACCTGTACGGGCCTTGGCCATTGCGGCCCTGGCCGTTCTGCTGGACCGGGCCGATGAGGCGGCTTTCAATGCGCATGGCAACGGTGATCCAACTTCACCCTGGCATCAGGTCCATGGCTGGCGCATGAATGACGACGGGCACGATGAAATCAAGCTGGTTGACGCAGAGGAAATTGTTGCCATCCCGGTTCGCTATGTGACAGGCGGATACGAGCTGACCATTGCGGATAAAACTCTGATCGTGAACGGGGAACTGGAAGACGAAGATCGCATCGTCGCCAATATTGATGGTGTGCGGATTGTGGCAACCGTGCTGCTGGATGACGGTGGTGTGACGGTGATTGATGCCGGGCATGTTCACCAGATCGGTATTTTTGATGTCCTCGCCGCAGCCGAAGTTGACGATGCTGGTACCGGCGGTGTCGTCGCCCCGCTGCCAGGCAAGGTCGTCGCCGTATTAACCGAAGCAGGTGCCAGTGTCGACAAGGGCACGCCTTTGATGATTGTCGAGGCCATGAAGATGGAACATACAATTACTGCCCCGGCAGATGGCGTTGTCGATGAAATCCATTTTGAAATCGGGGATGCGGTCGACGAAGGCACCGTGCTGGTGGCCTTCAGCGTGGCAGAAGATTGATGTGTAGCTGAGCAATTTTCCTGTCACGGCCAAGCCAAATACCGTCATGCGCGGGCTTGACCCGCGTACCCACGCCTTTGGGAGACAAGTTTACCAGAAGGTTGATTTCTCATGTTCTGCATCTTCCTGAAATGACCAAAATCCTTTGCCTGAACAAAAATGCCGTCAAGACGTAGATACCCGTGTCAGCCACGGGCATGACGAAAGGGGAGTGTTCCGCCAATTTGTAACAGCCTTGAAGATTGCCGGATCAAGTACGGCAATGACGGAGGGTTATTGACCGACCGTCAGTCCCAATAAGCTACCTGTGGTGGCAGTGTCTCGAATATTTACACCAGGAACGATTCACTGAATCTCAAGCATTCTGGAATAACGTGCCTTCAGTACAGCGTAACTGAGGCATTGAAAATTGACCCGCAACCGGCTTGAAAACAAGGTTTTCCTGATTGTCGATGACGATCCAATGCAGCTGCGACTCATCGAAAAAGTTGTCAGCCTGATTGGCGGCGTCAAGGTCATGGCGGCGACGGGTGGGCACCAGGCGCTGGAGATTTTTCGCCAGGGTCGGGTAGATTTTGTGCTCTGCGATCTGATGATGTTTCCCATGGATGGCTTCGAGCTCTGCCGCAATATTCGCAAGCTGCCCTTTGCCAACGTCAAACAAATTCCCATCATAGTTTCAACGGGTTACAGTACAATGTTGAATGTGGAGTCAGCCCGCGACGCCGGGGCAACCGAAATTTTGCGCAAACCCTACAATCCCGTCAAACTGTTTGACCGGGTACTCTCTGTGCTCGACAGGCCCCGTGACTTCATTGCCCAGCCCCACTTTCGCGGCCCTGACCGCCGCCGAAAATTCCTGACCCCGCCAGGTGTCGGTGAAAGACGTTTTTCAGCGCCTGTGAAGTAAAATCAAGCCGGACGTGTCCGGAATGGCTTGATCGATGGCGGGCTGCGTGGCACAAAAGTACAGCCCTCGATTTCCATGTTCATGAGCTCCCATGACGGTTCATTTGCTAAAATTATGTGTTGGCGTCGATGACGTTGACCAGTTGCGCCGCCACCAGGAAGCCCGCCCTGCGCGGGGGGAACGGCTGGTGCATGTGACGCGCAACAGACCCCGGCGGGATGGGGAAGTTCTGGATGGCGGTTCGCTCTATTGGGTGATCAAGCGGATTGTTGCGGTGCGCCAGCAGATCATTGGTCTGGAAGAGGTACACGGCAGCGATGGCGTTCGGCGTTGCGCCATAATCTTGCATCCTGATCTGGTGCTGACCATGCCGCAGCCCCGCAGGCCGCATCAGGGTTGGCGGTATTTAGAAGACGACGTGGCACCAGGTGATGCGCCCAAAGGCGGTTCCGCCAGCGACATCCCTCCGGATATGGCGGCTGAACTCAGAAACCTCGGTCTACTTTAAGCAAAGCTTGCTCTGATCAAGATCAGGCGGCAACCGAGTTTTGTTGTTGGCGGGCATTGAAAATCCGCGCCTCGGCCATCTTGTCAGCCATTTTTTCCGGTGCCATTTGCGCTGCATTTGCCTTGCGGAACAGATCGATCAACGTGTCATGGATTTGTGCCGTATGCGCATAAGCCTTCACTTCGTCATATACCGGTCGCTCGTGTGAAATATTGATAATGCCGCCGGCGTTGATTACGTAGTCCGGTGCGTACAGGATTTTTTGTGCGGCGAGGCTTTCACCATGATGCGCCTGGGACAATTGGTTATTGGCGGAACCGGCAACGATGTTTGCCTGCAATCGTGGCAGGGTCTCGTCATTGATCACGGCACCCATGGCGCAAGGGGCAAATACATCTACCTTTGCCTCGTAAATGCTATCCGGATGTACGGTGTTTGCGCCCCATTTGTCTGCCATTTGCTCCATGGCTTTGGCGTCAATATCGGTCACTGTCAGCTGCGCTCCGGCCTCGGCCAGGTACTGGCAAAGATAGTATCCAACATGCCCCACACCCTGCACCGCAACCTTCACGCCTTCCAGCGTGGGGCGCTGTAAACGATGGGCGACCGCTGCCCGAATACCATGATAAACGCCCCAGGCCGTCGCCGGTGAGGGATCGCCCGAAAGTGCTGCCAGACCGGCCACATGATCGGTGACACCGGCCACAAGGCCAAGGTCAGCAACGGATGTGCCAACATCTTCGGCTGTGATGTACCGCCCACCCAGTTGCTCGACAAAGCGTCCGAAAGACTGGAAAAGTTCAGGGGATTTGTCTGATCGCGGATCACCAATAATCACGGCCTTGCCGCCACCCTGGTTCAGTCCCGCCATGGCGGCCTTGTAAGTCATGCCGCGCGACAGCCTGAGGACGTCAGTCAGGGCCTCGTCGTCGCTGGCATAAGGCCACATGCGCAAGCCACCAAGGGCTGGCCCAAGGGTCGTATCATGGATGGCGATAATCGCCCGAAGGCCGGTTGCCCGATCATGGCAGTAAATAACATCTTCGTGCTCGCTAAATTCACCGTGATCAAAAACCGACATGGGATCCTCCATCCACAAAAGCAAAACAGGGTTAATGTGATGGTGGACATATTTGCAGAAAATCGTTTCAAAACAATAAATTAAACGATCATTAACAGAAATAGCATCAATCTGTTACGCAAGTGAGGAGTTTTGAAAAAATCAATCTATTGAATGTGAATTCACGCAACTTTTCTCCGAACGGTAAGGCAGGCTGACCTTCCGCACTACATCTCCTGACAACAAGAATCTGTTATTCAGCGGCCTCGGATGGCAACGGAAACCATTGCAGATGACGGGCAGGCTCCGGTATGACAGCATCCGCTGATCCGCTGGCGGAAGTACCCTCCAGGGCCGCAATCGCCTTTTGGGCATCCTGTACCAGGTCGTCCAGATTTTGCAGCGATATGCTGGATTTGTGCGTTGAATAAGTGGGGCCAGAGGCTGTGTAATCAATGTCGTTCAACGACATGACGGCGGCCTTGCCCGCCTGCTTGTGCCACCAGCGCCCTGTGGGGCCGTCGCAGGCGTAGGCTGACAGCAGCTTGTGGCCGTTGGTCGCGACCCAGTCTATGGCGCCCAGGATAAAGCTGACTTCGTCTTCGCTGTTAAAATAGTTGAGGCCAAAACGGGTCCAGCCCGGTTTGATGATTTCACAGCCACCCATGATCTGAACGTTGAATTCCTCGGACGTCTCGCTGTCGATGCCAAGCAAACGGTGACCGTAAGGTCCAGCGCAGGAACAGCCACCGCGGGTCTGGATGCCAAAATAATCATTGAGAACAGCCACCACAAAGTCATGATGCAGATAGCGTTCGCCGTGGCGCACGAGAAAGGAAATGATTGGCAAGCGGTCTGTCTGGTTGTTGCCAAGGATGTTGATGTTCGGGTTTTTCCCTAATATATCAATGGCATGGCGGGCCATGTCCTTTTCGTGGGTGAAGATATTTTCTGCACCAACGGCTTCTTTCAACTGGAACACCAGCCCTGCGCGGATTGAGCCAACGATGTCAGGCGTGCCACCTTCTTCGCGATGTTCAGGATCGTCAATATAGCGATGGGCGTCGGAACTGACGTAGCTGACGGTGCCACCCCCGGGAATGACCGGGACCTTGTTTTTCATCAAGGATTTTTTCATGATCAAAATACCCGGCGTGCCCGGACCGCCCGGGAATTTATGCGGGGAAATGAAAACAACATCCTTGTTGGCCGCGCTGTCTGGCGCGTCTGCGTAGTTCATATCGATGGGCACATAGGGAGCGGCGGCAGCAAAATCCCAGCAGGCGATGGCACCATGCTCGTGCAACATTGTCGTGACGGTATCTGTGTTGGTAATAATGCCTGTAACGTTTGAAGCCGCTGAAAAGCTACCGATTTTCAAAGGTCGGTCGGCAAATTCCAGTAACCTGGTCTGCAGAATATCGAGATCGACCAGACCCGCTTCATCTTCTTCAACGACGATGACATCCGCGATGGTTTCCCGCCACAAAACTTCATTTGAATGGTGTTCATAAGGGCCAATGAAAATAACAGGCCGCATTTCAGGAGGAATTTGGTCCGCAAAACCATATTCTTCATCAAGTTCGTTTGGCAGTCGAAGATTCAGGATATTGATCAAACGATCGACCGTGCCTGTGGCTCCTGAGCCGCAGAACAGAACAGCATCACGCTCGTCGCCGTTCACAGCCTTCAGGATGATACTACGGGCATCTTCACGGTAACGGGTTGTCTGGTGTCCTGTGCCGGATGTTTCGGTATGGGTATTTGCGTAGAAAGGCAAAACTTCGTCACGAATGAAGTCTTCGATAAACCCAAGGGATCGGCCAGACGCCGTGTAGTCTGCGTAAGTAATCCGCCGCACCCCAGCCGGGCCTTGCATCGCCTGATCGTTGCCGATCAGTGAATTGCGAACCTTGTCGACCAAAGCGACGTTTTTCATCACGGACCCATCTATTTTACATAAAAAAGAAGTTTAATAGCGTCGCCGCTAAATAGCACTTCAAATCATTCAATAGAAGAGGGAACAGGGCCTGAATTATTCAAATGAACTTATTCAAGCAGCCGTGGCTCAGCCGTGGCTCAGAAGCGGTAACCTACGGTGGTCCCGACAAAGTATTGGTCAGAGGCCTTGACCAACGGACTGTTGGCCGCTTGATCCATCATCAAGGTACCGCGACCATCTATGGTCAGGTAAATATTCTGGTCAACGTTGTAAACAATGGAAGCAAAGCCGGCAAATTCCTGGAAACCGGCGGTTGGTGTATAGGCAGCGCGACCAGAGGTCGCCTCTGAACTTGTCACACCAAAATTTGCCAGCATATAGGAAGCGCTGGCAAATTTCGTGGCGGCACCAAGGATCAAGCTGGAATCTTCACTGAGCCGGCCACCAAGGGCCAAGCTGGCATTCCCGACAATGCCATGGTGACCGCTGCCGTTCAGGCCATAGCGCAGATCGCCTTCGAGGCGCCAGGGGCCATTAAAATGTTGAAAAAACACCCCGGCTTCAATACTGGATTTCAGATCTGCCATGCCGGACAGATCAGTATTATCTGATGAATCCCTGCCAGCAGACCAGGTAATCCTGGGACCTGCTTTGGTTTGTCGCCGCCGGACCAAATTCAGGCCAAGCCCGCGCTGGGTGCTGAGGAAGTAAGCCCCGCGCCACTCAATATCAACCACCGGCATCGCTTGGCCTGTGTAATCATCACTGCCAACATAATCAGCAGCAAACCCCATACCGGCGCCAACGTTGGTTTTCCACTCACTGTCGTTTTCAATCCGTGTCGCGGTGGCGCCAAATGTCCAAGCCTCAAGATCAGGAACACCAGCGACAGCATCGAGAGCAAAGCTGCTGGATAGAGCGACAGCGACGCCGACGGCAAATAACTGGCGCAATTTCATGATGTTCCCCTGTTCGTGTTGATTATCAACAACTTAACCCGGTTGCAGTCTCGCTGGCAAGCCATTCGTCAAGAACAGATTCAATCCAGCAATGCGCAGACATAATCGCCGATGGCCAACGATGATGTCAGGCCGGGAGACTCCATACCAAACAGGTTAACCAAACCCGCTATACCATGATCCGCAGGACCTTCGATCATGAAGTCAGCAACCGGGTCACCTGGTGCCTGAATCTTGGGCCTGATACCGGAATAAGCTGCTTCCAGAGCGCCATCAGCCAGGTCTGGATAATATTGCCGGACCGAGGCATAAAAGCTGTCCGCTCGCGATGGGTTCATCGTGTAATCAATAGAGTCAATCCATTCCTGATCCGGGCCAAATTTTGCCTGCCCGCCAAGATCAAGCGTTAAATGGATGCCCAGACTGGCGTCCGGGGGGACCGGGTAAATCAGCCTTGTGAAAGGTGATTTGCCCGTCATGGAAAAATACGAGCCCTTCAACAGGTAACGTTTCGGAATATGGTTTGGCTTCAAGCCACTGATATTGTTAGCAATATCTTGCGCCCCAAGCCCGGCAGAGTTAATCAGGGTATTCGCCGTCAGGGAGAGCGGGGTATCGCCACCAACCTCGATGTGAAATTGATTACTTTCGGATCTGGCGGACTGAAATGGACTGTTGAAGGCGATCACCATGCCCAGGTCTTCTGCTTCCCCTTGATAGGCCAGCATCAGTCCATGGCTGTCGACAATTCCGGTCGACGGGGACAAAAGGGCACCAACACCCGCCAAGGCAGGCTCAAGGGACTTCATTTCCGGCCCGTTGAGAAACACCATATCAGGGATGCCATTAGTTTCCGCCGTCCTTTTCAGTTTCTCAAGCGTTGCCAGATCTTTGTCCTGTGAGGCGACAATTAGTTTGCCCAGTCGTTTGTGTTCGACGCCGCGTTCTTCGCAATAGTGGTAAAGCGCCTCTTTTCCCTGGACACAAAGCTTCGCCTTAAGACTGCCGGGTTGATAATAAATACCGGCATGGATGACCTCGCTGTTGCGGGAACTGGTTCCTGTACCAATATCATTTTCTGCTTCCAGAACAATAACTTCCCGGCCTTTCTTTGCCAAAGACCTGGCGATAGCCAGGCCGATAACACCTGCGCCAACAACAACGCAATCTACTTTTTCGCTCATGTTTATCCTTTTGGCCGAAACCAGGGCTTTTGCGGTTTAATCGGATAAGCTTCAGCTTCCATTTTCGGCGCACACCTTGAGTTTGACGGAACGCTGCGTTTTCGTTAAGTCCGGAAATGTTCTGGTCACGCCATGGTGTATCGGCGTGATTTGCTGGTTTTCACCTGATCAAGCAACCTTGCCATGGCAGGCGTTCTTCGTGAAGGCGATCTTGCCAAACTAGAGCGATTCCGGTTCAAACGGAATCGCTCTGACATGTTATTTGTGGAGTTGTTGGATGACTGGATACCTTCGGCGCCTTAGTGCCGTTTCAACGTTGGCCATTGCAGGCTTGTTTTTTGTACTGGCAATGGCGAGCGCCGGGCCTGCCCAGTGGAAATCTGAATGGCCGAAAACAGATTTTTCAAATACATCAATTGATTTGTCTGAAATCATGTCTGGCGGCCCGCCAAAAGATGGCATTCCCTCCATTGATAATCCTTTGTTTGTTCCATTGGCCGAGGCGACGCAATATGCCGAAACTGAACCCGTAATTGGCCTCTCTATCAACGGTGATGCCCGGGCTTATCCATTACAAATCCTCATGTGGCACGAGATTGTCAATGATACCGTCGGCGGCGTACCCGTTTCGATAACGTTTTGTCCCTTGTGCAATGCAGCCATCGTGTTTGATCGACGTCTTGACGGACGTACACTTGAATTTGGCACAACAGGCAAATTACGTCGTTCCGATCTGGTGATGTACGACCGGCAAACCGAGACCTGGTGGCAGCAGTTTCTGGGGCAGGGGATCGCCGGGGAATTGAATGGCAAAGTTCTGAAGACAATTCCTTCCCGCCTTGAATCCATGGCATTGTTTCGCCAGCGTTTCGAAAACGCCAAAGTATTGGTGCCATCGGTAGACAGCCGTCGTCGCTATGGAGCGAACCCATATGCCTATTACGACTCTATGCCTCAGCCTTTTTTGTATCGCGGACCCATGCCTGTCGGCATTGCACCATTGGCGAGGGTGGTTTCATTCGTGGATGGAGACGGCAAGCGTCAGGCGTGGTCCCTGGACCGTTTGCGACGTGATCGCAGGGTAGAGGCCCCGGGAAACATTGTTATCACCTGGGAGGCGGGGCAGAACTCGGCCCTGGATTCACCGACGATCAGTGAAGGAATGGATGTTGGAAATGTCGTTGTGCAGATTCGAAAAAATAGCGGGTATGTTGATGTGGCCTACGGTGTTGATTTTGCTTTTGCTTTCAATGCCTTCTACCCAAAAATTGAAGTAAAAAACTAATAAAATAGACTGTGATATCAGAGAGTGATTGATGCTGATGGAAACACTTCAGCTTGGCTTGGGGTTGATTAGTCCGACTGTGCTGGTTGTTTCGAGATCGACACCGGTAAATATCGCCCCAACGACACTGCATCCATCAAGGACTGCACCGTCGAAATCAGCGTTGGTCAGGTTCGCACCATCCAGCTTTGCATCGGTAAGTCGGGCAAAGGAAAAATTTGCGCCGACAGCCCGAACCCGTGTTAGATCCGCAGGCCAGTTGCGAACAGAGACACTGTCAATTTTCAAGGGGGTTATGTTGGCGTTGCGGAGATCAGCAGCAGATAAATTTACAAAACAAAGATCGGCGCCCCGTAAATCGGAGTCTTCAAGATTTGCCTGCCGACAGTCTGCATAGCCAAGGTTTGCGTGCGCAAGAAGGGCACCCTTCAAGGAGCTGTTTTTCAGACTGCAGCCGACCAATTTGGCCGCTGACAAATCAACGCCGGAAAAATCGAGATTAGAGAGGTCAAGACCAGATAAATCAGCACGCTCTCCCTCACGGCCTCCTGACGATATCCAAATGTTGTGTCGGACAAGAACATCCTTGATAACAACGCCTTGGGCCTCAGGTGAGCGATGTAACAGAGCTGAGCGAACCTGTTCATCTGTCAGGGCTCCATCGTCGAGAATAGCGCCTCGCAATTCGGTATCAGTCAGATTAGCTGCAGCCAGATCAGCTTTTTCGAGTGACGCGCCCTGCAAATTGGCACCTGATAAATTACTATTGCTCAAATCTGCACCTTTGAAACCGGCACCTGTTAAATTGCACTCCCGAAGATCAGCACCTTGTAGATTAGCGTTCGAAAAATCTGCGTTGGTAAAATCACCTTTGATGAGCAAGGCGTTGTTCAGTTGAGCTGAGGCAAATATCGAATTTCGTGCATTTACGCTGGTCAAGTCCGTGCGAACCATGCCTGCGGTAGAGAAATCACTGTCTGAAAGTTCCGCACCTTCGAGGGAAACATCCGAAAAGTCGGAGCCACGACCATCCACCCCTCGCATGTCGGTAGAGGTTTTCATCCCGCCATCAGATGAAGGCGATTCGCCAAACTGGCTTTGACTTAAATTGGCTTCACGGAAGCACGTTTCAGTCAGGACCGCGCCTCGCAAAACAGCACCGCGCAAATCAGCGTAGGTCAAGTCAGCGCCTTGCAGGTTTGCGACACTGAAGTCACATCCCATAAGATCTGCGGAAACCAGACCAGCTTTTCGAAGCGAAGTGAATTTGAACGTACAGCCAGAGAAAAAACCTTCAGAAAGGTTTCGGCCATCCAGATTTATCGATGAAAGGTTGTAGTTTTCAAGACGTGCCCGGCGGCCGCCACTTTGGGATTTCAAATGTTTGACATGTGACTTTATCACATCGTCAAGTTCATTTGGTTCCATATGAGACAACTGATCGGGCAACTAACTACTCCACCAGGCAACGAGGTATTCGAAACCTGAAATGTTAAATCTTCGCCCCTGCGGATTCAAATAAGGCTAGATTGACAAAAAATCAAACTAAATATCAACAGAACCTGATTTAGGCTTCAGTAGTTTCTTCTGTTTTGGAATGATTACTGACTGGGGTCACAATAAATGATTATGAGTACAATAGGTGAATATTATCCTAACCACTAGTCTGGCCAGCCTTTTCGGCAGGTCAAATCAGCAGGGTGTAGCCAACTTTGTTGGAAACGCCCCGTGGCGAAACAGGTCAAGGTAGCCACCAACGACACAGCTGATTGCCGTTTTGTTAAGTCGGGAATCGCATGGTTAATCTGGTATTTAGCGGAATTTGTAACCATATTGTGTAGGGGTCAACGCAAAAACGACGCGTATTGTCAGTTTGGTTGATCTTGATTGGCTAATCTACTTGAGTTCAGGGTGAGACGGGATGACGAATGACAAAAAAGGGCTGGTTACCCGGTCCAGTGATCAAGATATCGATGACTTTTTTGCCAAAATGTCATCCCTGCCTGTGTTGCGACCACGGGGCCAAAAAGGCCGTCTGATTTTCGCCATGGACGCGACAGCTAGTCGGGAACCCGCCTGGAACAAGGCCTGCCGCATTCAAAGTGATATGTTTAGCGAAACAGAAGCGCTGGGCGGACTTGAAATTCAAATGGCCTGGTACCGGGGCTTTGCCAATTTCCGAACGACCCCCTGGTTGTCAAATTCCAGGGACCTCGTAGGTTTTATGGGGTCTGTGCGTTGTCTGGGTGGCCAGACGCAAATAGAAAAAATACTTGATCATGCGTTGGACGAAGCCGCCAAGGGGAAGATCAACGCCCTTGTGTTTGTTGGTGATTGTGTAGAGGAAGATGTCGACAGGCTATGTGGATTGGCGGGGAAAATGGGATTGTTGGGCATTCCCGCATTCATTTTTCAAGAAGGTGATGAGCCCTTTGCCGCCCGGGCTTTCGGGCAAATCGCGGAGCTTTCGGGTGGCGCGCACTGCCGTTTTGATCTTTCAAGTGCCCAACAACTGCGTGATTTATTGGCTGCTGTCGCTGTTTATGCGGCAGGCGGTCGCAAGGCATTGCAGGACTTCAGTCAAGACCGGGGTGGCGAAGTGCTGAAAATTGCCAAACAAATAAGGTAGGGAGCGACGATGTTGGCCTGGTTTGTATTAGGAATCAGCATTCTGCTGGGCGTCACGCTCGCGGGGCGCTGGTTTGCAACGGCTGATCCGAAGGATATGCTGCGGATTTTGACGCGGCTTGGATTGGGGCTTGTCGTTTGCGCCATCATCTTTCTGGCCCTTACCGGACGCTTGGGCTTTGCCATTCCCTTGTTGGTTGCCGCGTTCTGGTGGGTCGTACGAAGCAGTCTCAAAGGTATTCTGTTTCGCGGTGCCCAAAAGGCTTTCAGGCGTGCTGGCAGTGGCTCTTCCGGGAACGGTGGTGAGTCCGGCATCAGGACAGACTATTTGCGAATGTTTTTGAACCATTCAAGTGGCGAGATATCCGGTGAGGTTCTGAAAGGTCCCTTTAAAGGCGCAACACTAACAGACCTTTCGACAACGCAAATCATCGAATTATTGAATGAATGCCACGCCAACGACGCTAAATCAGCCCATTTGCTTGAGACTTATCTCGATAAGACCGTTGGGCCAGAATGGCGAGAGGACTGGTCGGGGCAGGGCGCAAATTCTAATGGCCAGGCGGGCAGCGCGGCAAGCGGGCCAATGACAATGGAGGAAGCGCTTGAAGTACTTGGTCTCAGTGGCAGGCCGGACAGAGATGAAATCAAGGCGGCGCACCACAAATTGATGCAAAAAATGCATCCGGACCTGGGTGGATCAACTTGGCTCGCAAGCAAGATAAATCAAGCCAAGGACCTGTTGTTGAGTGCCTGAGGGATGCGCTTGCGTTCTGCGGTCACCCATGGCAAAACCCTTTCATCTGAAACAACTGCTAATGAAACAACTGCTAATTGTCGTTTGTAGTGCGCCAGCCTTTATCTGCGAACTTAGTCTTGCCCGCCACACTTCTTGACGAGACCTGCCAGTATGAGCATTCCCCCAGTATGAGCATTCCTAAAGTCCGAAAGGCTGTTTTTCCAGTTGGCGGTCTTGGTACCCGGTTTTTGCCGGCGACCAAAGCCATGCCGAAGGAAATGTTACCGGTCGTTGATAAACCTCTTATTCAATATGCTGTTGAAGAGGCGCGGGCCGCCGGAATTGAGGAGTTTATTTTTGTAACTGGTCGCGGCAAATCGGCCATTGAAGATCACTTCGATCAATCCTGGGAATTGCAGGAGCAATTGGAGACCAAGAACAAACATCAAGAGCTGGCAGCCCTTGGTGAATGGTTACCAGCTGCTGGTGCTGTCGCCTACACACGTCAGATGGAACCGCTGGGGCTGGGGCATGCCGTTTGGTGCGCCCGTAACCTTGTTGGGGATGAGCCGTTTGCTGTTTTGCTGGCGGATGATCTTGTGCTGTCCCAGACGGCTTGCCTGAAACAAATGACGGACGCCTATGCCGAGGCGGGTGGGAATATCGTCGCCGTTATGGATGTGCCACGGGAACATACAAACAGATATGGCATACTGGAGCCGGGTGAAACTTCCGGATCACTTGTACAAGTGAAGGGGTTGGTCGAAAAGCCAGCGCCTGAAGTTGCACCATCCACGTTATCTATCATTGGTCGTTATATTCTACAGCCGGAAGTATTTTCTCAACTTGAAAAGGGAGAGCGCGGGGCTGGTAATGAAATTCAGCTTACTGACGCTCTTGCTGCGCAAATCGGGACGGACCCGTTTCATGGACTGCGATTTGAGGGTGAACGGTTCGATTGTGGCGACAAAGCTGGTTTTCTGCGAGCTAATATTGCGTTTGCATTGGAGCGTGAAGAATTGCGGGATGACGTACAGGCTTTCATCAACAACTTTGCAAATAACAGCTAACGATAGTCCTTAAGGTACAAAAATGAAAATTGCGATGATTGGGACTGGCTACGTCGGTCTTGTTTCCGGAACCTGCTTTTCTGTATTCGGAGCCGATGTTGTTTGTGTCGACAAGGACAAA
>JABILA010000077.1 GCA_018654745.1 Alphaproteobacteria bacterium
GCCAAAGGGGGATGTGCTCTCCTAACGGTGTGGATAAGGCCTTGCCAAGTAATTGCTGCATATTTTGAGACTTTCTTTGGTCGGAGAATCTCAAAGTATGAATCACTTCAGGGCTTTATCCTATTAAGTCGGGTACTGTGACATTGATGAAAGATTATGACTATGACGAAACCACTTCTTATAATTGTCGATGATGATCGCGATATGGCTGAGTTCGTTTGCGATGTGGGCGAGGATCTTGGCTTCGAGGTAAAGATTTGTACAAGCGCAAAGGAGTTCCAGGCAGCATATAGTTTAAAGATACCCACCGGTATTGTTATGGATATTGTCATGCCTGATATGGATGGCAATGAACTGCTAAAGTGGTTGGTTGATCAAGGCTGCATCACCCCCATTGTAATCATGAGCGGTTACGGTGGAAAGTATATGGCGGCTGCCGAGAAATTGGGCAAATCATGGGGTGCATCCGTTGCCGGAACACTTCCTAAACCCATTCGGGTGGACGACCTTGAACCAGTTCTTCAAGAAATAATCAATACTGTGAACTGATGGCGTGAAAGGCACAGGGGTCGCCTACACGATTGAGCGCGTGAATAGGGGTAAAACTTCCGGTTTGGGTCATAAGCAGAAGTTTTCAGATACGCCAGATCACGTCCGGTTAGCACCATACAGCGGACATCATGTGCGCCCCGTTGCTCGGTTGATCCAAGTGCTAAGCACAATGATTCTTCATGTCCCCTCAAAGGCCCCTACAGAACTGTGAGCGTTCTTCTGGCAGGGCAGCGGCCATTTACGGCTAACGATTCTGTATGGACTCCCTGCGGTCTCTGAGGGGCATCGCAATGGTCGATGCCTTGTAGCAGTTTCTATGTGACAACTAAAAAACTTACCGCTGGCTGACCGGAAAAGACCAAGCCAGAGCGACAAAGTCACACGAAGATGATTGCCCAACCGCATTGCTTACATTATGCTTACATTAATCGAGGGCCCGCCGATCAACTTGCATAATATATTAGTATGTTGTTGTTTTTATTGAGAAAAAATGGTGCCGCAGGGGGGAATTGAACCTCCGACCTACTGATTACGAAACATGTTCCTGTGATAAACCACGATAGTTGGGGATGAACAGCGACAATGAAATCAATAGCTTAACTTAATTCGAGTGTCATGGTGTGTGGTGCAGTGTCGTAGTTATTCATCACGAAGTGCACCACCAGTGCACCATGAGAACAGTTTGGTTCTGAAGGACATCACATCGTTTTTTTGCTTTTGCATGATAGAATATTATGTAAACAAGGAGGAATGATGGCTGTGATCAAAAACGTTGCCCTTGAGCGTCTGAGGGAAGGTGATTTGGCTGTTGGTATTGGACTGCGTCAGGCGCGTACCGTCGACATTGCCAAAGCGATGAAGACAGCAGGATTTGACTGGTTGTTCATCGATATGGAGCATAATTCCATGGATATCGATACGGCTGTTCAGATCAGTGTTGCAGCCCAGGATGCCGGGGTCGCACCCATCGTGCGGGTACCTGCTTTTCAGCGATTCCATGCCTCGCGCTCCCTTGATGGTGGCGCGCAAGGTATCGTCTTTCCCCATGTAGATGATGCAAAAACGGCGGCGGAACTTGTGAGTTTTTGCCGCTACCCACCGCAAGGAAGCCGTTCCATCTCCGGATCGTTACCGCAAATTGATTTCGCCAAAATTCCTCTTGAAGAAGCCGCCGCAGCCATCAACAAATCGACCTTGGTTGTGATCATGCTGGAATCACCAGAGGCCGTAGCCAATGTTGAAGAAATCGCCGCTGTGCCCGGTGTGGATGCGTTGTTGATTGGCACCAATGATTTGACCATGGAAATGGGCATCCCCGGCCAGCTGGATCACCCGGAAGTTGTTGCTGCCTATGACGCAATGATTACCGCCTGTGAGAAGAACGGTATTTATCCGGGCATGGGCGGCGTTTATCAGCCAGCCCTGCTGGAGAAATATATCAACATGGGCGTGAAGCTGGTTCTGGCTGGCAGTGATCTGTCTTTACTGATGGCTGCCGGAAAAGCCCGCGTCGACGACATTCGTTCTGCCAGATAAGCTTTGCTGACGCATGAGTGATTTTCCGCATCTCGCGCAGGCCATCAAAATTGGTGCGCATACCCTGAAAAACCGGATCGTACATTGTGCGATCTTGACCCGTTATGTCGCCAATCAGGCACCGACAGATGCCTTCCTTAAATATCATGAAAACAGGGCGCGAGGCGGCGCTGCCATGATTGTCAGCGAAACTGTGAATGCCCTGCGCGGACAAGCGGGACGCCCGGATTACCTGAACGCCCATAATGACGAGGGCATTGCTGGATTAAGCCGGGTGGTGGAACGGGTCCGCCAACATGATTGCCTGTTGCTGGCCCAGTTTCAGGACCGCGGTCGGGGACATTATTCTGACAACCGCCAGGACCAACCTTACGGCCCTTCCGCCTTGCCTGATGATTTGTCCGGCATTGTGCCCTTGCCCTTGAGCATCAGTCAGATCGAACAGATGGTCGACGACTTTGCCGCTGCCGCCCAAAGATTACAAAAGGCCGGTTATAACGGTGTTGAAATTTCCGCTGGCCACGGTCATTTGTTCCATCAGTTTCTCTCGCCCCACAGCAATCAACGCGAAGATGCCTATGGCGGTGATTTGACAGATCGCATCAAATTTGTGGCTGACGTTTTGTCGGCTGTTCGCCAGACCTGCGGTGCAGGTTTCATGATTGGTCTGAAACTGCCCGCGGAAGACGGCCTGGAAGATGGCATTGATCTGGTGGCAGCCACCTTGATTGCCAACACCCTGGTGACACCTGAGGCGGTTGACTACGTGGCGTTCTGTTGGGGTAGCCAGGCCGACACCCTGCATTGGCATTTGCCAGACGGTCATTTTCCGCGCATGCCTTATGTGGAGAAAACGGCGGGCCTTCGCCAACACACTAACGGTGTGCCCGTCATGTCATTGGGCCGCATTGTTGACCCCCATGAAGCAGAAAACATTCTGGCCCAGGACCAAGCTGATTTGATTGGTCTTGGCCGTACCTTGATCGCCGATCCGGCCTGGCCCAACAAAACACTGGGCGGCCACAGTCATACCATTCGACCCTGTGTTTCAGGTAATGGTTGCTGGGCGAGCCTGGTCGTTGATGGACGCCTGGCATGCGAAAACAATCCGGCCCTGGCTGACGACATCGAAATCGAAGGCATTCCCCTTGATACCGCGGACAGGAGAAAAATCGTTGTCGTTGGTGGCGGCGCCGCTGGCATGGAAGCCGCTTGGGTCGCTGCAGCAAGGGGGCATGACGTCACATTGTTTGAAGCCGGACCCGACACAGGCGGCGGCATTCGCCAGTTTGCCCGATTGCCCGGCAGTGAAGGCTTGGCAGGTATCGTTGATTTTCAGAGCCAGGCGGCGAAGCAGCATGGCGTGAAGATTGAAACCGGATGGCGGGCTGGATCAAATGATATTAAGGCTATGGCACCTGATCAGGTTATTCTTGCAACAGGTGCCAGCATGATCTGGCCTGAACAATTTCCCTCCGAATTTGAAGGTGAAGGCATCATTTTGACATTGCCCGATCTAGTCGAAAGCCTTGGCCAATCAAATGGCCCTCAACCCGGCAATATCGTCGTCTGGGATAAAGATCAGTCCAGTGCCACATATGATGCTGTGCTCTGGCTGGCAGAAAAATTCGGCAACGTCTTCTTACTCACCTCCCAAGCAGGCTTTGCGATGTCTGAATCACTGATCAACCGCCAAGGTATTTTGCATCGCTTGCGACTAAGCAAAGTAAAACTGTTGGTTTCAAGTAAACTCACTGTCACTGAAGCGGATTTGACTGAAGGCGTCGTAAAATACAATGACATTGCAACAGAGTCTCGAGGTCGCATCGAAAATGTATCTGCACTGACTTACGCATCACCACGCGTGCCAAGGCTGGATTTGTTGCCAGACCTGGAGGCAGCGGGCATTGTTCCCCACATTATTGGCGACGCCCAGGGTCCCCGTCGTCTGGTGGAAGCGATGTCTGATGGATATAAACTTGGGTTGAAGATCTAGCCCCGCAAAGCCCGCATCTGATCGCGATAGCCACTGGCGTCAATTCTGATATCGATCAGCCGCGGGCCTGAACCAGTCGCAGCTTCCTGCAAGGCATCATCAAACCCTGCGGCTGTGTCGACACGCCAGGCATCAAATCCAAAACCCCGTGCGATGACGGCAAAATCTGGTGGTGTCCAGGACAGCCCCATATCGGGCATCTGCCGGTCCTCACGTTTGATATCAATCAGGGACAGTCGGGCGTCATTGAATACCAATACTGTAATATTCGCACCAGTCTGCGCAGCTGTTTTCAATTCTCCCAGGCACATCATCAGACCACCGTCACCTGTCATGGCGATGGCACCGCGATCAGGTTCATGCAGAGCCGCGGCAATGGCGGCTGGCAGGGCAAAACCCATAGTGGCCAGACCGTTGGAGATCAACACATCCCGGGGTGCCGCTGCGGGCCAAAATGCACAGGCCGAAAACATGTGGGCACCGGCGTCCACACAAAGGCGCGGCTGACCATCAAATGCTTTGGCGGTCGCTTTGACCACGGCGGCTGAGGACAGGTCTGCTTCTCCGCCTTCCGCCATGCCGGACAGAAATCCGAATTTGAGTTTTTCAATGTCGCTTATCCGCCAGTCGCTTTTTGCAGCGATAGCGGCAACTTTCGTCAGAGTTTCAGCCAAGGGGCCTTCAAGTCGGGCAGCCGGTTGCAGATAATGTGGGTCGTGGGCCTGTTCGCAAAGATCCAGAACTGGCGCATCATAGGCCCAGGGCTTGCGGATCAATTCCACGGGATCCAGCCCCACCAGAATAATCAGATCTGCTGCTTTCATGCAGGCCTGTTCAATGGTCCCGCCGGTAAAAATTCCCGCATAGTGTGGGTCATCGTCGGCCACACAGCCCTTGGCCATATAGGTGCAAAGAACCGGCGCCCCAAGTTTGTTCACTAGGGCCCGCAAGCTTGGTGCGATAGACGTCTGGGCAGCTTCCAGACCGACCACCACAACCGGGTTCGACGATTGTGACAGCAGTCCAGCTGTGAGGGAAAGACCGAGATCCGCCAAAGGAGGTTCACCAGATACAGGTGAAGACGCTGGGACCGGATTGTGGAGATCACTTGCGGCAGGAAACATAACAGATGGGGATGTCATGGGTGGGCGCAGCCAGTTCTCAACTGCAGCCTGATCGCAGGCAAGGCGTTCAGCCCCGGCCTTTTCCAAAATAGGATCAACCAAGGCGTTCTGATCCAGTACTTGGTGGGACAGGAACTGAAGTTCCTCTTCGCCAAAAGTTTCGCTGATCAACAGGGCGGGCATTCTGTCCAGGGCGGCGGAGGCCAGTCCATTGCTGGCACTGGCGAGACCTGGCCCCTTGGTCGAAAAAGCGAGACCAGGGGCTTGTGCAAGAACACCGCTGACACCGGCCATGATCATCGCCGCATCTTCACGCGCCGTAATGACCGTATCAATGCCCTGATTTCGCAAGCCCGCCATCAAATCCAGACTGGTGCCGCCACCGGGCACACCAAAGGCGCGCTCGAGGCCTGCCGTCTTCAGCCGCGCGGCAAACCAGTCAAGAAAGGATGTTGTTTGTGCGCTCAATGACTCAATTCCAGTATCAGGTTGTGAGCGGTATCAACATCAAGGATAAAACCAACAGGCAACACCAGGGTCGATTCTGTTTCTTCGATAACGGCCGGGCCTTCGATGTGGCTGCCGACCGAGAAATCACTGCGTTTATAGACCGGCGTATTAACATAGTCTTCGTCGAACCAGACGGCGCGATGGCGAACGGGTTCTGGCGTCCCGCCAACTTCCTGTTCGCGTTGGCCCAAGGTGTCCCCCAGGGTAGACTTTGGTCCGGTGACAGCGAGCCGCCAGGACAAAAGTTCCGCAGGCATGTCTTCGCTGCGGCCATAACGGTCAGAGTAGGCGTCGGAGAAAGCCGTCAACAAAGCGTCCCTGTCCTTTTGCCGGATCATTTCCAACGTTACCGGCACTTCAATTTCATAACCCTGTCCCAGATAACGCATCATGACGCTGAATTCCTGGGTCACATCGGCTTCTTTTGCCCCGGCACTGACTACCAGTGCAGAAGCTTCATCCGCCATTTCTGTCAACAAGGAAGCTGCATGTTCATAATCCAGCAGATCGATCTCGCAGGGGGCGGCCCGACCAAGCTCGAATGAAATTGCCGCCGCTAACATGCCAATGGCAGATGCGACGCCCGCACCCGCTGGGCAAACCATCCGGTTGATACCCATTTTCTGTGCCATGCTGCAGGCATGAACCGGCCCGGCCCCGCCGATGGGTAACATGGCAAAACGCGTGGCATCCAATCCCCGTTCAATGGCATGAATCGTGGCCGCTTGCGCCATAGAAGAAGTAACGGTTTCATGCACGCCCCAGGCGGCTTCCTGCGGACTGATCCCCAAGGGATCCCCCAACTGGGTCTTGATGGCCTTTTCAGCGGCCGCACGATCCAATTTCATGGTACCGCCAAGAAAGGAGTTTTCGTCCAGATAGCCCAACAACAGATCACAATCTGTCACGGTTGGTGCTTCGCCGCCGCGGCCATAACAGACAGGGCCTGGATCAGCGCTGGCGCTGTCGGGGCCGACCTGAAGCAATCCGCGTTGATCGACGCGGGCGATACTGCCGCCACCAGCACCAATTTCAATCATGTCGATGGCTGGTATCAACAGAGGCAAGCCACTGCCTTCGGCAAATCGTGTTTCGCGGGCGACTTCGAAATTGACAGTCCGTTCTGGCTGACCGTTGTGGATAAGACAGGCCTTGGCGGTCGTGCCGCCCATATCAAAACAAAGGATGTCGGGCTGCCCCGCCAGTTCTCCAAACAACCTGGCAGCTTCAGCCCCGGCAGCCGGTCCGGACTGCACCAGGCGGATGGGGTATTTCACGGCCACATCAGCGGCAATACAACGGCCATCTGACAAGACCAGCAGCAGCTCTCGCGTATATCCCAGTTGCTGCAATGCGGCGACAAGACGATCGACATAGTCCCGGAAAATCGGATGCACATAAGCATTTGCGACCGTTGTCGATGTCCGCTCATATTCTCCCATTTCGGGAGATACATCAGACGACAGAGAAACGGCGACTTCAGGCATCAGTTTTTGCAATTCAGCGCCGATGGCTGCTTCATGCGCGGGATTGAGATAGGAATGCAAGAGGGAGACTGCCAGAGACTGCACGCCCAATGCTTTCAGTTCGTCAACCAGGGCTGGCAGCTGATCCAGATTGAGGGCGGTTTCTACAGCACCGCTGGCGTCCAGGCGTTCTTCGATCTCAAGGCGTCTGTGGCGCGGGACCAGGGGCGCGGGCATTTCGATGTCCAGATTGAAAAGGTCGTATCGCCATTCGCGGCCGATCTCCAACACATCCTTGAAGCCTTGCGTGGTAATCAGGCCCGTCGTGACGCCTTTGCGTTCAATCAAGGCATTGGCCACCAGCGTCGTGCCATGCACAAAAGATGACAATTGGGCCGCCGTAATGCCAGCCTGTTCCAGGGCGCGACCGGCCCCTTCCAATACAGCCCGCGACGGATCATCCGGTGTAGTCAACAGTTTTACCTGAACCAGGTTCTCAGAACCTTCACGCCACAACACGATGTCTGTGAAGGTGCCACCGATATCGACGCCAACTCGCCAGTCAGCCTTTATTTTGTCAGTCATAATTGTAGGTCTCTTTTGTGGCCTCGACAGTTGTCAGGCCACTTTCAATATCTTTTTCAATCAGGGATTTGTTGCGCAAGGTCGGGTCAAACAAACCGCCGCCGCCGGGTGTGCGAAACTCAACCTCGTCGCCCGCCACAAGGTCCGTTCGGGATTTGGCAGCAATGGTCTCGCCGTTCAACAAATCCTGACCGGCATCACCGGGCAATCCCCCCATCAAACCACGCGGCGGATAGCTGATCCGTTCATGGCGAATGGTCATGGCAATGGGGGTTTTTGAACGCACAATGAAAACCAGTTTTTGTGCGTTGCCGCCCCTGAATTTTCCGGCACCGCCCGAATCAGGAATGAAACTTTTTTCCCGTACCAACATGGGCACCTGATGTTCAAAGGCCTCAATGGGTTGGTTAGATACATTGCTGGGGAAACTGAGGCAGCCGGGGCCATCCCCATGTCCCCTGGCACCGTGCCCGCCATTCATAAAGAACATCTTCACATAGTTGCCGCGGTCATCGTCATAACGACCGCTGAAATAGACATTCCACAAAGGTGATCCGGATTCGGCGACAATACGGTCGCCCATGATCGGGGCCAGGGCACCAAATATTGCGGGTGGGACATAATGACCGGAAAGGTGGCGTCCCCAAACAGGCGCTGGTGCCTTGGCGTTTAACAGGCAAGCTTCGGGGGCGGTCACACTGACAGGGGCCAGAGACCCCGCATTATTAGGTGCGTCGGGATCAACCAGACATTTGATGGCGTAGCGGGCATAGGCTTGGGTATAATTCAAAACACTGTTTATGGGCCAGGGCACCTGGTCGGACGTACCTGCAAAATCAACGTTCAGCTCGTCCCCCTTGATAGTCACGGTACATTCGATACGCAGGGGTACGTCTACGCCGTCAATGTCAAAATCATCGCTATAGGTGCCGTCGGGCAAAGCAGAAATGGCATCGCGCATGCTTTGTTCAGAGCGGGCAATGATCTCATCGGCAACCGACTTCAAGTCATCCAGACCTTCTTCATCCATCAAAGTTTTTAGCTTGGCATTGCAATCCCGGTATGCGGCAAACTGGGCGCGCACATCGCCCAGGGTTTCAGCAGGCTGGCGCAAATTTTCATTGAGAAAATCCATGACGGTCTGGTTGTCTTCACCGGCCACAACAATTTTGCAAATGGGGATACAAAGGCCTTCTTCGAAACAATCCTTGGCAGTGGGAGATGGTGCTCCACCAATATCCACGGTGTGGGCCGTACTGGCTGCAAATGCAACGAGCTTCGATCCGCGAAAGATCGGGTGCACCATGGAAATGTCGTTCAGGTGGCCTGTCCCGATCCAGGCGTTATTGGAAATGATGACGTCCCCTGGCGACAATTGTGATCGGGGGAATTTCTCCAACACTGCATCCAGGGTGCGTGGCAAGGTCCCTAGGAAGCTGGGGATGGAACGTTTGGATTGCGTCAGCTGTCTGCCTTCGGCATCAAACAAACTGAAAGCCATGTCATAGTTATCACGCACGACAACGGAAAATGCGGCACGCAAAAAGGTTTCAGCGACCTGATCGACAATGCCATCCAGGCGTCGCCAGATCAGCCCCAACCTTACGGCGTTCAGGTGAACTTCACTCATCGGTTCTCTCAGTCGTTATATGTCGTAAACAGGGGTCAGCCAGTGTTGATATCTTTCATCCCGGCCACGCACGATGGCGTCATAGGCATTTTGCATTTTTCGGGTTAAAGGACCAGGCTTGCCGTCGCCCAGTGCTTTGCCGTCCACAGACAGCATGGGCACTATTTCCTGACCCGTGCCGCAATAAAAACCTTCGTCGGTAAGATAAAGTTCGGTTCGACCGACATCGCGCTCTATCGCATTCAGGCCCATATCGGCTGCCAGTTCCAGCAAGCTGCTACGGGTGATGCTTTCCAGGATGCCTGCCGTCACGGGCGGTGTAATCAACTGATCACCGCGGACGATAAATAAACATCCACCAGGTCCTTCGCTGACCGTGCCATCACGGTTCAGAATTATACCGCCGTCGGCCCCGTTTCGTTTGGCTTCAAGACCCACCAGGCGACTGTTGAGATAGTTTGCCGTCGCTTTAATCCGGGGGGGCGATGCGTCATCGGCGTTACGACGCCAACTGCTGACAGCAAAATGTTTGCCGGTCTCGAATGCTGGCAGGCGGGCGCGGCGGCGACAGATCACTGAACTGCCGACCGGGCCGGTCGCGGTCATATCACCCCAGTCATCAATATAGGTTTGCACACGTATATAAGTGTCTTCGCGAAAGTCATTGGCCCGTAATCCGGCAATGACCTGGTCCGCCAGTTCACCGGTCGAAGGCGGTTCGTCCATTTCGATGACGCGCATGGAAAATTGCAGACGGTCCAGATGCTCACGCAAATGAAAGACATAAAGCTGTTCTTCATCTTCATTCCAATAGGCGCGCAAACCTTCAAAAACGGCCGCAGCGAAAGTGAACCCGGGCGCCATGATTGAAATTTTGGCGTCCGCAAAAGGCACGACGCTGCCATCAAGAATTACGAATTCAGGTCGATCTGATTTTGTTTGATTTTGTCCCAAGGTAAGTCCTGTTGGTTTTATGAATCAGATGGGGGCAAGGGTATGCGACGAAGCCTGATCCTGCGCCAGGCGATCAGCGCCACGATGACAGCGATCAAAAAGACCATGACATTGAAAGCTGGACGGCTGAAAACAAACAGCAGGTTTTCGTCGTAGGTGGAGGCCAGTAACAAAACCGTGCGCAGGTTTTCCTCCAACAAGGGCGTCAGAATAAATCCGATCAACAAGGGCACTGTGGGAAAACCAAAACGGATCATGGCGTAACCGAGGATGCCAAAAACAAAAACCATCTGCACATCAAACAGGGACCCGCGCAGGGCATAACTGCCAGCCGAGGCGATAACGAGCACACTGGAGAGTAACAATCGGCGCGGAATGGTGAAGGCAACGCGAGAGACACGCGCGAGGCCAAAGCCCAATATCAGATTGACGATGTTGGCGATGATCAGGGCACCGTAAATGGCGTAGAGCGGCACGGGGTTTTCCGAAAAGGCCAGCGGGCCAACGTTAATGCCCTGGATCATGAAGGCGCTGAGGATCAAGGCCGCGGCGATGTCGCCGGGAATGCCAAAAGCCAGCAAGGGGATCAGGTTGGCGCCAGAAACCGCGTTGTTGGCGGCTTCCGGGGCAGCCACACCTTCAAGCGAGCCCTTGCCAAATAGTTCAGGATTTTTCGAAGTGCGCCGGGCTTCACCATAAGCCAGAAAGGCCGCAACCGTTGAGCCCAGACCCGGCATGGCACCAATAACTGTGCCCAGTGCCGAGGAGCGAAACATCACAGGAATGACGCTTTTGAATTCCGCCCATGAAACGCGGTTGTCCGCCTTTTCTTTTGAAAAGTGAATGGCCTTGCCAGAGAGATCAGCGAGGGAGCTTTCCATTTGCCGGAAAACTTCCGAGACAGCCAAAAACCCGATCAACATGGGAATCAGGCCGATGCCTTCTTCCAGTTCCAGATTGCCAAAGGTCAAACGTTCTGTGGCGGTAATGGGATCGAGGCCAATGGTGCCAACTACGACACCCAGCAACATGGCCATCAGGCCTTTCCAGGCTGGTTTGCTGGACAACATACCAAGGGAAAAAAGCGCCATGGTGATCAAGATTGTATATTCCGCCGGGCCAAACATAAGGGCGACCATGGCCAGTAAACTGGCAAAGAAGATCAGGCAGATGTCAGAAAATGTATCGCCAAAGACCGACGCATAAAGCGCCATCTTCATGGCCTTGGCCCCTTTGCCCTGCTGTGCCAGGGGGTAACCGTCGAGAACCGTCGCCGAAGCCGCCGGTGTGCCTGGCGTCTTGATCAGAATGGCGGTGGTACTGCTGCCAAATAACGACCCCTTGAACATGCCCAGCAACATGGGAATGCCGACCCAGGGACTGAAGTAAAATGAATAGGGGATCAGCAAGGCCACAGCCATAGAGGCTGTCAGGCCAGGGATCGCACCCAGAATTTGCCCGGCAGCGACGCCAATGATAATGGCGATCAGGCTTTCCCAGGAAAGCGACAGGCTGAGCCCTTCGATGATCAGATCCATGGAGGTGCCCTTAGAACCACAATCCGGCGGGAAGCCGGATCGATAACAGTTGACCGAACAAACCCCAGACGATAGCCACAATGATTAATGGAAACCCGACCAGGCGAATGGCCGTGCGCTCACCTAAAACAGCCAGCAAGCCGCATAACAACAATCCGCTGGCGATATAAAAACCCACAACGGGGATAAGTATTTGCGAAAATAGCAGCGCCGCCACCATGCCCATCAGGCCACGAACCGGCAGACCCGTGGACAGATCGTCTTCCTCGTCGGTAATGGATGACGCAACCGCCGCTTCACGGTTCAACAAAAGCTTGCCAAGACGGACCAACATTAAAAGGGCGGCCAGGGCGGCAACGAGTTTGGGTGAAAAGCTGGGTGGCAGTCCCTGATCCAGGCCATAGCCTTCGGGATCAGTCACGCCAGCGGGTATAAGGAAAAAATAGAAGACGGCCACAACGCCAAGCAGAATGACGAGTTGCAGGATTTCCGTGCCTGCAGTGTCTGATTCTGTTGTCATAACCCAAAATAACCTTGATGAAAAATTTTAAACAAATCAGATAATCCGATTTCCGGTCCTGACCGTAAATTGCCAGGACCGGGTATCAGTATCAAACTTACTTCATGCCAATATCAGCAATTGCGATCTTGGCCGCGTTGTAGTCGGAGATGACGGTCTGGGTAAATGCCTTGTGACCGGCAAAATCAAGCGACCATTTGCGCTTGTCGGCCAGAGCAATAAACTCGGGGCTTTTGACAACTTTTGCCAATACGCCATCCCATTTGGCCAGAACATCTGCTGGCAGACCGGCAGGACCGGCCAGGCCAAAGAAGATCGCCGGGGCAATCGGATAACCAGCCTCCGTCAATGTTGGTACGCTGCCATTAACCGGATTTTTGTTCGGTGTGCCTTCAGCCAGGATACGGGTCTGCCCATCAAGTGTTGCCTTGTTGCCTTCAGACATCATGGCTGCATCGATGGTGCCGCCCAGCAGGGCTGCCAAAACTTTGGAGCCACCCTTGAACGGAATAAAGGTTGCCTTGGCGCCTTCTTTTTTGAACATGGCTTCGACCGCAACATGAGGGCCGCCGCGTTGTACAGATGTGGACCAACGAAGCTTGCCTGGATTTGCCTTGGCGTAAGAAATCAGATCAGCCAAAGTTTTAAACTTGCTGTCTTTCAGGACCACCAAAGGCTGGCTTGAAGCCACGAACTGCCCGACATATGTCAGGTCATTCAGAGGATGATAAGGCGCTTTCATCATGTGAGTACGGATCGTAATCGGGCTGGTCGAGACAAAACCCAATGTATATCCATCAGGCTTTGATTTTGACACGGCCCCGATGCCGATTGTGGCACCGCCACCGGTTTTGTTTTCAACGTTAATCTTCACACCCATCATGTCACCGGCCAGCTTGGCAATCATGCGGGTGGCAGTGTCGCCACCGCCGCCAGCGGAATATGGGCAGATCATGGTGATGGTTTTTTCCGGATAGCTTCCGGCTGTCGCTGCAAAAGGCGTCAGCAATACTGCCAAGGCCGCAAACTTGAGAATGCGCATTCTGTTTTCTCCCTGCTTAAGTCATGCGGGCCTTATGACGGCCCGCTTTGATATTTTCGTGTGCACGAAGTTTAATGCTAGCCCTTGTAAAACCATGATGTAAATTTCTTTTTTGTCATGATACCATGATAATTCGTCATGGATGGTAGGTAAAATATGGCACAAAACAACTTGAAAGGTCTGAAAGCCTTCATTGCGGTGGCTGAATTCGGCAGCGTCACTGAGGCAGCCAATCGTCTTGCCTTGACCCAGTCTGGTGTCAGTCGCCAGATAGCAGCCATTGAAGAGGCGGTCGGCTTTGCCTTGTTTGATCGGGTGCGGGGACGTCTGTCAGTCAGTCAGAAAGGCGCAGCCTTTCTGCGTCATGCCCGACGAACCCTGGATGTGGTCGAAAATTTGCCCCGCGCGGCCCTGGCAATTGCTTCGGGTGCCGCTGACCGGGTGGCCATCGCCGGGACCAGCGCCGTGATCCATGGATTGCTGCCCTTCACCATCGCCCGATACATCGAACAACGCCCCGGATCGTCCCCCAGCATCACCATGCGCAGTCTTCAGGAAATCGCCGAACTTGGCGCGCAAGGCCATTTTGATTTGATCATAGCCCCCACACCGGCGCGTCCGCCCTATTACGATCTGGTACGATCCATTGAATTTGATTTGTGTTTTGCCGGTCCGGCAAACCTGTTGACGACGATAAGCGACAGTCTGTCACTGGATCAATTGGCCGGGATGCCCTTCATCTCGCTTGATCCTTTTGCGACCTATCAGGAAAGCGTCGAGCGGGCGTTGAAAGCCGCAGATATCGAAGTTCGCCTCGCCTGTGAAACCAGTTCAGTTATGGCGGCGGGGCGCTTGGTTGAACTTGGCGTTGGTTGTGCCTTTCTTGATCCCTTTGTCGCCCGGACCATAAACAACCCTGCGGTCGCCGTCAGAAAACTGACGCCGGTGATCACCCACAGCTACAGCGTATTTGCCCCGTCGAACACACCTTTGGGGGATGAAACAAAATATGTACTGGAAAGCCTGAATGCCGTCGTTGACGATCTGAAAATTGGCTAGTCGGTTGCGGCGGCACCGAGGACCACGCCGTCAACAGCGATCACGCCATTGCCATCTTCGCGGACCAGAACCGGATTGATTTCAGCCTCGTAAATATCTTCTCGCTGGGCCAATCCGGAGAAATTGACAATGGCTTGTGCCAAAGTATCAAGATCACCTGGGGTCGAGCCGCGATAACCCCGCAAGGGAGCCAGGCCGCGAACCTCTTCAATCATTGATCGGGCGGCATCCAGATTAACCGGTGCCATGCGCAGGGCTGTATCGTCGTAAATTTCTGTCAGCAATCCACCAACGCCCAGGACGACTATCGGTCCAACCAGTGGATCCCGTTTAAAACCCAGTAAAACCTGGCCCAGGCCCGTTGCCATTTCCTGAACCAGCACGCCATCAATTGCAGCATCGGGTGCATGTTGCGTGGCGTTCGCCATGATTTCAGACCAGGCGTCTTTGACCTGAGCATCATTTTCGAGACCAAGACGCACGCCGCCCATGTCTGACTTGTGCTGAATATCAGCCGAAGCGATTTTAAGCGCTACTGGTCCAGGCATGTCTTGCGCCAGTCCAACAGCCTCGGTCACGGAAGAGGCCAATGCTGACCGCGCCGTCGAAATTCCTAGATCAGAAAACAGTGCAAGCGCTGCGCTTTCATTCAATCCTTGCCCCGGCAATAACGCAGCATGATCCAATGCTTCAAGTTTGCTCAGGTCAGGAATATCGTCCGGCCCAGTCCAGGACAGCACCGCATGCATGGCATCGGCGCAGCCCTCCGGTGTTCGGAAGACGGCAATGCCCGCATTTGCAAGGCGCGACAGAGAGTCTTCAGCCGCAGGGGCCAGATAGACCGCAAAAGGTTTGGCAGCATCGCGCCAGCGCATCAAGGGATCGACGGCCAGTTCAGGATGGAACTGGGCAGACGATCCAACCACCATGATCACAGCATCCGTTTCATCTGATGCCATCAGACGAGAAATTACATCGGCGACAATTTCCGGTTTCGCGCCCGCCATGGTCAGATCGATCATACGGGCACCAGCCGCCGCAATGTTATGTGCCGCCAGCGCGTCACTGACTTCAGCTGGCACTTCGACCACATCGACGCCGCGCATGCCAAGATTATCGACAACCATGGCACCGCCGCCGCCTGTTGTGGATACGACAGCGACACGCTTGCCGCTGCCTGGTGCGCGACCGGCGAAAAGACGTGGCGATTCGATCAAGCCATTGAAGGTATCAACGCGGGCAATACCATTTTGTTTCAGGAAAGCCGCAATAGCATCGTCACTGCCGGCAATGGCGCCGGTATGGGACCGCGCCAGTTCCTGACCCACATTGGACCGTCCCAGTTTGTAGGCCACAACCGGCTTGCCAACCTTATGGGCACGTCGGGCAAATTCCGCCAGCCGTTTGTGATCGCGGATGGTCTCGAGAAATAGCAGGATGACGTCCGTGTCATCATCTTCCAACAGCAAGTCCGCGATTTCACCGACGGATAAATCAGCTTCGTTGCCAACAGATATCAGTTTGGAAAAACCCACGTGACGGGCTGCCCCGTGGGAAAGAAACGCGCCGATCATACTGCCGCTTTGGGAAACCACTGCGGTTCTGCCCGTCACCAACTCGGGCAGTTCGAGCATGGCATTGGCACTGAGTGTGGCACCAGTGACCGGATTGATCATGCCGATACTATTAGGCCCCAGCAATCGCACGTTGCCATCACGCCCGGCCTGCAATAATTTTTCCTGCAGGTCCGCGCCGCTTTCACCGGCTTCCGCAAAGCCACCGGCCAATATTGTGGCGCAGGGAATTTTTGCCGCCGAACAAGCTTGAACCGCAGCAAGTGCCGCGTCCTCCGATAACATGATAAAGGCATGATCTACTGAATCAGGTATGGACGCGAGATCGGGGTAACAATCAAGATCTCCGATTTTCTTTACGCGTGGATTTACCGGATAGATTTTCCCCGCATACCCATGTCGCAGCAAATAGCGCAGCGGTCGTCCGCCCGTTTTAGTCTCATCGGCCGAGGCACCGATCAGGGCAATGCTTTGCGGCGACAACAGCGCCTGTGCCAGGTCGGGATTGTTCATTTTACCAATCTCTATTTCGGTGGTCGTTGCGAGAAACGTCGATCAAAGACACCTTCTGCAATCCGGTTGCGCATCATCTCGCCCGACCCGCCTGCGATTTGCCAACCCCGGGTTTTGCGGAAGCAATATTCAACAAGCGACTCCGTTGAATAGCCCGTACCGCCCATAACCTGCATGGCTTCGTTGCAGATATCAAACCCAGCCTGATTGCAAAATGCCTTGGCAATCGACGTATCTTGTGCGGATGGCAATCCACGGTCCGCATTCGATGCCGCCCGATATAACAGCAGACGACCCGCATCGATCTTGATCTGCATATCCGCAAACTTCCACTGGATGCCTTGGAATTCACATAATGCCCTGCCGAACTGTTTGCGCGTTTCAGCATGTTCGCGGGCGCGCTCAAAAGCAAACTGTCCAAGGGCCAGGGATCGCGATGTATTGCCAATGCGCTCAGCGTTAAAACCAGCGATTTGTTTTTTGAACCCGCCCGGCCCCAACAGAACGTTTTCCGGTGCCACATAAACATTGTCGAAATAAAGCGCGCACCATTCTTCGCCGTTCATATAGGTCGCAGGCTGGCCCAACTCGAATCCTTCCTGGCCGCGTTCGAGCAAGACAGATCCAATGCCATCGATGCCTTCACCAAAGCGCACATAAATCAGAAACAGATTTGCGTCCGGAGAGTTTGAGGTGAAGACCTTGCCACCCGTGATGCGGAAACCGTCGCCATCCGGCACGGCTTTGGTGGATAGGTCCGTGGCCGCCGAACCCGCTTCAGATTCGGTCATACCAAGCGCAATAATTGCTTCGCCCGCCAGCAAGTCTGCAAAGTAGCGTTCTTTCTGGTCGTCAGAAGCATATTCAGCAAAGGTGCGCAGAGGCCCAAAGTTACCGGACTGCACAGCATCCGCACTGCGCGGACACACTAAAGCAACTTGTTCTATCGCCAAAACAGCATCCATCAATGTGCCACCCTGACCGCCATCGGCCTCCGGAATGGTAATACCTATCAGGCCTTGTTCGGCGATCAATTTCATCACATCCAGCGGAAACCCCGGATCATGCGCCCGCGCCAAAGCACCTTCCGCCAGGTGCCGTTCGGCCATGCCGCGCACGGAATCCTGAAACATTCGCTGCTCTTCACTGAGTTCAAAATCCATGCGAATACCTCAAGTTTCTGTTGGGAGTGGAAAGAATATCTGTTCGGAAAATAGAACCACCCTTCACAAAAAGGCAAGTCGCCTTGTTGAATTGACAGTACAATTCCAAATCACATGACCAATAATTTGTGCCAAGTGTGTGTAAGCAAGAAAAAATGTAAGCGCAGGATTCACGGCCGACATTGAACTGAAATTGAAGGCGAACCAATGGCCAGGAAAAATAAACACTTCCTTGCTTAAACTAGCGAAATATCAGGGTAAGCAGTGCCGCAGGGGGAATTGAATTTGCGCTGAAATATCTAATGATAGACCGTTTCAGATTGCGGTTTTCTGCAACGGCTATTTAAGTCGTGATAAGTAAATATTATCACGAAGTAGTCATTTCACTCTCTAGCTACCACTGTGTCATAGAGCCCGTAATGTGTCAGCCCTGTGTGACTCTCGACCCCCGTATAGCGAAGCGAAGCGTCCTCATAGCGACGGAAGGCGAAGACTGCCTGATTCATATGCTCAGTGTTGAAGACCTTTAGGCTTACAAGCAGGTGAAAATCCTCCACAGTGAGGCCGGTAACGGCCAAGAAGAGGTCCGGCTCCAGTTTCGTTATCACATCCTGCAAAGTGTTCTCGCGAAAGTCGGTCAAGTACATGAAAACCGGGATGCGGGTAGCAAACTTGATTAGCTGTAGTAATTCAGACCTGATCTGACAGTTACCGATTTTGACGCGGCGTCTGTCAGGTCAAGTTTGGTCTATAAACTTTTCCTTCCAGATACGTTTACCATCCTCCAGGGTTTGCATGGGCGTGCGGCCCTCGCAGAC
>JABILA010000072.1 GCA_018654745.1 Alphaproteobacteria bacterium
GCCATGGTCAAAATGTCTGAATTGGAAATCCGCGACTATATGATGGCTTTATTCAAACCAAACATTCCTCGGAAACCGTTGATAGAGTTGGTGTTATGAAAAGAGTCGGGTACTGTGTATTTTGTATCTAAAAACCTACATTTGTAACTGAAATGTAACAAAACCAGGAAGGTGAAGGGCGCCTCAAACTGCACATTCGCAAATATTGGCTGACAGAAGGCGAAACGGCCCCGTCTCTACACGTACAAGAGCATATGAGAAACGGGGCCGCCTCCGCGCCTGCAGGCCTGTCATTGCTAACAGGCGAGGGGAACCAGGGCACGAATTCTGGATTTCGGGACACGCCTGAAATATAGCCTCCAATTAAAATGGGAAATACTCATAAATCAATCCATTAGTTAAAAAAAGTTGGATGATTCAAAGATTTATCGAATTTGCATCGCTCTAATGACGGGGCTGAGAATCTGCATATATCTTTGTGGATGGTATTTGGTCATCCATGATTGATCGAATAGCTTCACCCATTTTGTTTGGACTAATGGGCTTTCTAAGCACCTCATATACATTTGGAACATCTTTGAGTTCCGATATATTTTCTGCGTGAAAACCGCTGCAAATCATTACAGGTGTTGAACAGCCAGTTGCGGCAACCTTTTTCGCCAGTTCCGAGCCACTTAGTTCCGGCATGACCTGGTCAGTAATAATCAGATCAAACTGGGTCGGGTCCGCTCGATATAACTCGAAAGCCTCCACCCCTGACTTGCATACGGTAACGTCGTAGCCCAACCGGCGCAGTGGCATTGCATAAGCCAGACCAATGTCAACCTCGTCATCAACAAACAGGATTTTTTCGCGCCCCCCAGCTTCAACTCTCCCTGGATCTTGTGGCTTGACGGATATGCTGCCTACCGCTGTACAGGGGACAAGGATCGATACTTTTGACCCAACCCCGACATCGCTTACAACTGATATTGTGCCAAGATGATTGCGGACAATGCCATGGACAACAGCCATGCCGAGGCCCGTCCCCTTCCCCGGTTTCCTGGACGTAAAAAATGGTTCGAATATGCGCTGGCGAACATCATCCGACATGCCAATACCGTTATCGCTCACTGAAAGTTCGTTGTAATCTCCGGGCGACATTTCGGCAGGAATGCTTGTCTGGCGGTTCCCCCCCGCAACGGCCCCAATTGAAACCCGTCTCAACCTGATGGTTATTGTACCACCACGTTCATCCATGGCCTGAGCAGAATTCAGGCACAAATTCAGAACAACTTGCTGCCATTGCATAGGGTCAGCCCGGAGTTCTCCAATATCATCGTCCAACTCCGTCCGGAAAATAACGTTGGATGGAATAGCTGCCCTGGACATCTCCAAACCTTCTGAGACAACGGCAGAAAAATCGATCAAATCGTTATTTAGCTTTCGCCTTTTCCCAAAGGCCATGATCTGTGAGGTCAAACTGGCGGCCCGTTCAGCGGCACCAATTATCCTGTTCAAGTCATTGGCTGTGCCACTGTCTTCTTCAACATCAAGAAGTGCTGAATGAGCAAAGCCCATTATAGCCGCCAGAATATTGTTAAAGTCGTGCGCAATTCCGCCCGCAAGGGTACCGATCGTTTCCAGTCGTTGGGACTGCACCTGTTGTTCCAGCGATCCAGCTGTGAAACCCTCAGCATCGCGATCCGAGGCTTTAGATTTAACTGTTTTTGCCGCTCTTTCCCTGGAAATCTGCCGTAAATATTCTTTTGCCAGGTTTTGTATGTTGCCCCTTGCCACCACGGCGTCAGCACCGGCCTGAAACAGCGATCGAACAGAAAAAGATTTGAATTCGGTCTCCAGAACGACAAATTTACAGCTTGGCGAATATTTATGACGAATGTCTGCAATTCGGGATAATACATCCTTCGAAAGGCTGTCCCCATCTCCACTACCTTGAAGCATGACAAGGTCCCAATGCACGGACTGGTATACTTCTACAACATGGGATTCAAGATCAACACATTCCAGGAACGGTTGGTATTCCCCGATCTGGAAACAGGCTGCAATTCGTTCGGCATCTTTCTTATCAAATCCGACAAACAAAATGCCAAGCTGATATTTATTCATTCTGCTCACCAAAATACAGGTTTTAGAGTGGTTTGCCCCTTAACCAATTCTACTAATTGTAATATGCCGCCCCCGAAGGACATTTATTTAAACATTCTTTTGTTTCTCCTTTTTGTCTCAGAGCAACTTCCGTGTATCATTAGCGTAACAATTAACAAAAAATAACCGGGCTGTGTTACGCTCGGGAATGTAAGCACAGCGGATTTGTGCAGGGGGCGCCGTAAGAATGTCAAATGACGGGCATTTGCTGATAGTTGATGACGATCCGGAAGTTTGCGCGTCTCTTGAGAGCTATCTCTCCAAGAACGGTTATCAAATTTCTATCCTGTACAGCGGTGAGGGCCTTGAAGAGACTCTCGACAACCAGGAGATCGATCTTGTCATCCTGGACCTCATGCTTCCAGGGCGTGATGGTCTTGAGCTTACGAATGACATTCGTCGAAATTACAGTGTGCCTGTCATCATGCTGACAGGCCGGGGAGATGATATTGACCGTATCATCGGTCTCGAAATGGGTGCCGATGATTATTTGCCAAAACCCTTTAATCCCCGGGAGCTTCTGGCGCGCATCAGGGCGGTTTTGAAACGCTCGCAACGAACCAGGGAAGCGGCGGGGATAGCCCTCGCAGATGAAAGTGACAATTATTCAATAGGTGAACTTTCACTGGAAACCGGACCCCGACGATTAATCTCAGGTGACGGTAAACATATTCCGTTAACCGACGGGGAATACCAATTGCTGCTTGCCCTGGTTACGCATCCCGACAGGGTTTTGAGCCGGGATTTTCTGCTGGATGTTACAAGAGACGGGAGCGTTAGAAATTCCGTGTCATTTCTTTAAACTGAAGAAAAGGAATGACACATGCGAAATGATTTTGATTTTGATACAGCTCTTTCTGCCCTGCAAGATGGCCAGAAGCTGACAGGCAAGGACGGCATTTTGACGCC
>JABILA010000062.1 GCA_018654745.1 Alphaproteobacteria bacterium
CGTCAAAATGCCGTCCTTGCCTGTCAGCTTCTGGCCATCTTGCAGGGCAGAAAGAGCTGTATCAAAATCAAAATCATTTCGCATGTGTCATTCCTTTTCTTCAGTTTAAAGAAATGACACGGAATTTCTAACGCTCCCATATTTTGAGATTCTCAGACCAATGAAAGTCTCTCGATATGCAAAGATTACTCACTCAGGCGTTATCCCTTTCATTAGAAGACCATATACCGCTTTAGCGAACAAGGCGTCAGACGCTTGTTTGGTTGGTCATGCTCATCATTCAAACCGGAACGGTCAGTCTGTCGCGTCTTGCGGGGCATGTCGATACACGGGCTCAAACATTGTCTGTCCACCGTCGTTTTGAGCGTTTCTTCCAATATGTTCGACTTAATGAAGGTTGTATCGCGCAACTGATTGCTCACATCATGGGGCTGGCTGGCAAGCCGTGGCATCTGGCTTTGGATCGCACCAATTGGAAATTTGGCCGCTGCCATATCAATATCCTGATGCTGGGCATCATACACGAGACCTTCCCGGATCAAACTGAGCAACCAATGTCCTCTAAAACGAACCTATGCAGAACCTAGCGCCGAAGTGATCGCAAATGAGACCGCAACACACATCACATCGAAACTCTTGCATAACAGGTCTTTGCAGTGATTTCGGAGGAACCTAGCAAATCAGCCATTCAGGTAATAAAAAAGCCCCAGCAACTCTGCCGAGGCCTTTTATAAAAATGGTGCCCGGGGGCGGAGTACGAAAACTTATATAGATCAATCACTTAAACTGCAAGTAAGACACTTTTACTATCCGCAGAGTTCCGCCAGCTTCCGTGGGAAGTGTCTTACCGGATTTCGTAGAAATTGATTACTGACCGGCTTATTCGACCCGATGAAGTGCACAAATCTTATTACCGGATGGGTCACGTAGGTATGCAAGATAGAGATCACCCTTGGCACCTTCCCGAATGCCCGGAGGGTCTTCACAGGTAACCCCGCCATTGGCCAATCCGGCGGCATGCCATCTGTTGGCGGCCTCTCCATCAGAAGCTGCAAAACCAATCGTGCTGCCATTTCCGTTACAGGCTGGCTCTCCGTCGATGGGTTTGCTGATCGAGAACACACCCGTTTTCGTACGGTAAAAACAGCGCCCATTGGCATCAATCACACCCGGTTCATGCCCTAGTTCTCCAAGTACCGCATCGTAAAAGACCTTTGATTTTTCAACATCGTCTGCACCAACCATAATATGACTAAACATAGCAATTCCTCGTTATAAACATGTAATCGACGGTTCAACGGCCAAGATATCCTGCATCTCTATGCAATACAAACGGCTACTCCGATCACACCTCCTTAAACATGAGGCGATCATCCTCACCAGTCTTTGGGTTCGTCCCGCACTGGGTGAGTTCGTGCAGGGTACAGCGAATGGCTGCAATCCTATGAAAAGGTTTGCAGTTCCATGGGTCAAATCGTCAGACCCATTGATAATAGTGAATGAGGAAGTATCCTTTTGTCCAAAGATATTACCCGTTCACGTATTAAGGTAATTCAATAATCGTTGATGGAGGCCCAATTGAACCACGAGATCATCTTCACTCGATTACCCAAGATTGAGCCGATCGAAATTATTGCTCACATGTCCGATCCTCGTGTCGCAAAGCATATGCCTCTTCTGACATTCGAATGGGATGAAGCTGCTGTGACCAAATTTGTCGCTACCAAAGAAGAGTGCTGGAGCCGAGATGGACTTGGGCATTGGGCAATTATGTTAAACAATAAATACGTGGGGTGGGGTGGCTTCCAAAAGGAGGGAGACGAGTGGGACTATGGTTTAGTTCTCAGATCAGGGTCTTTCGGGTTAGGCACACGCATCTCAAAAAAGGCAATTGAGTTCGCATTTGCGGATGACCGTATTCCCTTCGTAACCTTCCTGCTGCCGCCGTCACGCAAAAATCTGAGTGCGCTTAAAAGACTTGGAGCGGCATTTGTCGAAGAGATAGACTATGATGGGTCAACCTTTCTCAAATATCGACTGGAGACCGAATGACGGCTGGCCTCCTAGTCGGCATGGTTTAGACCTACCGTTATGGAACTTGTTCAATCACTTGGCCGCATGGGTTATGACGAACCATGGTTGATGTCTGCACAATGTCCCGTTCACAGTCAGAGGGTGCGTTCGGGCGGCCTTCACGGACTATCTGGCGGGTAGTTGCGATCAGTGAAGCTGCTGGTCGCACCGTTATTTTATCACATGGCAGGATGCCACATTCCCATTTCGGGCGTCCGCCGACTGTCGTGTCAAAAAACTTTTGCTGCGGCAATTTCCCAAGCAATCAACATCAAGGCCACCCAAGCGGCTGTGAAGATAATGGTCCGGGCCATTAAATACTTGAAGCCTGTCAGCATAACTACAGCATGGGCAATCCGCGCCCAGAAGAAAAACGCCGAAGCTCCCGCGGTGATTTCAGTAGAAACACCGGTCAAATGGGCAACAATGACTAGTCCAGCAAAGCCACCGAATTGCTCAACAAGATTAACGTGGGCACGGTCGGCCCTGCGAAGAAAGAAATTGTCCGAGGTGTTAGAAGCCGAGCGCAACTCTGCGTATTCTTTTTGGGTCAGCAAGCCGTTGACCATGACTTGGCCAAAAATATATGGGGTCCAAAGGACTATCAGCAAAACAGATGTGAGAAAAAGGTAAAGCAGTTCAGTAGACATGACTAACCCTTCTTGAATGATATGATTGACGACAACGGGAGTAATAGTTCGTTGATGTTTTGATCAACATCATGATTACAGAAGTGATCTCAATTTTCCAATAAAAGGTTTCACGTGCTTTGGGTAGCTACGGCAACTGAGGCTTTAGCTGTGACCCCATGTCACATTCACTCTTCACCGGCCCAGCCCTACATTCACCTCATAACGCGCCGTTAATCAGTGACCGACGCGAAGTTATGGAGGGAGATATGAAAAATGTAATGGCTGAACGACTGATGCTTGCAGTTGAAGACGCTGTGAAAAAAGGCTGTGAAGAGATGCGCACCCGTGCGGCACTCGCGGCTCAAGCACTATGCTGTGCCGATGCCGATCACGATGATCACGACGAAGAAGAACCAACTGTTCACTGAATGTCGGTAATCACAGTCGCCACATCAACGAACACACATTCTATGACAGCATCATGATTGATACCGGCATATTTTATCGTTTGCAGTCGGAGTGTGCTTTTGGGCAGCCTTCACGGACTATCTGGAAGGTAATCGCTATCAGCGACGGTGCCGGGCAGTAGGGCTTGCTACAGGATAGACATTCTTTGACTGACTTTATTTCGTTGCCGGTTGAATTGAGAACACGAAGTTGCCCAAATTTTGAACCGAAAAGCGGATGAATTTCCATTTCGCTCCCTCAAACGATGAGATAGAAAATGATACGCACTATATTTGCTGCTACCGATGGCTCTGACCATGCAAACAAGGCACTGAAACTGGCAAGTGACCTTGCTGCGAAATATCGTGCTCGACTAATTCTTCTGCACGTACCGCTGTTCAACGCCAGTTCAGAAACGCTCAAAGCTGTTGCAACCCGTAGCAGACTTTCAAAATCCCTTCGTGATCTACTCGATACATACGAAGCCGATTTTCAGTTGAAAGTAGCTTCCGCTGGGATTGGCGCAGGTGCTGGATTGGGGTTTGCCTTCGCGCCCCCACCCCGTGAGCTAATTGATGCAATCAGCGGCCAGATTATGACCCGTGCCGAAAAGATTGCCGCCAAAGCAGGTGTTAAAAAAGTTACTCCGCTTGTTGCTGAAGGTGATCCAGCAGATGTGATCCTCAATCTGGCCGCAAGCCACAAAGTCGATATGATCGTATTGGGCAGTCGTGGTCTGAGCGATTTCAAGGGGCTTTTGGTCGGTAGTGTTTCCCACAAAGTTGGTGCTCAAGCCGATTGTAGCTGCATAACTGTGAAATAGAGTGCCGGGTGCATCTGTCGGCGTTCTGTTGATCCACGGCGTTATCTTTCCGTTCGATTAGTCAGAAATTATTCAGTTTTCTTAGTCGTTTGATGCGATGCTTGCTGTAAGCATCTATTTTCCGTGTGAGAGGATCGGTCGGGTTGAATTTGATATGTGTGATGGAAACATGGAACGAATTTTGTGTATCACTCGAACCAAAATCGAGATGACACAAAATCCCTGCTTCATCACCCAGATACCGGACTTCTATAACGCTGCATTCACGCGGAAAATCCCTGCCAACGTCTTTGTGCATTTTTGCCCTTAACTCTTTTCTTGCTACTGCGGCCAAAGGCAACGATGCCTCTAACTCCTCAATAAGAGCCATCGTCTTGTTCATGTCGTCAATCATTGTAGATAATCACAGTATTTCAGGAACCTGTTTGCGGCACTTCTTCGACAATATCAGCATCCGCAGTCGAGCCAAACACCTCTCTTTAATTTCCGCAGAAGCGGCCTGTGCAAAGCCACCACAACACCCCTCAGACATGCTATAACAGCATTATGGTTGATATCGGCACATTGTATCGTTCACAGTCAGTGGGTGCCTTTGGGCGGCCTTCACGGACTGTCTGGCGGGTGATGGCGATCAGTGAAGCTGCTGGGCGACACGCCCACGCCAGTCTGGCTGATACGGCGGACCCGCTGTCCACCAAAATGGTGGCAGTGAACGCGTTGCTTGATCCTGACCTTTATCTGCCTGTGGAATAGCCAGCACCTACCCGACAAAGGAGGCCATCGGACAACGAAGCTGGGCCTTTGAAATCAACAGAGTTCCACTGATCTGTGATGTTATCTGTAGGGTGGGCCAATACATCTGAGGGGATGAATATGCGAGTTTTACTGATGACGTTGGCGCTGGTGTCTGGTTTGAGCCTGAATGCTCAAGCGAAGGCTGCGGAAAACCTGATGGACGGAATTACACTGCACCAAATCTGTGGTCCGTTTAAGGTACCGAAAAATAAATACAAACACGGACTTTGTGCCGGATTTTTGGTTGCAATCGCTGACATTTATCAAAGTAACCCCAACGACGATTTTTGCTTTGTGGTCCCTGAGGTCGATCCCCGCAAGAAGATGATAGAGGCGTACAACAAATGGGGTGTTGAGAACCCGCAAGAAAGAAAAGTTGACGGCTGGGTGGCGGTGCTTCTCGCACTAAATTCAGAATTTCCCTGTCCGAAGTAATCCAGCCTGACCGGAAATCAGTAGGCAAGGCGTCTGTCACGTTGCTGGTCCTGTCACTCTCAGGAACCGCTGAGATGCCCCCAGATTGTCCACAGCCCTATCAGCACAAAGCCAATCCCTGCTAACAACTTCAGCGGCACCATCGTCAAATACCGCTCTGCCACAGTCCCCAATGCCACCGCGATAGCTGTTGACGCCACAAGCGCCAACGCCGCCGCCATGAACACCATCATTGGATGAACCTGCCGGTCGGTGGCGAAAAGCAGCGTGGCGATCTGGGTCTTGTCGCCCAGTTCCGCAATGAAGACTGTGATGAAGATTGTGGTGAGATAACTCATGTGGCGGCTCCTTCTTTCAGGTCAGCATACCGGACAATTTTTGACGGGACACCCACTGTTGTGTTATGGTGATTTACGCATCCAGAAAACGGCAAGAGCCGTTTGCCAACCGGTTATCCATCACGGTGGCTTCATATGATGTGCCATGTCAGGAAAAGGGATTTCTCTATGACGACCAGACCCAACTAAACTACCTCCCCATACAGAACATCGGCAATCAACGCCACAAGTGCGTCCGATCCCGATGTTGTGCGCGGCCTATGTGACTGGCTCCAGTCCCGTGGTGATGCCGTGCGCGAACTGAAGTGAAGTTGAGGAGACAGTTATGGTTGAAGCAATCTTTGTCGATGAGTTCCCGCCGTTCATTGAGTATCTGGAGGTCGAGGACCGGCCTGAGATGCTGGGTGGCCCGGCGACCGATGCGGGATGGTACCTGCATCCCGAATGCATGATGGGTTGCTGCGAAAGTGCTGGCCCATTTCGTACCTTGGCAGCCGCTGTCGAGGCGGATCGGGTGCTCCGGGAACAGTTCAGGGAAGCTTCCAGAAAACGGCGCACCAGTGTTTTTGTGCCAAAAGAGATTGAGCCATTTTGAACGAGGGGTTTGGGGTCACGCGAACTTGGGGGTTGCGTGGCCGACGAACTATCGCAAACAACAATGCGCAAGAAAAAAAGGATCAGGAAATTGAAAGACGGTATCAACGCCCACAGTACCCGACTCTTTTCATAACACCAACTCTATCAACGGTTTCCGAGGAATGTTTGGTTTGAATAAAGCCATCATATAGTCGCGGATTTCCAATTCAGACATTTTGACCATGGCTTTTCTGAAGGCATTGAGGC